>DASVQE010000078.1:0-26127 GCA_036389275.1 Thermoanaerobaculia bacterium
CCTCCGGCGGCGGAGTATAGGCCAACAGTCACAACACCGCGTCCGTACAACATGGTGACGGGTGTTACCATCCGGAGACTTCAATCAGAGGAGACCCATGACCCTGGAACAGCCCCGCCGCCTGCATTTTGTCGTGCTCGCTCTCGCCCTCGCGCTTGCGCTTCCCGGCCTCGCCGCGAAACGCCGCTCGGTCGCCGTCGGAGGCGCGCCGAAGTTCTACGTTCCGACCCTGACCGGCACCGTCCTCGACAGCGTCACCGGCGCTCCGGTGGCCTTCGTCGAAGTGCACGCGAACGACGGCCTCGGCATCACCGACGCGCAAGGAAAGTTCCGCATCGACGGCATCACCGGCTACGGCGTGATCAACGTCGAGGCGCTGCGCAGCGGCTACACCAGCCAGACTCTCAAGATCACCACGGCCGGCGACCAGAACCTGGTCTTCCATCTCGCGCCGACACCGACGGCCACGCTGCGCCTGACCAACGGCACCACCGAGCAGATCGACTACGAGTCCATCGAGTTCGGCTATCCGGTTCCGTTCAGCGGCTACCGCAGCGCCGAGTACGACGACTTCTGCACGAGCGCCGGCGAGAAGACGCGCATCAACAAGCTGGCCATGCGCCGCATCACCGGCCCGGCCGCGAAAGGATCGAGCGGCTGCTGCGCGCAGATCACCAAAGTGACGGTCGAGCTCAAGTCCGGCCAGAGCGACGCCCTCGGCTTCGTCGATAGCTGCGACGGCTACCGCGTCGACTTCATCGGCCGCGATCACGTGACTGGCAAGTTCGTTTACATCCCGTTCGAGCAGGTCTCCGAAGTCGTCTTTCCGTGACGATCGCCGCGTTTCCATCGGCGCGTCCCGGCGAGATCGAACGCATCTTCGCCGCACAACGGGACCGCCGCGCCGCCGTCGCCTCCACGACGGCGGCGCAACGCATCGAGAAGCTCCGCAACCTCGAGCGCACATTGCTCGCGCATCGCGACGAGATCCGCGCGGCCATGTGGGACGACTACCGCAAGCCGGCCGCGGAGGTCGATCTCTCCGAGATCTATCCGGTGGTGAGCGAGTGCCGCCACGCCATCCGCCATCTCCGCTCCTGGATGAAGCCGAAGCGGGTCGCGCCGCGCCTGGCGCTCCTCGGCTCGCGCTCGTCGATCATCTACGAGCCGAAAGGCGTGGTGCTGATCGTCGCGCCGTGGAACTTTCCGTTCAACCTCACCCTCGGACCGCTCGTCTCCGCCATCGCCGCCGGCAACTGCGCGATCCTCAAACCGTCCGAGATGACGCCGCGCTCCGCCGCGTGCATGAAACGGATTCTCGGCGGGCTGTTCGATGAAGAAGAGGTGGCGGTCGTCGAAGGCGATGCGTCGGTCGCCGAGGAGTTGCTGCGGCTGCGCTTCGACCACATCTTCTTCACCGGCAGTCCGGCTGTCGGACGGGTGGTGATGAAAGCGGCCAGCGAGCATCTGACCTCGGTGACGCTGGAGCTCGGCGGCAAGTCGCCGGTGATCGTCGATGAGACCGCGGACCTGGCCGAGGCGGCGAAGAAAATCGCCTGGGGCAAATACTTCAACTGCGGCCAGATCTGCATCGCGCCCGACTACGTGCTCGTGCACGAGCGCGTGCGCGACGAGTTCCTGCAGAAGCTCACCGCGTCGATCGATGCGCTGGGCGATGCGTCGCGCGGAGTGATCGTCAACGAGCGTCATGCCGCGCGCGTGAAGCGCCTCTTCGACGCTGCCGTCGCTCAAGGCGCGCAGATCGTGCGCGGCGGCGTCTTCCGCGAGCGCGAGATCGCGCCGACCGTGTTGACCCACGTTCCGCCCGACGCCGCGGTGATGCAGGAAGAGATCTTCGGACCGATCCTGCCGGTGTTGACCTATCGCACGCTCGACGACGCGTTCGACGTGATCGCCGCGCGCGAGAAGCCGCTCGTGCTCTACGTCTTCAGCCGCGCGCGCCGCGTCGTCAAACAGATCCTCGGCCGCACCAGCGCCGGCGGCACGGCCATCAACCACACCCTCGTGCACTTTTATCAGCTCAACCTGCCGTTCGGCGGCGTCGGCCACAGCGGCGTCGGCAAGTCGCACGGCTTCTACGGATTCGAAGCCTTCTCGAACGCGCGCGGCGTGCTCGACCAGCGGCTCCGCTTCAGCGCCATCGAGCTGCTCTATCCGCCGTACGGCGGCAAGCTCAAACAGAAGCTGATCGACTTCACGGTCAAGTATCTGTAGTCAGCGCAGCCGCCGCGAGATGCCAATCGAGATCGTGGCGGAGTCGCCTTCGATCGTGTCGCGGAACTGCCGCAGATCGAAAGTGAAGTAGCGCACCGCCACGAACGGCCGCCAGTCGCCGCGGCCCCACGCGTAGCCGAGGTCGGCGTTCCAGGTGGTGGCGGAGGACGGCGCGTTCGTGGCGAGAAAGGTCGCGCCGGCGCCGACGAACGCGTGCCCGAGCCAGCGCCGCAGGTCGACGTGCGTGGCGTGCAGGCCGTAGCCGCCGCCGATCACTTCGAACGCCGGCACGACCGACCAGTCGCCGCGGCGCGCTTCGAGCTCGATGCTGCCGGCGAGGTCTTTCGCATACGCGCCGGCGCGGACCGCGCCGCGCACTTCGGCGTGCAGCGGCAGAGCGAGGAGAGAAACCAGGAGCAGGGTCTTCATGCGAACGAATACGGCGGCGGCGCGCCGAGCGTCGCCCGATTTCGCCGGTTCGTTTCAGGCGGGATCGGAAGCGGGCGAGAGACTCAACGCGCGCAGTCCGGCCAGCCAGCCGCCGAGGAGCAGGGCCGCGCGGAACCAATGCCAGAGGCGGAAGCGCGCCACCAGCATGGTGATCTCGTCCGGCGTCAGGCCGGCGCCGGCCCTGACCTGCGTCTTCGCCAGGATCGGCAGAAAAAACGCGATCGTCCAGACCACGACGATCACTCCGGAGACCGCGGCGATCGCCGCCCAGCGCCGCTGCCGCCGAAGCGTCCACTTCACGACCAGCAACAAGCCGAGGGAAAAGAGGCCGTAGAACGGAGTGACTGCGGCGAAGAAGCGCCCTTGCACGCCGCCGTATCGCCACTGCGTCACCGACTCCGGCGGCGAGCCGGCCCAGAGCGGCGTCAACACGATGTGCTCGAACACGCTCGCTCCTGCGACGAGACTGGCGGAGACCACGAACAACCAGACGAACGCCTGCGCGATCCGTTGTCGACCCATGAGAACCTCCTCGACCGGCGATGTTGTGTGCGGTCAGTGTACCGCGCGGTCGAGGTCGTCGCGACAAGCGCGCGCGCGATCAGCCGCCGCGCTGGTTCACGATCTCGCGCCAGCGCTGGCCGGCCGATTCGAACTCGATCAGCACGCGCAGCATCAGCGGCTCGGTCGGGCGGTCGACCTGCGTTTGCGCCGTCGCGTAGATCGTGACCGTCTTGGTCTGGCCCGGCCCGACTTCATCGCGGTACTCGCGCGAGGCCGGCTGGATGCGGTACTGGGTCATGCCGGGCGAGCTGATCTCGACGCGGCGGATGGCGATCGGTCGCGTGGCGCGATTCGTCACCGTCACGTTCACATCCGCCGGCGCCTCGGCGCCGGAGGCGAACCAGATCGTATGCGGGATGGCCACGTCGATCTCTGGCCGAGGGATGTCGGCGGGCCGCGACGTCTGATTGCCGGACGAGCAGGCGATGGCGGCGAGCAGCAGGGAAACGAGGACGAATCGCGGTCGCATCAACAGTTCCTCACACGTTACGAAGTTGTGAACGCCTCATCGACCGCGCAGCCGGCCGTGTTATGCAGCGCAACATGAAAAAGCTCATCACCATTCTGGCGCTCGCCGCGGTGGCGTCGGGCGCGTTCGCACAGGAACAGCTCACGCGGCTTTTGCGCCAGCCCGACATCTCCGGCGACGAGATCGCCTTCGTCTACGGCGGCGACCTCTGGCTCGTCTCCTCGCGCGGCGGCGAGGCGCGCCGCCTCACCTCCGACGCCGGCATGGAGTACTTCCCGAAGTTCTCGCCGGACGGCAAGTGGATCGCCTTCACCGGCGACTACAGCGGCAGCCGGCAGGTGTTCGTGATCAGCGCCGCCGGCGGCACGCCGCGGCAGCTCACGTTCTACAACGACGTCGGCCCGATCCCGCCGCGCGGCGGCATCGACAACCGCGTCCTCGACTGGACGCCGGACGGCAAGTACATCCTCTTCAATCCGCATCGCCTGCCGTGGTCCGACCGCATGCCGGCGCACTACATCATCCCGTTCGAAGGCGGCATGGAGCGCGCGCTGAAGATCCCCGAGGGCAGCGGCGGATCGTACTCGCCCGACGGAACGAAGCTCGCGTACACGCCCATCGAGCGCGAGTTCCGCACCTGGAAGCGCTACAAGGGCGGACGCGCGCAGGACATCTGGATTTACGACCTCACCACCAACAAAGCCGAGCAGATCACCAACACCCCGTACACCGACAACCAGCCGATGTGGCTCGGCGACACGATCTACTTCACCAGCGATCGCGAAGGCGGCCGGCTGAATCTCTGGTCGTACGACCTGAAGACCAAACAGAGCCGCAAGCGCACCGACCACAACGTCTACGACGTCCTCTGGCCGAGCACCGACGGCAAGCAGATCGTCTACGAGGAAGGCGGCTACATCTGGCGCTTCGATCCGGCCGGCGATCGCGCCGACCGCGTGCCGATCCGCGTGGTGGGCGACTTCCGCAACACGCTGCCGTACTTTGAAAATGTGAAGGATAATATTGACTGGTATTCTTTATCGCCGAGCGGCGCCCGCGCCGTCTTCGTGGCCCGCGGCGACATCTTCACCGTCCCGGCGAAAGAAGGAGAGATCCGCAACCTCACCGCCACGCCCGGCGTGCGCGAGATGGACGCGAACTGGTCGCCCGACGGCAAGTGGATCGCCTACCTCTCCGACCGCAACGGCGACGAGTACGAGATCTACGTGCGTCCTTCCGACGGCACCGAAGAGCGGCAGTTGACGCGCAACGGCAAGGCCTGGCGCTTCACGCCCTACTGGTCGCCCGATTCGACGAAGCTCGCGTACTCCGACAAGGACCACGCCCTGCACGTCGTCGACGTCGCCAGCGGTAAGGTCATCGACGTCGACAAGGACGACTACGGCGACATCCGCCACTACCGCTGGTCGCCCGACTCGAAATGGGTGGCGTACACGAAGCTCAACGACGCCCGCTTCTCATCCATCTACGTCTACAACGTCGACCAGGCGAAGTCGTACCGCCTCACCAGCGGCATGACCGACGACAACGAGCCGGTCTTCGATCCGAAGGGCCGCTACCTCTACTTCACCTCGAACCGCGACTTCAATCTCACCTTCAGCGCGTGGGAGTTCAACTACGTCTACACCGACCCGACGCGCGTCTACGTCGGCGTGCTCGCGGCCGACGGCCCGGCGCTCTTCCTGCCGCAGAGCGATGAAGAAAAAGCGGCCACGCCGCCGCCGGCTGCGTCGGCCGACAAGGCAACCGATAAAGCAGCGGACAAGCCTGCGGACGCGGGCGCGAAAAAGGGCGCGGTGGTGGTGAAGATCGATCCGGCCGGCTTCGAGAATCGCGTGCGCGCCAGTCCCGGACCGTCGGGCAACTACAACAACCTCGCCGCGGTCAACAACGGCATCCTCTACATGAGCGGCACCGACACGCGCGCGCTCAAGCTCTACAACATCGACGACCGGAAGGAAGACACGGTCCTCGACAATGTGCGCGGCTACGAGCTCTCCGCGAACCTCGAGAAGATCCTGGCGCGCTCGGGCAACACATACACGATCGTCAATGCCAAGCCGGGTCAGAAGGCCGCCGACGGCGCGCTCAAGCTCGACAACCTCACCATGAAGATCGATCCGCGCGCGGAGTGGCAGCAGGAGTTCACCGACGCCTGGCGCATCCTCCGCGACTGGTTCTACGACCCGAACATGCACGGCAACGACTGGAGCGCGATCCGCCAGAAGTACGGAGAGCTTGTTCCCTACGTCGCCAGCCGCAACGATCTCGACTACATCCTCGGCGAGATCGCCGGTGAGCTGAACGCCGGCCACGTTTACGTCAGCTCGCCCGACTCCGGCGCCGACCGCGTCGACAACGGCCTGCTCGGCGCGGAGATCGTCCCCGACGCCGGCTACTTCCGCATCGCTCACATCTACCCCGGCGAGAATTGGCAGGAGCAGTTCCGCTCGCCGCTCACCGAGCCGGGCGTGAAGGTGAAGGAAGGCGATTACATTCTCGCGGTCGACGGCGTCTCGACGAAAGGCGTCGACAACTTCTACCGCCTGCTCGAGAACAAGGCCAACCGCGTGGTGACGCTGCTCGTAAATTCGTCGGCGTCGACCAGCGGCGCGCGCGAAGAGAAGGTGCGGCCGGTGAAGAAGGAGACGAACCTCCGCTATCTCGACTGGGTGGCCTCGCGCCGCGCGTATGTGGAGAAAGCGTCGAACGGCCGCATCGGCTACATCCATCTGCCGAACACCGGCGCCGAAGGAAATCGCGAGCTGTTCAAGGGGTTCTATCCGCAGGTGGACAAGGACGCGCTGATCATCGACGACCGCTACAACGGCGGCGGCTTCATTCCCGACCGGATGATCGAGCTGCTCGACCGCCCGGTGCTCAACTACTGGGCGCGCCGCACGGTCAAGCCGTCCGCGACGCCGGCCTTCGCGCACCTCGGGCCGAAGGTGATGCTGATCAACGGCTACTCGGCCTCCGGCGGCGACGCGCTGCCGTACTACTTCCGCAAGCGCCAGCTCGGCACGATCATCGGCACGCGTACCTGGGGCGGCCTGATCGGTCTTTCCGGAAATCCCGATCTCATGGATGGCGGAAATGTGTCCGCACCGCAGTTCCGCTTCCTCGACACCGAGGGCGCGTGGCAGGTGGAAGGAGTGGGCGTGTCGCCTGACATCGAGGTCGTCGACAGACCCGATCTCGTCGCCGCAGGCCACGACCCGTCGCTGGAGAAAGCGGTGCAGGTGCTGCTCGAGCAGCTCGAGAAAAACCCGCCGAAAAAAGTGGTGGTGCCGGACGTGACGGTGAACCGCTAGAACACGGAACGATGAACACGGAACGATGAACGCGGAACACGGAACGACTCTACGTTCCGTGTTCCGTGTTCCGTGTTCTACGTTCCCAGCGAAAGCGCTTCAACTCGATCCGCCCACGCCCATCAATCACCACTCCTTCCGCCTCCAACAACATCCTCTGCAACTCGTGCGAGTCGCCGGCGCTACGCGGGCTGATCTCGCCTTTGGCGTTGATCACGCGGTGCCATGGCACGTTGCTGCGCGGCGGCAACTGGTGCAGCGCATAGCCGACCTGCCGCGCGTGCCCTTCGAGCCCGGCCAACTCCGCCACCTGTCCGTACGTGGCCACCCGTCCGCGCGGGATGCGGCGCACGACGGCCCAGATGGTTTGCCACCGGCCGGCCGGTTCCTCGGAACCTCTACCAATGCGAGACATGCCCAAACAGTGTAAAATGCACATCTTTCTGGGCACTCAAAAGCGGAAGAACGGCTCCTGCTTTTTGGTTTTGTCAGTCACTTTAGAGGTGCTTGATGCCACGAGCGATTGCTAGCGGTCAGATTGCCTTCGGACTCGTTTCGATTCCGGTCAAACTCTTCTCCGCCGCGGAGTCGTCGGAGAAGATCTCCTTCAACATGCTGCACAAGGATTGCGGCAGCCGCATCCAGCAGCAGCTCTTCTGCCCCAAGGACGAGCGCACCATCGATCGCAGTGAGATCGTGAAGGGCTACGAGTTCTCGAAAGGGCAGTACGTCCTGTTCAACGAAGAGGAGCTGAAGGCGCTCGAGGAGAAGTCGACGCAGCAGATCGACATCACCGAGTTCGTCCGCTCCGACGAGATCGACCCGATCTACTTCGCCAAGCCCTACTACCTCGGCCCCGACAAAGGCGGGTCGCGCGCCTACGCGCTGCTCGCGCGCGCGCTCAAGGAGACCGGCCGCTGGGCCGTGGCCAAGTACGCGGCGCGCGGCAAGGGCTACCTCGTGGTCATCCGTCCGCTCGGCGAAGGGCTGGTCATGCAGCAGCTCTACTACCCGAACGAGATCCGCTCGATCGACGAGCTCGATCTCGGCGACATGACCGTCAAGGAAAACGAGCTGCGGATGGCGGTGCAGCTCGCCGAGATGTCGGCCAGCGAAGGCTTCCACCCCGAGGCGTATCGGGACGAGGTGGCGGAACGCGTGCGCGGACTGATTCAGAAGAAGATCGAAGGGGAAGAGATCACCGCCTCCGCGACGGAAGAGCCGCAGGCGCAGGTGATCGATCTGATGGAAGCGCTCCGCCAGAGCCTCGGCGGCGCGGCGGCGAAGGCGGTGCCGCAGAAGGCCGCCAAGCTGCCCATCAAAGCGCGGCAGGAACGGAAGGCGCCGAAGCGCGCGCCGCGTGCAGCGAAGGTAGCAACGGGGAAGAGGAAAGCGCGATAATCATCGCGGAATGTCCTACTCCCTTCGCGAGGTCTCGGCGATGCTCGGTCTATCGCCGGCTCAGATCCGCGGATATGCGTCAAAAGGCTTTCTCGATCCGGAGCGCGGCTCGCGCGGCGAGCTGCGCTTCGGCTTTCACGACCTGATCATCCTCCGCACCGCCGGCGAGCTCACCGCCGCGCGCATTCCGCAGCGCAAAGTGCGCCGCGTGCTGCAACGCCTCCGCGAACAACTGCCCGACGGCCGCTCGCTCACCGGCGTGCGCATCGCCGCCGACGGCGAGCGCGTGGTCGTCCACGACGGCGGCGCGCTCTGGAATCCGGAGTCGGGCCAGTCGCTCTTCGACTTCGCCGTCGCCGACCTCGCCGCGAAAGCGGCGCCGCTCATCCACCGCACCGCCGCCGCCGCACGCGAAGGCACGCGCGAGCTCGACGCCGCCGAGTGGTACGACCTCGCCTGCGACCTGGAGATGTCGTCGGCCTCGCAGGCGAAGGACGCCTACGAGCGCGCCATCGCCCTCGATCCCGACCACGCCGACGCGCACGTGAACCTCGGCCGCCTGCTGCACGAGGAAGGCGCGCCCGCCGCCGCGGAGAAGCATTACCGCGCCGCGCTCGAGCTCGATGAGGCGCACGAGACCGCCGCCTTCAACCTCGGCGTCGCGCTCGAGGATCAGGGCCGCTTCGACGACGCGATCCGCGCCTACAAGCGCGCGCTGACCATCGATCCCGATCACGCCGACGCGCACTTCAATCTCGCCGGCATCTACGAGAGGCGAGGCGAGAAGAGCGCCGCCATCCGCCATCTGAAGGCGTACCGTGAGCTCACGAAGTGAGCGGCTGACCGGACTCGACGCCTTTCGCGGCGCCACCGTCGCGGCCATGCTCCTGGTCAACAATCCCGGCAGTTGGAGCGCGGTCTGGTGGCCGCTCGATCATGCGGAGTGGCACGGCTGGACGCCGACCGATCTGATCTTTCCTTTCTTTCTCTTCATCGTCGGCATCACCACCGAGCTCTCGCGCAAGGAGCCGCGCGGCATTCTCCGCCGCGGCGCGCTGATCGTGCTCTGCGGCCTGGCGCTGAACGCGTTTCCGTTCACGCCGGAGCGCTTCGCCGGGCTCCGCTACATGGGCGTGCTGCAGCGCATCGGCATCGTCTACATCGCCGCCGCGCTGATCGCCTGGCGCGCCTCGCGCCGCACCATCGTCGTCATCACCATCGCCATCCTCCTCGGCTACTGGCTCGTGCTCACCCGCGGACCGCTCGCGCCGCCGGAGGCCACGATCGCCGCGCGCGTCGACCGCGCGCTCATCCCGGAGGCGCATCTCTGGAAGCAGAGCAGGACCTGGGATCCGGAAGGTCCGCTCTCGACGATCCCGGCCATCGCTACCGCGCTCCTCGGCATCCTGATGACGCCGCTGGTGCGCGCGAAGAACGTCAAGATGTTGACCATCTCCGGAGCGCTCGGAATCGCCGCCGGCTGGTGCTGGAGCCTCGTGTTTCCGATCAACAAGAATCTCTGGACGAGCTCCTACGTCGTCTTCACCGCCGGCTTCGCGTGCGTCGTGCTGGCCGCGTTCCTGATGCTGCGCGCGCCGATGCGGCCGCTGGTGATCTTCGGCCGCAATCCGCTGGTGGCGTTCCTCGGCTCCGGCCTGATGGCGCGGCTGCTCGGCATGATCCAAGTCGGCGGACGCTCGCTGCAGTCGCAGAGCTACCGCACACTGTTCAAGCCGTTCTTCGAGCCGCACGTCGCCTCGTTTCTCTGGGCGCTGGCGTTCGTCCTGGTGTGGCTCGGCCTCCTGGCCATCCTCGACCGCCGCGGCATCGTGGTGAAGGTATGATGCGCGGCCGATGCTCGCCCTCGCATTCCTGCTGCTCGCCGCGCTCGCTCCTTCGAAGACCTACGACGCCGTCTACGTAGCGACTCTCTCCGACATTCCGCCGGGTCTGCAGTCGCTCGACGTCTGGATTCCGCTGCCGAAGTCGAGCGAGCACCAGAAGGTGAGCGACGTGCGCATCGAGTCGCCGTACAAGTGGACGCGCCGCACCGAGCCGGTGTGGGGAAACGTCTACGCCTACGCGCGCATCCCGAAGCCGCAGCCGGGCGTCCTGACGACGAAGGTGGCCTTTACCGTCACGCGGAGTGAAGCGCAGTTCGCCATGCTGCACGCCGGCCACGGCAAGCCGCCGGCGACGACGCTCCGCCCGAACCGGCTGGTCACGCTCTCGCCGCGCATGCACGAGCTGGCGGACACGGTCACCGCCGGCAAGTCGGGGACGCTGTCGCAGGCGCGCGCCATCTACGACCATCTGCTGGCGACGATGACGTACGACAAGACCACGCCCGGCTGGGGCATGGGCGACAGCGAGCGCGCCTGCGACGTGCGCAAGGGAAACTGTACCGACTTTCACTCGCTGTTCATGTCGCTCGCGCGCGCCAAAGGGATTCCGTCGCGCTTCGTGATCGGCTTTCCGCTCACCGCGAACGACGGCGTAGCGAAGGGCTATCACTGCTGGGCCGAGTTCTGGCTCGACGGCAAAGGATGGGTGCCGGTCGACGCCTCGGACGCCTCGAAGTCGTCCGATCCGAAGGTGCGCGACTACCTCTTCGGCAACCTCGACACGGCGCGCGTGCAGTTCACCACTGGACGCGACCTCGAGCTGCAGCCGGCCACGTCCGAGCCGCTCAACTACTTCGTCTATCCGCGCGGCGAGGCCGGCGGCAACGTCACCGGCGTGCCGTCCATCGCGCTGGAGTTTCATCCGCGCTGATCCTGTTTTGGCCGGGACATGACCCGGTCGATCCTCCTCGTCGCACTCCTCGGCTTCGCCACGGCCGCGCTCGGCGGCACGTTCACCACCTACTCCGCGCTCGAGTACGCCAGCCCCGAAGGCGAGCGACTCCTGCTCGACCTCCGCGTGCCCGACGGCGCCGGTCCGCATCCGGTCATCCTCTACCTGCACAGCGGCGCCTGGGTCACCGGCGACCGCACCGGCGGTCCGGCGTTGCGCCAGGCCTCACGCGGCTACGCCGTGGCGAGCATCGACTACCGTCTCGCGCCCGACTCGATCTGGCCGTCGCAGATCGAAGATGCGAAGGCGGCCATCCGCTGGCTGCGCGCGAACGCGGCGCGTTTCCATCTCGATCCGAACCGCATCGGCGTCTTCGGCGCCTCCGCCGGCGGCCATCTCGCCGCGGTCCTCGGCACGAGCGGAGGAGTGGACGCGCTGGAAGGACTGAATGAAGGAAATCCGCAGTTCTCGAGCCGCGTCCGTGCGGTTGTCGATTTCTATGGACCTACGGATCTGCTGAAGCTCGACGAGCAGAAGCCCGCCTGCTCGAGTTTCCTCGACGGCAACGCCGCCTTCATGCCGCCGTCGCTGCTGATGGGCTGCTCGATCCAGCAGTGCGCCGAGCAGACCCGCACCGCCAGCCCGATGAGCTACATCACCCGCGACGATCCGCCGTTCCTGATCCTGCACGGGCAGCGCGACTGCCTCGTGCCGTGGCAGCAGAGCGTGCTCCTCGACCAGGCGCTGCGCGCGGCCGGCGTGCGCTCGCAGCTCGTGCTGATCCCGGAAGGTGAGCACGGCGGCAGCGCCTTCGACGCGCCGTCCTACCGTAAGATGGTCGACGACTTCCTCGATCAGAATCTGAAGGCGCCGGCGGCGGCGAAGCGGCGGGCGGCACGGCATTGAATTGAACGGTTGCACGAATTGCGGCGCGGTTGCGGCCGAGGTTTTTTGCGCGCGGTGCGGAGAGCGCCAGCCGGATCATCACGATCTGACGCTCCGGCACTTCGCGCATGAGGTCTTCCACGAGCTCGCCCACGTCGACTCGAAACTCTTCCGCACGCTGCACGATCTGGTGCTGCGCCCCGGCTTCGTCACGGTGGAGTATTTCGCCGGCCGGAAGTCGCGCTACATCGCGCCGCTGCGGCTGTTCCTGACGCTCTTCGCGCTGCAGTTCCTCGCGTACTCGGCGTACAAGCCGGCGGCGGTCTACAAGCTCGGCACGATCGCGCAGACCGATCGCAGCGGCCGGCTCGAGCGCGGGATCGAGAAGGTCGCGGCGAAGAAGCACACCACGCGCGAGCAGTTCGAGGAGCAGGTGAACGAGCGGTGGCATCACGCGCTCTCGCTGCTGCAGCTCTTCACCATCATCGGTCTCGCGCTCGTGCTGAAGATGCTCTACCGCCAACGTTTTCTCGCCGAGCATCTCGTCTTCAGCGCCCACTTTTTCTCGTTCGCGTATCTGTTGTCGCTGGTGATGTGGCCGGTCTACGCGATCGTCGGCGTGCGCGTGAATCTGCCGCAGTTCTTCTTCTCGTTTCTGACGTTCACGCTCTGGACGATCTGGCTGTTCCGCGGCCAGCAGCGCTTCTACGGCGCGAGCGGCGGCGCTGCGGTCGCCAAAACGCTGATCGCGCTCCTCGGCGCGTGGCTGGCGAATCTGGCCATCATGCTGGCGGCGCTCTGCTTCGCGCTCTACGCCACGATCCGCGCATGATCTTCGGCGACACGCAGACATTCGCCATCGAGGCGGAGCTCGAAACGCGCTCCGGCAAGTTCGAGCTCGGCCATCTCCGCTTCTGGATCGGCGGCGTCGCGGTGGGCGACTACGACGACACGAGCGATCTCGCCGCGAGCCGCCGCTGGGCACGCACGTTCCTCGACGCATCGCCGCGCCGCACCCGCGCCGATCTCGATGATGCATCGGCCGCGGAAGTCTTTCGCGCGCTGCACATGCCGGAAGCCGCCGCCGCGTGGGATCGCGATCCGTTCGTGCTCGACGACGTCGGCGAGTCGTCCCTGCGCGACCGCTGGAGCATCGTCGTCGTCCGCCGCGCCGACGGACGCGATCGCATGATCGTCCGCGACGGTCGCCGCAACACGATCACCGAGACCACACTCCCAACCGGCACCTGCGACACCGTCCTGCGCGAGTACGTTGGGACGGGGAACGACCAGAGGCCTCCGGCGGCCGGGGCCACGGGCCCCGGACCCCGCTGATTGGCCTAGCCTCCGCGACACAGCGTCGCCAGCTTGGAGGCAGTGTCGCGGAGGCTAGGCCAACCAATGGGGTCTGGGGCCCTCGGCCCCAGCCGCCCGAGGCCTCCGGTCGTTCCCCACATTCACGTACGCGTTCACAAAGTGCGCGCTCAGCTCTGCGGCGGCGAGGAGTTCGAAGGGTATGTGCACCAGCGGGTGGATGGCGTTGAAGGTGTGGCTGGCGCGGTCGAGCTGTGCGAACGACGCATCGCTCGCGGCGTCGGCGATCGCTCTTCCTTCCTCCACCGGCACGCTCTCGTCGCGGCCGCCGTGGATGACCAGCAGCGGCACGCGCAGGCGCGCGGCGGCGGCGAGGATGTCGAGGCGTTCGGCGTGTGCCTCGCAGTCGTCGAGCATCGCCGTCGACATCGGCATCACCTGTTGCGTGCGTGCGTTGACCACGTCGAGCGAGCCGCGCGCGCGCCACTCGCGCTTCGTCGTTTCGTCCCAGCGGTCGACGCGGCTGATCGGACTCCAGGCCACGACGGCGTGCAGATCGGCGACGTCCGCTGCGCCGAGGATGGCTACGCCGCCGCCGCGGGAATGGCCGAGGAGAAACGTCGGCACGTGCGGCAACCGCGACTGCGCGTGACGCACTGCCGCGCGCAGATCCTCGAGCTGCTGCGAGTACGTGTCGCCGGCGAAGAGATCGAGGCGATCGAACGACTCAGGATCGTCGCCGATGCCGGAGCGCGACATGTTGAAGCGGCAGACCGCCAGCCGGTGCTCGACCAGCCGCGATGCCAGCCAGGGAAAAAATCCCCAATCCTTGAACCCCTTGAACCCATGCACCACCACCACGAGCCCGCGCGGCGGAAGCTCCGGAACGTCGAGATTGCCGCGGATGGGCAGATGTTCGGTGGAGTCGATGGTGAACTGCATCGTCAGGAGCGGGTCCTCGCGTTCTCGCGAAGCCGGTATCGCGCTCGCAGGTTGTGTGCCGTCGCCTCACACATTGAAGCGGAACAGGATCACGTCGCCGTCCTGCACCTCGTATTCCTTCCCTTCGCTGCGCATCTTGCCGGCCGCCTTCGCTCCTTGCTCGCCGTTGTGCGCGAGATAGTCGTCGTAGCCGATCGTCTCGGCGCGGATGAAGCCGCGCTCGAAATCGCTGTGGATCTTGCCGGCCGCCTGCGGCGCTTTCGAGCCGCGGTGGATCGTCCAGGCGCGCGCTTCCTTCGGCCCTGCGGTGAAGAACGTCTCGAGGTCGAGCAGCTTGTACGCCGCGCGAATGAGCACGTTCAGCCCCGGCTCGTCGAGCCCCATCTCCTTGAGAAAATCGACCCGCTCCTCTTCCGGCAGTTGCGCGATCTGCGCCTCCAGCTCGCCGCAGATCACCACCACCTCGCCGCCCTTGTCCGCCGCCACCCGCCGCACTTTCTGCAGCAGCGGCGTCTCCTTGCCGAGATCATCCTCGGCCACATTGGCGACGTACAGCACCGGCTTCATCGTGATGAGATTCAGGTCGCTCAGCGCCGCCTGCTCCTCGTCGGAGAAACCGGCCGCGCGCAACGGCGTCCCTTTCTCGACCGCGGCGATCGCTTTCGCCAGCGCCTCCGCCTGCCCGGCGTACTCCTTCTGTCCGACCCGCGCCAGGCGCGAGACGCGGTCGTTGCGCTTCGAGAGCGCGTCGAGATCCGCCAGCAGCAGCTCCGTCTCGATCACCTCGATGTCGCGCTCCGGATCGACCGAGCCTTCCACGTGAACGACGTTCGGATCGTCGAAACAGCGCACCACGTGCAGGATCGCGTCGGTCTCGCGGATGTTGGCCAGGAACTGATTGCCGAGACCTTCGCCTTTGCTCGCGCCGCGCACCAGTCCGGCGATGTCGACGACTTTCAGATCGGTGAAGACGATCTGCTTGCTCGCCGCGAGCGATGCGATGCGCTGCAGCCGCGGATCGACGACCGGCACGATGCCGACGTTCGGCTCGATGGTGCAGAACGGATAGTTCGCGCTCTGCGCACCGGCGGCGGTGAGCGCGTTGAAGATCGTCGATTTCCCGACGTTCGGAAGTCCGACGATGCCGACAGAAAGACCCATGAAAGCTCCTTAACGCGCCCACTAACCCGCGGAACGGTCAGCGCG
This sequence comes from Thermoanaerobaculia bacterium, assembly GCA_036389275.1. Classification (GTDB taxonomy): domain Bacteria; phylum Acidobacteriota; class Thermoanaerobaculia; order Gp7-AA8; family Gp7-AA8; genus QHVT01. Next base: position 15,598 of record DASVQE010000078.1, read on the forward strand.
ATTCCGCGCGCAGCGCCTGCCGTGCGCCTTCGAGGGCGCCGATCAGACCGACCTGTTCGTTGACGATGAGATCGACCGGCACCGTCTCGAGCAGCTTGCGGAAGCGTCCCTTGCGCAGAAACGCCTCGACGAAACGGCCGCCGGTGAACCACTCCCGGTTCTTCGCGGCGATGCCGCCCGCCAGGAACACGCCGCCGCGCGCGAGCACGCGCAGCGCCAGATTCCCGGCCTCGGCGCCGTAGCAGTCGACGAAGATCTCGAAGGCGTGCTTCGCCTGCGCCTCGCCCTTCGACGCGAGCTCGGCGATCTCCGCCGCCTCGATTTCCTCGCCGCCGAGAAAGGTAAAGATATTGACCAATCCCTGACCCGAGACCACCCGCTCCCACGACACATGCCCGTAGCGCTGCTGCAGATGAATGAGGAGCCGCGCCTGCTCCTCGTCCTGCGGCGCAAAGTCGCCATGCCCGCCTTCGCTCGGGATGACGCGGTACGCGCCGTCGAACGGCGCCACGATGGCCTCGCCGAGTCCCGTGCCGGCGCCGAGAATGCCGATCGGCGCGTTGCGGTCGCGCGCCGCCTCGTGCAGCGGAAGCAGATCGTTCGTTCCGAGGAGCGGCGTGCCGAGTGCGACGGCATAGAAGTCGTTCACCAGCGACACGCGGCCGATGCGGAACGCATTCGCCAGCGCCGCCGCGTCGAGCTTCCAGCCGAGATTCGTCAGCTCCGCCTGTTGCCCAATTACCGGACCGGCCACCGCGAAACAGGCGGCGTCGAGCGAACCTTTGGCGCCGCGCAGAAATTCGCGCAGCAGCTCATCGAACGCCGCGTAGCCGCCGCTCTCGAAGCGCTCCTCGGCCACGACACGCTCGCCTTCGACGCAGCGCAGCAGCGTCTTCGTGCCGCCGAGATCGCCGGCCAGCAGCCGCGGCGCACTCACGCGAACGGATTCTCGTCGGCGCTCGAGCCGTAGATCGCCGGCACCGGCACGTCCAGCAGGCGGAGATAGACCGACAACTGCCCGCGGTGGTGATAGGAGTGATTGAGCAGGATCGAGCGGATCATCGCCGACTTCGGGATCTCGCGCAGCACCTGGCCGCCCTTCACGAAGCGGAACGACTCGCGCAGCTCCTCTTCCTTCAGCGACTGCAGGTACGCGCGCACCGAGTCGAGATTGCGCTGGAACGTTCCGACCAGATCGGTGTCGCCGGACGGCGGCGACGGACGCGCGCCCGACAGGTCGAACTCGCCGGAGCGCAGCAGCCCTTCGACGCGCGCCGGAATTCCGGCGAGATGCCACGCGAGCGCGCCGAGCGACATCGACCGCTCGTGCGGCTTCCAGTCGGACTTTTCCAGCGGCACGCGCTCGAGCACGCGCGCCGTCACCGGCGATTCGAACGAGAGCTCGTTGAGGATGTTGTCGACGATCGGCATGAGACCTCCTGCCGCGGAATATACTGCGAGCCATGGGTCCAAGGGGCGACGAGGACGCGCCGGCCGCCGGGCCCGGTGTCGTGGAAGACCTCTATCGCGAGCACTGCTCGCTGCTCCGCGAGATCGCCGAGAAGAAGTTCAACATCCCGCCGCCCGACGCCGAGAGCGTCGTCAACGACGTCTTCACCGCATTCGTCGTCCGCCGCACCGCGGTGCGCGACGCGCGCAAATGGCTGATCGGCGCGGTCTGCCACGCGAGCCGCGCCTACTGGCGCTCGGTGGCGCGCACGATCCCGCTGCCGTCCGACGTCGCCGAGTACGTCGATCCGAAATCGCCGGGACTCGAAGGGCGGATCGTCGACCGCGTTACGATGGCCACGGCCCTGAGCCGCCTCGCGCCGAAGTGCCGCGAGACGCTGCGGATGTACTACGCCGAAGGTTACTCGGCCGCCGAGATCGCCGAGCAGCTCGGCACCTCCAGCGGCTACGTCATGCAGCTCCTGCACACGTGCCGCAAACGCGCGCGCAAGGCCTACGACGAGCTGGTGAAGGACAGGAAGTGACCGGGCATTACGACGAAGCGACGCTGCAGGAGTACCTCGACAGCCCGGAGGATTTCGCGGGACGGGAAGCGCTCGAGCGGCACGTCGCGCTCTGCGCCGCATGCCGCGACATCCTCGACGAGCTGCGCGCGTTCGAGGCGGCGCTCGCATCGAACGCGGTCTGGCAGCTCGCCGACAGCCTCGCCTCGCCCGAGCCGCCGCCGCTGATCCGCGAGCTCGCCGAGCTGCTCGCGCGCGAAGACCGCGAGGCCGCCGAAATGCTCGCGCCGCTCGTCGCCAGCCCTGCTTCGTTCCGCCGCGCGCACGTCTCCGCGCAGCCGACGATGCGCACCGCCGGCGTGGTGCGCCGGCTCTGCGACGAGTCGCGCGCGTTGCGCGAGCGGCAGCCGATGCACGCGCTGGTCGTCGCCGACGCCGCCATCGCCATCGCCGATCAGTTGCTGACCGACCGCTATCCGCCGCCGCTGATCGACGAGCTGCGCGGCGGCGCCTGGCTCGAGCGCGCCAACGTCCTCCGCTACCTCGGCCGTCACGCCGAAGCCTTCGATGCGCTCGACATCTCCGAGCGCGTCTACGCGCGCTCCCCCGTTTCCGTCTACTCGATCGCCGTCGTCGACTACGTGCGCGCGGTGGTGAGCGTCGAGAGCGAGCGGCTCGACGACGCGCTGCGACTGGCGCGGCGCAGCGCGCGCGTCTTCCGCCAGTTCGGCGAGGACGAGCGCTACGTGCACGCGAAGATGGTCGAGGCGACGGTGCTCTTCGATCAGCATCGCCACGCCGCCGCGCGCGAGCTCTTTCTCTCGCTCGCCGCCGTGGCGCGTTCCCTCGGCAAGCCGGACACGCTGGCGCGGCTCTACGCGAACGTCGCCAATTGCGACCTGCAGTTGCAGGACCTCGCCTCGGCCGAGGTCTACTTCGCGCGCGCTCTCTCGCTCTACGAAGCGCTGGGCCTCGAGACCGAGCGCATTCGCGCGCGCTGGAACATCGGCTGCCTGCGCATCGCCGCCGGCGACGTCACCGACGGCGTGGCCCGGCTGCGCGAGGCGCGGCGCGAGTTCGAGGAGCTCGGCGCGCGCAGCGACGCCGCGCTGGTCGCGCTCGATCTGGCCGAGGCGCTGCTCGCCGGCGGCGACGCGCGCGACGCGGCCGAGGCGCAGGCGCTCTGCACCGCGGCGCTGGAGAGCTTCAACGCCGTCGGCATGACCGGTCACGCCCTCGCCGCGCTCGCCTATCTGCGCGAAGCATTCGACCGCGGCCGGGCCACGCCGGCGCTGGTGCGCCACGTCCGGCAATATCTGGCCTCGGCGCCCGACGAACACGGCAAACCGTTCCTGCCGCCGCCGTCCTGACCGAAAAAAAGATTTCCGGCAGGCCACCTCTAAGGTTTTCCCGCCTTCCGACACTCCTTCCTTTGAGGGCCCTCCATCAACTCGCCTGCAAAGGCGGAAGGAGGGGTGTGCTTGGAAGTGATCGTGATCATGGCGCTGGTGTTCCTCCGCCACCGCCTGTCGATTCCCGGATCGTGAAATCGTGAATGAGGAAACCTCTGGCCGAGGTGGGCAGAGGTGACCGGGTGCCGGTGAAGTCCGCGAAGCCTTCCTTCGACGACACTCACCTTCATCGGCGCCCGGTTTTTTTTTTGCGCAAAAAAGGAGCGCGGCAGCCGGCGACACGCCGGCTGCCGCGCTCGAACAACCGCGACCCGATCGCGTGAGGCGCGCCGAACGGCCCGGTGCCCGGCGCGCGCGACGATCGTGCTTTTCATTAGCTGCAAACAACGTGCTAACGGTTTGCGTCTGACGCAAATAATGTGTCTTTTGTTTGCTACCATACACAGCATGATGATCGGAGAGAACATTCGTCAGGCGCGTGTGGCCCAGGACCGCTCGCTCGCTGAGATCGCGAGACGGGCCAAGATGAGCATCGCGACGTTGTCGCGCATCGAAACCGACAAGCAGGCACTCGACGTCGGAGCGCTGGTGCGGCTCGCGCAGGTGCTGCGCGTCCCGCCGCAGGATCTCCTCGGCGCCGAAGCGGAAGCCGACGGCGACGGCAACGGCAGCGGCACCGATCCGCTGGTGCGCCGCATCGCCCAGCTCGACCCGCGCGAGCGCGCGCGCCTCTGGCGCGAGCTCTCGAACGCGTCGCCGAACCGCTCGCGGCGCTCCGACATGGCGCTGGCCGAGCAGATCGACGAGCTGGTCGCGCAGGTCGAGCTGCTGCGGCAGGAGCTCGACATCGTCCGCAAGCGCCTCAAGAAGCGTTGAGTTGCGGCCGGACGTGATTCCGATCACGTCCAACCGGCCTCACCTTTGCACCGTTTCGTAGGCATGTTCGGACGAAAACGACGCGCGGGCAGCGACGGCGAAGCAGCCGACGGAACGGTCGACGGCGGTGCAGGACGCGGCGTGCCGCTCGGCGGCCGCGACGAGCGTCCGCCCACCGGCTATCGCTCGGTCGACGACGACCTGACCGAGCTCACCGACCGCGATTTCCTCTGGGACGAAGGCGACCCGGCCGACCGCCGCCGCGATCCGCTGCGCAAGCCATAGCGCTCAGCGCAGCGCCGCGCGCAAGTCGACAGTCCGCTTCACCGCCTGCGCCACCAGTGTCGCCGGCTCGATGCCGAAGGCGACGTTCGTCACCACCTGCTGATACCACCAGAAGTCCTCGCCCGAGAACCTGCCGTTGTAGACCACGCGAACGAGCTCGCCGCGATGCACCTGCGCGATCCGCTGCGGCGGCTGCTCGTCGCGCCGCGGCGCACCACACGCGCTTTCCCACTGGTAGAGCACGACCAGCAGCTCCTCTTCTTCTTCGAGCCGCAGACAGCGCAGCCGTTCCGGCACGGACGGCAGCACGCCGGCGATCTCATCGCGCGGCGCGAATGCATTCCGCTCGTGACAGGAGACGCTGTGATAGACGACGCCGTGGGCGATGCGCTGCAGCGACGCCGGCAGCGGCAGCACGGAAGCGACGGCATTGCGCAGACGCGCGCCTTCGCCGCCGCGGCTCTCCTCCGTCCAGATCGTGACGATCTCCTGAATGACGATCGACTCAGGTTGCATGGATGCTCTCGCGGCTCATCACGAACCGCAGAAAATCTGCGTACGCATCCTCCGGATCTCCCAGCGTCACCATGAAGCCTTCGGCATCCTGCACGAGCGTCGCGCGCAGGTCTTCGAATTCGGGATAGCTCTCGTTTTCGATCGTTCGCATGCAATGCCTCCGCGGCGGCGATGGATCAAGCGGAGTGCCGGAAGCTAACGTGATGATCGCAAACGACTTCACGAAAATCGGCCGCATCGCCACGTGCACGGAATCCGTACACCTGTCCAAACGCCCGCCGCGTTGGTGCGGCTCTTGCCCAATGCGTCGACGATGCGATACCGCGGACCGAAGGCGAAAGTGATGCGGCGGTTCGGAGTGGCGATGGCCGCTTCGCCAAAGTATCAACGCATCCTCGAGAAGCGCCCCAATCCGCCGGGGCAGCATGGCGCGCGCAAGCGGCGCGGCGCGAAGATCGGCGCGTACGGGAGCCGCCTCAACGAGAAGCAGAAGCTGCGCGCGTTCTACGGCGTGGCCGAGCGGCAGATGCGGCGCTACGTGGCCGAGGCCTCGCGCAGACAGGGACCGACCGGCACGAACCTGCTGCAGATTCTCGAGCAGCGCCTCGACGCGGTGGTCTACCGCCTCGGTTTCGCGCCGACGATCTGGGCCTCGCGCCAGCTCGTCAGCCACGGACACGTGCGCGTCAACGGCAAGCGCGTCGACATCCCGTCGTACGAAGTGCGGCCCGGCGACACGATCGCGCTCTCCGAGCGGATGATGCGCAGCCGGCAGATGGCCATCTGGAGTGAGCGTGGCGGCATTCTTCCGCCGGCCTACCTCGAGCTCAATCGCGAGACGATGACCGGACGCCTGGTCCGCGCGCCGGAGCGCGACGAGATCCCCGTTCCCATCGACGACCGCCTCATCGTCGAGTTCTACTCGCGCTGACGGAGCTCACCACTTCCCCATCGCACGCTCTTTCGGCGGCAGGATCTCCAGGCAGGTCGTCCACCATCCGGTGAGAATGGTCTCAACGAATTCTTCCGGCAGTCGCTCCTTCCGCATCTCCGTAGCGAGGGAATGATGGTCGTACGTCACCGGCACGAAGGTGACGGCGAACGGCTCGCTGTCGACGAGCGTGTACCAGACGTTGGTGGCGCCGTCGTTGGCCGGACGGCCGAGGACGCCGGCGTTGATGACGTGGCGTCCGCTCGCCAGCGGCTGATGCCAGTGCAGGCCGGTGTGCGTGCAGACGATGACGTCGGCGTCGTGATCGCGGCAGAGTTTCTCGAGGAACGGCTCGGGCGAAGTCGAGCGCCAGAGAAACTCGTTGATGCGCCGCGGCGAGCCGTGCACCAGGAGAAAGCGTTTGCCGCCGGCTTCGAAGCGGAGCTCGCGCGGCAAGCTCCCCATCCATTGCTTATAGGCGTCGCTCGTGTTGGCGAACGTGTAGTCGTAGGAGAGCTGCGCGAAGTCGTTGTCGCGCGGATCGGTGTACCCGCAATGGCAGTCGCTCGCGCCCGTCGACAGCGACTCTTCGTAGTTCCCCTGAATCCCGCGAATCCCGCGCGCGATCAGCAGCTCCGGCACGCGGTCGGGATACGGCCCGAACGCGCCGAGGTCGCCGAGAAAGTAGACCGCGTCGACGGAGCGCGCGGCGATGTCGTCGAGCGCGGCGGCGAGCGCGTGGTAGTTCGAGTAGATCCCGCCGAGGAAGGCGATCTTCATGCGAGCGCCCGCGGCCGGACGATCTTCGCCATCGCCAGTCCCGCCGCGAGCCACGCCACCACTTCCATCACCGCCTCCGCCGCAACGAAGTCGATCGGGAAGCGGTACCAGATCCAGTGGCTGACGCTCACCGAGAGAAACGTGAAGACCGCCAGCAGCGCCACGATGCTCGCGCGCAGCAGGTAGCCGCCGCGCACGAACGAGAGGATGAACGCGCCGATCAGCGCGGAGAGCAGCACGGTGAGGAACTCGAGCCCGAGCTGCGTCCCGCTCATCCCGCCGCCGCCCTGCGGCGTCACGATGAGCAGTCCGTACGGCCCGCGCGTCGCCTTCTCTTCCCACGCTTTCTGCTCCGCCGCCGACGGCTGATGCGACATGTCCATGCCCGGCACCATGTACGCGCCCGACTCGCGGACGTGCGCGCGCAACGCCTCCGCCACCGGCGCTTCGTCGGGCAGGCTGCGCAAGCCCATCGACCCGAGCGGCGTGGCCATGTGCAGCACCGCGCTGACGGCGAACGAGGCGACGGCTCCGGCGAGTGCAGCGAGCAGGATGCGCATGGCTCGAAGGCTACGCCGCGCGGCGGGCGCGATCAAGCCGCGCTCACGTCGTACAGGTGACGCCATCCACCCAACACGTATGGCACGCGCCATACCGCAGCGGGAACGGGCGCAACGTTTCGGCGAGCGTGTCGCCCATGCGCGCCTCCGGCTCCTCGATCAGAATCGGGCAGACGTAGACGCCTTTGCTGGTGACCATGCGGCAGCTCGAGCATTGGAGGACGGACGGGTCGTCGATCTCGGTGAGGTGTTCCCATTCCTCGTACGCGCGCGTTCTCGTCTCCTCGGCGCCGATGCGGAAGAGCGGCAGGACTTTCAGTCGCGGCCGCGCGAAGCCGAAGCCGCGGATGATGTCGAGGAAGCGCGTGCGGCCCTCGGCGCTCTCGACTCCTTCGGCCGCGGTGGTCACGGTGATCACCGGATTGAGTCCGGCCGCGGCGAGATTGCGCAGGCCGATCATCACCCGGTCCCATACGCCGCGTCCGCGGATGGCGTCGTGCGATGCGGCGTCGAAGCCGTCGAGGCTCACGCGCAAATCGAGCGAGTAGTCGCTGGCGTCGAAGAGCTCGCGCAGACGCGCGCAGGTCTCCGGCCGCAGGAGCATGCCGTTGGTCAGCACTGTGGCCGGTCCCTGGCGCAACGTGGCGGCGAGCATCGGCAGCAGTTCGCGATTCATGAACGGCTCGCCGCCGGTGAAGTAGTACTCGCGCACGCCGAGCTCGCGCGCCTCGGCCAGCCGCGCCTCGACCTCGGCCAGCGTCATCATCGCGTGCGAGTGATTCGTCGGCGAGCAGGAGATGAAGCAGTGCGTGCATTCGATGTTGCAGATCGTGCCGGCGACCTGGAACCAGAGCGTGTCGAGCGCGACGAGCGGGACTTCAGGCGAGTGCATCGAGGATGGTCTCCAGTTGCTGCAAGCCGGTCTGCAGCAGGAACGTGCGCGCGCGGCCGTAAGCGCGCGAGCCGATGAAGTAGTAGTTCGCCTCGCCGCTGCCGAGGTCTTCGCGGCGCACCGCCGGTACGCTCAGACAATCGGTGACGTTCGCGATGGCGCGCGCCAGCCGCGCGCCGCCTTCGGTGACGGGCGAGAGCTCGACGGCGAGCTCGGAGAGATACGCGCTCTCCGGACGCGCACCGGTGAATGCGGCGATGGCGTCGACGTCGACGCCGCGGCCGCCGCTGAGCGCGACGGTGATGGATCCGTTCGACTGCGACAGCGACTCGACCATCGCCTTTCGCTCGACGCGCAGCCACGGCGGCGGCGCCGCGGCGAGATCGTTCGCGCGCGCGACGATCGACTGCCGTTCCGGCAGCGGATCGTGCATCACTTCTTCGCACGGGCGGCGGTTCGCGCTGCGCACGACCCACGTCACGTGACACGCGCCGTCCGCGAGCGCGGCGATGGCGTTGGCGGCCGAGTGACCGCCGCCGACGAGGAGCAGGCGGCGGCCGCCCAGCGAGGCGCGCGCGGCGTCGAGGGCGCCGAGGGTGCGGAGCGGCGGCGAAGCGAGCCGCGTGAGGCCAAGCGGCGGGAGACCGCCGGCGCCGAATGCGCGCGGCACGACCAGACCGCCGCTGGCGTCGAGCACCGCGTCCGCTTCGAAGATCGCGTCGTTCGCGCAGACGATGCGGAACGGGCGCTCGCCGCGCAGCGGATGTCCGGCGTAGTCGCCGCGCGTCAGCCCCTTGCGTCCGATCGCGATGACGGCGTGCTCTTCGTGCACGCGACCGCGCAGCGGCTCGCTCGCGCCGAGCGGCTCGAGCACGCGCGCGACGTACTCCGGTCCGGTGAGCAGCGCCTCATCGTCAACGTCGCCGAGCAGCTCGCGCATGCGCGCGGAGACATTCATCCGCAACGGCGAGAAAAACCGCGTCGGACCCCAGTCGCGCAGCGACGCGCCGATCCGGCCGCGCTCGAGCAGCGTCACGTCGTGACCTCGCTCGAGCGCGCCGAGCGCGGCGGCGATCCCCATCGGACCGGCGCCGATCACGGCGACGCGCATCAGACGTCCCGGCGCGCGATGGCGTTGCACGACTGCGCCCAGTGCGCGATCGTGCCGCCGCCGCGGATCACCGCCGCCACGCCCACCGCCTCGGCCATCTCTTCCGGCGAGATCCCGGCATCGCTGCACGCGGACGAGTAGGAGTCGATGCAGTACGGCTCCTGAATCGCGTACGCCACCGCCAGGGCGATGAGTTTCTTGGTGCGCTCGTCGAGCGCGCCGGGCGCCATCGTCTGCTGATACCAGTTCAGAAATCCGTCCCAACCTTTCGGGTTGGCTTTGCCGATCTCGCCGAACCGGGCGAGGTCCTCGGAGAGGTAGTAGCTGGGCACGTCGTCCTCCAGTTCTCTTCGTCGTCGATGGGAGAGCACTACATCGACACGAGCGGAGGTCCGCGGCCGGCAAACGGCGAGATCGCGCGCGACGCCGCGACGAGAATGGCGACGTGCGCATGACTTACGTCAAAGTAGCCGCGCCACGCCCGTTCGTTGCGCGCGGCGCCGAGCGAGGCGAGATCGTCGACGTCGGTGACGCTGCGAAAAACCACCAGCGAGACCAGACGCTCGCGGCAGCGGCGGAACGTCAACCGCGCGAGCAGCGCGGCATCGAATGCGGTCAGTCCGACGAAGTTGACGCCGCCGTCGCGGGCCGGCCCGACCACAGGACGTCCACCGGCGAGCGTGGCCAGCACCTGCCCGAGATCGGGCGGCGGCGCGTCGATGGCCGCGAGCAGCACGCGCGTGAAGCCGCTCGCGAACGCCGCCGCGGTCACGCGCACCACGCGCTCGCCGAACGCGCCGCTTCCCTGCGACAGCCAGCCGCGCGGAACCTCCGGCGCGATCGCGGCCAGCGAAGCCACGTCGCGCGGCTCGCAGGCAATCACCGCCGCCGCGCCGGCGGCATGCGCCGCCTGCAGCCACGCGCCGATGACGGAGCGGAAGAGCGGCGCAGCCGAGCCCAGCCGCTTGGCAGCAGCCTCGCGCTCCGGACTGCGCGCGAAGAGGACCACCGCCGTGCCTTCCATCGCTGCCAGTCTAAATGAACGGGGACCGACGGGAGGCCTCCGGCGGCTGGGGCCGAGGGCCCCAGACCCCATTGGTTGGCCTAGCCTCCGCGACACTGCCTTCCAAGCTCACGCCACAGTGTCGCGGAGGCTAGGCCAACAGACGGGGTCCGGGGCCCGTGGCCCCGGCC
>DASVQE010000079.1:0-22097 GCA_036389275.1 Thermoanaerobaculia bacterium
AGCTTGGAAGGCAGTGTCGCGGAGGCTAGGCCAATCGATGGGGTCTGGGGCCCTCGGCCCCAGCCGCCGGAGGCCTCCCGTCGTTCCCCGTTCCATCGAGGGCAAGCCCAAACCACACCGCTCAGCGCGCGGCCGTGACCACGCCGCGGCAGGTGCCGAAGCCGATTCGTGGGGTGCCTTCGCGTTCGCAGTAGGCGCGCAGGATCACTTCGTCGCCGTCTTCGAGAAACTTGCGGGTCTCGCCGCTCGGCAGCTCGAGCGGCTCCGTCCCGCGCCAGGCCAGCTCTAGCAGACAGCCGCGCGCGTCCTTGGATGGGCCGGAGATCGTGCCGCTCGCCAGCAGGTCGCCCGGCTGCAGGTTGCAGCCGTTCGAGGTGTGATGCGCGACGAGCTGCGCAACCGTCCAGTACATCTCGCGGAAGTTCCCGCGGCTGATGCGCACCGGTTCGGCCATCTTCGCGCTGCGCAGCCACACTTCCACCGTGATGTCGAAACCGACGTCATCCTGTAAGTAAGGAAGCGGTTCCGGATCTCCTTCCGGACGGACGTACGCCTTCGTGCGGAACGGCTCGAGCGCGTCGAGCGTGACGATCCACGGCGAGATCGACGTGGCGAAACTCTTCGCCAGGAACGGGCCGAGCGGCTGGTACTCCCACGTCTGGATGTCGCGCGCGGACCAGTCGTTCACAAGGCAGAAACCGAACACGTGCTCGAGCGCGCGCGACACCGGCACCGGCTCGCCGAGCGCGTTCGCGCGGCCGATCACCGCACCGAGCTCCAGCTCGTAGTCGAGCCGCTTCGACGGACCGAAGCGCGGCGGCGCATTCGCGTCATCGCGCGTCTGCCCGTTCGGGCGGCGCACCGGCGTGCCGCTGACCACGATCGAGGAGGCGCGGCCGTGATAGCCGATCGGGATCCATTTGTAATTCGGCAGCAGCGGATTGTCGGGACGGAACATCGAGCCGACGTTCGTGGCGTGATGCACGCTCGCGTAAAAATCGGTGTAGTCGCCGATGCGCATCGGCAGCAGCATCTCCGCATCGGCCATCGGCACGAGATGGCGCTCGACGTTGCCGTCGAGCAGTTCCCGGATGCGCTGCTTGACGGCGAGCGTGACGCCGCGGGCCATGAACGCGTTCAACAGCGGCTCGAGCAGCGACGGCTCGTCGATGAGACCTTCGCGCGCGCATGCGTGCAGATCGAGGACGCGGTCTTCGATGGCGGTGCAGATGTGCGACTCGCCGTCGCGGCGCATCACGCCGAAGGGAAGATTCTGGATGGGAAAGTCGGTCATGAGAGCAGGCCGAGCTCCTGAAGATCGGCAATCGGTTCTTCGAACGAGCAGGAGCCGAAGGAGAGCGCGAAATCGCGGCGCATGGCCATGATCTCCTCGGTGGCCACGCGCCGGTCGCGCCAGGAGGCGCCGTCATCATCAAAGGCGAACGCGTGGGGATCGTTCTCATTCAGCACCGCCTCGGCGTCATCGAGCATGGCCGCGGCGAGAAAGAGATTCAGGAAGCCGTGCATCGTGCCGCGCGGCGCGTCGGGCGCGTAGGTCAGCGGGCGCACACAGCGCACCGGATGGTGCAGCCCGGCGGTGGCTTTGAAGGCGACGCCGTGCTCGCGGCAGGCGCGCAGGAACTCGGCGATGCGCGCCGCGCTCGGGAACGCCTCCGCGGTGAGGCCGCCCGTGCGCAGCTTCGCGCGCAGACCGCGGCGGCGCAGCTCCGGCAGCATCTCCAGTTCTGTGATCTCGACGAAGGCGTCCCGCGCGGCGCGATCGAGCTCGCTCGCCTTCACCTCGTCGCGTCCGAGGACGCTGCATGCGAAGTCGCGCGGCACCTCCGCTTCGCGGTCTGCCGGCACGACGAAGCGGCCGAGGGCCCAGGCGTGCTCGCCGTCGCGATAGCGCGCGTAGTTGCGCACCGCGTCCTGCATCGACAGCGCCGCCGGCGGAAAGAGTCCGGCGTAGTCGATCAGGCCTTCGAGCATCGCGCGCAGCGCACGGGCGGTCATGCGCGGAAATGCTTCTCGAGACCTTGCCAGCAGCGCCAGTAGTCGCGCTGCAGCAGCGGCGTCTCCATGGCGAACTTCGTCGGCCGGAGCACGAAGCGGGTCTCGAACATGAACGCCAGCGTATCGCCGAGGTAGCGCGGCTCAAGCTTCGCGCCCGACGCAGCCTCGAACGTGGACGCGTCGGGACCATGGCCGGACATGCAGTTGTGGAGGCTTCCTCCGCCCGGCGCGAAGCCCTCGGCCTTGGCGTCGTAGACACCAAAAATCAGTCCCATATATTCATTCATGATATTGCGATGAAAATAGGGTGGCCTAAAGGTATCTTCGGCGACCATCCACCGCGGCGGAAAGATGGCGAAGTCGCAGTTGGCCGTCCCCGGCACTTCCGACGGCGAGGTGAGCACGGTGAAGATCGACGGGTCGGGATGATCGAAGGAGACGGTGTTGATGACGTTGAACTTCGAGAGGTCGTATTTGTACGGCGCGTAGTTGCCGTGCCAGGCGACGACGTCGAGCGGCGAGTGATCGATGCGCGCCGACCAGAGGCGTCCGCCGAATTTCGCCACGAGCTCGAAGTCGCCTTCGCGGTCTTCGTACGCGGCCACGGGCGTGAGGAAGTCGCGCGGATTGGCCAGCCCGTTGGAGCCGATCGGTCCGAGGTCGGGCAGGCGGAAGAAGGCGCCGAAATTCTCGCAGACGTAGCCGCGCGCGTCGGCGTCCTGCAGCACGACTCGGAACTTCGTGCCGCGCGGAATCACGGCGATCTCGCCCGGTGCGACGTCGATCACCCCGAGCTCGGTGCCGATGGTCAGCGCGCCGCGCTCCGGCACGAGCAGCAGCTCGCCGTCGGCGTCGTAGAAGAAGCGGTTGTCCATCGAGCGATTGCAGGCGTAGACGTGCACGCCGACGCCGCTGTTGATCATCGAGTCGCCGTTGCCGGCGATGGTGACCAGCCCTTCGATGAAGTCCGTCGGCTCGGCCGGAAGCGGCAGCGGATCCCAGCGCAACTGCGTCGGCGGCGTCGGGACGTCGGTGAAAGGCGCGCCGCAGACGCCGCGCGCGTCGAGCGGCGCGAACGGCTCGTGCAGCACGCTCGGGCGGATGCGGTAGAGCCACGAGCGGCGCTGCAGCGCGCGCGGCACGGTGAAGGGCGAGCCGCTGAACTGCTCGGCGTAGAGGCCGTGCGCGACCCGCTGCGGCGAGTTGCCGCGCGGCGGCAGCACGCCTTCGATCGCTTCGGTGGCGAGCTCGTTGCCGAACCCTGACTGATACGCGCGATTGCTCATCGAGCGCCGTATCGTATTCGCTTACAACGGGCTGGTCGAGTTCACCCACGGCTGAAACGCGACGCCCTGCATCGGCGCCGTCCAGGTACCGCCCTGCACCACCGGCAGGTTCCAGCCGTTCGCATTCGTGAAGAGATCGTTCTCGTCGCCGGCGTCGGCGGTGATCAGCGCGAGCACGAGCTGCTGATTCGGGAACGGCCCGGTCGTGTCGAGGTCGGGCGAGACGCCTTGCTCGGTCAGCATCCAGTACCAGAACGCCATCGCGCCTTGCGAGTCGCTCACGGTCTGGTAGACGAACGAGTACTGCGGCGCATTCGGCGGCGTGCTCGGCGTCGGCTGGATGCCGGGGACGTACAGCGCGTAGAGATTCATGATCTGCCACTTCACCGGCACGAGGATCTGGTAGAAGTCGAGCTCCATCGCCGCGCCGCTGCCTTTGATCACGGCCGCGACGAAGGTCGGCGGCCAGTACCAGGCGCCGGTGGCGATGGCGTTGCCGCAGGCCTGGAGCATGCCCCAGTCGGCGAGGATGGTCGACTCCCAGGTGGAGGTGGTGGTGAGCGTCTGCGAGGTGACGCTGGCGATCATGCCGGCCAGTTGCGAGCAGGCCACGGTGAGCGCGGAATTGCGGTCGGTGCCGCCCGATTGCTGCGCCTCGAGATCGGCCACGTGGTTGAAGACCGACATGCCGAGGGAGATCACCGACTGCGCCGGATCGGGCGCGAGTGAGATCGCCTTGTCGAGCAGCTTCGAGAGGAGATTGCCGAAGATCACCTGCACGGGCGTGTTCGGCTGCTGCGACGGCTGGTCGGGCAGGCCGACCATCTCCACGACGCTCGCGTAGGTCTGGGTCTGTTCGAGCGCGAGGTCGCTGTTGAGCGTCGCCAGGTTCGTGAAGAGATTGCGCACCGAGTCGGCGTAGCGCAGCTCGACGATGAGTTGCGACTTCACGCTCGCGAACGCCGTCGCGTCGATGCCGCTCGGACAGGCGAGATCGCTCAGCTCGATCGCGTTCTCGCTGAGCGAGTCGTTGAGGTTCGCGTAGACGGAGCGGAAGCCGGCGGGATCGGAGATGAGGAACGCGTTGGTGATGGCGGTGTAGGCCGCCTGCTCGTTCGCATCCATCGCTGGCCAGTTTTCGGCCGGCTGTTCCATGACGCCGTACGCGGCCAGGCCGAGTCCCATCTGCTTCACGTTGAGATCGATGCCGAGGAAGAAGCAGGCGTAGCGGCTGGCGGCGGTGAGATAGCCGGGCATGACGATCTCGTTGGGGAATGCGAAGGCGACGGTGGAGGCATCCGGCAGCACGAGCGTGAGCTGCGCCGCACCGGGCGCCGCCGCGGCGACGTTGGCGGTCCAGTAGGAGCCGTCGGCGCAGGCGGCGACGAAGGTGAGCTCGGTCTGCGAGGCGAGCGTCGACCAGGAGGTGCCGTCCCACTTCGCGATCGACGTGCCGCCGCCGACGAGTGCGAGGCCGAAGGTGGCGCTGCCGGCGGAGAGCATCGTCACGCCGCCGCTCGGTGCGGCGAGCGTCGTCCAGCCGCCGGCGGTGTGCGCGTAGATCGTGCCGCTCGCGCCGGTGACCCAGAGCGTGCCGTCGGGCGCGGCGGTGATGGCGGCGGCGGTGTCGGAGCCCGGCAGCGCGGCGAGCGTGGTCACGCCCGACTGCTGGTAGTAGCCGACGACGGCCGCGCCGCTGGCATTGCTGCCGAGAAAGTAGACGTGCTGATAGTCGACCGGCGCGATGCCATGCATCACGGCGAGGTCGGCGGTCGCGGAGTACATCGTGGCAAACGCGCCCGTCTCGCGGCTGTACTGCAGCAAATTCTGCTGGCTGGCGATCCAGAGGCTGCCGTCCGCGGCCGCGGCGATGACGTCAGGCGCGGGCGGCGTCGGCCCGGGATAGACACCTGATTTCAGGACGAAGGCAGCCCCGGGCGTGGCGCTCATCCCGGCTCTTTATCACAGGTGTCGCGCACCGAGGTACACTCGAGCCGTGACGACCATCCAACTCGCCGAGCTCGGCCCCGACGCCGCGGAGAAGCTCCGCAACGGCGAAACGGTGGAAGTGCTCGACGGAAACACGCCGGTGGCGAAGGTGGTGCCGGTGGCGGAGCGCGGATCGAGCAGGAGCGAGCCGCTGCCGGAATGGTTCTTCACCGAGCGGCCGCCGAAGTTCGAAGAAGGCAGCGTGCTGGAGCAGCTCCTCGAGGACCGGCGGTCTACGCTCGTTCGTGCAGGAAAAGTGCGACCCGGCACCGGCACGCTTCCGCCTGATTTCCTGACGCGGCCGCTGCCGCGCGCCGAGCAGAGCGTGCTCGAGCAGTTGATCGACGACCGCCGCAACGGGCGATGAGGTAATGCGCCGAATTTCCGTGCGATGATCGCCGTTACAACGGCGCGAATCCCAATGTTCGACAAGCTCCATGAAGAGTGCGGGGTCTTTGGTGTCCTCGGGCGTGCAGACGCGGCCAACCTGGTGTACCTCGGTCTGTACGCGCTGCAGCATCGCGGGCAGGAGAGCGCCGGCATCGCCGCCGTCACCGACGAGGGCCGTATCGTCGTCGAGAAGGAGATGGGCTACGTCGCCGACGTGTTCACGCACGAGCGGCTGGCGCGCCTGCCGGGCGAGATGGCCATCGGCCACGTCCGCTACTCCACCGCCGGCGGCTCGATGCTCTGCAACGCGCAGCCGATCTTCGCGCTGACGAGCAAAGGTCCGATCGCCGTCGCCCACAACGGCAATCTCGTGAACGGCGACCAGTTGCGGCGCCAGCTCGAGTCGGAAGGGGCGATCTTCAACTCGATGTCCGACACCGAGGTGATCGTCCACCTGATCGCGCGCTCGAAAGAGCCCGATCTCGAGCGCGCCTTCATCGATGCCCTGAACCACGTCGAAGGCGCGTACGCCATCGCGCTGCTCGCGCCGGGACGCATCCTCGCCGCGCGCGATCCCTACGGCTTCCGCCCGCTGGTCCTCGGCAAGCTGGACGACGCCTGGGCGGTCTCCTCGGAGACCTGCGCGTTCGATCTGATCGGCGCGGACACGGTGCGCGAGCTCGGCGCCGGCGAGATGATCGCCATCGAGCGCCGCGGTCCGATCCCGGCGCTGCGCGTCGTGCGCGAGGCGCGCGCCGAGCGCGAAGCGCGCTGCATCTTCGAGCACGTCTACTTCGCGCGCCCCGACTCGGTGGTCTTCGGCAACAACGTGGCCGAGGTGCGGCAGCGCTTCGGCGCGCAGCTCGCGCGCGAACATCCGGTGCCGGCCGACATGGTCGTGCCGGTCCCCGACTCCGGCGTCTACGCCGCGCTCGGATTCGCGCTCGAGTCGGGCATCCCGTTCCAGTACGGCCTGGTGCGCAATCATTACGTCGGCCGCACGTTCATCGAGCCGAAGCAGGCCATCCGCAACTTCGGCGTGAAGGTGAAGCTCAACCCGGTGCGCGAGCTGGTGAAAGGCAAGCGCCTCGTGCTGATCGACGACTCGATCGTGCGCGGCACGACCTCGAAGAAGATCGTGCGCATGCTCAAACAGGCCGGCGCGGCCGAGGTGCACATGCGCATCTCCTCGCCGCCGACGTCGTGGGCTTGTTACTACGGCATCGACACGCCGGAGCGCAAAGACCTCATCGCCAGCTCGCACTCCCTCGATGAGATCCGCGACTTCATCGAAGCCGACTCGCTCGGCTATCTCAGCGAAGACGGGATGCTCGACGCGGTCCGCCGCAACGGCGACGATCCGCGCGCGCTCTACTGCACCGCGTGCTTCACCGGGAAGTATCCGGTGGATGTGGCCGCGGCAGCGCGCGCCTAGCGTCAGATCGTCAGGCGCGGCTCGCGAATGGCGAACGAGTGCGGCTCGAGCAGCGAGTGCGTCAGCTCTTCGCCCCACACCGGGCGGCTGAAGTAGAAGCCCTGCCCTTCGTCGCAGTTCTTCCCGCGCAGGATCGCGAACTGCTCCGCCGTCTCGACGCCCTCGGCCACCACGCGCAGCCGCAGGCTGCGGGCCATGCCGATCACCGCCGAGACGATGGCGGCGTCGCCTTCGCTCGTGGCCAGATCGCGCACGAAGGCGCGGTCGATCTTCACCGCGGTGATGGGAAAACGCTTCAGGTAATTGAGTGACGAATATCCCATACCAAAATCATCGATGGAAATGCCCACTCCTATTGCGCGCAGCGCGCGCAGCACTTCCACCGTGACGTCGGCGTTCTGCATGGCCGTGGTCTCGGTGATCTCCAGCTCGAGCGCCGCGCCCGGCAGGCCGCTGTCCGCCAGCGCGCTGCGCACCATGTCCACCAGGTCGTGCTGCTGGAACTGCCGCGCCGACAGGTTCACCGACAGCCGCATCGGTCCGGCGCCGCGGTCGTGCCACTGCCGCATCTGATTGCACGCGGTGCGCAGCACCCATTCGCCGAGCGGCACGATCAGCCGCGACTCCTCGGCGATCGGGATGAACGAGGCCGGCTGCACGATGCCGCGCTCCGGATCGTTCCAGCGCACCAGCGCCTCGACGCCGATGGTGCGTCCGGTGACGAGGTTGATCTGCGGCTGATACGCGAGCATGAGCTGGTCGTCGCGCAGCGCCACGCGCAGCCGCGACTCGAGCGAGAGCCGCTCCATGGCCCGCTTCTTCATCTCGTCGGTGCAGAGCTGATACGTGTTCCGGCCCGCTTCCTTGGCGCGGTACATGGCGCTGTCGGCGTTGCGCAGCAGCGACTCCGGATCGGCGCCGTCGACCGGATAGAGGGCGATGCCGATGCTGGCGGTGACGACGATCGGCATGCCGCCGATGGTGAGCGGCTCCTGCACGGCCTGCAGGATTTTCTGGGCGACGTGCACGGCGTCCTCCGGCTGGCGCAGCTCGGAGAGGATGATGGTGAACTCGTCGCCGCCGAGGCGGGCCACCGTGTCGTCGTCGCGCACGCAGTCGCGCAGGCGGCGGGCCATCTCCAGCAGCAGCTCGTCGCCGGCGGTGTGCCCCAGGGTGTCGTTGATGGTCTTGAAGTGATCGACGTCGATGAACATCACGGCCACCGCTTTGCCGCTGCGCTTCGCGCGCGAGACGCTGTGGCGCAGCCGGTCGGTGAAGAGCTTGCGGTTCGGCAGGTGCGTGAGGACGTCGTGGTACGCGTGGAACTCGATCTGTTCCTCGGCGCGCTTCCGGTCGCTGATGTCGACGACGGTGGCGTGCACGACGCCGGAGACGGCATCGCCGACCAGCACGAGATTCTGCAGCACCCAGAGCGGCGCGCCGTCGCGGCGGCGCAGCTCCACTTCGACGCTGTTGAGCGTGCCGGCGCTGGTCAGCAGCGACGACAGTTCGTCGCACTCTTCGCCGTTCGCGTAGACGCCGCGCATCGAGCGGCCGATCATCTCGCCGCGCGGCACGCCGAGCATCGTCGCGAAGGTGGCGTTGCAGTCGAGGATCGTGCCGTCGAGACGGCTCACGCAGACGCCGGCGGCGTTCTGCTCGAACAGCAGCCGGTAGCGGATCTCCGACTCGCGCAGCGCCGCCTCGGCCGCGAAGCGCGCGGTGACGTCGCGGAAGCTCCAGACGCGGATGTTCGCGAGCTCCTCGATGCTTCGGCCGATCGAGTAGCGCTCGAAGCGGCGCCCATCCTTCAGCTCGAGCAGGTCGAAGCTCTCCGCGCGCGGCTGCGCGGCCAGCGAGTCGACGGTGCGCAGGAACTCCTCCGGCACGGCGAGCTGCTCGACCACGTGCTCCATGGCGCGCCGGTCTTCGCCGCGATCCATCACCCCGTCCGGGATGTGCCACATCTCCACGAAGCGCTGGTTGTACGAGAGGATGCGGCCGCTGTCGTCGCTGACGAGGATCCCGTCGGCGGTGGAGTCGAGCGTCGACTGCAGCAGCGTCACCGCCTGCAGCACCTCGCGCTCGGCGCGCTTGCGGTCGCGGATGTCGCGGCCGATGATCACCGCGCCGGCGGACTGCCCGTCGGCGAGCACCGGCGCGATCGAGAGCGTGAGGTCGACGCGCTCGCCGTCGCTGGCGGCGAAGACGTATTCGTCGTTGCGCAGCGAGCGCCGCTGCAGCTTCGAGGAGATCTCACCTTCCTGCGCGAGCAGCTCGTCGATGCGCTTGCCGGCCAGCTCCGACTCGCTGATGCGCAGTAGTTTCGCCGCGGCCTGGTTCGCGAACTCGATGCGCCCTTCGGAGTCGCAGACGAACAGCGCGTCGGCCATCGTGCGGATGATCTCCGGCGCGGCGAGCGACGGCGTCAGCGCGACGAGGCCATACGTGCGGATGGCGCGCGCGGCCACGAGCACGAAGCCGAGGATGGCGGCGTAGCCGAACGGATAGGCGGCGATGCCGAACTTCGGCAGGTAGTCGACGCAGCCGAAGTAGGCGATGCCGAAGGCGACGAGCAGCGCGCGCGTGCGCTGCCGCTCGGCACCGCGCGCGGACGGCAGCGCGCGCAGGAACTCGCCGAGCGCGCCGATGAGATAGCCGAAAAAGTAGAGCAGGAACGGGATGCCGGCCTGCAGCGCGTAGCGCGGATAGAAGCCGAACCAGTAGTGCTGCACGCGCGGGATCAGCGCGCCGGTGGTGACGGCCAGCGCGCTGAAGAACGCGGCCAGCGCCCACGCGGTCACATGCGCGGCGCGGCGGCGCGGCTCGATGTGCAGGATCTCGATGGTGAACCAGTAGATCGCCGCCGGGATGAACGGCACGCCGAAATATGCGAGCCGCGCCCATTGCAGGGCGGTGGCGGCGTCGGGCGAGAGATACATCGCCGCGAAGGCCGACATCCAGATCGCGACGACGAGCGTCATCACGAAAAACGCCGCGCTGACGCGGCTCAGACGCCGCGCGAGGACGCGGATTCCGAAGGCGAGGATCAGCAATGCCGTCAGCGCCACAGGAGCGGCCGACGCGCCGGGGTTCAAGGCGCTGAATGCGGGCGCCGCCATGATGTTGACTTGACCGATCTTCTTTGCTGAAGAGAGAGCGCGGTCATTGTAGCAGCAGGCAGCAGCACGTCACGCCGCCTTCTGCTTTTGCGAGCTCGTCAGCATTGACTGTACGCACGTCGAGGCCGCGCGCTTCGAGACGCTCGCACGTGCGCGGAAATGCGCGCGGATAGACGATCGTGTCGCGCACGAGGAGCGCGTTGGCGGCGAACGGTTCGGATGGATCGATGTCGAGCAGATTCCAGCGGGCGAATGCGCTCACGTCGAGCCAGTCGCGGTTGACGAGGAGCGTGTCGGGCGCGACGCGAGTGATGGCGGTCTTGAGATGCAGCGCGCCGTCGACGCGGACGCCGATCACTTCGCGGCCCGTGAATGCGCGGAGTTGCGCGAGCGCCGCTTCATTCGTGCGCGAGCCGAGGCCGACGAAGATCCGGTCGTCGAGCACGAGCACGTCGCCGCCGTCGAGCGTGGCCGGCGGCTCGATGCGCGCGAGACGGCGGTAGCGCGTCAACGTTTCGGCGACCGGACCGACTTCGCCGCGGCGCGACTCGGCGCCGGGACGGGTGATGACCGCCACGTCGTCGAACACGACCGCCGTGTCTTCGATGAAGACGCAGTCGGGATGTGCATCGTCGGCGGCGATGGAGACCACCTCGCAGCCGAGCGACGCGAGCAGCGCGCGATACGCCTCATGCTGCGCGGCGGCACGCGCGTAGTCGATGGGCATGCGCGCGAGATGCGTCAGCTCGCAGTCGCGCACCGACGGGCTGACGTCGCGGGTGACCGCAATCACGACACGGCCTCGGCAATCGCTTCGGCAATCGCATCCGCGTACGACACCAGCCCGTGATCGCCTTCGTCGATCTCGAGAAAGCGCGAGCCGGCAGCGAGGCGGCCCGACGCTTCCCAACGTTCCCACGCTTCGCGCACCATCGCGAACGGCACGGTCTCGTCGTTGCGTCCCATGATCGCGGTCACCCGCGACGGCGGCGGCTCGTCGTCGATGTGCAGCGCCGCCATCTGCTCGAAGAAAGCGCGATGGATCGGCACGTCGGCGTTGCGCGCGAAGTTGTAGACGATCACCGGATCGCCGGCCGGCAGCTTCTCCTGCCACCGCCGCGCGACGCCGAGGGCCGGCGCGATGAGCACGAGCGGCCGGGCGATCTGCTTCGCCACCGCGAGCGCCACGAGTGCGCCGAGTGAGCTGCCGGCGATCGCATGCGGCGGCGTCTCGCGCGCGGCGGCGAGTGCATGCGCGACCACCACGTCGAAATCGAGCCGCTCGAACGACGGCACGTTGAGATCGGGCGCGTTCAGCTCGATGTCCTGCGGCTCGAGGAGCGGCCGCAGCGCGGTGATCTTCGCGCTGGCCGGCGATGAGGCGAAGCCGTGGAGATAGAGCACCGACCGCACGCGCGGATTGTACGGCGCGGCACGCGCTCAGCGCGGCCCGGAGCGGATGCGGAACGCGCCGCCGGTGCCGGGCGGCGAATCGGCGACCGGCTCGCAGTCGAGTTGCGGCAGCGCGTCGCGTACCGCACGCGTCACCAGGATCTCGCCGGCGCGCGCGGTGTCTTCGCCGAGGATGTAGGCGGCGTTGACCTCGGTGCCGAAGACATCCGCTTCGCCGACGCGCAGCACCTCGCCGAACCCGATGCCGCAGCCGAGGAGCACGCGGGCATCGGCGGGACGCGTGGCGTTGTACTCGGCCGTGGCGCGCTGCATGTGGAGGGCGGTGCTCACCGCGTCGGACGCCTCGGCGAAGATCACCAGGAAACTGTCGCCCTCGATCTTCACCAGCGTGCCGCGATGCGTCTGCGCGATCGGCACGAGCAGCCGCTCCGACTCGTAGATCGTCTGCAGAACATGGACGATGCCGCGCTCGGCCACGGCGCGCGAGAAGCCGGAGAGATCGGTGACCAGCATCGCCAGCCGGGTCCCGAAGCGCTGCCAGACCTCGGCGTCGATCGCGGCCACGTCGGCGCCGGAGCCGAGGCGCCGGTCGAGCAGCGCGGCGAGGTCGGGATGCATGCCCGCGATTCTAACGGGCAGCGGGATGCTCGCGGCCGCGGCCGCGAGCATCCCGGTCAGAGGTTAACCGTCAATTCCTGACAGCCGCACTTGCGGAACGATGGAGTGATTGAAAGTCATAGGGACGGCATTATGACATGAATGTCAAGCGCGAGGCAGTTCGCTTTGCGAGCGCACCGGAATCTTCGGCACGTCCGGCGCCTGCTTGATCACGCCCATGGCCATCTGCAGCATCGAGGTGATGTCGGAGACGTTGGCCGGCACGACCATCGACGTACCGGTCTTCGCGAGATTTCCGAACTGGGTGATGTACTGCTCGGCGAGGCGCAACTGCATGGCCTCGAAGCCGCCCGTCATCTTGATCACCTCGGCCACGCGGCGGATGCCTTCGGCCGTGGCGGTGGCGATGGCCAGCGTGGCCTGGGCCTGACCCTCGGCCTCGTTGATCTGCTGCTGCCGCTTCGCTTCCGAGTTCTTGATGACCTGCTGCTTGTGGCCGTCGGCGGTGTTGATGGCCGCGTCGCGCTCGCCTTCCGACTGCAGCACCACCGCGCGCTTCTCGCGCTCGGCGCGCATCTGCTTTTCCATCGCCGCGAGCACGTCCTGCGGCGGCGTGATGTTCTTGATCTCGTAGCGCAGCACCTTCACGCCCCACGCCTCGGAGGCTTTGTCGACTTCCTGCACGACCTGCGAGTTGATGTTCGTCCGCTCCTCGAAGGTCTTGTCGAGATCGATCTTGCCGATCTCGCTGCGGAGGTTCGTCTGCGCGAGCTGCGAGACTGCGTAGGTGTAGTCGCTGATGCCGTACGAGGCGCGCTCCGGATTGAGGACCTTGAAGTAGAGGACGCCGTCGACGGCCACCTGCACGTTGTCCTTGGTGATGCAGACCTGCTCCGGCACGTCGAGCGGAATCTCCTTGAGCGAGTGCTTGTAGCGCACCGTGTCGAGGAACGGCCAGAGGATGTGCAGGCCGGCATCGAGGGTCTGGTAGTACTTGCCGAGGCGTTCGACGACCCAGGCCTGCTGCTGCGGAACGACGCGGACGATCTTCGAGATAACGATCATCGCGAAGATGGCGACGACTGCTGTGACGATGAGACTACCCATGATCCGTTTCCTCGTTGGCTGAATTGGTCAAGAAGCACGCACGTGAAGAGTCAGACCTTCCACGTGCGCCACTACGCAACGCTGACCGCGCGTCAGCGACGTTTCTCCGATGTTCCGTGCACTCCAGGTGGTGCCGCGCATCTCCGCCTTGCCGATCTGCGCCACGCCGATGTCGTCGAGCGCGAGCGCTTCCTCACCAACCAGCGAGTCGACGACTTTCTTCTGGTCGAGGCGCAGCTTGCGCACGACGATCGGGCGGAGAAAGAGGAACGCGACGAGGCTCACTCCGGTGAAGAGGAGGAGCTGGCCCCACAACGGCAGGCGCGCGCCGACGCCGACGGCCACGGCTACAACGAACGCACCGACGGCAAAGAAGCCGATGTGCATCGTCGTCGAAGCCATCTCGACCGCCAGCAGCAGAAAGCCGGCAAGGACCCAGACCCACCAGGACATGACGTGTGAGGCGAGGGTAACACGCCATCCCGAGCGGAGCGAGGGACCTGGGCGGGTGGGCGGGCGAGCGTGGGGCCTGCCGCGCCGCCACGGCATGACATCCCGAGCGGAGCGAGGGACCTGGGTGGGTGGGTGTGCGAGGCTCGGGCCTGCCGCACCGCCCACCGCGGACATGTCGTGTGACACGGCATGTCATCCCGAGCGGAGCGAGGGACCTGGGTGGGTGGGCGCGCGAGGCTCGAGCCTGCCGCACCGCCCACCCAGGTCCCTCGCTACGCTCGGGATGACAGCACTTGACCGAGAGCGGCTCGAGCGGAGCGACGCGAGCCGCGCCCACCGCCACCGCCCGCCCAGGTCCCTCGCTACGCTCGGGATCACTCGATGGAGACCAGCTCGAGCTCGAACGTCAGGTTCTTCCCGGCCAGCGGATGGTTGGCGTCGAGGGTCACCGAGTCGCCCTCGATGGCGGCGACCTGCACGGCGGCGGTGCTGCCGTCGGGGAAGCCAACGCGGAGCATGTCGCCCACTTCGACGTCGCCGTCCTCGGGCATCTGGTCGCGGCTCACCTGAAAGACCAGCTCATCGCGATGCTCGCCGTAGGCGTTGCCGGCTTCGATGCGCTGCGTCTTCTTCTCGCCGGCGGACATGCCTTCGATGGCGGTCTCGAAGCCGGGGATCACTTCGCCGGCGCCGAGGGTGAAGACGATCGGCTCGCTGTCATGCGACGAATCGAAGACCGAACCGTCGTCGAGCGTGCCGGTGTAGTGAACGTGAACGGTGTCGCCGCGCTTGGCCTGTGTCATCGCCGCAATCCTTTCATGGTTCATACCGCCGCGTCGGCACGCCTTCGGCGCGGCTGATCGACAGTTCCGCGAGCAGTTGCGTGAGCCTCCGTCCCTCGGGCGTGGTGGTCTCCCACGTCTTGCAGAGCATCTCCACGTGATACGGATCGACGTCGGCCGAGATGGTGAAGCCGTTCGGCGGCTGGGCCGGCCGGATGGTCTCGCTCTTCCGCCAGACGCCGTCGACGAACTCGCAGCGGCGATAGAGCTCGCCCTTGCCCGGCTGGTACATGTAGGCGGCGAGCGGCGGGATGCCGCGCGCGTTCGCCTTCTGCTCGTCGAGTGCGCGGATGATGCGGTCGGCGATCACCGCGCGCAAACGGTCGAACGCTTCGCGGCGCGCTTCGACGATGCGCAGTCCGGAGTGGTAGATGCTGCGCTCGCCCATCGCCTTGGCCAGGCGCCAGAGCGTCGAGCGAGCCACGCTGCAGGTCAGCGGAATCGAGTCGCCGTCGGCTTCGAGGACGAACGAGTGCGTCTCGCCCGGCGGAATGCGTCCTTCATGCGAGATCAGAAAACCGGTGACGGAGAGCTCGTGCACGCGCACGCGCAGCTCTCCGAAACGCGCCACGAGCGGCGTGTCGAGCTTGACGCGCCCGTAGCGGCGGCGCTCCTCTCTGGAGTCGGCGGACATGCGGAGCCATGAAGCCTCCGCACGAAGGCAAAGTCAATACGGCCGCAGCGCTTCGAGGAAACTGCGCGCCGACTCCGCCTCGACCGGCTCGCGCGAGACGGCGATGACGCCGGCGCAAAACGAACAGGTTTCCGCGTGACGCATCCGCTCGGCCGGCAGCGCGTCGAGGTGCTCGAGCTCGCGCGGCAGCAGGCATTCCGGCGTGACGCGCACCGCGTCGTCGAGCAGCCGCCGCTCGACCAGATCGGGCCGTGCGCCGAGCTCCGCGGCCAGCCAGGCCACTCCCTGCTGCTTCCGCTGCTCGAATTCCGCGCGCGCCGCGGCGCGGTAGTCGGTGTCGTTCACGTTGCCTCCGATCTCAATTGCGACCCACAGCATAGAAGACAGGCGGTGTGCCGTCAGCCGGTGTGAGCCCGCGCACACGATCCGTTTTTTCTGACGCGGCGGCGCGCCACACCTCGTGCGCCGCCGCGCGCAGCGCCCGGGCGATGGCCGGCGCGCCGGGCAGCGAGCTCCAGTCGCCGCGCCATGGCGCAGTGCGCGCGAAGTGGACGAACGCACGCGCGCAGAGCTCTTCGCGCCGCCGCGCGTCGAACACGCCGAGGAGATAGAGCGTGGCCCGAACCTGCGGCGTGAAATGCGCGTGCAGCGCGAGCCACGGCTCCTCGCCGCCGGCGCCGGCGCGAATCTGCGCCAGCGCCTCGTCGAGGGTCACGAGACACCGGTTTTCGCGTCGAGCGCCGCAAGCTCGTACGCGAGGAACCACGCGAGCTGCACGGCGTCGTACTTGCCGGTGGCTCCGCGCTGGATGTACAGCGGCAGCGAGGCATCGGCCAGACCTTCGACCTTCGCCTCGGGCGCCTTCGGGAAAAATTCGTGCAGTTTGCGCACGAGCTCGGGGCGGTAGAAACGCCGCAGCGTCTCCATCGCCTCCGCCTCGTTCGGTCCGTACATGCAGCGGTCGCACAGAGCCGCCACGTCCTCGTTCTCACAGATGTACGGCCGCCAGTAGCGGTCGCAATGCGTGAGCATCAGAAAGAAGCCGGTGTGGCCGAAGTTGAAGCGGACGTTCGAGACCTTGTGGTGCTCGCGCGTGAACCCATCCAGTCCCGACGGACCGCTGTCCGCGAGGAGAAAGCGGAAGAACGGGCTCCGGAACAGCCGCACCACTTCGTCGTCGACCGACATCTCATTCCTCACTCGATAGACGCGCCCCTGGTCGATGAGGTTCGGCCAGTCGTAGTCGCGATCGATGACGGAACCGCAAAGAATCACGTTGCGGAAGCGGATGGTCGGGTACTGCACGAGCGCCTGCGAGAGGATCCACGTGCCGAGGCTGTGGGCGATGACGCTGGGGACCACGCCGGTCTCGCGGAAGACGCGCGCGTAGAAATCAGCGAAGCGTTTGACCTCGCCGCCGACGATGAACGGCACGATCGCTTTCCACGCGCGGAAGCGCCCGTACTCGTGTCGCCGGTAGTGGAGATCGTGGATCCCCTGAAACGACGGATCGATTTGCCGCTGCCACGTCCCTTCGCTTTCAAGGCCGTGAATGGAGATCACCACACGTCTGCCGAACACATGGCAGGAGTACCATACTTCCTCACTTCCGCACGCGGCGCAGTTCCTAGAACGATGAACGATGAACGATGAACGGAGGACCGACGGTGGACTGCCGTTGTTCATCGTTCATCCTTCATCGTTCATCGTTCGTTGACCACTCCGAGGAACTCGCTCCATCCAGCTACGATGGCGCGCGAATGAATCTCCCGCTGGTGTTTCTCGAGCTCGGAGCGGCCACGCTCGGCCTGGCGGTGCTCTCGCGCGTGGCCAGTCACGCCGGCATCTCCGCCATTCCGTTTTACCTGCTGGCCGGGCTCGCGTTCGGGAACGGCGGGTTCGCGCCGCTGCCGTTCAGCACGGAGTTCATCCACGTCGGCGCCGAGATCGGCGTCGTGCTGCTGCTCTTCACCCTCGGCCTCGAGTACACCGGCGCGGAGCTGGTGACGGCGTTGCGGCAGTCGGTGCGCCCCGGCCTCATCGACGTCGGCCTGAACTTCACCGCCGGTCTCGCCGCCGGGCTGCTCCTCGGCTGGAACGCGGCGAGCTGCCTCGCCTTCGCCGGCATCACCTACATCTCCTCGTCCGGAATCATTGCGAAGGTGCTCTCCGAGCTGCGGCGCGAGACCGCGCCGGAGACGAAGTCGATCGTCTCGCTGCTCGTCTTCGAAGATCTGGTGATGGCCGCCTACCTGCCGCTGCTGACGGTCGTGCTCTCGCCGCGCACGGCCGGCGTCGCGCAGATCGTGGCGGCAGTGCTGGCGGTGACGATCGCGCTGCTGGTGGCAGTGCGATTCGGAGGTGCGCTCAGCCGCCTCTTCGCCCATCGCTCGGACGAGATCATCCTGCTCAGCTCCTTCGGCACCGTGCTGCTCGTGGCCGGCGCCGCGCAACGCCTGCAGGTCTCGGCGGCAGTCGGCGCGTTCCTGGTCGGCATCGCCTTCTCCGGACCGTTCGCGCAGCAGGCGCGCCGCGTGATCGCGCCGGTGCGCGACCTCTTCGCGGCCGTCTTCTTCTTCTTTTTCGGATTGCAGATCGCGCCGGCCGCGCTGGTGCCGGTGCTGCCGATCGCCGCGCTCATCGCGCTGGTGCTGTCGGCGACGAAGCTCCTCACCGGCTGGTGGTCGCTGCCTCACGGCACGCCGCGCGAGCGGCTGCGCGCCGGCACCACGCTCATCGCGCGCGGCGAGTTTTCCATCGTCATCGCCGGCCTGGCCATCGCCGCCGGCGCGCCCGCCGCACTCGGCTCGATCGCCGCGGCGTTCGTGCTGCTGACGGCGATCATCGGCCCGATCGCGGCGCGCTTCAGCGGCGGCCCGGCCGCGGTCACACCGCGCACACCCACACCCGATCCGCTTCGCTGAAACGGAAGTCGGCGTCGAGGCGATGCAGCAGCGCGCCGTCGCGCTCGACCGCGAGCACGGCCCGCCCTTCGGCGATGGCCAGCTCCGCGGCGGTGCGGCCGGCGCAGCTCGCGCCTTCGATGGCGGTGATGCGCCGGTGCTCCTCGCGCACGCGTGCGTGACGGCCGAGGAGGCGGGACGAGAGCATCTCGCCGGAAACGTCGGAGATCGACAGCGCGTAGTCGGCGCCGGCGCGATGGATGTTGTCGAGATTGCGGGCGTGATTGACTCGCGCGATCACCGGCACGTCGGCGGCGAGATCGCGCGCGATGACCGTAGCGAAGAGCGTCGAGTCGTCGCTGTCGAGGGCGAGGATCAGCGCGCGCGACTGCCGCAGTCCGGCGCGCGCGAGCACGTAGGAGTCGAGCACGTCGCCGACCACGTCGATGTCTTCGCCGGCGTTCATCTCGATGACGCGCACCTCTTCGCCGACGTCGGTGAGCAGCTCGTGCACTTTGCGGCCGACTTCGCCGAAGCCGCCGATCAGGAACGGGCCGTTGTTGCGCATCAGCGGCACGCCGAGGAGCGCGGCTGATTCTGCGAGTGCGGCGGCGTCGCCGACCACTTCGAGAACGGTGTGCGGCTCGAGCACGGTGTCGCGCGCGCAGCGCGTCTGCAAACGCGATCGGTTCCAGATGCCGACCACCACCCCCGGCAACTTCGCCTCGGCCAGCGTGCGTCCGGTGAGCGGTCCGCTCGGCGGCACGCGCAGCTCGCGACGCTCGATGCCGCCCAACTGCTCGAGGCCGGGCAGCCGCGGGCTGATGCGATCGCTCGCGTGCGCGGCCAGCGCGGCGGCGATGATGTGCCGCGGCGTGTAGACCGCGGTCGCGCCGGCGAGCTCCATCGGCTTGCGGTGCGACGGATCTTCGACGAAGGCGAGGATCTCGCCGGCGAAGCCGCTCTGCCGCGCGCGCAGGATCAGCGCGGCGTTCTCCTGATCGCGCCCGTTCGCCACGATCGCGCGCGCCGACTCGATCCTGCAGGCATCGAGCACGTCCTCCTCGGCGCGGCTGAAGACCACCTGCCCGCCGCGCTCGAGCACGATGCGCGCGGCCGCCTCGTCGAGCTCCGCCACGATCGACGGCACGTTCTTCGACGCGAGGCGCTGCAGCAGCGTCTCGACCGCGGGACCGAAGCGAAAGACGATCACGTGATTGCGCAGGTCGTCGCGCGCGCGGCGCGGGACGCGCTCCTCGAAACGCTCTTCGAGAAACGGCACGAGGTAGATCGGGATGATCAGGAAGACGAGGAAGATGCCGACGAACTGCACGGCCACGACGAGCACCACCATCAGCGGATGCGTCCACTTCGAGTCGGCGCCGTATCCGGTCGTGCTCAGCGTCTCGCCGGCCCATTCGACGCTCTGCCAGAACGAGCGCGGCTTGCCTTCGAGCCGCGACATGCCTGCCTGGTAGAGGAGCGCCGAGATGGTGACGAATGCGATGAGCGCGATCACCAGCAGCAGCAGGCGGCGCGACGAGCGCGGCATGCGAGTCATACTCTCACACCTCGTGGAGCTGCTCTGCACCGTCCGCACGTGTCATCAACCGCTGACGCGCGACGGCCGCAGCTACGTCTGCGCGAACCGCCACAGTTTCGATCTGGCGCGCTCCGGCTATCTCAATCTGCTGCAGCCGCAGGACCGCAAATCGAAGGAGGCGGGCGACTCCGCGGCGGCGGTGCAGGCGCGGCGGCGCTTTCTCGACGCCGGACATGCGGCGCCGCTGGTGCGCGCGATCGTCCAGGCGGTGCCGCTCGCGCGCGGCGCGCCGCTGCTCGACGTCGGCTGCGGCGAAGGGCACCATCTGGCGGCGTTCCGCGCCGCGTACGAAGTTGACGCGCACGGCGTCGATCTCTCCGTGCCGGCCATCGATCTCGCCGCGCGCCGCCATCGCGACTGCACCTGGATCGTGGGCAACGCGGACCGCTTCCTCCCTTACGGAAGTGCGTCCTTCCATACCGTGGCCTCGATCACGGCGCGCTTGAATCCCGACGAGTTCCGCCGCGTCCTCGCACCGGGAGGCACGCTGCTGATCGCCATCCCCGGCGCCGACGATCTGCTCGAACTGCGCGAAGCAGTCCTCGGCGAAGCGATCGAGCGCGATCGCATCGAGCGGACCATCGCCATGTTCGGCGCCTTCACGCTGAAGTCGCAGCATTCGGTGCGGCACGTGGCGACGCTCCAGCGCGAAGCGATCGTCGACGTCCTCACCTCCTCCTACCGCGGGCTGCGCGCGCGCGAACGGGAGCGGCTGGAGTCACTGGCGTCGATGGAGGTCACCATGAGCCGCGACCTGCTCCTCTTCGAGTAGGATGCACGCCTCATGTCGGAGACCGCGATGACGATCATCGGGCTGGCGGCCGCGGTCGGGACGACCGGCGCGTGGCTGCCGCAGGTGCTGCAGACGTACCGCACGCGCAAGGCCGAGGATTTCTCGTGGCATTACCTGAGACTCTTCGCGAGCGGCGTGGCGCTCTGGCTGGTGTACGGCATCGCCAAGCGCGACATCGCCATCATCGTGGCGAACGGCGTGACGCTGCTGCTGGTGCTGGTCGTGGCGTTCGTCAAATTCCGCGAGCGGTGAGCTCGTCGGGGCGGCCCGGCCAGGCGCGAAACAGGCCGAGGAGCGCGAGCGCCCATCCGGGAAGATAGACGCGCCAGTCGTGCACCAGGAAGGCGGCGACGAGCGCGAAGACCGCACACGACTCGAACACGGCCACGGTGACGACGAGCCGCTGCTGCGCGTCGCGCCCGACGAAGCGCGGCACGACGAACCAGCCGATGAGGAACATCATCAGCGCGAGGGCGTAGAGGATCAGCGTGAGCGGCTGACTGACCGCGGCGTCGAAGGAGCCCGTCGCCGAACCGCGCGTGATGAACCAGATCACGAAGAGGTAGATCAGCGTGCTGACGACGATCGCGCCCCAGATCAGCCTTTGAATGATCAGCATGCCGCCGATTCTACGTAGAATCTGACGATGCGCCGATCCTTTGTGCTGCTCCTCGCGCTGGCCGCGCTCTGCGCCAGCACCATCTCCTGTATGACAACCGCGTCGCACGCGCCGCTCGACGTCACGCGCGCGGAGCTGATCGACCTCACCTGGGCGTTCGACGAGCAGACGCTGTACTGGCCGACGTCACCGTCCGGCTTCGAGCATAAGGAGCTCGCCTTCGGGCCGACGCCGGGAGGTTGGTTTTACTCGTCGTACGTGCTGTCGACGCCGGAGCACGGCGGCACGCATCTCGACGCGCCGATCCACTTCGCCGCGAACGGGCACACGGCCGACGAAATCCCGCTGCAGCAGCTCGTCGCGCCGGCAGTGGTGATCGACATCTCGACGCAGGCCAAGGCGAACGCCGATTACCGGCTCACCGCCGACGACGTCCGCGCGTGGGAGCGGCAGCACGGCGCGATCGCCGCCGGGACGATCGTGCTGCTGCACACGGGCTGGGGCTCGCGCTATCCCGACCGCAAGCTGTACTTCGGCGACGACACGCCGGGCGCGACGGACAAGCTGCACTTCCCGTCGTACGGCGAAGATGCAGCGCGCCTCCTGGTGACGGAGCGCCACGTGGGCGCGATCGGCGTCGACACGGCGTCGATCGACTACGGGCAGTCGAAGGATTTCATCGTCCACCAGATCGCCACCGGCGCGAACGTCCCAGGTTTCGAGAACGTCGCCCATCTCGAACGCGTCCCGCCGCGCGGCGCCCTCGTGATCGCGCTCCCGATGAAAATCGCCAAAGGTTCCGGCGGCCCCCTGCGCATCATCGCTGCGGTGCAGCGCTGACGAGTCGAGGGACGACGAGGGGCCTCCGGCGGCC
>DASVQE010000080.1:0-74736 GCA_036389275.1 Thermoanaerobaculia bacterium
TCCAAGCTCACGACACGGTGTCGCGGAGGCTAGGCCAACCAATGGGGTCTGGGGCCCTCGGCCCCAGCCGCCGGAGGCCTCTGGTCGTCCCCAACCCACCGGCGAAGCGAAGAGCGATCCGCCCTAGAGCGCGTCGAGCATCTCGTCGAGCGTCGTGCGACGGCAGGTGTACATCGGCGTGTCGCGCACCGTGTACTTGGACGACTCCGTCTCGCGCAGCGCCTGCACGAGATCGAGGAACTCGTCGGCGGTATCGGACTCGAACGCCACCACGAAATCCTGATCGTCGAGGCCGAACGAGTAAGTCGTGTTGATCTTCACGCGCGGGAACTTGTGCCCGATGGCGATGTGCTCGTTCATGATGCGCTGCCGCTCGGCCATCGGCAGCAGGTACCAGTCGCGCGTCTTGACGAACGGATAGACGAACAGGAACGGGCGCTTGCCGGGCACGATGCGCAGGCGGCGACCTTCCTGACCTTCGTGCACGTGCTCGTCGACGTACTGCGAGTGCTTGGTCATGGCCAGGTACGACTGCGGGACATCGAGATAGCGGCCGAGGATCGAGTGATTGATGTCGGCGCTCATGCGCTGGAACGGATCGAGATCGTAGCCGATGCGCCAGAGCATGAAGTCGACGCCCGCCTTGAGGCCGGCGGTGGTGTAGGGCAGCACGATCATCGGACCCTGATAGCGCGCGATGATCTCCGCGAGCTCGCGCCGCGCCTGCTGCTTCGTCTCTTCCGGCAGCGAGCGGAAGGCGCGGTCGACGCGGAAGAACTGGAAGTTCACGAACTGCCGTTGCACGGGCGCGGACGGCTGCGTTGCGGGCTGCGAATCGGGCGCGGTGATGGTGGTCATGCGCGCGATTCTATCGTGTACGATGCGAGCCGAGTGGCCAGCCGTGTCGCACAGCCGCACAGCGCGCCTTCGACGGCGCGCTCGTACCAGCAGCTCCTCACCAAGCTGCTGCGGCACGGCGCTTATCCGCAGCTCCGGAAGATCATCGAGAAGACGCTGCCGGCCGACCTCTCGCCGGTGCTGCCGCTGCTGCTCGAAGAGGATCGCCGGCGCATCCTCTCGCTGCTGATTGAGACCGGCAAGGCTGCGCGCGCGCTCTTCGAGCTCGACGAAAACGATCTGCAGGAGATCCTCGAGTCTCTCGACGACGCGACGCTGGCCTCGGTGTGCAGCTCGTCCGCTCCCGACGACGCGGCCGACCTGCTCGACTTCCTCGACGACGAGCGCCGCGCGCGCGTCTTCGAGCTCCTCGGCGCGACGCAGGGCGCGAAGCTCGAGTCGCTGATGGAAGGTGAGGAAGCGACCGCCGGGTCGCTGATGAACACCGAGTTCTTCGCGCTCGACGAAGAGCTGACCGTCGCGCACGCGGTGGACATGATCCGGCAGTATCCGAAGAAGGAGTCGTTCTTCTACGTCTACTGCGTCGACGCCGATCAGCATCTGGTCGGCGTGCTCTCGCTGCGCAGCCTGATCCTCGCCGATCCCGCCGCGCTGCTGCGCAACGTGATGGTGCAGAGCGTCGTGCGCACGCAGGTGGACTCGAGTCCGGAAGAGGTGGCGCAGCTCGTCTCGAAGTACGACCTGCTGTCGATTCCGGTGGTCGATCTGCAGAACCGGCTGGTCGGCGTGGTGACGGTCGACGACGTGCTCGACGTCATTCAGGAGCAGGCGGAGGAAGACCTGCTGCACCTGGCCGGCGTCGACATCTCCGAGCGCGTGACCACGCCGGCGCGCGAGTCGTGGCGCACGCGTTTTCCGTGGCTGGCGGTGAACCTGGTCACGGCGTTCATCGCCGCGTCGGTGGTGCGCGCGTTTCAGGGGACGATCGAAAAGTGGGCGGCGCTGGCGGCGTTCATGCCGATCGTCGCGGGCATGGGCGGAAACGCCGGCACGCAGACGCTGACGGTGTTCGTGCGCGGCCTGGCCCTCGGCGAAGTCGACTGGAATTCGGGGTTCAAGCCGATCTGGAAAGAGATGCTGGTCGGCCTCGGCAACGGCGCAGCGAACGGGCTGCTGACGTTCCTCATCGTCGGCGTCTGGACGCAGGAATGGGTGCTGGCCGGGATCCTCTTTGCGGCGATGGTCTTCAATCTCTTCATCGCCGGCGTGGCCGGCGCGATCGTGCCGATGGTGCTCGAGCGCTACGGGTTCGATCCGGCGGTAGCGTCGTCGATCTTCGTCACGACGTGCACGGACGTGGGCGGCTTCTTCTCGTTCCTCGGGCTGGCGACGCTGGCGGTGAAGTACCTCGGCGTCCCCTGATTGGCGACTGCAATCAATGCCGCACCGCGCGCACGCGCGGCAGCGGTGCATCGTCGAGCAGGCGCACGAAGGTGCGCTCGACATCGCCAAATTCCGGACCGGTGGCCAGCTTGAGATACGCCACGATCGGGCCGCGCGACGTGATGGCGAGATCGATCGCGTTCGCGGGTGATCGCGTCGTGCTGACCAGACGCGCGCCGACCGCGGACGGCGTGCCATCGCGCGGAATCGTCGCCTGCACGAGCTGCCCTTCGGGGCCGCGGTTCTTCCACGCCACGGTGTAACTCGCGCCGTTCCATTCGACGTCGGGAAAGGAGCCGTCGCTCACGCGCGTGCCGTCGATGTCGCCCGGCATCGTGCCGTCGGCGAGGACGCGGCGCGACCAGACGCCGTCGGGATCGTTCCACACCACCAGCCAGTCGCGGCCATCGGAGGAGACGCGCGGACTGCTGTCCGCGTCGTGCCCATGATCGCCGACGAGCAGCGTGCCGGGATCGCGCGGGATGAGGCTCGCAGTCACACGCGTGGCGCGGATGCGCGCCGGCATGGGGAACGCCGGGTTGACCAGCGGAGGCGAGTCGAGCTCGCTGTAGACGACGAGATACTCGCTGCCGTTCCAGGAGGCGGCGAGCTCGCCGGCCTGCGCCGACTGCGGCAGCACGTCCGCCGGGCCGATGTCGACGGTGAGCGTCTCGCGCTGGATGTGCGCAGCGCGCACGGCGCCGGCGGTCCAGAGCAGCAGCGTGCCGCGGTCGTCGGGCGCGAGCGCGACGGACATCGGGAACTGCTGCCGCGCCGCGGCGATGGCCAGCTTCTGCGGCCGCAGCGCGCCGGCGCGCGTGACGAAACGCACCGTCGCGAAGAGTTGATCGCCGACCATCGTGCTGTACGCGATGACGTACTGCCGCCCGTCGAACGCCACCGCCGGATCGCCGGCGTTGCCACCGTCGATGAGGATGCCGCGGCCGTCGAGCGGCTGCCCGTCGGCGGCGAGACGCGACGCGTAGATGCCGCTCGCTTCGCGCCACGCCACGAGATGCTGATCGCCGGCGGAAGCGATGGCCGGGCTTGCATGGCGATTGGCGCTGAGCGCCAGAACGCGCATGGCAAGCAACGTCGCGCCGTCGCGATCGAGCAGCGCGCCGAGGGCGCGGTGCGGCGCATTGAAGAGCGCCCGTCCCTCGAACGTCTCCGGCTCCGTCCAGACCGCGAAGACGTTCGTGCCGTTCGTTGCCGCCGCCGGCGTGAAGAGCTCGCCGGTCATCGGCGCGGTGTGCAGCACGGCGAACGCGTTGCGCAGCGGATGCGCGTCGCGATCGATCGGCATCGACACCAGCTCGAGGTCGCGCGCGACGGCGCGCTCGTCGATCAGCAGATACGCGCTGCCGTTCCAGAGCAGCGTGGCCGGCGAGAGGAGGTTCCCGCGCGGCAGGAAGTTCCAGTCGCCGGTCTGCAGGGTCGTGTCGACCGTGCGCGCGGCGAAGACCAGCTCGTTCTCGAACTGCAAGCGCACGCGCGCGACGAGGAGATAGCGCGTGCCGTCGCTGGCGAGCTTCGGATCCCAGCCCTCGCCGAGGAAGGTCGACGTGGCGTCGACGCGCGCGCCGGAAGCGTCGAGGCGAGTGGCCTCGATGACCGGCTGCGCCGAGCGGAATGCGTTCCACGCGACGAGGAAGCCGCTGCCGTCGGAGGCGATGTCCGCCGCGTCGCCGACTTCGTCCTTCGCGTTCGTCAGCGCGATGTCGCGCACGACGTTGCCTTCGCGATCGAGGACGAGCGCGCCGATCCCGCGGAAGCCGCTGCCGACGCGGCCCGCGTACGTCACCACCGTCACGTTGCCGTTCGTCGCCGCGCCGCGGCGAGCGGCATCGCGCGCGAGCAGCCGCGGCGATGACACGACGCCGTCGCGCGTCACGCGCACCATCCACACCTGCTCCGCCGCGAGCTGGTAGATCACCATGTACTCATCGCCCGTCCAGAGCACCTGCGGATACGACGCGCCGCCGGTGGCGATACGCAGGCCGGTCGGATCGACCACCTCGCCGCTCGCCGTCACCCGCGTCCCGACGATGCCCGCGGCCGGTCCGCGCTCGTCGCGCCACACAGCCAGGAAGCCGTCGCCATCGCTGGCGACACTCGCCGACGTCCGCACGCCCGGCGCGACGTCGTAGACCGGCGTGCCGACCTGCCGCTCCGGCGCCGCCGCGAGCGACGTCGCGAAAAGAAACGCGAGGCAGGCGAGCCGGCGGCTGTTCCTCAATGCCGCACCGCGCGCATGCGCGGCAGCGGCGCGTCGTCGAGCAGGCGCACGAAGGTGCGCTCCACGTCGCCGAACTCCGGACCCGTGGCGAGCTTGAGGTACGTCACGATCGGGCCGCGCGCGGTGGCGGCGAGATCGATCCCGCTCCACGGCGAGAACGTCGTGCTGACCAGACGCGAGCCGTCGGCCGACGGCGTGCCGGCGCGCGGAATGGTTGCGTGCACGAGATGACCTTCGGGCCCGCGGAGCTTCCACGCCACCGTGTAGCTCGCGCCGTTCCAGTCGACATCGGGGAACCAGCCGCTGCTCACGCGCGTGCCGTTCACGTCGCCCGGCATCGTGCCGTCGGCGAGGACGCGTCGCGACCAGACCGCGGCGATGTCGTTCCACACCACCAGCCAGTCGCGCCCATCGGACGCGACGTGCGCGCCGCTGTCCGCCTCCTGCCCGTGATCGCCGACGAGCAGCGTGCCGCGATCGAGCGGAACGAGGCTGGCGGTCACACGCGTGGCGCGGATGCGCGCCGGCATGTAGATCGGAGGCGAGATCAGCAGAGGCGACGGCACGAACTCGCTGTAGACGACCAGATACTCGCGGCCGTTCCAGGCGGCGGAGAGCTCGCCGGCCTGCGCCGATTCCGGCAGCACCTCGGCCGGGCCGATATCGACGGTGAGCGTCTCGCGGTGGATGTGCGCGGCGCGCACGACGCGCTCGGTCCAGAGCAGCAGCGTGCCGCGGTCGTCGCGCGCCAGCGCGACCGACGTCGCGTACACGTGCGGCGCCGCGATGGCCAGCTTCTGCGGGCGCAGCTCGCCGGCGCGCGTGAGGAAGCGCACCATCGCGAAGGCCTGATTGTCGATGGTCATGTTGTACGCGATGACGTACTGCAGGCCGTCGAACGCCACCGTTGGATTGCCGCTGTTGCCCGACTCGATGAGGATGCCGCGGCCGTCGAGCGGCTGCCCGTCAGCGGCGAGACGCGATGCGTAGATGCCGCTCGCTTCGCGCCACGACACGAGATGCTGATTGCCGGCCGAGGCGATGGACGGAGCGGCGTGGCGATTCGCGCTCTGCGCGAGGACGAGCGGCGCGGTGGCGCGGCCGGTGGCCTGCGCGCCGGTGAGCGCGCCGAGCAGGCGCTCGCCGCCGAGGTCCGTGCGCATGTCGGTGAAGTTCACTTCCTTCCAAACGATCAGCACGTTGCTGCCGCTCGTCGCCGCGCCGGGGCCGAGGAGCGAGCCGGCGAGCGGCACGATGCGGAGCACGTCATAGACGTTGCGGATCGGCCGCGCGTCGGCGCCGATCGCGCCGGAGACCAGCTCGCTCTCGTTCGGGCGCAGCAGCTCGCCGATGATCAGGTAACGGCTGCCGTTCCAGAGCAGCGTCGGCGAGCTCGGGATCTCCCGTTGCGGCAGCTCGTACCAGTCGCTCTTGCCGAGCGAGTCGTCGACCACGCGCGCGGCCGGCGCGTTGCTGCCGCCGGTCACGAGGATGCGCACGACCAGCAGATAGCGCGTGCCGTCGCTGGCGACGATCGGATCGTAGCCGTGGCCGAGGATCACCGGCAGGTCGGTGATGCGCACGCCGGAGGCGTCGAGACGGACCGCCTCGATGGTCGGCTGCGTCGAGCGGTACACATTCCAGACGACGAGGAACTCGCGGCCGTTCGACGCGATCGCCGGCGGCGCGAGGCTGCCGCCGCTCAGCGTCGACAACGCGCTGTCACGGACGACGTTGCCTTCGCGGTCGAGCACCACCGCGCGGATCGTGGAGAGGCCGGTGGCATTGCCGACCGCTGCATACGACACGACGGTGACGCCGCCGTTCGTTGCCACGCCGCCGGCCACGCCGTTGATCGCGATCACACGCGGCGTCGACACGTCGCCCTGCGGCGTGACGCGCACCATCCAGATGTCGTGCAAGCCGCCCGCGGTCGCGGTGATGGTCTCGTAGATGACCGTGTACTCGCTGCCGGTCCAGAGCACCTGCGGGTGCGTGGCGGCGCCGGTGGCGATGCGCAGGCCGGTCGGATCGACCACCGCGCCGCCGGCGGTGACGCGCGTGCCGACCAGTCCCGCGGCCGGACCGCGCTCATCGCGCCAGACCACCAGAAAATTCTGCCCGTCGCTGGCGATGCCCGGCAAAGAACGGCTGCCGGGCGCCGGGGCGTAGACCGGTGTTCCGACCTGACGCTCCGGCGCGGCGAACAGCGTCGTAGCGAAAAAGAGGATAAGGACTACGGCTCGGCGAACGCTGTTCATATGGTGTTACAGCATAAGTCCAGGAAGTTATCGCGTCAAATCGGGGGCGTTTTAGGCCTTCCGTACGCTAGCCGACCAACTCCAAGCCGCAGCCGTTGTCAAGAGGTTGTTTCGGAGTCTTATGGATGAGGCGTAATTTTGATGATGTTTCGCAGGATCAACGACTTAGCTCGATTGCTCAAACGTGTGTGCAAAGCGGAAAAAGCCGCGAGTTTTTGCGGGTTCGCGCCGAATTTACGTCGTTTTCCGCAAGGTTTTCCGCAGCTTCTGTGTAAAGGCGGGAGACCCTTCCCGGATGAATCGTGGTTCATCGCCGGTAAGGTCCAGAATCGTCGATGGTTCGCCGCTGCGGAGGCCGCCGTCGACCAGCGCGTCGAGCTGTTCGTGCAAATCGCGTGCGAGGATTTCGGGGCGGTCGACGGGCGGTTCGCCGCTCCGATTCGCGCTCGTCGAGACCAGCGGACCGCTCCGCTCCACGAGCTCGCGCAGCCAGTCGAGTGCCGGGATGCGCACCGCCAGCGAGCCGCCGGCGCCGCGCGGAAGGATGGCAGTCAGCGGAGCCGGCCAGATGGAATCGAGCATCCGCAGGACTTCCGGATCTGCGGAGATCCCGAGGTCCGTCAACTGCCCGATGGAAGCGGCCAGGACGATGAAGGGCTTCCGCTCGTCGCGGCCTTTCATCGCCGCGATGCGCGCTACCGCGGCTTCATCGTCGAAGGCGGCGTGCAGGCCGTAGATGGTGTCGGTCGGCATGAGCACGACCGCGCCGCCGCG
Organism: Thermoanaerobaculia bacterium; assembly: GCA_036389275.1. Taxonomy (GTDB): domain Bacteria; phylum Acidobacteriota; class Thermoanaerobaculia; order Gp7-AA8; family Gp7-AA8; genus QHVT01. The sequence continues at coordinate 7,576 of DASVQE010000080.1, forward strand.
GAGCGCCTTCGCGATCTCAGCGAGTTGAACGGCTGTGGGTGCGTCGCTGATCTGCCACTGTCTCATGTGCGCCGAGGAGCTCTCTCGCGTGGGCGATCGCGGACGCGCTCACCGTTTCGCCGGCGAGCATGCGCGCGATCTCGGCCACGCGCTGCTCATCATCGTCCAAACGGCGGATGCGTGCTCGCGTGTGGCCCGCTTCATCTTCTTTCCAGACGTAGAAATGCGTGGTTCCGAAGCTGGCGATCTGCGGCAGGTGCGTCACGCAGATGACCTGATTGCGCGCCGCGAGCTCGCGCAGCTTCCGTCCCACGACCTCGGCCACGCGGCCACCGATGCCGGCGTCGATCTCGTCGAAGACCAGCGTGGCCGCGGCCGCGCGCGGCGAGGCGTGAAAGAGCGCGGCGGCGATGGCGAGCTGGATGCGCGAGAGCTCGCCGCCCGAGGCGATGCGCTGCATCGGCTTCGGCTCTTCGCCGCGATTCGGCGCGATCAGGATCTCCACACGATCCACACCCTCGGCCGCCGGCGTCGCATCGCGCTGCGTGACGTCGACGCGCACCTTGGTCCGCTCCATGGCCAGGTCGTCGAGCTGCTTCTGGATGTCCTGCTCGAACGCGCGCGCGCTCTTCTTCCGCGCCGCCGAGAGTTTGTCGGCGAGCTTGCGATAGGCGGCGAGGCGCGTCGCTTCGGCGCGCTCGATCTTCTCGAGGTTGGCCTCGTAATCGGCGAGACGCTCGTACTCGTCCTGAATGCGGCCGAGGTGCTCGAGCACCGCTTCGACCGAGCCGCCGTACTTTTTGCGGAGGCGCTCGATGGTGACGAGGCGGTCTTCGACCTGTTCGAGCCGGGCCGGATCGAGGCGCACTTTTTCGGACAACGAAGCGAGCGTGCGGCCGAGGTCCTGCACGCGGTAGAGCGCGTCCTGCATGTCGGAGGCGAGCTGCCGCACCTCCTCGATCTGGCGCGTGAGCGGCTGCAGCAGATGCAGCGCGCGGCCGAGCTGCGCAATCGCGGAGTGCTCGTCCTCGTCGACGAGCTGGAACGCGCCGGCGGTCGCCTCGATCATCTCGCGCGCGTGGCTGAGCATCGCTTTCTCCGCGCGCAGCGTTTCTTCCTCCGCGGGATCGAGCTTCGCCGCGGAGATCTCGTCGAGCTGGTACTTCAGCAGATCGAGCCGCAGGGCGCGATCGCGCTGCGCGTCGGCGAGCTCGCGCAGTTGATCGTGCGCGCTCTTCCACTCGTCGAAGGCGGCGCGCGTCTGCGCCACCAGCTCGTGATGATCGCCGTAGTCGTCGACCAGCTCGCGGTAGCCCTGGCCGGCGATGCGCAGATGCGACTCATGCTGCCCGTGAATCTCGAGCACGGCGTCCATGGCCGCGGCGAGCTCGCGGACGGACAGCGGCGAGCCGTTGATCAGGACGCGTGCGCGGCCGCCCATCTCGCGGCGCACGATCAGCTCGATCGCGCCGCCTTGCACTTCCACGTCGACGCCGAGCTCCTCGAGCGGCTCGCGCAGCGAGGCCGGCAGATGGAAGACCGCCTCGGCGGTCATCTTGTCGGCGCCGGCGCGGATCATCTCCGTGGAGCCGCGCGCGCCGCGCAGGAATTCGAGGGAGTCGATCAGCAGCGATTTGCCGGCGCCGGTCTCGCCGGTGAGCACGTTCAGTCCGGGCCCCGGCTCCACGGCGAGCTCGTCCACGATGGCCAGGTTGCGGACCTTGAGGTACGTGATCACTCGGCCGAAAAGTGTACCTCGGCAGTACCTTTGCTTTGATCGGACTCATGAAGAAGCTCACCGCGATCATCACGGCCCTGATCGTCGCCGCGGCTTGCAGCAAGGAGCAGGCGACTCAAGTCAAGGAAAACGCACAGGACGCGGCCTCCAAGGTCGCAGAGAAGGTCGACGACGCGCTCGACGTAGCCGTGCCGATCGGCGACCGCGACGACCCGAAGGCGCGCGAGCAGCAACGCTTCGACGAGAACTGGCGGAAGGCCCGCGCGTTCCAGAACGTGAACTTCCCGAAGCCGGCCGCGCAGCCGGCGCCGCCGAAGGTGGAGGTGCAGTTCGCGCCGCCGAATGCGAAGGATTCGTTCAAGAACCTCACGCAGGACGCGATCAATCGCGCGCCGGTGGTCGTGCCGATCAAGGGCGACATGGCCGGACCGTCGGTGCTGAAGACGCAGGTGTATCTCGACCGCCTGCACTTCTCGGTCGGGCCGCTCGACGGACGCTGGGGCCGCAACTCGGCCATCGCACTCTGGTGGTATCAGCGCTCGCGCGGCATTGACGCGCCGGAGCCGGGCGCGGTCGATCAGCAGACCTTCCGCGTGCTCGCCGCGCAGGCCGGCGGCGCGCCGGCGCTCGTGCAGCACACGCTCACGGCCGACGACGTGAAGGGTCCGTTCGTCACGCTTCCCGACGACGTGTATGAGAAGGAGAAGCTCGACTGCCTCTGCTACGAGTCGAAGAAGGAGAAGCTCGCGGAGCTCTTCCACACGACCGGAGAGTTTCTCGATCAACTGAATCCCGACGTCGATTTCTCCGCGCTCGAAGCCGGCCAGCAGCTCTGGGTGCCGAACGTGCGCGCTGCGATGACGCAGGATCAGATCGACATCGCCCGCGTGGTGGTGTCGATCGCCGGCAACACATTCAATGCGTTCGACGCGCAAGGGAATCTGATCTTCCACGCGCCGACGACGCTCGGCTCGAAGTACGACCCGTCACCGCAGGAAGCGACGAAGGTCGTGAAGGTCGTCCAGGACCCACACTTTCACTATCAGCCGACGCTCTTCCACGAAGTGCCCGACAGCGATCCGGAAGCGCAGCTCAGCCCCGGCCCGAACTCGCCGGTGGGCGTGGTCTGGATCGCCCTGGCCAAGCCGCACTTCGGCATCCACGGCACCTCCGACCCCGACTCGATCGGCTACGCCTCCTCGCACGGCTGCGTGCGACTGGCGAACTGGGACGCGCGCGAAGTCGCGCACCGCATCCAACCCGGCGTAGCAGTGGAGTTCGTGGATACGAAGAAGGAGTCGGAGCAGACGGCGGAGAAGTAGGTTGGAAACAGTTCCTCGGTTCCTCGGTTCCTCGGTTCCTCGGGGGTAGTAACGATGACGTTCCCGAGGAACCGAGGAACCCGAGGAACCGAGGAACCGCCTCTCACGCCACCGCCTCACTCAACGCCCGCGCCGTGATCCCCGGATCCTTCACGTTGCCGAGCAGCGTCAGCGACAGCGACTCGGGGTCGACGACGGTGCGGGCGATGGACTGGATGTCTTCGAGGGTGACGCGGTCGATGGCGGCGATGATCTCGTCGGGCGAGTATTGGCGGCCGAAGTAATACTCCTGGCGGGCGATGCCCGACATTCGGCTCACGGTCGATTCGAGCGAGAGCAGGATCGAGCCTTTGAGGTGCAGCTTCGCGGAGGAGAGCTCGTCGGGCGTGGCGCCTTCCAGCTTGATCTTGCGCATCTCGGCGAGCGTCAGCTCGAGCACGCGCCGCAGATTTTTCGGCATGCAGGCGGCGTAGACGGCTTCGTAGCCGCCGTGAAGGTAGCCGTTGTGATACGAGGCGATGCTGTAGACCAGACCTTCCTGTTCGCGGATGCGCTGGAAGAGACGTGAGGACATGCCGCCGCCGAGGATGGCGTTGAAGAGCGCGGCGGCATAGCGCTCCTCACCTTGCTGCGGATAGCCGCGCGAGCCGAGGCAGAGATGCACCTGTTCGAGCTCGCGCTTCTCGCGCAGGATCACGTGCTGCCGCGGCGTCGGCGCGTTCCACTCACGGCGGAACGGCTGGCGCGGCGCGGCCGGGAACTGCCGCTCGAGAAACGGCAGGAGCTGTTCCGGCCGGACGTTGCCGGACGCGGCGAAGATCACGTTCGACGGCTGAAACGTCTCCTCGTAATGCGCGACGATTTTCGCGCGCTCGAGCCGCGCGATGGTCTCCTCGGTGCCGAGGATCGGGCGGCCCAGCGGATGATCGGGCCAGAACGCGGTGACGAAGATCTCGTGCACCAGATCGTCGGGCGTGTCCTCGACCATCTTGATCTCCTCGAGGATCACGCCGCGCTCCATCTCTACGTCTTCATCGCTGAAGCGCGGCATGGTGACGATCTCGCCGAGCAGCTCGAGCGCGGTCGGCACCTGCTCGTCGAGCACGTGGGCGTAGAAGGAGGTGTACTCCTTGCCCGTGAAGGCGTCGACGTCGCCGCCGAGGATGTCGATCACCTGCGCGATCTCGGCCGTGTTCCGCTTCGCCGTCCCCTTGAACACCAGGTGCTCGAGAAAGTGCGACGCGCCGCCGTGCTCCTCCGCCTCGACGGCCGAGCCGCTGCGGAGATAGAAGCCGAGGGCGACCGAGCGGACGTACGGCAGCGTCTCGACGAGCACGGTCAGCCCCGACGGCAACGTGGTTTTGAAGACGCTCGACTCCCGGCTCATGCGCGGCGGATTGTACGCGGGACCGCTCGAGTTCGCGCGCCAATGCAGACGTCGGGTAGTTTCCATCATTACGTCTACACGGAAGGGTAGACATCCATTAGGGTGGCGCCCGGAGGTGAGACTATGAATCGACGTCTTTCGATCCTCGTCCTGGCTCTGCTGTCCTTCGCGGCGCCGCTCTTCGCCGCACCCGGTCTCCTCTATCCGCTCGACCGCAAACTCGCCGACGGCGCGAGTCATCGGGTGGTCGTGAGCGTGCAACTCGACGGAAAGGTCCTGGCGCAGGAGATCTACGTCTTCACCCTCGCATCGCCGGCGGCGCTGCCGCTGCGGCTGCAGGGCGCCACGCGCGAGATCATCGAGTCGCTCGAGCGCGAGCATCCGCTGGCCATGCGCGTCGTCGTGACCATCGACGGCGCGGCGAAGGAGCTGACGTTGCCGCGGCTGCTGCAGCAGGACGCGCTGGCGCGGGCGCGCGGCCTCGCGCCCGTCGCCGAGTACGTGATCGAGCCGCGGCGCGGCAACGTTCCGCATGAGGCGCCGAAGGATCCGCCCAACGCCCCGATGCGCATCGTCACGAACACCGAGTCGATGTGCCCCAACTCGAGCTACTGCATGGACGACTACTGGGATTGCAAGGGCGGCCACGGCGACAACGAGAACAACGAGTACTGCGACTTCGAGCTGCAGCGCTGCCAGTTCGGCGAGCACGTCACCCGCAACGTGCGCACGAACAATCAGTACAGCCTCTTCGGCGCCGTTCCGGTCTGCGCGCACGACGGCTTCTGGGAAGCCTTCAACGCCCACGTCTACCTCATGGGCTCGCACTCCTACACCGATCAGGTGTGGGACGACTGGTACTGCGGCGGATCGCTGGTCTCGTCGACGCTGGTGTCGTCGACCAACGGCTCGGAGACCTGCTGGTACAAGACCGAGGAGACGTGCGGCATGGGCGGCGAAGACATCAGCGGCGAGTGCACGTTCCCGTAGTTACGGCTTCTGCATCGCCAGTTGGCGCAGGGCGAGCTCCGACTCGAGGTCCTGGACGGTGTAGACCCACTCCTCGTAGTTCTCGGCGCCGTTCAGGGTGACGTAGCTCTTGCCTTTGAACTTCGGGCGGACGCCGACGAACGGGCCGGTGTAGTCGGGCGGCGAGAGCTCCGGAATGAGCTTGCTCGGCGGCATGACCTGCGGCGGCTGGTTGGGCGGCGGCGGCGGCTGGTTGGCCGTCGCCGCCGCGACCGCGGTCGGCGGCACGAGGATCCAGTCGTCTTCCTTGCCGGTCAGCGGGCAAGGCCACTTGCCGGTGCCGCGCAGCAGGCGAGGCTGACGCGCGTCCTGCAACTGCTGGAGCGAGGTCGGCATGGCCTGATTCTTCACGCGCCAGGCGCGGATGCCGCGCGCGTACTGCTTCATCAGGAAGATGGTCTGGCGGTCGCGGTCGCGCTTGAGCACGATCGACCACTGCTCCGGCACCGTGTAGGCGATGACGATGCTGATCACCGTCAGGATGACGATCAGCGCGGCGAGGGTGAAGCCTTCCTGACCGCGCCGCTCAGAGGTCGGTGTACGCGATTCCATCGAGCGTCTTTCCCGGCGACTTGCTCTTGACGTCGATCACGCCCGGCTGCAGCAGCGCGTTCGGATCGGGATCGGAGCTCATGCCGTTCTCGAGGCTCAGCGGATCTTCCATCACCGCTTCCCAGTCGGGCTGCCCGCTGATCGGATCGGCCGGGATCTTCCGGATGTAATTCGGCACGAGCTCGTTGAGGTCCGTCGGATAGTGCTGCTTGTCGGCGTAGAAGTTGTCGATGGCCTTGCGCATCTGAAAGAGGTTGTCCTTCAGCGCCGCCTCGCGCGCCTTCCGCTGCGCGAACTTCACGTTCACCACCGCAACGGCCGCGAGGATGCCGATGATGGTGACGACGACGATCAGCTCGATGAGAGAAAAGCCACGCTGAGACGAACGATGAACGATGAACGATGAACGATGAACACGTTCGTGGTGCGACACCGTCGGCTCGCCTTCGTTCATCGTTCCGCGTTCATCGTTCATCGTTCTGTCCATCACCATTCGTTGTAATGCGTCTTGCCGTCGAGTGCCAGCGCCTTCGAGGAGCTGTGCACCTCGTAGACGTTCGCTTTGTTCGACGAGGTCGTGTCGGGATCGTCGGTGGTCGAGAGCGTGATCCAGTCGTTGCGGCCGGTCATCGGGTCGATGAGGTCGCGCTCGCGGATCACGTGTACGGTCTTGCTGTCGGCGGTCTTCACGCCCTTGAGCAGCTCGTCGAGGTCCTTCGGATAGCCGTCGGAGCCGAGCGCCTGCATCTGCGCCGGAGCGTTCCCGCCGGGCGCAGGCATCGTCATCAGATCGTGGTAGCGATCGATGGCGTCGGTGATCTTGCGCAAACGATCGCGCAGCTCGATCTCCTTCTGCCGGCGGAAGCCGAAGCGCGCCACCGGCATGGCCACCGCGGCCAGGATGCCGATGATGGCGACGACGGTCACGAGCTCCGCGATCGTGAAGCCGCCGCTGCGCTTTCGGGAAGAGAGCCGGGTCATGATCACTGCACTCGTGCGCGTCCGCCGGCCACTGCCGCGACGATGCTCTGTCCGCCGCGCGCGCGGAAGTCGGGATTCTCCAGCACCAGGAACGTCTCGCCGGCCAGTCCGCCGTGCACGCGGATGGTCAGCACCTGTCCGCCGCCGACGAAGCGCAGCGGCTCGCCTTTCTTCGCCGAGGTGACGCGGATCGTGCCGGCGTTGCGGTCGACCGCGATCACCGGCGGCAGATTCGGATCGAAGTCGATAGCCGCGCCCGCGGCGACATCGGTCACGTCCATCGAGCGCGGGTCGTAGTGCAGCAGCAGCTCGTTCGCGGTGAGGCCGTCGAGATCCATCCCGATCACGCTCCAGAGCTTCGTCTCGCCGGGGCCGAGGCTGATCGTCGCCGGCTGCGGGCCGATGCGCGGCGCGAGGCGCAGCGCGGCCGTGTCCGGCTCGTTCGCCGCGGCCACCGACATCGCCGCGATGCGGCCGGTGGCGTCGCTCGCGGGCGTCGACTTCGAAGCCTGCGGCGTCGGCGGCACCGGATTCTGCGTCGGCGGCGGCGGCTGGCGGCGGAACGGATCGTTCGGCGCGGTGCCCTGCGTCGGAGGCGGCGGCGCCGGCTCGTCCTCGTCCGGCGCGCCGGCGTCCTGGTCGTTCTCCTGGATGTAATTGCCCGGCTCACCATCCGTCGAGAGCTGCAGCGGGCGGCCGCTCGCGCCGCGCGGCACGAACGGATCGGCGCCGATCTGCGACTCGATGCGCGGCGAGACGCCGCGGAAGGTGAGGTTGTTGCCGGTGCCGACCCACATCGGCGCCACATCCTCTTCCGTGATGTCCGGAATGCGGATGATGTGCGGCGTCATGGTCAACACAAGGTCGGTGCGCGTCTCTTCGTTGCGCTCCTTCGAGAAGAGGCGGCCGATGATCGGAATCTCGCCGAGGATCGGCGTCTTCTCGACGCCCTTCACCTTGTTCGACTGAATCAGGCCCGCGAGGAAATTCGTCTCGCCGTCTTTGAGGCGGATGGTCGACTCGATCGTGCGCGTGGCGAACGTCGGCTGCGACTGCCCGGCGAACGTCACCGGGTTGCCCTGGTTCGACACTTCGACCGTCAGCTTGAGCGTGACCTCGCGGTTGTGGTGCACGCGCGGCTCCATCGCCACCTTGATGCCGACGTCCTGATACTGGAAGGAGGTGTAGGGCGTGTAGAGGTTGTTCGGGTTGGTGGTCGTGCCGGGGTTCACGCCGGCGACGGTCGTCACCGGCACCGGGATTCGCTGGCCGATGTGCAGCGTGGCCTTCTCACCCTCGGAGATGCGCAGCTCGGGATTGGCGAGCAGTTCGCTGTTGCCCAAGGTCTTGAGCAGCGAGTAGGTGGCCGCGGGAACCGAGAAGCTCAAGCCGTTGCGCAGCGCGTTCACGTCGCCGAGGCTGTTGGCGATGTCGGAGAGCGTGCCGCCGGTGAACGGCACGACCTTGTTGTCGATCACGATCGGCTTGCCGTAGTTCGGGCTGGACGGATTGCTGTCGAGCGTGAGCGGCGTGACCGTGCCGCCGCTGACGCCGGTGATGGCCACGCCGACGTCGCGGATGCGCGAGAGATCGAGCTGCACGAGCTCCACCGCCACGACCACTTCCGCCTTCGCCTTGTCGTTCGCCTCGATGATCTTCTCGGCGATGCGCACCTTGTCGGCGGTGTCGCGGATGGTGATGGCGTTGAGCGCTTTCAGCGGGAAGACGTTGCGCGCCTCGATCATCGTGCGCACGACGTTGGTGACCTGCTCGGCGTCGCCGTTCGACAGGTAGAACGTGCGGATGACCAGATCCTCGTAGTCGCGGCGCGCCTGCGGGTTGTCGGGAACGACGATGATGGTGCGCTCGTCGAGCACTTTGTAGAAGTGATTGGCGGCCTGCATCACGCGCTCGAGCGCCTGCTGCGCGGTGACGTCGCGCAACTCGATGGAGATGCGGTCGTCCTTGACGGCCTGGTCGAACAGGATGTTGATGCCGAAGGCGTTGCCGAGGGCGCGGTAGATGTCCTTGACCGGCGTCTCGCGCGCGAACGTGAGCGAGATCGGCTCGTTCGAGGTCGGGTTGAGCTGCGGCGGCTGCGCCTTGGTGATCGACGAGCGCGCGCGGCGCTTCACTTCATCGACGGAGGTCTGCTCGGCGGCGGCGCGCTGGATGTCGTTGATCAGGCCGACCACTTTCGAGAGCTCGACCGCCGCGTACTGGTTGCTCGAGTCGAGACGCACGGTGAGCTGCAGCTCCGACATGGCCAGTTGCGCGAGGCGGAGCTGGTCGTTGCCGGTGGCCTCGTTCGCGGCGGCGCGCAGCGTCTTGCCTTTCTCGAAGTGCGCGCGCGAAGCCTCGCGGCGGGCGCGGTCGAGCGCGACCTTGTACTCCCGGTTGTTCGGGTCGATCTCCAGCGCCTTCTCGTACTGCGTCACGGCGACGTCCCAGTTCTTGTCCGTCTCCGCCGCGCGCGCTTTCTGGTAGGCGCTGTAGCTCGCGCACGAGAGTGTGACGAGCGAGATCAATACGGCCGCGGTGATTGCCTTCAGTCGATTCATGTCTTTGGTCCTGATGCTGCTTTGTGGCGTCGTACTCTGTGACGCCGCTGGCGGCGAATGGTCACTGTGCGAGCGGTATCCGCTGCGTGATGTCGGGCGGGAAACCGACGAAGCCGATCTCCACCGACTCGATGCCGATGCGCCGGAGGATGAACTTCCCTTCGATCACTTCGCCGATGCGCGCGTTGACGATCTCTCCTTCGCGCGTAAACGTCGCGATCGGAGCCTGCTGCCGGCCGAAGATGCCGATGAATTTGTAGTTGAACTGCGGCGGGACGGGCGGCGGAGGCGGCGGCGGAATCTCCGCGCCGCTCTCGCACGCGGTGCCGATGCCGTCGCGGTCGATGTCCTGCTGGTCGGGGTTGACCACGCTCACGCAGTTGTCCCGGAAGTCCGGAATTCCGTCTTTGTCCTGGTCGGGCGGCGGCGGAGGCGGCTGCTGTGGAGGCGGCGGCGGCGGCGGCGGCGGCTCCTTGTACGCGAAGAGGTTCCGGTCGCTGCGATAGCTGCCGCTGGCCGCGTCGAGCAGATCGAGACGCACCGGCTCGACGCCCGGCGTCGCCGCGGCGCGCTGCTGCGCCGGACGCGGCGGACCGCCCGCGGGCGCCTCGCCCTCGAGATCTCCGGCGCCGCGCGCCGGTGCCGCCGCCGGCGCCGAAGTCTCCGGCGCGGCGAACGTGTAGATCGCGAATGCACCGATCAGAATCAGTGCGGCGACGGTCCAGGTCTTCCAGTTCGTCCAGTTCATCACAACTGTTGGCCCGCGTCCGCCGCGGCGTCTCGGAAAAGCGTCTTCAGGTGGATCGTGAGCGAGAGATTCTGTCCTTCGCGCGCGGTCAGGCCGATGCTGTCGATGATCACGAACTGCCGCGAGAGCTCGAGCAGGTTGATCAGGCGCCGCACGTTGCCGTACGTCCCTTCGACGGAGAAGGCGATGCCCACTTCGTTCGCGCCGACCGAGGCCTGACGTCCGCGTCCGGATACGCTCTGCACCTCGACCGCTTTCTGGTCGAAGGCGTACGCCGGCGGCTCGAGGTTGCTGGCCACGGCCAGATGTTTCACTTCGCCGATGAGCGCCGTCAACCGCTCCGCGCGCGTGGCCCAGTGATGATCGTAGATCTCCGCGACGTCGCTCTCGACGCGCTTGTAGCTCTGCAGCGTCGCCTCGGCCTGCAGCCGCGCCGCGCGCGCCTCGTTGAGCTGCGCCTGCGCCGCCGCCTTCCGTTCGTCGAGCTCGTCGAGACGGCTCTGGTAGCGCACGCGATAGGTGAAGAAGAAGAGCGTGTTCGCGGCGAGCAGCACGCCGAGGATGAGCAGCAGGATCCGCTTCTCGCGCCAGATCATCGCTGCACGCTCCGCGCGGGAACCGCGGACGCCGGCCGCACTTCCGGATGGTAGATCGCGGTCAGGCCGAAGCTGTAGGTCTCGCCCTGTTTGGTCTCGCTGGTCGGGAACGGGTTGGCGAAGCGCGGATCGAGATTCATCCGGTTGATCGTGGTGATCATGCCGTCGGCCGACTTCGACTCGAGCTGCAGCGAGAGCGTGATGTTGCCGTTCTTGTCGAACGCCGGCGCCACCGAAACCAGCCGCACGTCGTCGGCCAGGATCGACTCGAGCTCGTCGAGGAGCGAGCTCCAGGAGAAGGCGCGCTCGGCGAGCTTGGCGTTGATGAAGCGCGTCTGCGAGTCGAGCCGCGCCACGTCGAACGCGGCCAGCCGGCGGCGCGTCGCTTCGTCGCGCTCGCGCTCCTGCCGCGCCTGCGATTCCAGCGCGCCGATCTGCGCGCGCGTGTTCTGCGTCTCGTGCACGTACTTGTAATACGTGTCGATGTTGTTGAGCATCAGGAAAGCGGTCAGCAGCGACATCACGACCACCACCGCGTACACCGGTTTGTAGTCGCGGTACGGCCGCGCGGCGAGGTTCAGATGGATCGGTCTCACCCGGTGAATACTCCTGTGCACGCGGTGAGCTCGGCGTCGAGCCCCGTCACCTCGGCCGGCACCGCCTCGGCGTAGTCGCGCAGCACGATCGGCCGCACCGGCGTGCGGAACTCCGTGGCCAGCGTGTCGCGAATGGCGCCGTCGGCGCGCACGCCGGCGACGTAGCAGTGCGCGAACGTGTCGACGCTCAGCGAGTCGCGCAGATAATTTGCGGAAAGACGGATTTCCTGCTCTACGGTCCGGTCGCGGCTCAGGTTGCGCGAGCGGATGAAGAGCGGCTGCGAGCCGCGGAAGACGGCCGTGGTGAAGTCTTCGTCGCGCAGGTAGACGAAGAGGCGGTCGGCGTTCGTGTCGCTCTCGCGCACCGTGATCGCATTCCAGATGTTGAGCCCGAGCGGCTCGATCAGGATGACGTCAAAGCCGGCCGCGGCGAAGAGCCGCTCGATCGACGACAGCGTCGCTTCCATCGCCGACAGCGCCAGCACCTTCACGCCCTGCGCGTTGCGCGAGAGCAGCGTGTAGGTGACGCGCAACTGGTCGGGCGGGATCGGGAGCGTGCGCTTGAGGCTCCAGCGCACGACTTCGAGCGCTTCACCGTCGCGCTCCGGCAGCGACGGCAGCTCGAGGATGTTGATGCGGAACCAGGAGTCGGGCAGCAGCAGCGAGACTTTGTCCCACCGTCCCGTTTCCATCCGCAGGCGCCGCAGCGCCTCGGCCACGGCGCTCTCGTTCGCGAGCTGCGGCGTGACCATCGACGGCGTGAACGTGCCGGAGGCGATGCGGTACGTCTTCGCCTGCAGGACGCGCGGTCCCGTCTTGCCGCGGCCGAGGCGCGCGTGCAGCAGGCCGTCCGTATCGAGGACGACGACGTCGGGTGGAAAAGAGCGCGCCATCAGATTGCCTGCCTCAGTCGACGAAGGTGACCTTGTTGATCTCGCGAAGCGTGGTCGTTCCCTCGGCCACCTTCAGCAGCGCCGACTCGCGGAGGAACGTCATGCCTTCCTCCTTCGCGGCCTTCTTGATCTCCGAAGCAGGACGGCGGTCGAGAATCATGCCTCGAATACGATCCGAAAGGTCGAGAAGTTCCGAGATCGCCGCGCGGCCGTGGAAGCCGGTGCCGTTGCACTCGAGGCATCCCGCGCCTTCGTAGAACGTCGTGCCGCGGTAGTCGCTCGGGTCAAGTCCGGAGTCGATGAAGAACGAGTCCTGATACTTCACCTCGCGCTTGCAGTGATCGCAGATGCGGCGCACCAGGCGCTGCGCGAGCACGCAGTTGAGCGCGGAGACGAAGTTGTAGAGATCGACCTTCATGTTCAGGAAGCGGCCGAGCACGTCGACGACGTTGTTCGCGTGCACGGTGGTGAAGACGAGGTGGCCGGTCAGCGCCGACTGCACGGCGATCTGCGCCGTCTCTTCGTCGCGGATCTCGCCGACCATGATCTTGTCGGGGTCGTGGCGCAGGATCGAGCGGAGTCCGCGCGCGAACGTCAGACCCTTCTTCTCGTTGACCGGAATCTGGGTGATGCCGCGGAGCTGATACTCGACCGGGTCTTCGATGGTGATGATCTTGTCTTCCGGCGACTGGATCTCGGAGAGCGCCGCGTAGAGCGTGGTGGTCTTGCCGGAGCCGGTGGGGCCGGTGACGAGCACCATGCCGTACGGTTCCTTGATGAACTTGCGGAAGCGGGCCAGCATGGCCTGGTCGAAGCCGAGGATGTCGAGGCGGAGGTTCTTGAACTCCTTCGACATCGACTCCTTGTCGAGGATACGGATGACCGAGTCTTCGCCGTGCGCGGTCGGGACCACCGAGACGCGGAAGTCGATGGTGCGGCCGGTGATGCGGAGCTTGAAGCGGCCGTCCTGCGGGATGCGCTTCTCGGCGATGTCGAGCTCCGACATGATCTTGATGCGGGAGATGATCGTGGAGTGGTGGCGTTTGTCGATCGGATCGAGCGCCTCGTAGAGCACGCCGTCGATGCGGTACTTGACCACCACTTCGTTGTCGCGCGTCTCGATGTGAATGTCGGAGGCGCGGCGCTGGATTGCATTGAACACAATGGAGTCGACCAGCTTGATGATGGGCGACGAGTCCTGCTGCGTGATCGAGTCGATGGTCAGCGTCTCTTCGCCGTCCTCGTTCTCGTTGACGAGCTGCATGCGGAAGCCTTCGGTGGCTTCGTCGAGAACGCGCTGCGTCGACTCCGACTTTTGCAGCTTGTCGCGGATCGCGGCGGGCGAGGCGACTTTGACTTTCAGCGGCGCGCCGAGGAGCAGCTCGAGCTCGTCGAGCTTGAGCACGTCGGTCGGGTCGCCGACGACCACGGAGATGCGGCCGTCCTCGCGATGCTCGGGCAGGAACTGATAGCGGATCATCAGGTCCAGCGGGATGTCGCGGAAGAGCTGGTGGTCGATCTGGAAGTGATCGAGCTCCACGAACGGGAAGCCGTACTCGTCGGCCAGACGGCGCGCGCGCGCCGCTTCACCCGTCGGGTCGGCAGCGGCGGCGTTCTTGTACAGCGTGCGATTCGGATCAGCAACCATAAGTGCGCACCGTTACCCTTGTTGCCCGACGGTGGAGAGGCGGAACAGCGGCAAGTAAAACGCGTACAGCAGGACCGCGATGACTCCGCCCATGAATACGAGGATGATCGGCTCGATGGCCGCCACCATGCGGGAGAGCCTGGCCTCGATTTCCTCGTCGTAGAACTCGCTCACGTTGGCGAGCATTTCCGTGAGCGCGCCGGTCGATTCGCCCACCTTGATCATCTCCACGGCCAGGTCGCTCATCACGCCGGTGGCATCGAGCGAGCGCCACAGCGGCTCTCCTTCGCGCACGTTCTGCACGATCGAGTAGACCTTGGTGGCCATGAGCTGGTTGGTGATCGATTGCGAGGCGATCTCGATGGCCGGCACCATCGGCGTGCCGCCGGCCAGCAGCGTGCCGAGGGACTGCGTGAACTGCATGATGGCGAAGCGGTGCAGCACGCCGCCGACGAACGGGATGCGCAGCTTGAAGCGGTCCCACAGGATCCGCCCGCTGCTGTTGATCCAGCGGTTGAGCAGGAAGATGGTCGTGGCCACCGCGACGAGGGTGAGGATGATGTTCGCGCGCAGCGTCGTGGCGATGTTGATCATGAGCTGCGTGAACCACGGCAGCTCGGCGCCGAAGCCGGCGAAGAACTCGGCGAACTTCGGGATGACGAAGGTGATCATCACGAACACCATGGCCGAGGAGAGCGTCACCAGGATGACCGGATAGACCAGCGCGCCGACGACTTTCTTGCGCAGGTTCACGATCATCTTCTGGTAGCGCAGGAAGCGCTTGAGCACTCCTTCGAGATCGCCCGAGCGCTCGCCGGCGCGGAGCGACGTGGCGTAGATCGGCGGGAACATGTCGCCGTAGGAGGCGAAGGCGTCCGAGAGCGCGACGCCGGAGGTGATCTTCTCGCGGATCTCGGAGAGCACCTCGCGGAAGCGCGGGTTCTTCTGCCGCTCGAGCATGATGTCGAACGACTGCACGATCGGCAGGCCGGCGCGCACGAGCGCGAGCAGCTCCTGGTTGAAGAGGAGGAAGCGGTCGGTGGAGATGACCTTGCCGACGCGCGGCATCACGTCGCGTACGCTCAGCGCGCCGCGCTTCGCTTCGAAGACGTGCATCCCCATGCGGCGCATCTCGTCCTGCGCCGCGCGCATGGACGCCGCGCGTACGTGGCGCTCGACCACTTCTCCGTCCGGGGTTCCGACTCTCAGGATGAACTCGGGCATCTTGTTCGGGGCTTTCGCCTGCCTCGAATTGGACGCGTTGCCAGGGGAAACGTTTCGAGGCGGCTTCCTGATAACTCGCTGACCGCAGAAGCGATTCCGCTCATACGCCCTCGCGCCAGCGGAGGCCGTCCCACCGCAGCACGTCGACGTTGGCGGTGTGCCCCTGCACCCGGATGATGGTGACGTGCTTGCCGTCGGTCAGCACGACCGAGCCGTTGGTGGCCTCGCCCACGGATGAGAACGAGCAGAGCATCGACGAGTTGAACCGCACCGGCAGCCGCAGCGAGAGCAGCTTCCCATTGGCCGGATCGGGCACCGCCGCGGCCGGCACGCCGATCCGCACCGGCGGATGCTGAAACAGCCGCGCCTGTTCGAGGAGCTTGTCGACCCCCCGATTGATGTCGTCGTTGCGCACCCCGTCGCCGTCGCCATCCTCGTACACCGTCCACGACCATTCGTCGTCGCCGACCGGCCGAAAGCGGATGGCCACGTTGCAGTTGTGGGCAATGGCCAGCATCCGCACCCGCTGAAACAACGCCCGCAGCTCCGATACCCCGGCCACCAGCGCAATCGACCGCCGCGCCCCATCGATCGCCGAGCTCCCGATCAGCCCGATCCAGGCAATGACCACCATCGCCACCACCAACTCCAACATCGACTGCCCACGTTCTCTCCATCTCTTGTCCATACGCTCCTCCGGCAGCCGGAGAGAGCGAGCGGCATGAAGAGACCGCTATCACACGTAAACCCTTGCAGCGGAAGGACGTGTGGATTTCAGGAGAGGCGGAGGAGTGTCAAAAAAGTTGGCGCTTATCCCTTTCACAAACCCAAGAGGCGCCGGAGTTGGCCGGAGATGGCCGAAGATCGCCGGGAGGTGCTCGGGGCAGGAAACAAAGGCGCGCCGCGTCTGCAGCGTTTCAGCTCTTTTCGCGACCGCCGGCTTCACTCCGCTCGCGGTGTGTTGCCATCCTTCGAGATCGTCACGAGGACGCGCTTGCGAGCTGTCAGCGTCGGCCCTCTTCGCGGCGTTGCCTTTCGCGTGAGGTGCGCGGTGGCGGTCAGGTTCGAAGCCATGCCTGCCGCCACAACGGAGCTGAAGAGAAGAGGCCTAGTGCTGGTGCGGCGCAAGCGACGTGCGCGATGATCGCAATATCGCGCTCCGCGTCGAAGTCCTCGCCGCGCAACGGACTTCGCTGTTGTGGCGCGAGATTCTCGAGTTACCGCAGGGCAGCGCAGCGCGCTGCTGCTGAATCTGCGCGACGGCGACGGCCGCAACGCACTCCTGCTCTTAATCCTCGTGAACGCGGCGCCCTTCGACGAGATCGCGGCGGCGCTGGAGATGACGACCGAAGCACTGACGGCCATCTGGAACGACCTGCCGATCGACGATCTGACGATTGCGGAGATGCTCGGCGCGACGCGGCAGCAGGTCATGAACCTGCGCAAATCGGCGCGGGAGCGACTGACGAGGCGATTGAAGCGATGAGCAGAGACGAGCGCCTGATGGTCGGCCAGGCCGAAAAGCTGCGGCGCGGCGAGCTGACGAGCGGCGAGGCCGCGACGGCGATCGCGCACTTCGAACGCTGCGCCGCGTGCCGGGTAAGCTGGGAGCGAGTCGGCGGCAGCCGTTCGCCGCTGGACGAGCCGCTCCAGCTTCCGTAACGCGCCGCCTTCGCATGCTGCGCACGCCGCGGCGGCGCTCCCGCGGCAATGCGCGCAAGGCCATACGTGCGTAGGTAGGGATTTCTGCCTCTCCGTCACTCCTCTGTTGAACCCATCGGAGAAGATGACAAATGCGACCCGTCGATAAAGGGGTCGGGGGAGGGTACGTGCCTCCCCCGAATCTGTCGTGGCAGCGCTACAACTCGAAAGGCGGACAGACGCCGGCCTGGACCGCGCTGTCTGCCGTCACCGGGAGCACGAGCGATCCGCTCGTGCTCACGCTCACGAATGCGCTGCAGCTGGCGCTGAACGTGAAGGTCGGCGTCACCACCGGCGGTTACGCGACTGCGGCCGCGGCCGCAGTCCGCGACAAGGCGACGGACGTCTACAAGACCGCCTCCGGTCCGCTAGCCACAGCCATCGGGACGTTCTGCTCATTCTGCGAGACGTCGGTGCCGAACCTGCTCGAGGTCGAGCACGTCGCGAACAAGGCCAACTACCCCACGTACATGACCGCGTGGGAGAACTTCGTCCTGGCGTGCAGCCCTTGCAACAGCAGGAAAGGAGACGATCCGCTCCGCGCGGTGGCTGCGCAGTTCCCTCCGCCGCCCGCCCTCGATCCAAATAGCGCCAGCGACGCTGCGTTTTACGATCGGATCCGGCAGCAGTACGCCTGGCCCGACTGGTGGGACGGCACGTTCCAGTTCTTCTGGATCGACTTTCAGATGTCCGCGGACAACGGGGCGACGTGGGAATCGATGACGTACGCCGACGCCGCCGATCTCGAAGACAACTATCTCGTCGGATCCGATCTGAACCAGCGGCGGGTGTGGGCCAATCTCCGCCACGACGGCATCCTTTATTACAACGTCCCCGTCGCTGTCGTGGTGCAGCCGTGGGGTGCCAATCTCGTTGGCTTGTGCGGCTTGAATGAGCCGGGCCTTTCGCCGAACCTCACGTACGACCGCCGGATGTTCAACCGCACCCTGGCGTGGTTCACGATTCTCGACACGATGCGGCCGCTGATGCAGATCACGGACGAGGACCAATTCCTGCGTCTGTGGCCGTTGATTCAATACAGCTCGGTCGCGAACGGCTTCTGGTCATTGTGGGTAACGCTCCTCAGCCAGTACAACGATTTCGACCAGCCGCCGCATAGTCTCGGCTATTGGTTGTACGGTGATCCGAACGCCGCCACGTTTTATCCCGGAACCAAGACAAACAACATTCAACTGCCGCCGCGACAGTGATGCGACCGCTCATCAAAGCAGCGCCTCCCGCCGCGGCAGCGATCTTCGAAGCAGACCGCCTCATGAGCGCGATCGGCCCCTACTGCTCGCTCTGCGAAGTGCCGCTTCACGCACAGCCGTCGATCTGGGACAGCGGCGCCGACCGCATCCGCGCGCGCGTGGAAGAGGATCGGTGGCAGGAGCTCCTCGTCTTATGCAGTGACTGCGCGTACTGGCAGCGGCACTCGCGCGGCGACGGCAGCGAGCTGATGCTGCCGCACCACGCCACCACCTTCCGCGTGGAAGGCGACTCCCCGTATGTCTACACGCGCGAACGGGTGACGTTGCGCGTCATCGATGAGAGCGGCGGCGTCGAGTCGAGCGAGACCGATGCGGCGATCGTCGGCGGAACGACGGCAGCGGCGGCGAACACGGTCCGCCGTTTCCGCCTGAACACACCGTATTACGACGACGCAGCGAAGACGATGACCGTGCCGCGTTCCGCCTATCTCTCGCTCGCCGACCGGCGCGTCACGCTCCGCACGGAGGCGTGGAAGCGGGCGGAGGCGCTGGCGGAGATCGCCGCGTCGTGGCGTGACGAGCCGAGGCTCGCGCGCGCGTTCGAAGGCCTCCGGCACGTCATCGAGCAGACCGGCTTCTGGTCGGTGTGGCTGACCGTGTTCTGGCGCGCCTTCCCGCAGAGCGAAGTGCTGGCGCCGCTGTTCACTCCGGATCGGGCGCCGCGCTCCCGGCGCCCGCTGCCGCCGGGTGCCGCCGCGCTTCCTCCAGAGACTGCGTCCACGCTGCTTCGCGGCACCGCTCCCGGCGTTCTCAAAATGAGGTGATCGTGTCCGACACCAGAGTGGACGGCTCTGCGCCGTCCGCGCCACTTGTATCGATCGACTCGTCCACGGATGTCGTCCGGATCGTCTGGGCCGGGCGGGCGGATGCAGGCGGCTACGAAGTCGAGCTTCATTCGCCGCGCGGCGTGCATGCGAGCTGGAGGGCCGGCGCGCAGGAGCGCGAGCTCTCGCTGCCGGCCATGCTCCTGCCGCCGCGCAGCGCCGCGTACGCCGTGCGCGTCCGCGCGGTCGGCAAGGGCGCGCCCGGCACTTGGAGCGCGCCGCAGCAGGTCGTGGCGGCGGAGCAAACGAAACCAGACGGCGGGACGCCGGACGACGCGCGCGGCGCGAACACGCTGCTGCCGGCGCCGCTGCTGCAGGTGACGTATCAGGCCGGCGCCGTCGTTCTCGATTACACGCCGGTCAGCGGCGCGACCAGCTACACGGGCCAGATCCTCTCCGGCAGCACCATCGTGGCGACGCAGTCGTCGGCGGCGCAGTCGATGTCGTTCTCCGCGTCGCAGTACGGCCTCGCCGCCGGCACGACGTACACCGTGCGCGTTGCCGCCACCGCCGGCGGCGCGAATGGCTCGTGGAGTTTCGCGCAGTCGGTGACCATCGTGAACCTCGACGCGCCGGCGCCCGTCACCACCTTCGCCGGCGGAACCCTGTACGGCAATGTGCAGAGCGCCGTCGCGAACGCGCAGTTCTACGCGTTTCAAGCATGGAGTGACGCCGGCGGCACGAACGAGCTGCTGGCGGAAGCATTCGCGGCACCCGATGCACTTCCCGCCGCATTCGAGGGCTCGTTCACCGACGGACAAACGTACACAGTGCGCGCACAAGCCGTCGAGGGCAACGCACTGAGCGCATGGAGCGCTTTCACGCCGATCACCGTGCAGGTCCTCACGCCTCCGCTGCTGACGCTGACCTACACGGCGCCGAACCTCAACGCCTCGTGGCCGCAGGTCGCGGCCCTGACGCAGTATCAGTTTCAGCTCTGGACCGCCGGCGCAAGCCCCCAGCTCGTCGACGACCAGACGCTCACCGCCGCGCCGTATTCGGTGCAGATCGGCAGCGGTTTGGTCGAGGATCAGATCTATCAGGGACAGGTGCGCTCGCAGAGCGGTCTGAACTCGAGCGTCTGGTCGACGGCTCAGGTGCAGGCCAGCGTGCTCGATCTGCGATTGCAGGCGTTGTACGACAGTCTGAATGCGAACTGGGGCGGCGGCGCGACGCTGACGCTCGACGCGGCGACGCTCACTACGCCGGGCGCCGCGATCGCCACGCTGATTCAGAACAACCTCGGTCCCGGGCCGCTGGTGCTCGGCGGCACGATTGCGCTCACCTCCGACCCCGTTGCGGACACCGTCACCGCCAGCGGCAGCGCGAACGGCCCGCTCCTCGGCGTCGGCCAACCGACCGTCACGGCGGTCTTCAGCGTCTCGGGCACCGCGATCGTAGCGAACATCACCGTCGCCGTCGGGCCGGGCTACTCGCTCGCGGCCACGTTCCCGGCACTCCAGCAGACGCAGGCAGCCGATCTGACGTGGAACGACGACACCGCTGCCAGTCCCGCGTTCGTGCTTTCGAGTCTCGGCGCGCCGGCGACCGCGCCCTACGGGCCGCTCGTGGCCGGCCTCAATTTCTACGGCTCGCTGAACCTGAGCGGCAGCGCCGCCGCGCTGCTCGCGCTCATTCCGGGCGTTACGAATCCTCTGCCGCTCACCGGCGCGATCGTCGGAGGCGCGGCGAGCGATACCTTCTCGTTCCAGCTCTCAACGACCGTGCCGCCGGTCTCGTTCAGCAACCTGCCGAATCTGAGCACGCTCTCGTTCGCCTCGCCACAGTTCATCGTCTACGGTGCCGGCACGCGCGAGAGCGCCGCGCATGCGTTGTGGATCGGCGCGGATGTAATCGCCGGCGGCGTGACGCTGCCGCTCGTCGTGCAGCTGCCGATGGGCGGCGCGAGCGGCTGGGTCATCCTGCTGCGGCCGGGCAGCGCCATCCCGCTTCCGAGCCTCACCTCGTTCTTCGGCTTCGTCACCGGCACCACGATCGGGAGCGCGCTGCCGGCGGCGGTGACGTCGCAGACCGGGTTGCAGATCGTCACATTCCGCCTCGCGTTGCTCCCTACCTTCGACGCTTTCAGCTCGTTCTCGATGACGATCAGCAGCGGCACGAACGCTTCGGCGAATCCGTTGTGGTCACCGCTGCCGGGCGTGCTCGATCTCACCTCGCTGCGCCTGTTCATCGCCGTCGTGCCGAGCGGCGACTCCGTTTCGGTAAGCGGCTCGATCGGCGGGACCGTGCTGCTCGGAGGTACGCTGCAACTCGGCGCGAACCTCCTGCTGCCGATCGGAACCGGTAACTGGACCTTCACGGCCAGCTCGTCGACATCGCTGGCGAGCCTCGACGCGTTCAACAGCACCGTCGGCGGCAGCTCGTTCGCGGCGCTGCTGCCGGCGAGCCTCGGCGCGCTGCCTCAGTTCACGCTCGGCAGCCTCACACTGATCGTCAATCCGACCGGCCCGACGCTCGTCTCCACTGCCATCGTCTTCTACAGCAACTCGCCGTGGCACATCGTCGGCGACCAGCTCGTGCTCGACCAGCTGTCGATCGACCTGACCATCGCCAGCCCTGCATCGAGCCCGCTCGTTACCGGAACGATCCAGGCGCAGCTCGTCCTCGGCAGCGTCCGCATCAGCGCGATCGTCGCGAACCCGACCGGCAGCGGCTGGACGCTGGTGGTCGGGAGTGACGCCGTGCCGCTGCCGTCGCTCAGCGATCTGGCGAACTTCGTCGGCGGCTCCGGCGCGGCGGCGCTGCTGCCGTCGTCGCTCGCCTCGGCATCGTTCACGCTGACGGACGTCTCGGTCGCGGCCGACCTCTCCAATTCGACGTTGCAGTCGATCGGGTTCACGCTCGGCACCAGCGACACCTGGGTGATCCTCGGGCCCGACCTGCTCGAAGCGGGCGAAGCGAGCGTCACGCTCGCGCTGGACTGGACGAGCGGCGCACTGATCACAACGGGCAACATCGCCGGCACCGTGCTCGTCGCCGGCGCCTCGTTTCTCCTCGACGCCACCTACGCCGGTGCCGCCTGGACCATCTCGGCCACGATGGCGCCGCCGAGCGGCACGACGGGCGTGCTCGACTTCTCCTCGGCACTCACGCAGCTCGACCTCGGCTCGACGTTCGTGGTGCCGTCGTCCGTCGGGCTGCCGGCGCTGCAGCTCACCGGCGGCTCGTTCGTCTATGTACCGTCCACCGGAGCGCTGTCGATCGCCGCCACCTCTTCGCTGAACTGGCCCATCGCATTCGGCAGCGGGACCAATCCGATGCAGATCGCCTCGCTCGGCGCGAGCGTCAACCGGCTCGCCAACGGCGCCGGATGGAACGCGTCGATCGACGGCGCGCTCACCTACAGCGGTCTCTCGGCCACGGCTTCGCTCGTTCTCGGCAGCGCGGGCACCGACACGATCATTACGGCGAGCGTCGGCAACCTCTCCGCCGCGAACGTGCCGGTGCTGGCGGACAACCTCGCGCAGGACTCGAGCGGCACGAACTCGTGGAGCACGATCGCCTTTCCCTCCGACTTTCCGTCGATCGGACTGGCGCAGGCGCAGCTCTACCTCAACCTGACGAACAGCACCTTCGTCCTGACCGGCTCGTCGTCGGTGTTCGGCACCGCGGCTTTTGTCGTACAGCAGCAGAGCAACGTCTGGGGAGCCGCGCTCGGCGTGAACCTCTCCTCCGACGGCCAGCCATGGACGTTCAGCCAGATCTCGGCCGGCCTCGCCGCGGCCGGCTCCTTCTTCAACATCGATCAGGCTTCAGCTGCGATCGCCATCTCCAACATCGACGGCCAGTCCCTGGCCCCGATCGCGAGACAGGTTCCCGAGCTCGCCAACGCGTTGCCGGCCACGGTCCGCCGCGGCGCGAATTTCTACGGCGTCCTTCATTTCAGCAGCGCCGTCGTCGCCAACGTGCCGCGCATCCTCGGCACCGACGCCGGCACGACCGTCACGCTCTATGCGCTGATCGCGCAGAGCTCGGCCGATTCGTACTTCGAAGTCGATCTCGATCAATACACGCTCGCCGGCGTCGTCACCTTCTCCGGCGTAGTGCTCAAATACCAGCCGGCCACCAGCCCGAGTCTTTCGCTGGCCGGCACCGTTTCAATCCCGATCGGCGCCTCGACGCTCGTCTTCAACGGCAGCATGCAGGTCGGCGCAACGTCGGCGCGCTTTGCGGTGCAACAGACCGCGCAGAACATCTTCCAGCCTTTCGGCATGCACGGCATCACCATCTCCGACGTCGGCGCCACGATCGACTACACCTTCCCCGATGCAGCGACTTCGACGCTGGTCGTGCAGGTGAGCGGCACCACCCAGATCGGATCGGTGGCGAACCTGACCGGAGTGATTTACGTCGTCGACGGCACGCCCACGATCGCAGCCATCAGCGTCACCGACTTCAACATCACCAACCTCTTCTCGCAGAATATCGGCGTGAGCTGGCCGGCCGCGCTCGTGCCGGTCGTCTTCACCTCCGGCGCCGTCTATTACTCGAACGCGCAAGGCGCGCTGACGCTCGGCGGCGTCGTCTACCAACCCGGCTTCAACGTCAACGCGCAGTTGCTCCTGTTCGGCGTGCCGGCTACGTTGACGTTCTCGGTCGTCCCCAATCAGGGGGTGACCGCGACCGGTCTGCTGAACAACCCGATCGACTGGGGCTTCATCGTGATCCGCGGCACGACGGCACAGGTGGGTCCGTCGGCGTCGCTGGCGACGTATCCGACCACGACCTTCACGCTGGTGGCCGGTTTCGCAATCCTCGGCACCGATGTCGGCACCGTGACGTTCGCGATCGCGAAGAGCACGACCGCCGACGAGAACGTCGCCACAATGACGTTCAGCAAGGATGTCGGCGCGCCGTTCGGCACCATCACCCTGACGATCAGCTGGAGCGAGTCACAGGGCCTGCGCTTTGAGAATTTCCCACTCGACTTTCCGGCGAATTTCGAGATCCCGGACATCAATTTCCCGAGCGGCGCGTGCGTCGGCAAGCAGATCCTCCAGTCGCTGCCGATCGACACCACCTACAACCTCGACAGCAGTTTCAGCTTCACCAGCGGCGCGCTGGTGATCACGTTCCAGGGTTCGTTCGCGCTGACGGCGATGAATCAGCAAGTGCTGACGATCCAATTGCAGACGCTCACGGCCACCATCCCTCCGCCCACCGGCGGCAGCGGTGCGCTGCAGTGGAGCGACATCCCCGGGTGGATCGCTACGACCATCATCGACAACGCCGGCGCGATGCTCCAGCAGGTTCTCAACGATCCCGCGAGCATGGCCAAGCTGCTGGCGATCGAGGGAGTGAAGTACGCAGCGTCGGCGCTGGTCGACGCGCTGGTCTGCGAGAACGCGGAGCTGTGGGGCGCCAGCGTCGCCGAGTCGTTCGTCGCCGCGGCCGGCTCGCCGTTCGTCAGCGATATGGTCATCGGCGGCATCAGCGTCGCCGTCGGCGGCGTCGGCGTAGCGACCGGCGCGGGCGGTAGCACCACGGTGGGCGGTGGTGGCGGCGGCGGCTCGGACCCTCCGCCGCCACCCGGCACGCCGGGCAACCTGACGCTGAATTACACCGGTGACGTGCTGTACCTCGGCTGGAGCAGCGCGTCGAACGCGCAGACGTACGCATGGCTGGTGCAGTCGGGAAGCGCCACGCTGGCGACGCAGCCGTCGACCACAGCGACTTCCGCGACGGTGCAGGGGTCGTCATCGATGTGGGGCGGCTCGTACACGCTGACCGTCGTCGCGAACAATCAGGGCGTGCTCGGTTCCCGCGCCAGCGCGAGCTACCAGGTACCGACGCCGCAGAGCGTCGCGTCCGCGCAGCAGTCGGGCGGAACCGCCATCGCGCAGGCCGCCACGGTCATCCGCACGATCTTCCCGAGCGTCGGCGTCACAGCGATGGGGAACGCGCTGATCGCCGCCTACTCCGCGCAGGATCCGTCAACGAATGCGACCGCCGTGGCGACGGCGCTGCGCAACGGCGGCTTCTCGCAGAACGAGAGCGACGCCGCGCTGCCGGAGCTCTCATGGTCGCCTGCCATCACCTCGCAACAGGTAGCGAGCGCCATTCAGGTGGCGTACGCGCTCGACCAGAACGCGTTTGCGCAGTACCTCGCCCAACACGGCGTCGGCGCGGTGGACGCGGCGCAGATGCTGGCCGGCACGTTCACGCTCACCGCAGGGCAGGTCATCAGCCTGCTGCAGGCGAACTACTCCGGCCTCGGCGCGCAGACGCTCGTCGCCGCCCTGGCCGCCTCGGGCTATCCGATGGCGGACACCGCCGCCGCCGTGCAGGCCGCGGTGGCGACACCGATCGCCGAGATGGCGGCATACCTCGTCGCATCGTTCGCCGCGCAGAATCCGACGCCTTCAGCGGTAGCGCTCGTGCTGATCGGACTCTCCTCGGGGTTGACGCCGCTGCAGCTCGTGCAGGCGTTGCTGAGTGGCTTCAGCGCGCTCACGCCTGTGCAGGCGGCGCAGGCGCTCGTGTCCGCGTTTACGACTCCGCAGCCGATCGATGCGACAACGGTGGCCGCCACGCTCGCAGCGGCGTTCACCGCGCTCGCGCCATCCGACCTCGCCATCGCGCTCGTGGCCGCGTTCGTGTCGCCGGCCATCACGCCGAACGACGTCGCCGCCGCACTGGCCGCGCTCTCACCGCAGCCGGCGCTCGATGACGTCGCCATCGCGCTCGTCGCTGCGTTCACGACGCCGCAACCGATCGCTCCGGCGGCGGCGGCGGCCGCGCTGGTCGCCGCGTACACGTCAGCTAAGACGGTGGCGCTGGGCGGCGCGCTCGTGGCGGCCTTCACGACGCCGGCACCGATCGACGCGAGCGCCGTTGCCGCTGCGCTCGCCGCCGCGCAGCCGACGCTCACCGCAAACGAGCTGGCCACCGCGCTGTCGCAGATCTTCGCCGGCATTTCGCAGAACGACGTCGCCGTCGCGCTCGTCGCCGCCGTCGCCGGCGCGTCGCTGCAGCAGATCGGCAGCGCGCTCGTGGCGGCATTTGGCACCGCGGCGACGGTCTCCACGATCGCCGTCGCCCTGACGACCGCGGTGCCGGCGGCGACGCCGGGAGAGGTAGCGCAGACGCTCGCCGGCCTTTTTCCCACGCTGACGGCGGCCGATCTCGCCGTCACACTCGTCGGCGCATTCGCGCAACCGTCGCCGCTGGCACCGTCCGCTGTGATGACCGCGCTCCTGACGGCGATCCCGACCCTCACCGCGACGGCCGCGGCGCAGGCGCTCGTCGCCGCGTTCGTGACGCCGGCGGCGATCACACCGGTCGAAGTCGTCCAGCAACTCGTCGCCGTCACCTTTGCGCCGCCGCTCGCACCGTCCGACGTCGCCGTAGCCCTTGCGGCCGCGTGGAGCGGCGAAGGCGCGCTCGATGCCGCGCAGGTGCTGGCGGCGATGATCGCCGGCTACGCCACCGCCGTTCCATCGCCGTCGCTCCTGGGTGCCGCGATCGTCGCCGCCTTCTCCACGACCACGGCTTCACAGCTCGCGCAGACGCTGCAGAGCGCACCGTTCGATCCGCTCCTCGCGATCGGCGAAACCGCGGTGGCCGTTGCCGCGGCGATGCCTGCCGTGACCGCGCCGGAACTCGGCGCGGCGCTGCTGACGGCGTACGCCGCCTCATCGCCGACAGCCGCCGCGCTCGCCGGCGCGATCGTGGCGGCGCTTCCGTCCACCACCGCCACGACGCTCGCGCAGCTGCTGGTGGCGAGCTTCTCGACGCCGACGCCGATCACGCCGGCCGCGACCGCCGCGGCGATCGTAGCGGCCATGACGAATGCGCCCGTCGCCCTCGACGCGCTCGTCACCGCGCTGCAGACGGCGTTCACGTCGACGCCGCTCACCCTCGCCGCCGCGGCCGCGGCCATCGAGCAGGCGTATGCCGGGACGAACCCGGTAGCGGCGGGTGCGGTGGCCGCTGCGCTCGTGACCGGATGGACCCCGGCGCCTGCATTGAACGACGTCGCCGTGGCCATCGCCGCGGCATTCACGCTCACCCCGACCGAGCTCGCGGCGGCGCTCCTCGTCGCCGCGCCGTCCGCCACGCTCGCGCAACTGGCCGCCGCGGTGGTCGCGGCGGTCGCCGCCATCACCGCGAGCGACCTCGCCGCGGCACTCGTGGGCGCCGTTCCGGCGAGCACGCAGAACGGCGTTGCGCAGGCGCTCGTCTCCGCGATCGGCAGCATCGCCGCGACGGCCACCGGGCAGGCGCTGGTGCAGGCATTCGGTGATGCGGCGACGATCGCCACCGTTGCCGCCGCTCTCGCCGCGGCAGCGTTCGACCTCGCGCAGACCACGGGCGCGCTGAACACCATCTTCACGCCGCAGCCGGGTGCGCTGGCGGCGGTGCTCACCGCCGCATTCGCGACCGCCACTGCCACCGACGTGCTGCAGGCGCTGCTCACGGTGTACACCGCCTCCGTCGTCACGCCGCCCGTCGGTGCCGCGGCGCTGGTGAGCGCGTTCACGGCGCGGGCGCCGCTCACCGCATCTGCGATCGCGATCGCACTCGTCGCCGTCTACACGACACCGGTCGCGATCACGGCCGCCGAAGTGGCGCAGGCGCTCGTCGCCGCGCTTCCCGGCGCAGCGCAACGCGACGTCGCCATCGCGCTGGTGGCGGCGTTCACGCAGCCGGCGGCGATCGCGGCCGGCGAAGTGGCGCAGGCGCTGGTGGCGGCGTTCGCCGCCGATGCCACCGCACCCAGCGTCGCCCTGGCGCTCGTGGCGGCGTTCCCGGCCCTGACGCCGCCGGAGACAATCGCTGCGCTGCAGACCGCCTTCACGCTCACGGTGCCGCAGCAGGCAGTGTCGCTGGTCGCCGCGTTCCCGGCCGCGAGCGGATCCGACGTCGCGACGGCGCTCGTCGCGCAGAACCCCACGCTCGCCGCCGGCGATTGTGTTGGCGCGCTCGTCACGGCGTTCGGCGTGACATTCCAGGCTTCGGAAGCGGCGGTGGCGATCGCCGCCGCATACACAGGCATCGGCGCGCAGCAGGTTCTCGAGGCGCTGCGCGACGGCTATCCCGGCATCGGCGCCGGCACGGCCGCCGCCGCTCTCCTCGCACCGTTCGGCACGCTCGACGAGACCGCTGTCGCCACCGCGCTCGCGGCGGTGTTCAGCGGCATCGACGCCACGACCGTCGCCGCGGCCCTGGTCGTCGCCTTCAGGACGCCGGCAGTCAATGCGGTGTCGACCGCTCTTCAAGCGGCCTTCCCGTCGCTGCAGATGGCGGACGCCGTCACGGCGCTGGTGGCGGCGTTCACGTTGACGCCGGCTGCCGCGGCGACGGCGCTCGTGCAGACGTTCCCCGCGACGACCGCCACGATGGCGAATGTGGCCGCCGCGCTGCTCGCCGCGATTCCGGCGCTCGTCTACTCCGACATCGTCACGGCGCTGCTGGTGGCGTTCAGCGGCGCGACGGGCGCGACGATCGCGGCGGCGCTCGTCGCCGCGTTCAACGCCAGTGTGGCCGCGATCGCGGCGGCGCTGGCCGACGCGACGCCGCCGTTCGGCGCCGGCGCTGTGCTCGCAGCGGTGATGCCGTCCGTTACGTCCGATCTGAACATCGCCGCTGCGGCGGTGGCCGCCGCGTTTCCGGCGTACACGATCGGCACTCTCGCGTCGGTATTGATCGCCGGCGTACCGGCGGCCACTCCGAACGAGATCGCATCAGCGCTCGTGGCGGCGTACCCTTCCACCACCATCGCCACGCTCGTGCCGGCGCTCGTGAGCGGCTACGCAGCCGCGCAAGGCGTCCTGTTCAACGCCACTGTCGCCGCACTCGCCGTAAAGGATGCTCTCGGCACGCCCGACGAGAGCGCCACGTCGCTCGCCACCGCCCTCGGCAATGCCTACCAGCTTACGCGCGTGCCGAACGACGTCGGCGCGCTGTCTGTGCCGCTGTACATGGCCGGCATTGGGATCGTCCATGCAGCGTCGGCGCTCTCGTCGTTCTACGGCAGCGCGTGGAACGGCGCCGCCTACGCCACCCTCCTCTCGATCTATGACTCGCCGGAGTGGCCGCTGGCCATCGAAGCGAACCTCACCGGCGTCAGCACCGCCGAGGTCGCGGCGCAGATCATCCAGCAGTTGCCGGGCCTCTCCGCGCCGCGCATGGTGCTCGCCATTGCGTCGAGCTACTACCTCACGTACGTGACGACCGCGGGCGCGGTGCAGCAGGTGGCGCAGGCGATGCTCGCGGCAACGTATACCCTCACCAACGCGTCGTCGGCCATGTCGCTGTTTTACGCGCCGAATTGGGGGGCTGCGGAATATACGATTCTGCTGCAGGTCTACGACGGCGGACAGTAGCAGCTCTGAAACGCGGCGCCGGTCTGCGCGCCTGTCGCGCACCAATACGCCTTCCACGTCGACGCGGTCACGCCGCCGTGCGGCGAGGAGACCGCGTAATAGAGCATGTACAGCGACCGCGTCGACGCGCTCGACTGAATGGCGGTCCGTACCGCCGCGAGCGTGGCGGCGTTGTACGCCTTCTGGCCGTAAGCCTTGCCGAATGCGTACTCCCGCGACCATTGCGGTGTCTTCGACGTCAACGGAAGACTGTAAACCGCGTAATCGAGCACTGCAGCGGACCGCCGTGAATAATCGACGATCGCATACGCGGGATTGTTCTCGAACATCGGGCTGACCGACGGCGCGATGCGCACCGCATTGGACGGCGCCGCCGAGGCGTCGTACAGGACGCGGAAATCATCCATGTGCGTATGCCCGGCGATGGAGACGGCGATCGTCGACGCGTATTGCTGCAGCAGCGCGTCGAAAGTCGCCGTGTAGCCGCTCTCCCAGAACAATGCCGGTGTGACCGGGCAGCTTCCTCCGCCGCTGATCGTTTTGTACGCGTCGATCCCCGGCGGAATGTGGTAGAGCAGCCAGACGTGTTTTCCGCGCCGCTTCGCCGCCGCCAGCTCCGCCGCCAGCCATTTCAACTGCCGCGCGCCGTAGTCGTTGCCGGAGGTGGTGCCGCAGGGGTTCGTGAACTTCGGAGAGAAGAAAATCGAGTTGATCCCGATGACGACCATGTCTGCAGCGCGGTCGATACGGTAATAGCCGCCCGAGGCGACCTGCGCGTCGAAGGAGCGCGAATGGCTGCTCGGCGCGAAGGCCGCGGCGAACGCCGCCAGGAACCAACCGTCGGGCGTGACATTGTAATCGCCGCAATCGGAGTCGTTGTTCCCGATCACCGGATAGATCGCCGCGCCCGGAAACGTCTGCTGCAACTGCAGCGCGAGGAATTGAATGGTCTTCGTGGTGAAGGACTGAAAGGCGGCCGGCGACTTGTCGGGTGCGTACGCCCGGAAGTTCTGCTCGAAATCGTGCGAGAGGAAGTCGCCCGTCACTACGACGAAGCGAGCCTGCGCCGCTCGATGCCCGGCGTCGCCGAGCATCGAGCGCAGCAGCGGATAATTCGTATCGGACCCGTATGCGCTCGGACTGGTGATCTGTGAGCCGGCGAAAATCGCCGCCCATCCCGAGGCATCGGCGGCGACGAGCTGATTCATCAGCGTCGGATCGTAATAGGGATCGAAATGGATATCGGAGAGCGACAGAAACGCCGGCTGCGCCGCGGCCGCAAGCGGCGCCAGAAGCAGGGCGCACAGCAGAGCGGGCGCGGCCGTCATGCCAACGGCTCCGCGGTGCCTTCCCGCGCCGCGAGCAACTGCCGCGCACGCTCGATGGCGCGGTCCATGTACCCGCTGGCCAGCACCTCGTCCAGATGGCCGTCGGCGAAACGATCCATCCGGATGTGGGCGGTCACCAGGCGGCGCAGGGTGTCGAGATCCGCTGCGTCCAATGCGGCCGGATCGTCGAGCAGCCCGGCCGCCTGTTCCTGCACCCAGCTGCCCCAGTCGAACGGTTCGACAAAGCCGGTCTCGTGCAGCACTTGCAATAGCTCGTGTTTATCGGTGTGGTAGCCCGTGGCCTGAGTGAGGTCGCGCGCCGCCCCGATGTTCACCACGCGGCGGAGGTCGTCGGTCGAGATCGGTGTCAGTGCCATCGTCCTCTCCTCACATGATCTTCGCTGCGACGGTCGTCAGCGCGACAACGGTGCTCGAACAGGGATCCGTATTCACCTGCGTCGTGGAGAACGTGCATTGTGTCTGACCGGTGTTACAGCTTGCTGCGGTGCACTGGTCCGTCATGTTACGCGCGTAGAGCACTTCATTTTCAGAGGGGATCTGTGAATACGGCGCAATCAGGCGTCCGGTCTGGCCGTTGATGTTGAATTGGTACAGCGAGCCCTGGTACCAGGCCCCTTGTGTGTCGGCGGTACTAGTGTAGGCCAGGTGCAGGATCACGTTTCCCACCGTGTATTGCGCGATCCGCTGCGGCGACATCCCCGACTCGCCACGATAGGTCATCGCGCTGTAGCCGGGCAGCACCGCCAGTCCCGCGTCGATGCATTGATACACCGGCATCAGCGCGATATACGTCGGATCGTTGATGTTCCCGTGGTACAGCGGCGGGTTGATCGTCTGGTAATAGTTCGACGTATACAGATTGATCCCGAACGCTTGCCGGACGGTCATTCCTGTCGGACGGCTCATACTGGACGCGTTCGCCCAGGCCGTCGAGGCAAAGCTCGCGTAGCCGCCCGGCAGGGTGAGGTTCTGAATGTTCGTGTAGTTCGAAGCCAACTGCGCGAACAACGTCGTCATCGGGCCGATCAGGCTATCCGAGTACACCACGATATTGATCGTGTTGAACGGAAAAGCCGTGGCCGCCGCGGTGGCCGCGCTGTAGAACGTCCACATCATGATCTGCGTCGGAGCGGCACCGCCGGAGCCGGTCGAGACCAGCGGCAGAGCGGCCGTCGTGTTTCCGCTGCCGCCCTGAAAACAGTTGATGGACTGAAAGATCGCCGGGATGGCCTGCGCGGCGTTCGTGACCGGATTCGGAGGCTCGAAGACGACGACGCGCCCGAACTGAATGTTCGGATTCGAAGACTGGACCGGCTGCGAGATCCAGCACGGCATGGCCGGCTCGTACGAGGCCGCCTTGTTCTGCGACAGCGTTTGCACCGACACGCCTTGCGCCGCCAATGCGCCGATCAGCGAGGACGGCGTCGGAGTGTAGTCGCCGGGTAGCGCGGAAACCACTAAATAGTCGACGTAATTCGAAGGGCTCATCTGCGACAGATCGCCCGAGTAGAGGTTGATCGTTCGCGTGCCCCAGGCGTTGTCAACGTTCACGCTGTTGAGAAAGGTGATGGTCATGCGTGCTGTCTCCTGATCCGACCAGTTGTTGGAAAACCGTCAGCATCTGCTGCGCGAGCGTGCTCGAGTAGACGACCGTGCGAAGGCAGCCGAGCGGATAGCTGCCGCTCAGCGTCGACTTCGCCGAGTTGAAGATGGCCGTGAGCACGGCCGTCGGGTCGGCGCCCGCGCTCCCGGTGGAAACCAGCGGCATGGCCACGTTTGCATACGGATAGTTGGTGCCGGGATGCGGCGTCGGAAAATAGGCCTCAACTGTCGAGAAAATCCCCGGCAGATTGGCCGCGGCATCCTGCCCGGTCGACTGGAAAACGATGAGCTGCGAGAAGCTCTGTCCCGAGACGGGCTGCGACACCCAGCAGTTGTATTGCGCGTACGTCGCGGCCGGGTTCTGCGAGAGCTGCTGCACCGACACGCCGATGTTGTTCAGCGCGCCGATCAGCGTGGCGGGCGTCGGCGTGTAGTCGCCGGGGAGGCACGACACCACCAGAAAGTCGACGGTCTCGCCCAACGAGAGTCGCGTCAGATCACCCTGATACAACGCATGAACCTTCGGCATGTTCGGCAGATCGGGATTCGCGTAGGTCGCATTGTCGAGCCAGAGCAGGTGCAGCGCGGCCGCGACCGCCGCGGCCACGTCCGTCGCGGAGTAGCCGGCCGCCGTCAGCGCCGCCGTCATGACGCTGTTGTTGATGATGCCGGCCCAGGCCAGGCTGAAGGCCACCGCCATGTCGGTCGCGCTCGTGCCTGGAAACTGCGCCAGAAGAATCGGCGCGCACGTGACCGGATTGAGATTGCCGGCGCGGCAGCCGTACGCCGCATCGAGGAGCGTGATGGCATCGGCCGCAATCTGCCGGGCCGCGGCGAGTTCACTGATCATCGACTGCTCACCTCCTGAAAGAAGGAGAGACGGAAGGACTGCAAATCCCTACCCTGTGACGGGCCGAGCCATGAAGATGCGCGCCAGCGCCTTTGCGCGTTCGCGCACCACGCCATGGCGGACCGCGTTCTCGACGAGGGTCAGCAGAGAGCGCAGCAGGCGCTCCTTCCAGCACGAAGCTGCCGGTGATCACGACCCAGCCCGCCGACCAGTCCATCGCGCAGAAGGGGACGGTCACGCTGACGCTGGCCGCGAGCGGCGGCACGAGCATCGCCTGGTATCGCGCCACACCGCCGGACAAACCGGCGCGGTGGGAACACGATCCTCACCGTCCCGTCCAAACGCCGCTCCGTGCGGCACTGACCGCGCCGCAAACCCGGACTTCGGGAACACCGGCATGGCCACGGTGCTCTGCGTGCTCACGCGCCGCAGCGGCCCCTGTAACAGGAAGTTGACAGCTTTAGGGTCCGGCACACCTCGTTCGAGGGGGTCCGCCTGCTTCGGGAAAGCGCATCAATGGGTGGCGTCGGATGAGGGCGGCTGCCGCGCTCCGGCGGGACGAGGAGAAGACATGAAGACCGACACCGGACGCCGTGCTGCTCTCGGACTCCTCACGCTCATGAGCTTCCTCACGATGGCGCGGCCTCTCGGCGCCATCGACATCACCAGCAATCAGATCGGACGCGTGACGTCCATGGGCAACGATCTGATGCAGGTGTTCCATGAGTACGACCCCGAGGGAAGAATCGTCGCCACGCAACACGTGCAGGACGGCCAGTCACGCACGATTCGCACTGGATACGGTTATCCCCAGAATCCCACGACGACGTCCGGACCCGGCACGGTGATCGTGAGAGAGGTATTTCCGGACGGCGAACAGGTCCTGTACACGCACGACGCCAGTGGCCTGCCGGTCACAATGCGCAGTTCGTTCGGCGGCGCGATCGAGGAGATATTGCGCGACTT
This sequence comes from Thermoanaerobaculia bacterium, assembly GCA_036389275.1. GTDB lineage: Bacteria > Acidobacteriota > Thermoanaerobaculia > Gp7-AA8 > Gp7-AA8 > QHVT01. The sequence goes on from DASVQE010000080.1 coordinate 41,763, forward strand.
ACGGGTGAATGCGCGCGGATTGCCGACGCGGATCGATCTCGGAAACGGCACCGTCACCACCTGGAACTATGACGAAACGGGTCACCTGCGGCTGACGCGGTTGACTACGGTAGACCGCACCGGAGCGACGATCCAGGACTATACATACGAGTACGACGGCGACGGCAACGTCACCGCCATGACCGACGGCGTCAAGGCAAGCGAGTCCTTCAAGCTGCAGTACGACGAGCTCGGACAACTCACGGCGATGCTCAATCCTGCCGACGGGGTGATCGAAAGCTACGATTACGACAACATCGGGAATCTCACGCAGAAAGGGTCGCTGTCGCAGACCTACAAGGCCGGCGGACGGCCGCACGCGCTGGCCCGCTCCGGCACTACGGATTATCAGTACGACGCGAACGGCAACGTCATCGGCGCCGCGAACCTGACCATCGAATGGAATGCGGACAATCTGCCGCGGAAGGTGATCACGCCGGCCGGAACGACCCAGCGCTGGCACGTCGGCGAATTGCTGTGGAAGAAAGTCGAAGGCGGCGTGACCACGTATTACATGCCGTCGCTGCGAATCGAGAACGGCGTGGCCCGCAAGTATTACGGCAGCTACGCCGAACGCTCCGAGGTACCGGGCGACCGCGATTTGCGCTTCTATCATCCCGACCACCTCGGCAGCGCGTCCCTCGTCACCGACAAGAACGGCAACGTGATCCGCCGTGTTTCGTATTTTCCCTGGGGCGGCGACCGCGGCGTGGAAGGGACCTTCGTTCCCAAATTACAGTTCAATTTCAAGGAACGCGATACGGCCACCGGCTTCTACGATTTCGGAGCGCGCTTATACAACCCTCAGACCGGCCGCTGGCTTTCACCTGATAGAGACGTATCGGACGGGCTCAATCGGTACGCGTACGTCCGCAACAATCCGTGGACCCGGCTCGACCCGGGCGGCAATTTCTCCACCGGCATGCACACATACATCATGAGGCGGATGTTCCCGCACATGAGACAACAACTGTTCGAAATGATGGATCGCGGCAGCGCGTCGATCGACGGCCTCACGTGGGATCGTAAAAAGCCGGTCACCATGTTCGAGAGCGAAGCGTTCAAACACTCGATGCTCTCCTACAAGCTGCTGCAGAAGTTCGGCGGCAATCGGGCCAAGGCCATCGCCGAAGCGGAGCGATTGCGGACGCAGTTCATCGATCAGAAGAAGGCCCAGGTGATCGCCGAAGTCGCGCGTTATCGGGAATTGCTCAAGGAAGGAAACTGGGTCGCCGCCGGATACCACCTGGAGCGGGCGCATTTTGCGTTCGGTGAGATGTTGCATCCCATGCTCGACGCGAAGTCGCCGGAGCATCGCGAGTGGAAGGTCTTTAAAGAGAGGACCTGGGAACTCCTACGACCCGATGTCATCGGACAAGCGGACACGGCGCTGTTTACGTACGAGAACATCGTGCATCACTTCTCCGAGGACAACGTCAACGAGATCCCGGCCGACGTGTGGACCGACTCAGTCCCGCTGGGCCAGCGACTCTACCGCCAGCTCTTTGGCGATGACATCGCCGGGCCCGCATTCGCGCCGGCGATGGAGGCGCGGCCCACGAAAAACCGGTTCTTCTAAACGCCTCGGGCCGCTCTCGCTACGCACACGCTGCCGTGCCATCCGTCCATAGACGCCGAAGAAGAGGACCGCGATGATGAATGCCAGGAGAATGCGACCGGTCGTGCAGGACGTGCCGTGCACGAGACTGCTGCTGCTGATTGTTCTTACGGCCCTTTTTTTCCTGCCGGCGAACGGCGTCCAGGCTCAGTTCACCGCGCCCGCCGAACCGGGCTGCTTTGTCTGTGGTACGCGGCCGATCGAGCAGATTCTCGAGGACTTGCACGAACAAGAGCGCGAGCGCGCCGAAAAGTTCGCGGAGGAGAACGCCCAGTGGTTTCAGAGCCACGGCCTGGACGCTTCCATTGGACGCACTGCCTGGGACTACATGAATTATCCGGTGCAGCCAATGTTCGCGCCCACCACTCTCGAGCGGAGCACCGTGACCACCGCCTACGAGCTGGGGAATCAGGAGCCGCTCACGATCCGCATGGGCCCGGCCACGCTGACCTACCGCGGCGCGCGCGTGCAGATGATCGAAGGCTTTAAAGTCGACACCATCGCCGACGACGGCGGAGTCAGTCAGTCGTGCAAGGGCTCCTTCAACTGGATTCATGCCTCTTCGGGCTGGGCCGACCTGCTGCCGGATCCAAACCGCGTCACGGAAGGCGACGGCGGCGGTCTTTACGTCAGAGCCTCGCTCAAGGGCTATCTGACGCGCGTGGCGGTGCGAACGTTCGTCGACAACGCAAAAAATACCTGTAATGGGGTCACGGCGCGGTACGTCTACCGGTATCAGTACCATGCGCCGGACGGTGGGATCATCGCGTTCTATCAGCGGCCGCGCGAAGTTCCGGGGACTTCGTTTCCGGGCGGATGCGGACACGCGGCCATCCCGGCGGCCGAGCCGAATTTCTACTGGTCGAGCGACGGCAATACGTCGCTCGACACGTCCAACAAATGCAAGCCGGTGATCCGCTGGGCCGACGGATCGACCGAAGAATTCCACGCCGCCATCACCGAGCCGCCGCGTTTCGACTCCGGCGACGTCATCATCGGGCCGGCGTTCGAGCCTTCCTGTTCCACGCAGGATGCCACCGCCGATCTGCGCCGCATCGACGCGAACGGCAACATCACCACGTACCGGTACAGCACCGCGGCCGACGGGCGGCAGGTCGAAACCATGACCGACCCCCAAGGGCGGCTGACGGTGCTCACCTATGACGAGGACCCCAATGGCATGCCGCGGCTGCGCAGCGTGGAACTGCCATCCATCGGCAATGCCCCGGCCTTTCGCTACAGCATTACCTGGCGCACTCTGGACGTCCGCTTCAATCAAATCTGGCCCGACGTCACGTGCAGTCCCGAATCGGGAACGGGAACCGGATGCGCGAGCGCAATGATCTTCGACGTCGTCGACAACATCGTCATCCCGGACGGCCGCCAATACGTCTTCGAATATGGCCCGTGGGGCAATCTCGTGCGGGTGTCGGAGCCGGAAGGCGCGGTCTCGGAATTCGAGTACGGCGGCCCGGCGAATGTCGGATACGCCAACGCGGTGCTGCCGCTCGTCAACCGGATTGATCAATCCGATGCCTGCGGCACGATGTGGTCCGGCGAGGCCGTGAAGATGCAGGCCCGCGGACTCGTGCGCACGCGCCTGTACCCGGAAGGCCGCGGCACCGGCAAGCCGGTGTTCGGCACGACGCGCAATTTCTCGCTGCGCAAGCTGACCGTGCCCGGCTGTGTATTCGACGACATCGGAGCGGGCGTCGCAGGTCCGGATGGCTGTTCGCAGGTGTGGATGGAGACGACCCACTCCGACGGCACGCTCACGAAAACGGGCCACGTCACGAGGGCTCTCTCCCGGATGATTCCGGGCGACGACCGGTTCGCCGTCCCGCCTACGGTGCCGGTGCCGGTGCATGGACGCTTCCTCGGCGAGGAGACCTGGTCCGGCCCCAATCTCGTGGAGGCGAAATACAACGGGGACAAGGAGACGGGCGCGCTCTGGTATGAATCCGAATTCGTCAAAGCGGTGCGCCTGCCGTACGCGTTACCGGCGCACGTTCGGGCCATCCGCGAGCGCAACCTGCGCGACGGCCTCTTCACCACGACGAATTTCGTGTACGGAGATGCGATCGACATCGATCCCGGCAGCGGCGTCGAATCGCGCGTCACCGCTCCCACCATGGTCTGTACGTTCGCCGGCATCGTCGACACCGCCGGCTGCTCGCCCGCGAACGCAACGGCGCTGCTCAAATCCGAGACGACATACCTCAATTACTTCGACGGCTCGCTCGCCGGCCGGCATCTACTGAGCCTCCCCCTGGTCAAGAAAGGCTTTGGGCCAGACGCGACCGGCAAGGCCTTTTCGACGGTGCCGCTCATCGAAACGACGAATGTGTACGACGAATTCGACCTCACGGCGAGCCACCGGCCGGCCGGGTCGCTGGACGGATCCCTCGGGCTGGCCGCAGGCTCGCGCCGCGGCAACCTCACCAGCATGCGTCAGCGAGTGAGCGCCACGAAAACGGTCACCGCGCAAACGAAATACTACGATACCGGACAACTGCAAGCCGTGATCGACAACCGCGGCGCGACGACGACGTACGACGTCGATTTTCGGCTCTGCAGTGCTGCTCCGCGCCTGACGTTGACGGTCACCAATCCGCTCGGGCACGTCTCCTCGCAGGTCACGGACTGCCTTTCCGGATTGGTTCTGCGGGCGACCGCCGCGGACGGCAATAGCAGCTACATTCAATACAACGCGCTGGCCGAGCCGGTCGAAAAAGCAGGTCCCGAAGATTTCCTGACGCCATTACCGCAGACCGGTCCGCAAGCGTATACGCGCGATCCTGCCGCGCCGACCGGCTCCGGCACGGCGCCGGGACAGGCCGCGGTGGGATCGTGGATCGAACGCCTCGGGCGAGGCGTGGTCGGGCAGCAGCGCACCGTCACCCACCTACGCGACGGCTCGCCCGATGGTCATTACACGAAGATGTTCACCGACGGTCTCGGACGCGTGATTCAAACGCGGACGGAAGTCGATCCAGCGAAGACCGGATTCGCCGAAACCGTGGCCACTACCGTGTACGACGGCATCGGCCGCGTTGCTCAGGCCTTCGTTCCTTGCTTCGGCGCCGCGAGCAACATCGTCACGACTCCTTGCGGCTCCGCGTCGACGATCACCGCGTACGACGTGTTGGGCCGTCCGGTGAGCGTGACCATGCCGGGCAATCGCACCACGACCTACGCGTACTCCGCGGAAAACGGCCGCTGGCTCACCACGGCTGTCGATCCGCGCGGGTTCACGACCAAGACGTATTCGAACCTGCTGGAACAGATCGTCGAAGTCGACGAACAATCAGAACGCTGCGGCGGGTTCTGTTCCACGACTGCGAAATACGACGCCGTCGGACGCCTGCTGCATCAGGCCGACCCTGCCGGAAACGAGGTCGTCTACACCTACGACGACCTCGGACGTCGTCTGACGATGAACGATCCCGACATGGGGCACTGGAGTTACGAGTACGACGAAAACGGCAACCTGACCGCGCAGACGGACGCGATCGGTCAGCGGATCGAGCTCCACTATGACGCCCTGAATCGCCTGACGCTCAAGGACCTGCCGCCGACCGGTCCGAGCGCCGAAGACGTGAAGTACTTCTATGACGGCAACGGTCCGGTTCCGCCGGCCGAAGCGCCGGCTCCGACGATCGCCGGCATTCAACCGTCCGCACGCGAGGCCAATTCGGGAGCATTTACGCTCACTGTCACCGGCAGCAACTTCACCAGCCGCTCGATCGTGAGATGGAACGGCGCCGACCGCCAGACGACGTTTGTGAGCGCGCAGCAGCTCGCGGCGTCCATTCTCGCGTCGGACGTACAAACATCGGGATCGTTTTCGGTGAGCGTGGCAGACGGCAGCGTCTCTAACAGCGTCGCCTTCGTCGTCAATAGTCGGCCGACGGTGACACTCACCAGCCCGACGAACGGGCAGGTATTTTCGACCGCACCGGCCACGATTCCGCTGCGCGCGAGCGTCGTCGATGACAGCGACGGTCTGACCGTCCGCTATTTCAACGGCTCGACGCAGATCGGCTCGAGCAATACGCCGCCGTCTTACGCATTCGATTGGACCGGCGTGACCGCCGGCTCTTACACGCTCCGTGCAAATGTCACCGACCGCTTCGGCAGCACGGCCGATTCCGGCAGCGTCACCGTCAATGTGTCGACGCCGCCGACCGTTCGCATCACTTCACCGGCCAGTGGACAGGCGTATCCCGCACCGGCCACAGTGACGATCACGGCCGAGGCGAGCGGCGCCGCGCCGATCGCCAGGGTGGTCTTCCTCTCGGGGAATTTCATCCTCGGCCAAGTCACCACCGCTCCATACACCTTCACCTGGAACAACGTGCCGGCCGGTATTTACGAGCTCCGCGCCGAAGCGACGGACGTCAACGGCAGCACCGGCGCGAGCACGAATACCGCGGTCATCAGCGTGAGCGCCGCACAGACGTGCACGCTCCTCGGCCCGAGCAGCGGCGCGGAGATCTACGCGCCGGCTACGCTCGGCTTCCGCGTGACCGCGAACAGCCCGTCGGGCGAGAAGATGAAGGACATCGCGCTGTATGCGAACAACACGCTGCTCTTCCGCGTGCTCGATACCTTCACGCTCAATTACACCTGGAACAACGTGCCGGCCGGCAACTATCACGTCGTAGCCGTAGCGACGAATTACTCGAACCTGGCCGTCTCCTCGGCACCGATCGACATCGTCGTGCAGACGCGGCCGGCGAATCTAGCCTCGTTCGTGTCTCAGGTCGTGCCGGCCTCCATGATCGCCGGCCACACATACGACGCCACGGTGACGATGCAGAACGACGGCACCGCCACGTGGACGGCCGCCGGCAATTACCGTCTCGGTTCGCAGAATCCGCAGGACAACACCACCTGGGGCTTGGCGCGCGTGAACCTGCCGGCATCGACTGCGCCCAATGCCCAAGTCACGTTCCGCTTCAGCGTCACGGCACCGTCGACGCCCGGCTCCTACGTATTCCAATGGGAGATGGTGCAGGACGGTGTGGCGTGGTTCGCCAAGCCGACCACGCCTGTCACGATCAACGTGCTCAGTGCCGCCCAAGGATCGGTACCGGTCAATTACGCACTGAATCGCGTCGCCAACCAGACCACCGCCGCGACCGGCGACTTCGCCGCGGACGCGCATCGCGCGGTTGACGGCAATACGAACGGCAACTATGCGGCGGGCTCGGTAACCCAGACCGAGACCTACGACAAGCCGTTCTGGCAAGTGCCGATCTCCGGCCCGAACGTCGTCAATCAAATCGACATCTGGAACCGGACCGACTGTTGTAGCGAGCGGCTGGCGAATTTCTATGTGTTCGTCTCGGCGGATTACGTCATGTCGAATGATCCCGTCACTGCGTCGAGGCAGCCCGGCGTCTGGAGTTATTTCTTCTCCGGTCCCGCGCCGGCCCACGTGGTCATTCCTGTGCCGGGCGTGACGGCGAATTGGGTGCGCGTGCAATTGGCCGGAACGGGTATTCTGTCGCTCGCCGAAGTGCAGGTGTGGAACACGGCCACGACCGCGCTCACCAATGCCACGCAATCGAGCACGATGGCCGCGACGCCGCCGGGTGACGCGTTCCGGGCGGCGGACGGCAACACGAACGGCGATTATCCGGCCGGTTCGGTCACACAAACCAACAGTGAGGTTCAGCCGTGGTGGCAGGCCGAGATGTCGGCGTCGACCGGCATCGATCACATCGATGTGTGGAACCGCGTCGATTGCTGCAGTGAACGCCTCAATGACTTTTATCTCTTCGTGTCGGACACGCCGTTCGCGTCGCCGAATCTGGCGGCTACGCTCAGCCAGCCGGGCGTGAGCGCGTACCGCCGTACGGGCGTGGCCGGCCAGGTCTCGACGATTCGAGTGAATCGCACCGGGCGTTACGTGCGCGTGCAGCTCGCAAGCGCCGCGGCCGGAATTCTCTCGCTCGCGGAAGTGCAGGTATTCGCCGGAACCGTCATGCCGCCGCCGGTCGTCAGTATGACCAGCCCGACCAATGGCCAGATTCTCTATCCCGCGCCGGCCACCGTTCCGTTGCGTGCCAGCGTCAGCGGCGGCAGAGGCACGGCCACTGTCAATTACTACAGAGGGACGACGCTCATCGGCTCGAGCTCCACGGGACCGTCCTATTCGTCCGACTGGGCGAACGTCGCGGAAGGCGATTACACGCTCAAGGCGGTGGTGGCCGACGCCAATGGCGACACCGCCGAATCTGCGACGATCACCGCCCTCGTGCGGCAGAGAAACAACGCACAATTCATCGCGCAGTCGGTGCCCTCGTCGATGATCGCCGGCGCGACGTATACCGTCACCGTGACGCTGCAGAACAGCGGCGGTGCCACCTGGACCGCGGCCGACAATTACAAGCTCGGATCGCAAAGCCCGCAGGACAACACTACGTGGGGCCTCTCGCGCGTGGCGCTGCCCGGCCCGGTCGCCTACGGCGCGCAGACCACCTTCTCGTTCAATGTGACGGCGCCGTCGGCGGCCGGCACGTACACGTTCCAGTGGCGGATGCTGCAGGACGGCGCCGGCTCGTTCGGCGCCGCAACGCCGCCGGTCAGCATCACCGTGGCCGCGCCGCGCAATGGCGCCACGTTCGTCACGCAATCGATCCCGACGTCGATGGTCAAGGGGCGGAGCTACTCCGTCTCCATCACCATGCGCAATAGCGGTACGACCGACTGGACTGTGGCCGGCGGCTACAAGCTCGGGTCGCAGTCGCCGCAGGACAATACGACGTGGGGCGGCTCGCGCGTGGCGCTTCCCGGAACGGTCCCGGCCGGGGCGCAGGTGACGTTTTCCTTCGTGGTCATCGCGCCGTCGACGCCCGGCACGTACGCGATGCAGACGCGCATGATTCAGGAAGGCGTCGAGTGGTTCGGCGATCTGACGCCGCTCGTCAACGTCACCGTCACCGATCCTCCGTCGAGCGGTCTCATTGCGGCGTGGAAGCTGGACGAATTCGCCGGCAACACCACCGCCGACGCGACCGGCAACGGCAGTACCGGAACGCTCCTCAACGATCCGCTGTGGATCGAAGGCCGCACCGGCGCCGGTCTGCAGTTCAGTAGCGCTGCCAAACAGACGGTGCGCATTGCGCCGTCGGCACGCCTTGCTGCTCTGGCGAACGACTTCACCATCTCCTTCTGGGTCTATCCCGGCAGCACGCACGAGATCGACGTGGCCAGCACCGACGGCACCGCCGGAACGACCGGCCAAAAGTACGTATTTGGTCCGCGCTTCGAGTCGAACAGCGACTCCGGCGTCGGCATCTCCGTCGGCACCAACGGCATCAGCGTCTACGAGCACGCCACCAGTTACATGCCGGCGCTGCTCGTCTATCCCGCGCCGATCGACGGCTGGACGCATGTGGCTGTCGTTTATAAGAACAAGCAGCCGTCCCTGTATGTCAACGGGACGCTCGTCCGCGTCGGACTGACAAGTCCGCGCCTCAATGTGCACGCCGTGCCTGTCGACATCGGCGGCATGACGTACGGCTATTACGACGGCTGGCTGGACGACGTCGGCATTCACGACCACGCACTGAGCGCAGCGGAAATCGCTTCGCTCTCACGCGGCCTTGTCGCACGCTGGCCTTTGACCGAGGGCTCGGGCACGACCGCGGCTGATTCGAGCGGCAACGGCAATAACCTCACCTTGCGCGGCGGCGCGAGCTGGACGGCGGCGAACGGCGGCAGCGTCCTCGCCCTCGACGGCGCGAGCGGTTACGCACAGGTGAGCTACGGCCGTACGATGGTGATGAACCGTTCGCTGACGTTCAGTGCGTGGCTCTATGCCGCCTCCGCCTCCCAAGGCACGCTGGTGTCGAAGGAAGGCGAATACGCCATCGGCCTCTCCGGCGGCACCTTGCGCTTCATGTTCAATAACGACAACCCCGGCTGGAACAACTGGATCGATACGCATTACGTCGTGCCGCTGCAGCGTTGGCTGCACGTGACCGTCGTCTACGACACCGGCCTGGTGAAGACGTACGTCAATGGCGCGCCGGTAAGTATTTATCCAGGTGAAGGACCGATCCGGCCGACCGGCGTCGATGATTTCCGGATCGGCGGGCGGCTCTGCTGCAGCGAATTCTTCAATGGACAACTCTCCGACGTGCGCCTGTACGACCAGGTGCTGTCGCCGCTCGACGTCCAGGCGCTCGACGAAATCATCTGGATGGAAGACGGCGTTCCCGCGGGCGCGACGGCCCTCGGCGACAGTTGGGATTTCATCAATTACAACACCGAGCCGGGGCCGTATTCGGGCGCGCTGGCGCTCCGCTCCGCGAGTACCGCGGGAACGCATCAGAATTATTTCGCCGGCGCGACGCAGACGCTCAGCGTCGGAGCGAACGACGTGCTGGTCGCGCATGTCTATCTCGACCCGGCCTCGCCGCCGAGCGAGATCATGCTGCAGTGGAACGACGGCACGTGGGACCACCGCGCGTATTGGGGCGCCGACAATATTCCATTCGGCGCGGTCGGCACAGTGGCCCGCAAGTACATGGGACCGTTGCCGCCGGCCGGACGGTGGGTGCGTCTGGAAATCCCGGCCGCCGCGGTCGGTCTGGCCGGACGCGTGCTCACCGGGATGGCTTTCACTGAATACGACGGCCGCGTGGTCTGGGATCACGCCGGACTCACGCACGCATCGCAGGCCGATACGACGTTCAAAGGGCCGTCGCTGGTCACGGGCGCGGTTCTCGGCACGCCGCGCAATGACTTCAGCGGCGCCGCCGGCATGAAGTTCACCACCGGCGCGCAGCCCGTTACCGTCCGCTCCCTCGGCCGTATGTACCTCGCCGGCAATAGCGACATGCACGCGCTGAAACTCGTGCGCGCCAGCGACGGCACGGTCGTGGCCGCGGTGGACCTGCTCATGCTCGGGGGTACAGTGAATGAATTCAAGTACGCCGATCTCCCGGCGCCGGTGACGCTCACCGCGAACACCAGCTATTACCTGACCAGCAGCGAGTCCTTCGGCCGCGACCAGTGGTACGACGGCGACACCGCCGTCACGCCGGCGGCCGTAGTGACGATTGACGGTCCGGTCTCGCAGCAGGCGCCGGACGAAGAGAGCGGCTTCGGCGTCCAGCCGTACGTTCCGGTGGCATCACCGAATCACGCATACGTCCCTGTCGACCTGAAATATCAGCCGTAATGGAGCGAACGATGCTGAGAAAACAATTCCTCGTGACGCTTTTCATTGTGACGGCGGTGCCGTGCTATGCGGCGTCGACCTTCTGGCGGCAGAGCGTGAACGTCGACGACCGCACCACGACCCTGGTCAAAACCGCCGGCTGCGACGGCTGCGCCGATGCGTGCGCGACGTCGGCCGAGGCGGTGAGCGGCCCGGGCGGTGCTCTCGAGATCAAAGCGACGGAAAAAGGCGCGAACCGCTTCGTCGGCCTGACCACCGATCCTGGCCGCTTCTTCGGCCAGGTGCACCGGCCCACCGCCACCGCGTGGCAAGACCTCGATTTCTCGCTCTATTTCATCATCGGCGGCTACGTCGAGGTGCGCGAGCGCGGCGTTTACCGCACCGACACCACGTACACGGACGGCGACGTGTTCCGCATCGCCGCCGTCGACCGCAGCATCCAATATTTCAAGAACGGGGAGCTCTTTTACACGAGTGCGATCGCGCCGAAATATCCATTGAACGCCGCCGCACTGCTGATGAGCAAGGGAAGCACTGTAGCGACGCCGGTCGTGATTGCGGGAGGTGCGCAATGACGGCAAAATCGGCTCACAATACGGCGTCTTGACGGGCATGCGGCGCGAGCACGACGGCTTCAGCATCGCCGAGCTGATCACGGTCGTCGCCCTCATCGGCATCCTGGCCGCGGTCGCGTTGCCCGTGGCCAGGATCGGCTTCCAGCGGCAGAAGGAGATCGAACTGCGGGCGCGTCTCCGAAAGATCAGCGAGGCCATCGACCGGTACCACGATCTGCGCCAGGCCGGCGCCATTCAGGATCCGCCGCGCATCGGCCAGGGCGACTATCCCGGCTCGCTGGACGACCTGGTCAAAGGCGTCGATCTCGTGCCCATCTACGGCAAGCGCGTCCACTTCCTCCGTCAGCGCGATCTCATCGACCCGATGACGGGAAAGAACGACTGGCTCACGCTCTCCGACTCCGACGATCCGGACACGAAATCGTCGAACGGTAGCAACGTCTTCGAGGTGCACTCGCGCTCGTCCCAATTGGCACTGGACGGCAAGACTCACTACAACGAATGGTGACCGGCGCGGCGGTCACTTCCCGCACCGGGCGGGTATGCGGTGGGATGCGGTTGCCGTGGTCTAACGCGAGATGTGACCCGACGCGTACTGCGCCGTGCGCACCCATTCGCCGTTTACCACCGTCCAGAAGTCGAAGTTGGCGATTTTGCGGTCGCCGGCTGGGTCGAGGGCGGTGGGGCCGGTGAGGCCCCAGTGGCGTTGGACGTTGCGGGTGAAGGATTCGCGCAGGAGTTTGTCGTCGTCGTCGACTTCGATCATCGCGAGCACGGCCACCCAGGCGGCGTCGTAGACGGAGAGCGCGTAGGCGTCGGGGGTGAAGCCGATGCGCGTGCGGATCTCGTCGCTGACGGGCTGCCAAAAGTCGCGGGCGCTTTCGTCGAGGCCGACGTTCGGCGCGGTGAAGTGGGTGGCGGCGGCGAAGCTGGCCACCGTTGCGTCGTCGACGAGGGCGCGGCTCTGCGTCACGCCGTCGGCGCCGTACCAGCGCACGGCGGCGAGGTCGGCGTCGAGTCGCGCCAGGCGGAAGATGTCGGCGGCTTCTTCGAACGACGCGAGGTAGACGGCGATGTGCGCGGCCGGCTGGCCGGTGCGCGCGGCGCGGACGGTGTTGCCGAGGGCGGTGACCTGCGCGGCGAAGTCGGTGGTGGTCGGCGGATAGGCGACGCCGAAGGCGATGTGGCCGCCGAGGGCCTCGAAGGAGCGGCGCGTGCTCTGGGCGAGACCGCCGTTACCGGCGTCGTCGCGCCACAGCTCCACGATGGTGTCGATGCCGTCGGCGCGCAGCAGCGCCGCCTGCGCCGCGCCTTCGAGCTTGTCGTTCGGCGCGAAGCGGAAGAGGTAATCGTTCTCGATGGCCAGCGACGAGGCGGTGCTGGCCTGGCTGACCAGCACGATGCGGTGCTCGTTGGCGTACGGCAGGATCTCGCGCGCCTCGGCGCTCGACTGCGGCCCGATGACGAGGTGCACGCCGCGCGCGTCGAGCGCCTGCAGCTTCGCCAGCGCGACGGAGGGCGTGAGCTGCGTGTCTTCGACGTCGACGGTGACGCGGTACGGCGATGACAGCGCGGCGAGCTCGGCGTTGATGTCGCGCGCGGCGACGTCGAGCGCGGCCGCGCTGGCAGTGCCGAGGGACGCGCCGTCGCCCGTCAGCGAGAAGAGCGCGCCGATGCGCACGTCGCGGCGGAACGGACGCACCACGTGCAGCTTCGCGTCCGCGAGAGGCGCGGCAAGACACACGAGGAGCGAGAGGACTGCTAGGCGGCGGACCATGGCGCGCATTGTGGCAGATGCGCGGACGAGTTCATCCCTTCGACCACAACGTCCACGCGCCAATCACGATGAAGCCGATGCCGGCCACCATCTTCAAAGTGCGTGGTGAGATGTAGCGCTCGAGGGCGGCGCCGACGAGGACGCCGATGGCGGCGGCGAGGACCAGCGCGGCCGACGACGCCAGGAAGATCACGAGCTTGCTCGTCTCTCCTTTGCTCGCGAAGAGCATCGTGGCGAGTTGGGTCTTGTCGCCGACCTCGGCGAGGAAGACCGTTGCGAAGACGGTGAAGAATGCTCGCAGCATTTAGAACTCCATCCGATAGGTGACGTCGATCGTGCGCGACGGCAGCCGGTAGTACTGCGCGTCGCCGAGCTCGCTCTCCGCGACCGGCGGCCGCACGTCATTGAGGTTGCGCGCGTCGATCCGCAGCTCGTGGCGCCCGAAGCGCCAGCCGGCGCCGGCCGACCAGGTGGTGTAGGCATCGGCGAGGGCGGTGTTGCGCTTGTTGAGATATCGCTCGCCGACGTAGTTCGCGCCGACGTGCGCGATCGGTCCGCCATGCCGTCCCTCGGGCGCGAAGACGAGCGCGGCGCCGGCGAGATGAAACGGCGACATCTCGAAACGGCGGCCGCGCAGTTGCGTCGGCACGCCGCCGAAGGACTGCACGAAATCGCCGAAGCGCGCGTCGTGATAGCCGTAGCCGAGCTTCGCGCGCAGCTCGCCGGTGACGAGGAAATCGACATCGACGTCGACGCCGCGAAAGCGCGTCTGGCCGCCATTCTCCAGCGCCGGCAGTCCGTTGCGCACCGTGGCGACGACGACATTGGTGAAGTCGAGATCGAACGCCGCCGCCTGCCACAGCAAGCGTCCTTCGCCGGCCGCGCCTTTCACTCCCGCCTCGAAGCTGCGCGCATCCTCCGGCTCGAGAATGTCCGCTTCCACGTCGGGCCCGAAGTCGGTCGCGGCCGGCTTGAAGGCGTCGCGATAGTCGGCGAAGAGCGCCAGCTTGTTGTTGTTGAAGTTGTAGAGCAGATAGTTGATGCCGGCGCTGCCGCTCAGGCGCGTGTCGGTGCGCGCGTCGCGCTCATCCTCGGCGCGGCGATGCTGCCTCGTGTGATTGAGCCGCAGCCCGGCATCGAGGCGCAGCTTTCCGGAGGCGTTCCATTCCGCGACGCCGTACGCACCGCTGAAGTTGCGCGTCTCGCGAAACTCGTTCTCGCCCGACGGCGCGCGGCTCGAGGCGTCGCCGCCGGAGAGCGCGGCGGTGTAGGTGAACAGATCGGACGCACCATTCGCGCGGCCGAAGAGATGATCGACACCGGCGATGACGCGAAAGGTAGTAGTCAACGACTTGACCAGATGCGCGTCGAAGTAAACCTCGTCGACGTCGCGATCCTGCTCGTACCCGGCGGCGGCGACGCGGCTGCCCGCGATATCGGTGACGAAGCCGCGCGTGGTCTGCACGTTCGAATGCGTGACCGCCAGCGTCACCGCCGCCGGCAGCGCGAAGGTCGTTCCTTCCCACCGCAGCGTGCCCTGCAGTCGGTTCTGATCGAGGCGCGCGCCGGCCGGGTTGTAGTTCGCGTCGAGCGGCGTGCGCGTCGAGAGCGCGGCGCCTTCGCGCAGGTGCGGGCTGGCCGGATCCTGCCGCAGCAGCGAGCCGTCGACGTCGAGGTGCAGCGTGCCGTTGGCGAGCTGCCGCGCGGCGCGGTAGAGCAGGTGGGCGCGCTCGGACGAAGTATCGTCGTCGCGAAAGCCGCGGCGCTCGACGTTCGCGTTCAACGACTGCCGCGCCACGAGCAGTTGCGACAGCGGGATGCTCACCGCGGCGCTGCCGCTGCGGTACGAGCCGGCGCTCGCCCGCGCGAAACCGGGCGCGCCGGGATCGCGATGGATCACGTGAATCACGCCGACGAACGACGTGGCGCCGAACATCACCGGCGCCGCGCCGCGGATGATCTCAATGCGCTCGACGTTGGTCATGTCGAGCGACGGCAGGTCGGGATTGAACGCGCCGCCCCACGGCACGTTGTCGACGACCAGCAGGAACGCGTCGAACTCGCGCAGGCCCCAGAGCTCCGGCACGCTGCCGGCCGGACCGGCGTCGCCGCCCGGCCCGATCGAGACGCCGCCCACCGCCGCCAGTGCACTGGCGAGATCGGTGGCGTTGCGCGCGCGCAGCTCTTCGCCGTCGATGATGGTGATGGCGGCCGGCACGATCGTGGCGTCCTCGGGGACTTTCGCGGCGGTGACGGTGATGGTCTCCGACGCCCGCCGCTCGACCTCCTCGGCCGCAGCGTGCAGCGCGCACATCAGCAGCAACGCCAGAAGTACACCTTTACGTCCTTCCATCGATCAGTCCTTCCATCAGGGTGGATCACCGACTGCGCCAGCGCGTCGCATTTTGATCCAAGCGGCGGCGCATTTTGGATCAGAAACTAAGCCGCGGGAACGGCCGCCGATTTCGCTCGCGCAGCAGAATCAGCAACTTGCGCGGTGACGGCAGCGTGGCAGCGCGCCTGCTCTTGCAGCGCCTCCGCAGTTCAATCGAAAAGGAGGCGTTCTCTCTCATGCGCAAATCGCTCCTGGTCGTTCTCACCCTCGTTCTCGTTCTCCTCGCAACGGCCGCGTTCGCCGGCGGCAACGGCGACCTTCGCCGCGCCGACCGTCCGATCCCGGACCACTACATCGTCGTGCTCGACGACTTCGTCACCGACGTGCATGGCGCGGCGCAGGCGCTCGCGCGCGTGCACGGCGGCACGATCGGCTACGAATACGGCGCGGCGCTCAAGGGCTTCTCGATCACGCTGCCGGCGCAGGCGGCCGAGGCGCTCGCGCACGATCCGTATGTGAAGTATGTCGAGGAAGACGGCGTGATGACCGCCGACACGACGCAGAGCGGCGCGACGTGGGGTCTCGACCGCATCGACCAGCGTTCGCGTCCGCTGAGCGGCACGTACACCTACACGTACAGCGGCTCGGGCGTGCGCGTCTACGTGATCGACACCGGCATCCGCACCTCGCACACGCAGTTCGGCGGGCGCGCCGCGGTGTCGTACGACGCCCTCGGCGGCAACGGTCAGGATTGCAACGGCCACGGCACGCACGTCGCCGGCACGATCGGCGGCTCGACCTACGGCGTGGCCAAGAACGCCATGCTGCGCGCGGTGCGCGTGCTCGACTGCAGCGGCTCCGGCTCGACCTCCGGCGTCATCGCCGGCGTGAACTGGGTCACCTCGAATCACATCAAGCCGGCCGTGGCGAACATGAGCCTCGGCGGCGGCGCCAGCTCGTCGCTCGACTCGGCGGTGAGCAACTCGATCGCGGCCGGCGTGACCTACGCCATCGCCGCCGGCAACAGCAACGTCGACGCCTGCACGAGCTCTCCGGCGCGCGTCGGCAGCGCCATCACCGTCGGCGCGACGACCAGCAGCGACGCGCGCGCGTCGTACTCGAACTACGGCACCTGCGTCGACATCTTCGCGCCCGGCTCGTCGATCACCTCGGCCTGGTACTCGAGCGACACGGCCACCAACACGATCAGCGGCACGTCGATGGCCACGCCGCACGTTGCGGGCGTCGCGGCGCTCTATCTCTCGCGCTTCGGCAACCAGACTCCGGCCACGGTGCGCAGCGCGCTGGTGAACAACGCCACCACCGGCGTGATCACGAGCGTCGGCAGCGGCTCGCCGAACCGGCTCCTCTTCACCAACTACTAGCGGGCATGCATTCGGGAGCGGCGCTGTTCATCCATGCGATGAACCGCGCCGCTCTCACGCTGCTCCTTCTCCTCGCCGCGCTGCCGGCCTTCGCCGAAGAGCTCACCTTCAAGGTGATCGGCATCGACTGCGCGGCCTGCGCGCCTCCGATCGTGAAGGCGCTCTCGGCCGTGCCGGGCGTCACGCGCGCCACGGTCGACGCGAAGAAGCAGACGGCCACGGTGACGCTCGCCGCCGGCGCCGATCGCGAGAAGCTGCGCGCCGCGGTGACGAACGCCGGCTTCGGCGCGGTCTTCCCGGGCGAGAAGGAGAGCGGCTTCGCGGCGCTGCCGGAGAGCGTCGTGCGCACGCTCGACATCACCGCGTACGACGGGAAGAAGCGCGTCGAGATCGCGAAGATCGTCGCGCCAGGCAAGGTCACGGTCGTCGATTTCTACGCCGACTGGTGCGGGCCGTGCCGCGTGCTCGAGGCGCGGTTGCAGCAGCTCATGGCGGGCGCGAAGCGCGATCTGGCGCTGCGCCGCGTGAACATCGGCCGTTGGGACAACGCCGCGGCGAAGCAGGCCACGAAAGAGTTTCGCGCCGAGGCGCTGCCGTACATCCGCGTGTACGACGCGAAAGGACGATTCGTCGAGCAGGTGACGGGCGGCATGTGGGACGAGGTGCTGGCGGCGATCGAGAAGGCGGAGGCGGCGCGATGAAGCGCGCGCTGCTCGCGCTCCTGCTGCTCGCGCTGGCGCCGGCCGCATTCGCCTGACCGGCCTGAGCGAACCCCAACCTCTCCGGCGGAGAGGCGGACGTGATGGTCGCGCCGCAACAGTGGCGCGTCTCCTGGTCGGCGGCGTACGGGACGTTCTCGACGTCGCACGTGGCCGAGTGTCCGGACGTCGCGCCGGAGTGCGCGCAGACGACCATCGAGCCGCACCTGCACCGCGCGCGTCTGGCGCTCACGCACTACGACCTCGGCGTGATGTACGGACTTCGGGAAGGATGGCAGCTCAACGCGACGCTGCCGTACGACGTGAAGGCGATGCACATCCGCTACACGACGCTTGCCGGCGAGCCGTTCATGCCGCCGTACGGCGACATCCATCACCGCACCGAAACGCTACGCGGCATCGGCGACGCCAGCGTCGCGCTCGAGCATCGCATCGGCGAGTTCGTCGCGGGCGCCGGTCTCACGCTGCCGCTCGGACGCACCGAGCCCGATCCGATCGTCCTCGGCCGCGAAGGAAAGCGGCACGAGCATCTGCAGTTCGGCAGCGGCACGTTCCAGCCGCGGCTCGCGCTGCAGTACGCGCACGGCGCGCTCTTCGCGCGGGTCGAGGCGCGGCTGAGCGTGGTCGAGAACGACGAGGGATTCCGCGCGCCGTCGACGTTCGTCTGGTCGCTCGGTCCGAACGTTCGCGCGCTGTCGCTCCGCTTCGAAGGGCAACACCAGACCATCGGCCGCTGGAGCGGCGAGATCGATGAAGGCAGCGGCTTCACGAACGGCGGCATTCGCGCCGCGTACGCGTTCCGCCTCGGCGCCTTCGGCGTGCAGCCGGGCGTCTACCGCGAGCTCTTCTCGCGCAGCCACGGCGACGAAACGTTTGCGCAGGGCACGACCTGGTCGCTCGCGGTGTCGCGCCGGTTTTGAGCGTCAGCGCGCCAGCCAGTGGGCGATGCCGAGGACGAGCGCGCGGTTGTCGATGCCCGGCACGTTCATGCCCCACGGGCTGGTGGTGCCGTTCTCGGTGAAGAGCTGCGCGGAGAGCATGCCCATGTCGGCGGTGACGACGACGCGCCCGCGGCCGTAGCGCAGCGCGCCCGCTTGCGCGTTTCCGTCGACCGCGCCGCCGTCGTCATTCCGCGCCTGCGCGCCGGTGCGAATCAGGATCGTCGCGCCGCGCGGAAAGCGGAGCGCTTGTCCGCCGAAGACCATCACCCGTTGCGCGCCGGCGGTGATGGCGTGCGCGGCGAGCAGCCCGTTCTCGCGCGTAGCGACGACGTTCGACGGGTGCATGCGCGGCATGGCGTGCTCTGAGTCGACGACGACGCGCCGCGACGGCACGATGCCGAATGCCTCCGTCAGCGCCGCCTCGGCACTGGCGACCGGCTCGTGGTCGGTGAGCAGCAGCAGGCCGCCGCCGCGGCGGACCCAGTCGCGCACCGCCGCCACTTCGTCGGGCGTGAACGCCGGCGCGTTCGCGGCGGGATCGTCGAGCGGCGCGCCGAGCGCGCCGGCGATCACCAGCACGCGATACGGCGCGAGCGACCGCGCGGTGAAGCGCTCGCTGTTGGTCTCGATGCGAAAGCCGTCGTTCGCGAGCAGATCGGCGAAGGCCTTGTAGGTCGTCGACGTGCGGTGCACGTTGTGATGGCCTTCGTCGAACAGCAGCCGCGGATGCGAGCGTGCGTAGCGCGGCGAGGCCACGCGCGCGTCGAACTCCGGATCGGCCACCTGTTGCGCGGCGAGTCGGAACGAGAGCAGCAGCAGGACCGCGAACGTGCGTCTCATACAGCAAGAGACGCTCGCGCGATGCCTCTCGTTAGACGCGCTGCAACGACGTCCGCTGCCGGCCGGATTCGTCGAAGTTTTCCGGCGCGAGCCAGCGCTCGAACTCCGCCTTGCGCGCCGGCCACTCGCGATCGAGGATCGAGAACCAGGCCGTGTCGCGATTGCGACCTTTGTAGACGAGGTGCTGGCGGAAGAGCCCTTCGTACGTGAAGCCGAGGCGCGCGGCGGCGAGGCGCGACGGCTCGTTGAGCGCGTCGCACTTCCACTCGTAGCGGCGGTAGCGGAGCTCGTCAAACACGCGCGACATCATCAGCATCATCGACTCCGTCGCGGCCGGCGTGCGCTGCAGGCGCGGCGAGAAGTTGATGTGCCCGATCTCGATGACGCCGTTCGGCGGATCGATGCGCAGGTACGCGGCGACGCCGACCGCTTGGTTCGTGCGCGCGTCAACGATGGCGTGAAAGAACGGATCGTTCGTCGCGCTCATCTTCGTCAGCCACGTGCGATACGCGTCGAGATCGGTGAACGGCTCGCTGTTCAGATACGTCCAGTTGCGTCCCGTCGGGTCATCGAGATTCGCCTCGTGCAATTCGGCGGCGTGGCGGTCGATGTCGAGAGGCTCGACGCGGCAGTAGCGGCCGAGCATAGGCGTGCGCGGCGGAAAGGCGCGCGGCATCCATCCTTCGACCGCGAAACCGACCGGCTGGCCGTGGGCGTTCAGGCGCTCGTTCATGCGCGGGACGATAGCACCGGCACAAGTCTTGCGGCGCGCCCAAGGCGCAGTTCGGCATTTGGGGATCGGAGAGCATGCACGTCGACAAGGTGAGAGAGGTTGTCGGGCAGCACGGCCGTTTGAGCGTTCCGGTGGCGGAGCTGCGCGACGACAGCGATCTCTACAGCGCGGGTCTCACATCACTGGCCACGGTCGGGCTGATGCTCGCCCTCGAGGAAGCGTTCGACATCGAGTTCCCCGACTCGATGCTCAGCCGCAAGACCTTCGGCAGCATCGCCTCGCTGGCGGCGGCGGTCGAAGAGTTGACCGGCGACCGTGCAGGTGTCGAATGACGGTGACGCGGCCGCAGCCGGTCTCCGGCGTCGACTTTGCTGCGTTGCTGGGCGAGGTGCGCGAGCTCGGACAGAGCGTGGTCGCGCCGGCCGCGAATGACGTCGACGCCGCGGCGCGCTTTCCGCGCGAAGCCTTCGACGCGTTGCGCGAGCGGCAGCTTCTCAGCGCCTACATTCCGCGCGACCTCGGCGGCATGGGTCTGAGCATCGTCGAGATCGCGCGCATCTGCGAGACGCTCGCGCACTACTGCGCGTCGACGGCCATGATCTTCGCGATGCACCAGATCCAGGTGGCGTGCATCGTCCATCACGGCCGCAGCTCCTCCTACTTCGAAAAGTATCTGCGCGCGCTGGTCGACGAGCAGTGGCTGATCGCCTCGGCCACGACGGAGCTCGGCGTCGGCGGCGATCTCCGCTCGAGCATCTGCGCCGTCGAAGTCGAAGGCGAGCGTTTCCGCCTGACGAAAAAAGCGCCGGTGATCTCGTACGGCGAGCACGCCGACTACATCCTGATCACCAGCCGCCGCGCGCCCGACGCCGCGGCCTCGGACCAGGTGGCCGTGCTGGTGAATCGCCGCGAGGCGCAGCTCGAGCCGATCTCGACGTGGGACACGCTCGGCTTCCGCGGCACCTGCAGCTCCGGCTTCGTGGTGACGTCGGAAGGCGCGGCCGAACAGATCCTGAACACGCCCTTCGACGACGTGCTGAGCCAGACCATGCATCCGGTCTCGCACATCGTCTGGTCGTCCCTCTGGCTCGGCATCGCCTCCGAGGCGGTAGGTCGCGCGCGCGCGTTCGCGCGGGCCGAGGCGCGCAAGAATCCGTATCCGAGCCCCTCGATCCTGCGTCTCGCGGAAGTCGACGTGCAGCTCGGCAACATGCGCAACACCGTTCACTCGACGGCCGCCGAGTACGCGCGCATGCTCGCCGCCGACTTGGACATCGACGCCTATCGCGCCTTCTCCTTCGGCACGCGCGTGAACAACCTGAAAGTCTCCGCCTCGCAGCTCGTCGTCGACATCGTGCAGCGGGCCATGATCATCTGCGGCATCTCCGGCTATCGCAACGACTCGAAGTTCACGCTGGCGCGGCATCTGCGCGACGCGTACGGCGCGGCGCTGATGGTCAACAACGACCGCATCCTCGCTCACAACGCCACCATGCTCCTGGCCCTGAAGGAGACCTGATGACCGTCGCCGCCGATCCGTATCAGAGCTATCTCTCCGAGCTGGTCGAGGCGCGGCTGCTCATCCCGTCGGGAGTGCGCGGCGTGTACGGGCTGGCCGGCGCGTTCGAGGCGGTGCTGGAAGGCTTCGACGCGTACGTCTCGCGCAACACCGCGGAGTCGCAGCCGGAAGTGATCCGCTTTCCGCCGCTGCTCAGCCGCAAGAGCTATCAGCAGACCGATCACCTCGAGACGTTCCCGAACCTGATGGGATCGGTGCACAGTTTCATGGGCAACGAGCGGCAGCTCCTCGAGCTGGCCAGCGCGAAGGCGGAAGGAAAGGACTGGAGCGGCCATCTGAGCGCGACCGACGTGATGATGACGCCGGCGGTCTGCTATCCGCTGTATCCCACCGTCACCGGCACGCTGCCCGAGGGCGGACGGACGGTCGACCTGCGCGGCTTCGTCTTTCGTCACGAGCCGTCGGACGATCCGGCGCGCTTGCAGGCGTTCCGGATGCACGAGCTGGTGCGGCTCGGCACGCCCGACCAGGCGCTCGCGCATCGCGACCACTGGATCGAGCGCGGCGAAGCGATGCTGCGCGCGGTCGGTCTCGATGCGAAGCCGGTGCTGGCGAACGATCCTTTCTTCGGACGCGGCGGCCGGGTGATGGCGGCCACGCAGCGCGAGCAGGAGCTGAAGTTCGAGCTCGTCGCGCCGGTGGCCTCGGAGGAGAAGCTGACCGCCGTGGCGTCGAGCAACTATCACCTCGATCACTTCGGCGAGGCCTTTCACATCAAGAGCGCCGACGGCGCGGTGGCGCACTCGGCGTGCGTCGGCTTCGGCCTCGAGCGCGTGACGCTCGCTCTCTTCCGCAAGCACGGCTTCGAAGTGGCGCGCTGGCCGTCCGAGGTGCGCGGCATCCTCGGACTATGACCGCGGTCCTGGCCCTCGACCCGCAGACGTATCGCTGCCACACGATCCACGGCGCCGAGCGGATCTGGGCGGAGACGAACTGCTACGTCGACGTCTGGATCGAGCTGCTGCACGCGCTCGGACGCGAGCCGGTGGCGGGACTGCCGTTCACGCTGACCATCGACTTCGAAGGCGATCAGTGGACGTTCTTCAAATTCCCGCTGCTCGAGCTCTACGACCTCTTCGGCGTGCACGTGCAGGAGCTCGCGCTCTGGCGTCCGCTGCACCTGCACATCGAGGAGCAGTTGCGCCGCGGCAATCCGGTGCTGGTCGAAGTCGACTCGTTCTACCTCGCCGATACGGCCGGCACGGCGTACAAGCAGTCGCACGTGAAGACCACCGTGGCCGTGGTCGAGATCGACGTCGAGCGGCCGATGGTCGCCTACTTTCACAACGCCGGATTCTTCCGCGCCGAAGGCGACGACGTCGTCGATCTGCTCGGCCTGCGCGGCGAGCGCGGTCCGCACTGGCTGCCGCCGTACGCGGAGTTCGCGAAGGTCGGCGAGATGCCGCATCGCACGAGCGCCGAGCTGCTGCAGACGTCGCTCGCGCTGCTGCGCAAGCACCTCGGTCTGGTGCCGCGCGCGAATCCGTTCACGCAGTTCCGCGAGCGGCTCGCCGTCGATCTGCCGCAACTGATGGAGGCGAGCCTCGAGACGTTTCATCTCTACTCGTTCGCCACGCTGCGGCAGTACGGCGCGTGCTACGAGCTCGCGGCGACGTATCTGCGGTGGCTGGCCGAACAGGGCCAGCCCGAGCTCGAGGAGCCGACGCGCGCGTTCAGCGAGATCTCCGAGTCGGCGAAGGCCTTTCAGTTTCAGCTCGCGCGGACGATGGCGCGCCGCAAGCCGCTCGACCTCGCGCCGCTCGAGACGATGGGCGAGCGGTGGGAACGCGGCATCGCCGCGCTCAAGGCGCGGTACGGCTGATGGATTGGGAGATCGCCGCCACCGCGCCGGGCGAGATCGCCGATCCTCGCGACCTCGAGCGCGTGCACCAGTGGCAGACACGCACGACGCCCGACGACGCGCATGACTGGTGGTATCGCACGACCTTCGACGCCGGCGACCGCGGGACGACGCTGCGCTTCGACGGCCTGGCGACGATCGCGCAGGTGTGGCTCAACGGCGCGCTGATCCTCGAGTCGTCGAACATGTTCGTGCGGCACGACGTCGACGTGCGCGAGCAGTTGCAGCCGCGCAACGAGCTGGTGATCTGCTGCCGCTCGCTCGATGCGGCGCTCGCGCAGAAACGCCCGCGTCCGCGTTGGAAGACGCGCCTCGTGACGCAGCAGCAGTTGCGCTGGTTCCGCACCTCGCTGGTCGGGAGGATGCGCGCGTGGCCGGGGCCGGCGCCGATCGTCGGGCCGTGGCGCGAGGTGGCGCTGGTCAATCCCGACGACGACGTCAGCGTGCGCGCGTACCTCGTCGGCGACGACGGCATCGTCGAAGTGCGCGCGCGGCGCGGCGGCAGCGTCGCCTGCGGCGAGGTGACGGCGACGCTCGAGCCGGAGGCGGACGCCTTCGCCGCGCGGCTGCTGCTGCGCAATCCGCGGCGGTGGTGGCCGCACACGCACGGCGAGCCGGCGCTGCATCGCGTCACGGTGGGCAGCACGTCGGTCGACGTCGCCTTTCGCACGATCGAAGTCGATCGCGAAGGCGGCGCGTTCACGTTGCGCGTGAACGGCGTACCGCTCTTCTGCCGCGGCGCCTGCTGGACGCCGGGCGAGTCGACGCGCACGTTGCGTCTCGCGCAACACGCCGGCGCGAACATGATCCGCGTCGGCGGGACGATGCCGTACGAAGACGACGCGTTCTACCGCGCCTGCGACGAGCTCGGGATCCTGGTGTGGCAGGACTTCGCCTTCGCCAACATGGACTACCCGGTCGACGATCCGGAGTTCCGCACATCCGTACAAACGGAACTGCGGCAGCAGATCGCGCGGCTGCGCGCGCATCCGTGCGTCGCGGTCTGGTGCGGCAACAGCGAGGTCGAACAGCAGGCGGCGATGATCGGGATGCCGCGCGAGCTCTGGACGAACGAGCTGTTCGCCGAGACCATTCCGCGAGCGCTCGGCGACGACGCGGTCTACGTCGCCTCGACGCCGACCGGCGGCACGCTGCCGTTTCATCCGAGCACGGGCCTCGTGCACTACTACGGCATCGGCGCGTATCACCGGCCGGTCAGCGACGCGCGTCGCGCTCGCATCCGCTTCGCGCCGGAGTGCCTCGGCTTCGCGAACGTGCCGGAGCGCGAGCTGCTCGACGCGCATCCCGACTGGCGCAGCCGCACGCCGGGCGACGTCGGCGTCGGCTGGGATTTCGAGGACGTGCGCGATCACTACGTGCGCACGCTCTTCGGCGTCGATCCGCTGCAGCGGCGCGCCATCGATCCGCGCAACTACCTCGACCTCGCGCGCGTGACCACGGGCGAGGTGATGGCGCAGACGTACGCGGAGTGGCGCAGCGCGCACAGCACCTGCGACGGCGCGCTGGTCTGGTTCCTCCGCGATCTCTGGCCCGCGGACGGCTGGGGCATCCTCGACAGCCGCGGCCTGCCGAAGGCGTGCTTCTACTATCTCCGCCGCGCCTGGCAGCCGCGGACGGTGGCGATCACGGACGAAGGATTGAACGGCCTGCACGTGCACGCGATCAACGAGCGCGACGAGCCGCTGCACGCGACGCTCGAGCTGCTGCTGCTGCGCGACAATCACGTCGTCATCGCCGAGGTCTCGACGCCGTGCGACGTCGCTCCGCGCTCGCTGCGGATGTTCGAGGCAGACGCGCTCCTCGGCGCGTTCTACGACTCGGCGTACGCGTACCGCTTCGGCCCGCCGAGCCACGACGTGGCGGTGGCCACGCTGCGCGAGGAGGAGCGCGTGATCGCCGAGGCCTTTCACTTCACGCGCAACGTCGAGCCGAAGCGCGCCGCCGGCGCGAGCGTGAGCGCGCGCGCGGAGCGGAGCGGCGACGAGGCGTGGGACGTGACGCTGCGCAGCGATCGCTTTCTCTACGCGGCGCACCTCGACGTGCCGCACTTCGTCGCCGACGACAACTACTTCCATCTGCTGCCGGGACGCGAGAAGCGCATCACGCTGCGCGGCAACGCGCCTCGCTTTCGCGGCTTCGTCGAGGCGCTGAACCTCGGCGACGCGGTGCCGATCCAGGTATGAGCCTCACCCGCAGGCCGCTGTACTTCGGACCTCCGGAGCGTTCGCTCTTCGGCTGGTATCACGCGCCGGCCGATGTGCCGCGCAGCGACTTGGCCATTGTCATCTGCGCGCCGCTCGGCCACGAGTACGTGAACTCGCACCGGGCCATGCGCCATCTCGCCGACAAGCTCGCGCGGGCCGGCGTGCCGGCGCTGCGCTTCGACTACGACGGCGCCGGCGACTCGGCCGGCAGCGACGAAGAACCGGAGCGGCTGGCGGCGTGGCTGGCGTCGATCGAGGAGGCGATGCGCACGCTGCGCGAGCTCTCCGGCTGCGAGCGCATCGGCCTGGCCGGACTCCGCTTCGGCGCGACGCTCGCGGCGCTGGTCGCGGCGAAGCAGGAGGTGGCGTCGCTGATGTTGTGGGCGCCGCCGGTGCGCGGCCGCGACTACCTGCGCGAGCTGCGCGTGCTGTCGATGTCGGCCAACCGCAACGCGCCGCCGCCGCCGGGCGCGATCGAGCCGGGCGGCTTCCTCATCACCGCAGAAACGCAGCGCGAGCTGAACGAAGTGAACCTGACGAACGTCGTCCCGAAAGCGGAGCGCGTGCTGATCGTCGGCCGCGACGACTTTGCCGAAGACACCCGCCTCCGCGACGCCTGGACCGCCGCCGGCATCCCCATCGAGCAACGCGTGCTCCCCGGTTTCGCCGGCATGTTCGTCGAGCCGCACAACAGCGTGCTGCCGGAAGAAGCGCTGAAGGAGATTGTTGGGTGGATCGCGCGAGGCTCCTCGGCTCCTCGGGTCCTCGGCTCCTCGGGCGGCGAAGACTCCCGAGGAGCCGAGGAGCCGAGGACCCGAGGAGCCGCCGTCGTCGACGGCGTTCGCGAAACCCTCATCGACTACTCCGGCATCTTCGGCATCCTCAGCGAGCCGCTCGATGGCGTGCGCGGACGCGCGACAATCCTGTTGCCGAATGCAGGATCGACCCATCACGCCGGACCGAATCGCTTGTACGTCTTTCTCGCGCGAGCGTTGTCGGCGGCCGGCTTTCGCGTGCTGCGCTTCGATCTGCCCGGCCTTGGCGACAGCGTCATCGACGACGGGTCGCGCGAGAACCATCCCTACCTGCCGATCCCGACGCCGGTGCTCGCGCGCGTGATCGAGGCGGTGCGCAGCGAGCGTCCGGCCGAGTCGTTCGTCCTCGGCGGTCTCTGCTCCGGCGCCTACGCCTCGTTCCACGCCGCGCGCGATCTGCGCGACGCGCCGATCCTCGAGACCATCCTCATCAACCCGCTCACGTTCTACTTCGACGAAGGGATGTCGCTCGACGCGTCGCCCGCCGAGCAGTATCGCAAGTGGAACTGGTACATGCGTTCGCTGCGGCGGATGGACCGCTGGAAGAAACTGCTGCGCGGGCAGGTGAAGGTCGGGAAGATCGTCCGCACCATCATGCGGCGCTTCCGCGACGTCGCCGCCAGCCACGTCCCCGGCGGCGGCGAGTCGACGTCGACCTCGCGCGACCTCGGCCGCGACCTGCGCGCCATCGTCGGCTCCGGCCGCAAGCTCACCTTCGTCTTCTCCACGTTCGATCCGGGTCACGACCTGCTGATGTTTAACGCCGGGCGTGCGATGAAGCGTCTCCGGAAGGACAGAAGTGTGGAGTTGTGGCAGATCGAGGGAGCGAGCCACACCTTCGAGGCGAAGCAGGCGCGCGACGCGATGATCGCGAAGCTGATCGCGCACCTCAGTGCGCGCTACGCCGCGTCATGATGCCGCCTGCTGCAGCATCTTCTCGCCGGCGCGGCTGCTGCGCGCGAAGACGATGTTGCGCAGCCAGCCGAAGATCTCCGGATTGATCAGCCGCAGCGCGGTGATGTAGACGAGCGCGCCGAGGAGCACGCCGCCGATGAGCTGGACGAGCGGACCGAGCGGACCGGACCAATGCATCCAGCCGTAGAGCGCCACGCTCATGATCGCGCCCGACTGCACGCTCGGCGCGAAGGCGCGGATGATCGAGCGCAGCGGAATGCCGACGATGCGCGAGGCGATGGTGGTCGAGATCATCGTGCCGAGGAAGTAGACCGCCGCCAGCGCCGCGGCCACGGCGGTGGCGCTCACCATCGCGCCGGCGAAGACGGCCGGCACCAGCAGCGCGGCCTTCAGCACGTTCAGCTTCACCAGCGTGTTCGGACGTCCCATCGACTTGAGCATGTTGCCGAAGCCGAAGTCGACGGAGCGCGAGCCGACATACAGCGAGAGAATCGACAGGATCGGCGCTGCCGCCACCCACTGCTTGCCGAAGAAGACCAGGATGATCGGCTTCGCCAGAAAGGCCATCCCGAGCGCCGCCGGCAGCGTGAGCGACGACAGGCAGCGCGTGGCCACGAGGTACGCGCCGCGCACGTCGCCGCCCTCGGCGTGCAGTTTCGAGAAGGCCGGGAAGAGCGCCTTGCTGCAGACCCAGATCACCACCATGATGCTCGAGTCGGGGATGCGCGCCGCCATCTGGTAGAGACCGAGCGCCGTCACGCCGAGGAAGCGCGTGACCACGACGGCGTCGATGTCGAACATGAACGCGCCGAGGACGTTCACCATCACGATGCTGCGGCCGTAGCGGAGCATCGGGCGGAACAGATCCTTCGGCACGCGCAGCGACGGC
This sequence comes from Thermoanaerobaculia bacterium, assembly GCA_036389275.1. Classification (GTDB taxonomy): domain Bacteria; phylum Acidobacteriota; class Thermoanaerobaculia; order Gp7-AA8; family Gp7-AA8; genus QHVT01. The sequence goes on from DASVQE010000080.1 coordinate 70,208, forward strand.
CGCCAAGGCACGACCACCCACAGCAGGATGGTCCAGGAGGCGATGCCGGCCAGGTGTCCCCAGACCAGGCTCCATGCGCCCATCTTGAACACGGTGGCCAGCAGCAGCGCCACGGCGGCCTTGATGCCGGTCAGGGCCAGCTCGGGAATGGTGCGCGCGCGGAAGCGGAGATCCTTCTGCGCGAGCGCGTCGTGCGTGTTGCCGAGGAACTTGATGAGCGTGGTGATCGACAGCACGCGCACGTACGGCGCGGCGGCCGGCGCGTGGAAGAGGACGGCGATGTAGGGAGCGAGCAGGAACGAGACCACGCTCCAGAAGATGCCGGCGGCGACGTTGATGATGAACGTCGTCTGCGCGGCGTCGTCGCGACGCTCGGGCCAGTAGATCAGCGTCATCACGCTGCCGAGGTCTCCGATGATCTCGGCGAAGGTGATGTACATCATCCCGAAGCCGAGCAGGCCGAAGTCGTGCGGCGCGAGCACGCGCGCCAGCAGCGCCAGGCCGACCAGCGTGAGCACGCGCTTGCCCATGGCGGCCACGAAGCCCCAGGCGGCGGCGCGCACGGTCTGGCGCCCGACATCGTTGGATGGTTGCTGGCCGGTGGTTTCGCCGGCGGACTCGGTCACGAGCGCAGCCTACTGCGAAGCTCTTGCCGAGACGCTATTCCTTCGCCGCCACGACCTTCACGTTCCCGGATTCCTCCACCTGGATGTAGTAGCGGTTGTAGCGGAGGAAGCTGCTGTTGAAGTAGAGCTGCACGCTCGGGAGCGTGGTGAAGGTGAGCGTGCTCGTCGCGCCGCAGGTGGAGTTGTAGCCGTCGTAGACCGTGCCGTCGCGGAGGAAGATCACGTCGACTCCGGAGTTGCAGTCGACGTCGCGGAACGGGTTGGTGGTGGAAGTCCGCAGATCCATATCCTTCACCCGGATGTACTTCCACCAGATGCCGTTGTCGGTGGTGACCTTGCGGCCGTTCTCGTTGATCTTCACCCAGTTGCCCGGCTGCTGGAGCAGCGCATAGGTGTCGGTGGTGACGGGCGTCGAGAGGCGCGAGATCGCGTAGCGGTTGTTCGCGCCGTCGAAGGTGACGCGCCACGGCGTGCGCGTGCCGATGGCCTGCGCGCGCGCCATGCGCATCGTCGCGGCGATCTCCGCGGCCACGCCGCGCATGCGGTACTGCGGGATGAGCTGCATGAACGCCGGGAACGCCGCCAGCGCGACGATGCCCACCGTGGCCACCACGGTGAGCAGCTCGGCCATGCTGTAGCCGCGATCGTGTCGTCTGCTCCGCTGCACTGACATCGTGGTCTCCTAGTCCGGAACGCTCTTGAGCGAGAGGACGGTCGGCTTCGTGGCGCGCACCCACGGATACTCCGGCGTGTCGCAGAGGTAGACGTGGTCTCCGTCGGCCACGTCGATCGCCGTCGAGATGTTGACCTGCGGATCGAAGTTGACTTCGTTCTCCGCCAGGATGATGCCGATCATACTGGTCTGCGCGCCACCGAGGATCTGCTCGTGCGCGGCCATGATTCCGGAAGCGGCGGTGAGGCTGGCCAGCGTCGCCGACGACGGCGAGAAGCCGGTGCCGTTGCAGGTGTTGTGGAACTCGTTGTTCCACGAAGCCGACATGTCGATGTCGCGGCCGGCGATGAGCATCACCTTGTTCGACATGGCCGGACGCCAACTGGTCTGCGACTCGAAGACGATCGAGCCGGCGGCGATGACGGTCATGGTCGTGTCGAGCGAGCCGTGCTTCTTGAACTTGCCGTCGACCAGCACCGTCGCACCCGACAGCGCCGACTGGATGTCGAAGACGGTCTGCGGCACCGCCGCCTTGTTGAACGGCAGGACGGCGCTGTCGCCGGTGCCGCTGACCGCGTTGTCGGCCGCCAGCGTGACCACGAAGCTCAGGCCGTTGCAACTGATCGTGCCGCCGCTCGCCGCCGGGCCGGAGCACTCATCCCACTCGTTGTTGGTGCTGTCCCACTTGTACATGTAGGCGCGGGCGGCGGCGTTGCCGCGGGCGTTGACGCCGGTCTGGACGGCGTCGGAGGTGGTGTATTCGAGGTTGTAGTCCTGGCAGGTGGAGTAGCCGCAGGTGCGCGCCGACGGATTGTTCGAGGCGTCGTCGTCGCGCCACACCGACTGCAGCCGGCGCGCGGTGACGAGATAATACTTGCCGAGGTCGGCCGAGCTGGTCGGCTTGTAGACGGTGTCCCATGGATTGATGGCCGGCGCCGTCACCGGGCTCGTGCCCGGCGTCGAGTTCGTGCCGGTGCCGGAGATCGAGCCGATCGCGCTCAGGCTCGGGTCGCCGCCGTCGACGGTGCCGACGGTGAGGTTGCCGTTCGCGTGGATCTGCTCGCAGCCGTCGCCGCAGCCTTGCGTGTTCCCGAGATCGACCGCGCCGTCGCCGAGGATGGCCGGCGAGAGATTGTTGTCGCCGATCACCGCTTCCACCGTGTCACGGGCCAGCAGGTTGCCGGCCGAGTCGGTCTTCTGGGCCGTCACGCGCACGATGCAGATGCCGTACGCGCGGTCGGTCGACTCGATCATCGGCGGACGGTAGAAGGAGATGTCGGTGATCCTGCCCGGCTGCGTGTTCCACGCGCCGCTGTTGTCGAACATGGCGTTGATCTGCGCGTCGAGCCAGCAGTTGGCCGAGGGTACCGCGGCGCCGCTCGTCGGATTCGTGCAGTTGAACTTCAGGTCGTAGACGTCGCTCGAGGACGTGGCGCTGTAGGTGCCGCCGAAGGTCTGCGCCCACGAGGTGGTGAACGGGCCGGTGAAGAGCTTGTTGTTGTTGCCGGTGTAACGCGCGGGCGACGCACCGGCGCGCGCCTTCCGCCAGATGCCTCTCGCATTCATCGACGTCTCGATCGTCGCCTCGGTGGTGCCGCAGTAGTCCGCGGTTCCCGCCGTGCAGTCGGCAGTCGTGGCGCTGTAGAGCGGCACGAGCGCGCGATCGGTCGGATCGCGAAACATCTCCTGCACCACGCGTACGCCCGCTTCCGCAACCGCGCGGGCCTGCAGCGTGTCGCGATACGACACCGCCGTCCGCTCCTCGGTGGTGGTGAAGGCCACCATGGCCATGCCGAGCGTGGTCAGGACCATGATGACGATCACCGTCAGGATCAAGGCGGCGCCGCGCTCGTTGCTCGTGTTCTTCTGCCTCTTCACGTGCATGTCCTCTCCGCTACGGTTGAATCGATCCGCTGAGCAGCTCGTCGGTGGTGGTGGTCGTGGAAGTACCCGGCGCGGACGTCGCCGCGATCGAGCTGATCACCATCGCCGGCGTGGTCTTCATCGAGACCGAGTAGGTGACGGTGAAGCTCGCCGCCGTGGTCGTGCTCGGTTGGATGGTCTGCGTAGTCGTCAACGGGATCGGCGTCCCCGATCCGTACAGGCTCGTGGCGGTGATGTTCACCCCGTTGTACTGCAGCTTGGTGATGCGGCCGAGCGCGTTGCCGCCTGTCCAGGTGAAGGCGAGGCTGTCGATGCGGATCGACGTGTCGTCGCAGGTGTTCTGCACCTTGAACGTGAAGCTCGTGCCGGTCGATGGCAACGCGGTGAACGACGCCAGGCTCAGGCCGCACGAGCCGTTGTCGAGGCGGATCGTGGCGGTCATCGGATCGGTGCGGCAGGTGCCGACCAGTCCGACCGCGGTGAGCGTGTACTGCCCGTTCGGCAGCGCGTTGATGTCCGAGACGTCCCAGTTCGGGAACGTGTAGAAGCCGCCCGTCGGCGTGGTCATCGACTGCTCGTAGACGGTGTTGCCGTTCGCGTCGGTGATCGAGACGAGAGCCTGCGTCCAGCCGCTGCCGCCCGCGGAGAGCTTGATCGGCACGGCCACTTCGTACGGGCGCGAGTAGACGCCGCCGTTCGTCGGCGACGAGATCGACATGATGTTCGGCGAGGTCGGCGTGCAGCGCGAGAGCACGTAAGCCGGCGACTCGGCGCTCTGCCGCGGCGACGCGCAGTCGTACTGCGCCGTCACGGTGAATTTGTACGAGTAGTCCTGGCCGCTGCCGTTCGCGCCGTTGGTGGCCGGAATGGTCATGCTCGGGCCGAGGACCGTGCTGCTCTCCGAGTAGATCGGCGAGGCCGTCTCCGACGTCCATTCCAGCGCGTACTGGCTGTCGTCCTGCGAGGCGAGCTTTCGATAGCGTTTGAGGATGTAGTGCGTGACCGCCGCCTTCTGGTCGAAGTTCGTGCGCGTCACCGGCAGCCATTGCAACTGCAGCGTGTAGTCGGAGCCGTCGTAGGAGAACGAGGTCGTGGTCGGCGCGCTCGGCGCGCTCGGCGAGATGCCGTCGGCCAGGGCCACTGTCGCCGGCGTTGACATCGCCGCGGAGAAGTCGCCCGTGACGCTGCAGTGATCGCACGCCTTGACGCGGTAGAAGTAGGAGGAGCAGGGCGCGGCCAGGTAGTCGATGAAGGCCGTGCCGGCGGGCGTCGTGTTCGTGAGCTCGCCGATGGTGACGTTGTCGATGCGCGTGGTCGTGGCGTCGGCGCCGCTGTTCGTGCCGGTC
>DASVQE010000081.1:0-139517 GCA_036389275.1 Thermoanaerobaculia bacterium
TGCGACACGGTGTCGCGGAGGCTAGGCCAACCAAATGGGGTCTGGGGCCCTCGGCCCCAGCCGCCGGAGGCCCCCGGTCGTTCCCTGCTCAGTACACAGGCGACTTCGGCATCAGCAACCAGAGGATGAAGTAGGCGATCGTGCCGGGGAATGCGACCGACACGATGGAGATGATCACGTACAGCACGCGCACGACGGTCGGGTCCCAGCCGAGCCATTCGGCGAGGCCGCCGCAGACGCCGGCGATGAGCTTCGATCGATTGGAACGGTAGAGCGGCATGTCATTCCTCCTGGGCTTCCCGCTTGAGCTGCCCTTCGTAGATACGGCGCACCTCGTCGATGGTTGAGATCTGCTCGACCGTCTTGTCGTCGCGGATGCGCACGATGCGCGGAAAGCGCAGCGCGTAGCCGGCCTTGTGCCGTTTCGATTCCTGAATCCGGTCGAAAGCGATCTCGAGCACGACCGCCGGCGGAATCTTGTAGCGCCAGCCGTCCCACTCGCCGATCGCTTTGAACTGCTCGGTCATCTGCGCGATCTCCACGTCTGTCAGGCCGCTGTACGCCTTGCCGATGTTCACGATCTCGCCGTCGCGAGAGACGCCGAACGTCAGATCGGACAGCACGTGGCGCCGCTTGCCGTTGCCCCATTGCGCGTACGTCACCACGCAGTCGAGCGTGGCCAGCGCCTTCTTGTATTTGAGCCACGACTTGCCGCGTCGTCCCGGCGTGTAGACCGAGCTCGGATCCTTGATCACCAGCCCTTCGTTTGCGCGGGCGCGCGCCGCGTCGAAGAGCGCGTCGACGTGCGCGGCGTCGCGCACTGCGCTCTGATCGCCGCGGCGGATCGCGCCGTCGTGCACCACTTCGCGCATCTTCGCCAGCCGCTCGCGCAGCGGCGTCTCGAACAGCACCTCGCCATCGAGATAGAGCAGGTCGAAGGCGAAGTAGACCACCGGCGCCTCTTCGAGCAGCTTCGGTGAAACGACGCGCCGGCCGAGTCGCTTCTGGATGATCGCGAATGGCAGGATGCGCTCGCGGAACGCGACGATCTCGCCGTCGAGAATCGCCGCGCGCCCGAGCCCGCGCGCCGCTTCGGCGAGCTCCGGGAAACGGTGCGTGACGTCATCGAGCGTGCGCGAGTAGATCCGCACTTCCGCATGTCCATCCGTGTGGATCTGCGCGCGGATGCCGTCGTACTTGTCGTCGGCGTACGCGCCGGCGCCGAGCGCCGCCACGATCTCGGCCGGATCTTCCTCCGGCTGCGCGAGCATGAACGCGAACGGATGAAAGAGCGACATCTTCGCCGTGCCGAGCGCGTCGCTCTTTGCCAGCAGAGCCGTCGCGCCGATGTCGCCGGTGAGCATGTTCGCCTGCCGCACCGCCGCCAGCGCTCGCCCGAACGCCTTCGCGATCGAGGCCTCCACCAATCCTTCCACCAGACCGATGCGCAGCTCACTGGTCAAGATCTTGACGATGTAGCGAGCGCCCTGTGCGTCGACCTTGCCGAACAGCTCGACCAGCACGTTCTTCTTCTCGATCGCGCCGGATGTCGACGCCAGCCGATCAAAGTACTCGCCCACTTCCGTGAGCGTGAGATCGCGCGACGCATCATCGGCGAACGACTCCGCGATCGTGTCGCCCGGATCGGCGTATTTGGGCCACGGCGCCCACACCTCGTCGATTGTGCGGCCGGTCGCCTCCGCCACCGCCTCGCTGATGATCGCGCCGCCGACGCCGGTCACGCGCTGCTCGCGCCGCGCGAACGCGGAGCCGGAGAAAAAGACCGCCGCGCGCTCGAGCGAGGCATCGTCGAGCGTCACCAGAAAGGCGGCCAGGATGCGCTCCTTCTCGCTCTTCTTCGTGGTGGCGGCGATGGCGTTCGCGGTTCTTGAAAAGGCGGAAAGCATCGGAGATAGAATCCGGCGCCATGAAAACGAAAGTGACCGTCGTTGGCGCCGGAAACGTCGGCGCGACTGTAGCCCAAGGCATCGCATTGAAGGAACTCGCGGACGTCGTCCTGGTCGACATCGTCGAAGGAGTGCCGCAGGGAAAGTCGCTCGACATGACGGAGACGGCGCCGGTCGAGAAGTACGACTCGATCCTGCGCGGCACGAACAATTACGACGGCACCGAGGACTCCGACGTCGTGGTCATCACCGCCGGTCTGCCGCGCAAGCCGGGCATGAGCCGCGACGACCTGCTGTGGAAGAACGAGGAGATCGTCGGCGGCGTGACGAAGGAGATCGCGCGCCGCTCTCCGAACTGCATCATCATCGTCGTCTCGAATCCGCTCGACGCGATGTGCGAAGTGGCGCGGCGCGTTTCCGGCTTTCCGCGCGAGCGCGTCCTCGGCATGGCCGGCGTGCTCGACTCCGCGCGCATGCGCGCCTTCATCGCCATGGAGCTGAACGTCTCCGTCGAGAACACGCATGCCTTCGTCCTCGGCGGCCACGGCGACACGATGGTCCCGCTGCCGCGCTACTCGACCGTGGCCGGCATTCCGATCACGGAGCTCATCTCCGCCGAGCGCATCGCCGCGATCGTCGACCGCACGCGCAACGGCGGCGCGGAGATCGTGAATCTGCTCAAGACCTCCGCCTGGTACGCGCCGGGCGCCTCGACGGTGGAGATGGTCGAGGCCATCCTCAAGGACAAGCGGAAGATCCTTCCGTGCGCGGCGTTCCTGCAGGGCGAGTACGGCTACAACGATCTCTTCGTCGGCGTGCCGGTGAAGCTCGGGCGCAATGGTCTCGAGCAGATCATCGAGATCAAGCTCACCGACGAAGAGAACGCCGCGCTGCGCAAATCGGCCGATGCGGTGAAGGAGCTCGTCGACAAATTGAAGACGGGGGCGTGAGCGAACTCGGTTAAAATAACCGAGGTCCATGAAAAAACTCGTCATCGACATCGAGACCGTCGGCACGCCGTGGGAAGAGCTCGATCCCTACGTTCGTGAGTACATGATCAAAGGCCTCTCCGAGGGCGACGCCGAAGAGGCGCGCCGCGCGGGCGGCCTCTCGCCGTTTCGCGGAAAGATCGTCGCCATCGGCGTGATCAACATCGAAGACGGCCGCTCCTGCGCGCTGTACGAGGTGCCGGGGCAGACGGACATCCGCACCGACAAAGTCGGGATGCGCACCTACATCTCCGGCACGGAGAAGCAGATCCTCGAGAAGTTCTGGGGCTTCTTCGAAAGCGACTCGCGCTTCATCAGCTTCAACGGCCGGCAGTTCGACGGGCCGTTCCTGATGATCCGCTCGGCGATCAACGGCCTGGTGCCGAAGCGCGATCTGGTCGGCTATCGCTACGGCTTCCATCCGAATTGCGACCTGCGCGAGGCGCTGAATTTCTTCGGCACCGTGAACGCGCGGCAGTTCAAATTCAACCTCGATCTCGCCTGCAAGGCCTTCGGGGTTGAGACGTCGAAGAGCGAAGGCGTGGACGGGCGCTCGGTGGAGACGTGGTATCGCGCCGGACGCCATCGCGAGATCGCCGACTATTGCCTTGAAGACGTGCGCGCGACGGCGGAGCTGTACGAGAAGATCGCCTCGACGCTGTTGATTTTCAACGACGGCTTCAAGAGCGCCGAGGAGCGCGACCGCCGTGCGCGCATCGCCTCCGACGCGCTGGCGGCGGTGCAACTGCCGATCGCAAGCGAGAGCGCGTTCATGGAGTCGGTGACGCGCTCGTCGCTGGCGTTGCCGGCGGCGCTCGAAGCGAGCGCGGATGCCGACGCGGCGGTGGAGATGGTGAAGCATCAGGCCATGGTGCTCGAGAAGCTGGTGGGCGAGCGCGCGGACGAGTTGACGGAGTTGTAGTACCTTCGCGTCATGCGACGGTTCGCGCTGTTCGCTTTCCTCCTCGGCTCACTGATGACGCACGCGCAGTCGCGCATGGTGCATCGCGCGCTCAACTTCTCCGCAATCGCGCCGCAGGGTTGGCGCTGGTCCGATGGTGATGCGCGCACGGCGGTGGTGCTCGGGCCGCGCGGCGAGCGGTTCCACGTGCTGGTGTCCGCGCCGTCGTCGGCCGCGCGCGCGGACGAGGCGCTGCTGCGCGATCTGCTGCCGTCGATCTCGCGCGCGGCAGCGGCAAGCGGCGAGCGGATCGTCGATTTCGTGCAGACGCGCGCCACCGCGCCGATCATGCCGAGCGTCCGCTACGCGTACACGCGCGTGGCCGCGAACGGTACGCGCACGTTCGTCGACGGCTACGTCGCCGCCGCGGGCGCGTTCTATTCGCTGGAGTACGCGTCGACGTCGCGCCAGTCGCTGCCGGAGTTCTGGTCGTTCGTGCAGTCGTTCCGCATCGCCGACAAGTTCGCCGCCCAACGTTCGGCGCGCGCGAGCGAGCTGCGCACGCTGCCGCAGTCCGCCTCACCGCGCGACGTGCTCGGCCGGCCGATCGCGCCGAACACCGGGCGCGGGCCTCGGTAAGCAGAATGCTCTGACGTCGGCAACGGATGGGGACGACCGGGGGGCCTCCGGCGGCTGGGGCCACGGGCCCCAGACCCCATTTGTTGGCCTAGCCTCCGCGACACTGTGTGGCGAGCTTGGAAGGTAGTGTCGCGGAGGCTAGGCCAATCAACGGGGTCCGGGGCCTGTGGCCCCGGCCGCCGGAGGCCCCCGGTCGTTCCCCATCCGTTGCCGAAGCCAAAGCGTGCTGCCTAGAACCGGCGGCCGATCACGACGAAGGCGGCCCAGTAGAACGGGTGGCGGCGGAGCATGTTGAGTTGGGCGGTGCGGAGTGCGGCGGCGGGTGAAGCGCCGCTGGCCACGGCGCGGTGGAAGTCGATCATCAGGGTGGCGGTGCTCGCGGAGTCGACATCCCACTGGCTCACCACCGCCTCCTCGGCGCCGGCGAGCAGCAGCGCCCACGGCATGCCGACGATTCCTTCGCCGGCGGCGGGTCGGCCGGCGGCGGTCTGGCAGGCGGAGAGGATGACCAGCGGTGCGCGGAGGCGGAGGCGGGCGAGCTCGCGTGCGGTGAGGCGGCCGCCGTAGAGCGCGAGGTACGACTGCATCGGATCGGCTTCGTCGTACGCGCCGTGCGCGGCGATGTGGATGATGTCGCTGCGCGCGGCGGCGTTGCGCACTGCCGCTTCGGAGGCGTTCGCGACGAGCGTCGCGCGCGTGCTGCCCCACACCTGGCCGATCGTCTCGATCTCGCGTTGCGCGCCCTCGAGACTCGCGGCGACGAAGACGTGCTCGTACGTGCGCGGCGTGGCGCGGGCGAGCAGCGCGAGCGACGGGGCGTAGGCCACGCTGCTGTGCTCGACGACGTAGCGGCCGTGCGCGTCGACGAGCGCGTGGAACGGCACGCGCCAGAGCTCCTGATCGGGCACCACGATGATCCGTTGCCCGGCGTCGAGCGCGAGCGGCGCGAGGAGCAGCGCGTGCAGCGATGCCGCGGTGGCGCGGAAGCGGAGGTTGCGCTGCGCCAGCTCACGCGCGAGCTGCTCGATCAGCGCGGCGACGGATGCGCGCGACGCGTTGATGCGCACGCCGCGCACGCCGGAGCTGGTGCGGGTGAACGCGAAGAGCGCATCGCCCGACGCCGCGTACTCGACCAGCACCTCCCCTGCTTCCGGCTTGAACGCCGCGCGTGAAGGCGGCGCGACGTCGCGCAGCATGCGCGCTTTGGCGCGATCCGCGTACGCGAGCGCGGCGGCGGCGTCGTGCTGCGCGAGCGCGACTTCCATCGCGGCGAGGTAGGGATCGGTCTCGCGCTCGAAGAAGCGTTGGCGCACCTCCACGTCTGCGGAGGCGCGCGTCCGTTGCCGCTCGATTGCGTCGATGGCCGCGTCGAGCTCGCGGCGCGCGGAGACGAGACGGCCGCGCTGGCGGTGGGCGTTGCCGGCGATGGCGTGCGCCTGAGCGATCGTGTCGGCGTCGCCGTCACGCGCGGCCAGCTTCGCCAGTGCAACCGCATCGTCGAAGCGGTGCTGCCGCAGGCGCAGCTTCGCGCGGTAGGCGCGCGCGAGCGCCACGTGCGCGCGGTCGTGCAGCCGCGCGCCGAGCGACTCGCTGCGCGCGAAGGCCTGCTCCGCCGCCGCGAATGCGCCGCGCTCGAGGGCGAGGTCGCCTTCGCGCAGCAGGATCGTGGCGCGTGCGCGCTCGTCGCCGCTGCGCCGCGCCGCCTCCGCGGCATCGCGCAGCACCGCCGTCGCGCGCGAAAGCTCGCCGCGCGCGCGATGCGCTTCCGACATCGCCAGCAGGATGCGCGCGCGCTGCGCGCCGCGGTCGTACGCGAGCGCCTTCTGAAAATGTGCGAGCGCCTGCGCCGGCTCGTGCTGGAGCAGTTTCACGAATCCGAGGTCGTGCTCGGCGGCGAGCGCGACGAGCGGCTCGCTGGAGAACGTCGCCGCGCGTGCGAACAGCTCCTCCGCCTCGCGCAGATCGCGTTCGTTCATGGCAATGATGCCGAGGTTCAGCAGCGCGCGCGGCGTGACCTCGACGGCCAGCGACTGCTGCAGGTGTGCGCGCGCATCGCTGGTGCGGTCGAGAAGCTCGTACTCGATCCGCGCCAACCCGACCAGCGTGCGCGCGCGAGTCGAATTGCGTTGCGCGAGCTCCACCGCCTCCGTGGCGTAGTCGAGGGCGAGGTCCGCATTGCCGCGCATGCGCGCCACGATGCCGAGGGCGTCGGCGGCGAGTGCGCGCTCATCGAGATCGTCGCAGGCGATCGCCTCCGACATCGCCGCGCGCGCGACCGACTCCGCCTCGTCGAGCTTCCACTCGTTCGTCAGGTCGACGGCGCGCTGCGCGAGCGTTGCGGCGAGGACGAGGGCGATCACGACGCGTGCGCCTGCACGATGCGCAGCAGCCGCGCCGCCGCTTCCGCGTGCTCGCCTGCCGCCACGAGCCGCGTCAGCTCCCGTTCCGCCTCCGGCCACGCGCCCGCCTCCGCGTAGGCGATGGCCAGCTCGATGTTCGGCCGCGCTTCCGCCTCCAGCCGCGCGATCTTCGCGATCGCGGCCGGATCGGCGACGTGGAAGCGCGCCTCCGGAGCGGGCGGCTGCGGCGCCGTCGCGACGGCATCGTCGCGCTGCGCCGTCACCTGCCAGGTGTACGTGCGTCCTTCCGGAAGTGCGGCAGTCCACACGTGCGTCGTGAGCCACGGGCTGGACGCCACCGGACGGAACGAGGCATCGAACACTTCGACGCGGTAGCGCGCTCCCGGCACCGGCGTCCAGGCGAAGCGCGGCGAGCCGCTGACCACGACGCTGCCCACCGGCTCGAGCGGCTCGAGCGTGCTCGCGCCGAGGCGCGTGCCGCGCATCGCGTGCGCCGTCGCCGCCAGCTCGCTCGCGATCGGCGGCAGGCGGAGGTCGTAGCGGAGGTAGGGATCGGGACGGCGCATCACGCCGAGCGTTGCCACGATGGCCAGTGCGGCCGCGGCGGCAAGCCACCACGGCCAGCGCGATGGGTTCGCCTCTTCGCGCAACGAGTCACGCAAAGCGAGCACGCGCGCATCATCGATCGACGCGATGCGGCAGCTCTCGCACTCCGCGAGATGCGCGTGCGCGGCAAACAGCTCGCTGCCGTTCGCGCGCCGCGAGCGCAGCCGCTCGATCTGTTCCGTCGTCAGATGCATCGCATATCGGGAGACGCGCTCCGCGTGCCGCGGATTACCACGCCGCCATTCTCCTTCCGAGGCGCTCGCGCGCCGACTTGCGCAGATTGATCACCTGTTGCCGCGTCGCGCCGAGGCGCGCGGCGATGCGGTGGTCGTCGAGCGGCAGCTCGTCCCAGAGCGCGAGCAGCTCGTCGCGCGTCATTCCCATCGACGCCGCCAACTCGTCGGGCGAGGCCACCGCGCTGATCACGAAGTGCGCGAGTGCGGTCTCGCCCGACTCGTCGCGCAGGTGCAGCAGCAGCGCGACGCGCTGGCGCGGCGGCAGCTCGCGGATCTCGCTCCAGAGCCGCGCGCAGATCTCGAGCGCTTCGACGCGCCGCGCCGCCGACGCATCAACAACACGCATCGCATCCGGCGCCGTCGCTTCGTCGTCGCGCGGCAGTCCGCGCTTGCGCACGTAGTCGTCGACGGCGTGATACGTGACCATGGCCACGTAGTCATCGAACTGCTCGATCGGCGCGGCGTCGCGATCGCCGAGGCGGCGCACGAGGCGCATCAGCACCTCGTTGTGCAGATCGTCGAAATCGTCGGGCGCGTACATGCCGCGGCGCCGCGCCAGGCAGCGTCGGATGACCGGCTCCGCGTCCGCGAGCAGATCGCGCATGCGCGCCATGGTAATCAGGAGCGCAAACGTTCCGTCTCTCCGTACATGCGCAACTCGCTCCGCATCGCACTGCTGCTCCTCGCCGCGATTCCTGCTTTCGCACAAACCTCCACCGGCACCCTCGGCGGGCGCGTGGCCGCCGCGAACGGCGCGCCGCTGCCGGGCGTGCTCGTCACCGTCACGTCGCCGGCGCTGCAGGGCGCGCGCTCGCGCGAGACCTCGGCCGACGGCGCGTACCTCTTTCCGGCGCTGCCGCCGGGCACGTACCGCGTGACGTTCGCGATGTCGGGCATGCAGACCGTCGCGCGCGCGGCGGAGCTGCACGTCGGCCAGCTCGCGAACGTCGACGTGGAGATGCGCGTGATGATCGCCGAGGAGATCACCGTCGTGCAGGCGAACGACGTCGCCATGGAGACGCCGCAGGTGGCGACGAACCTCGCCCAGGAAGTCGTCAACGCGCTGCCGATCGGCCGCGGCATCCTCGACGTCGCGCGCCTCGCCGCCGGCGTGCACGACAGCGGTCCGGGCAATCACCTCACCATCAACGGCGCGCAGTCGACCGACAACCTCTTCGTCGTCGACGGCGCCGTCGTTTCGGAGAACCGGCGCAATCAGCCGCAGAACCTCTTCATCGAAGATGCGATCCAGGAGACCACCGTGCTGACCGCGGCCATCTCCGCCGAGTACGGCCGCTTCACCGGCGGCGTGGTGAGCGTGGTGACGAAGTCGGGCGGCAACGAATGGAGCGGCAGCGCGCGCGACACGCTCACCAGCGACCGCTGGAACGCGCGCACGCCGGCGCCCGACGAAGGCGCGCGCTTCCACGACATCGACCAGGACTTCGAGGCCACCGCCGGCGGACGGATCGTGCCCGACCGGCTGTGGGTCTTCGCGGCCGGCCGTTCGGCGCGGCGCCGCGAGAACCGCACCACCATCACCACGCGCGAGGGATTCGTGCGCGGCAACGACGAGCAGCGGTACGAGCTGAAGCTCACCGGAAACGCCGGCGTGAACCACACGCTCGTGGCCACGTACACGCACGTCGCCCTCGACGAGAACAACCTCGTCGGCGGAAACGCCGCCGGCGACCTGCGCGCGCTCTACGATCTCGAAGAGCCGCAGACGCTGCTGGCCGGCCACTACTCCGGCCTCTTCGGCCCGTCGGTGGTCGAGGCGCAGTACACGCGCCGCGACTTCGACCTGCGCGGCGGTCCCACCGATCGCTCGCGCGTCGGCGGCACGGTCTTCTTCGACCTCAACACCAACGCGCTGCTGAATGCCGCGCCGTCGTGCGGCGCGTGCAATCGCGTCTACCACGACAATCACGAGCTGCTGGTGAAGTCGACCACGTTCCTCTCCTCACCGCGCTTCGGCACGCACAGCATCGTCGCCGGCGCGAACGATTTTCACGAGCTGGCCAGCGACGATCCGCACTCGTCGGCGAGCGACTTCTACGTCTTCGGCACGACCGTCAACGTGAACGGGCAGACCTATCTGCAGGTCGAGCCGGAGGAGTCGTTCATCGAGTGGTATCCGGTGCTGCTGCCGAGCCGCGGCTCCGACTTCGGCACGACCTCACTCTACGTGAACGACCGCATCGACTGGGGACGGCGGCTCACCTTCAACGCCGGCCTGCGCTACGACCGCAGCCACGGCAGCGATCAGGGCGGCGCGGAACAGGCGAAGGATTCGCGCTGGTCGCCGCGACTCGGCGTGGTGGTCGATCTCCTCGGCGACGGGCGCCATCGCGTCAGCGCGAGCCTGAGCCGCTACGCCGCGAAGGTCGATCAGTTCGTGGCCATCGCCACCTCGCCTGCGGGCGACAGCGGCTTCTTCGGCTGGACGTACGAAGGCGATCCGATCAACGACGGCAGCGGTCCGTATCTCTCTGCCGACGAAGTGCTGCGGCAGGTGTTCGCCTGGTTCGACTCGGTCGGCGGCACGGAGAATCGCGACCTCGCCTACGCCGCGTCGACCGGCGGCCTCGAGGCGCTCGCCGGCGATCTGCAGGCGCCGGTGATGGACGAGACGACGCTCGGCTACGGCCGCGACTTCGGCTCGGCGGCCACCGCGCGCGTCGATCTGATCCGCCGCCGCTGGCACGACTTCTACGCGTACCGGCTCACGCCGGAGAACGCGCGCGTGATCGATCTCCTCGGCCGTCCGGCGAACGAGGTGCTGATCGAGAACAGCGACGCCGGCCTGCGCCGCGACTACGAAGGCCTCGTGCTGCAGGGCTCGTGGCGCCATCGCCGCATCGTGGCGGGCGGCAACTACACGCTCTCGCGGCTGCAGGGCAACGTCGAGCAGGAGACGCTCGCCGGCGTCGTCACGATCCGCAGCCCGGAGCAGTACCTGCACGAGTACAACGGCTACGCGGCCTACGCGCCGATGGGCAGCCTGTCGGGCGACGAGCGGCATCGCGCGAATGCGTGGATGACGTACGAGGTGCCGACGGCGCTCGGCCGCTTCAGCTTCTCGCTGCTCGAGACGTATCACAGCGCGCGCGCGTTCAACGTCATCGGGAACGTCGACACGCGCGCGTACGTGAAGAACCCCGGCTACGTGAATCCGGTCACGCGCCACGCGTACTATTTCCGGCCGCGCGGCTCGCTGCGCCTCGACGACATCTCCAGCACGAGCGTCGCGCTCAATTACAGCCGCACCATCGGCGCGGTGGAGGCGTTCATCGAGACCGATCTCACGAATGCCTTCAACGAGCAGCACGTCGAGAATTCGTTCGTCAGCCAGAACGTGCGCACCGCGCTGACCGATCGCAATCTCGCGCCGTTCAATCCATTCACGAGCGAGCCGGTCGAGTGTCCGCAGGGCATGTCGACGGCGAGCCCGCAATGCAAAGGCGTCGCGAACTACCAGTTGCCGGCGAACCTCGGCCAGCCGACGAGCAAGGCCGCGTATCAGCAGCCGCGCACGTTCCGCTTCTCGTTCGGCGTGCGGTTCTGATCATGCTGCGCTGCGCACTGCTGCTGCTCCTTGCCGCGCCGCTGCAGGCGTCGCTGGTCGATGCCTATCGCCAGCGCGACTACGACGCCGTGCTGCACGACTTCGCCTCGATCGCGAATCCGACGTCCCAGGAGCGCGCGCTCTACGCCGCGGCGCAGACGAACCGGTCGCTCGAAGCGGCGCGGCGCATTGCGGCGGCGCTGATGCAGTCGGCGCCGGACGACGCGTGGTCGTGGTTCGCGGCGACGACGGTGGCGCTCGCGGACGAGGAGCGCGCGCGGGCGCTGGAGACGAGCGCGCGCATGCTGGCGCTCGCGGGCAACGATCCGGACGAGGTGCTGGTGCGGACGCGGGTGCAGGCGCTGATCGTGGCCGGCCGCGCCGCGGAGGCGCGCGCGCTGCTCGCGTCGCGGACGCAGACGCCGGCAGTGCGCGCGATGCGCGCGTTCGCGCTGCTGTACGACGCGCGCGAAGATGCGGCGGATGAGGCGCTGAAACTCTTCGCGGCGATTCGCGCCGAAGATCCCGCGCAGGTCGATGCGTACGTAGAGCCGGCGCAGTGGCTGCTGAACAAGCGCAGGTACGCCGAGGCATACGCGCTGGCGAAAGAGGCGGCGGAGCGCTCGGTGGCGACGCGCACACACGCGCTGTTTTGGCGCGCGGCGGCTTCGCTGCCGGAGCATGTCGGCGAGATCGAGAGCGACATGCGCGCGCTCGTCGCGCAGCGCGACTGGCCGGCGGTCTGGCTGGCCATCGCCCAGCAGTACGAACGGCAGCGGCGGCCGGAGCGCGCGGCGGAGTGGATCGCGCGCATCCTGCGCGATGCGCCGCACTCCGCGGAAGCGGAGATGGCGCAAGGTCTTCGCTACTCGGCGTTCGCGCAGCAGCATCGCCAGGCCATGCAGAGCGATGCCGGCGTACGTCGCGAAGGCATCCGCCTGCTGCGCGAGATCCTCGCCTATCGCGTCGACGACGCGACCATCGACCGCAGCAACTCCGTGCGCGCGCTGCTCTCGCTGTTGAAGCTCGAGAAGGACGTCGACGCCGACGAGCTGGTGAGCCTCACGCGCGAGCTCGTGCCGCTCGCGCCGATCCTGCCGTTCGCGGTGGTCGACGCGGCGAACGAGCTCGCCGATCGCGGCATGCGGCTCGAAGACGCCGAAGAGGCCGCGCGCGCGGCCGTCGACGGCATCGAGCGCTATCTCGCCAATCCCGGCGAAGACCCGGCTTACATCACCGAGGTCGGGCCGAAGCTGCGCGCCGTCGCCCGCGATGCGCTCGGCTGGGTGCTGCTGCGCAAGGGCGAGCCCGATCGCGCGCGCAATCAGCTCTTCGCCGCGCTCGAGCTCAATCCGGAGTCGCCGCTGCTCCGCTATCACCTCGGCCGCTGGTACGAGGCGCGCGGCGACGGCGCGCGCGCCGCCGCGCAGTATCGCGCCGGCCTGGCCCTGGCCGGTCACGGCATCAACCCGAACGACAACGCGCTGCGCGAGCTCTATCGCAAGGAGCACGGCTCGCTGCGCGGCTACGATGCCTACGCGCGCAGCGGCGCAGCCGGCGAGTCGCAGTCGCGGCGCGCGCGCGTGCTCGCCTCGCGCATCTCCGCGCCGAAGAGCGCCGCGCCGTTCAAGCTGGCTACGCTCGACGGCAAGCCGCTCGCGCTCGAGAGCCTGCGCGGCAAAGTGGTGGTCATCAACTTCTGGGGCATCTGGTGCTCCTGGTGCGTCAAGGAGATGCCCGAGTTTCAGAAGCTCGCCGCGAAATACGCCAGCGATCCTCGTGTAGCCGTGCTGACCATCAACAACGACAACGATCCGCCGCAGGTGCGCAAGTGGATGGCCGCGCACAAGTACGACTTCCGCGTTTTGCTCGACGACGGCTATGCCGGCAAACACATCGGCGGCTTCCCCACCACCTGGTTTGTGGACCGCGACGGCCGCCTCGCCTTCGTGCAGAGCGGCTGGTCGGCGCGGCTCGTCGAGGAGTTCACCTGGAGGATCGAGGCGCTGAAGTGAGCCGGTACAATCAGCGCGCTTGCAGATTTACCGCGGCCGCATCTTCACGCCCGTCGCCGATCCGTTCGCCGGCGACGTGGCCGCCTCGTACCGTCATTACGACGACGGCTACGTTGCCGTCGATCCGGAAGGACGCATCTCCGGAATTGGGGAATGGCGGAATGCGCCCGAGGGCGACGTCGTCGACACGAACGGCGCGCTGATCGCGCCCGGCTTCATCGACACGCACCTGCACGCGCCGCAGCTCGAGATGATCGGCTCGTATGGCGGACATCTGCTCGAATGGCTGAATCGCTACACGTTCCCGACCGAGCGGAAGTTCGAGGATCCGGTGCACGCGCGGCGCGTGGCCACGGCGTTCTACGACGAGCTGCTGCGCAACGGCACGCTCTGCGCGCTGGTCTTCTCGACGATTCACTCCGCGGCGACGGAGATCTTCTTCGAAGAGGCGGAGCGCCGCGGCTTCCGCGGCATCGTCGGCAAGACGATGATGGACCGCAACGCGCCGGAGTATCTGCTCGACCGCTCGCCGCAGCAGTCGTACGACGAGTCGCGCGCGCTGCTGACGAAGTGGCACAAGCGCGGGCTGCTGCGCTATGCGATCACGCCGCGCTTCGCGCCGACCTCGACGCCGGAGCTGCTCGCCTGCGCCGGCCAGCTCAAGAAAGAGTTTCCCGACGCCTGGGTGCACACGCACATCTCCGAGAATCAGAACGAGGTGCGCTGGGTGCAGGAGCTCTTCCCCGAGGCGGAGTATGCGGATGTGTATGACGACTATGGATTGCTCGACGAGCGGACCGTGCTCGCGCACGGCGTCTGGCTGACGCCGGAAGAGCTCGACCTGCTGGCGCGCCGCGGCGCGCGCATCTCGCACTGTCCCAACTCGAATCTCTTCCTCGGCAGCGGTCTCTTTCCGCTGCATCGTGTGCTGAGCGCCGGCGTGGTGGTGGGGCTCGGCAGCGACATCGGGGCCGGCACCACGCCGTCGATGTTCAACGCCATGGCCGACGCGTACAAGGTGCAGCAGGTGCAGGGCGTCTCGCTCAGCCCGTTTCACCTCTGGTATCTGGCCACCCTCGGCGGCGCGCGCGCGCTGTCGCTCGACGGCGAGACCGGCAGCCTCGAGCCGGGCAAGTCGGCCGACTTCGTCGTGCTCGACGTGCACGGCACGCCGCTCCTGGCCATCCGCACCGCGCGCGCGGAGTCGATCGAGGATCTGCTGGCCGGCCTCATCTTCATGGGCGACGACCGCGCGGTGCAGCGCAGCGTCATCGCCGGCCGCGTGGTCTCCGAGCGCCGCGCGTAGGCGCAGCGTTTGCGCTGACAGCGGGCAACAGGAGGTACTCCATGGCTCGGACCATGCGCTTTTCAGCGCTTTGCGCGCTGCTGCTGCTTTCGGCGGTGTCCACTTTCGCGCAGTATCGTCCGCTCACCGGGACAGTCGTCGACGTCGACGAGGGACGCAACCGGCTGCAGATCGAGTCGGACGACGATCAGGTCTCGCGCATCACCGTCGAGGCCGACTCGGTGTCGACGACGTTCTACGGATTCGGCACCGTCATCGCCGGCAAGCCGGAGATCTTCACCGGCTCGTCGGGCTTCTCGAACATCCGCGTCGGCGATCGCATCGAGGTGCGCGGCACGGATCGCGGGAACAATCTCGTGCGTGCCGACCGCATCACGCTCCTCGGCCGCGAGATCGCCGCCGCGCCGGTCGGCGTCGGCCAGACGCGCAATCCGAACAGCGTCTCCACCGCCACCGACGATCGCCCGACCGGCACCACCACGGCCACGACCGGCACGATCGAGGGAACGATCCGCCAGATCAACGAGAAGGAAGGCCGCATCGTCATCCAGACGCTCGACCGCCGCATGCTCACCGTGCGCACCTATCGCGGCACGCCGGTGACGTACCGCGGGCAGACGTATCAGGTGGCGAATCTCGACGTCGGCGACCGCGTGCGCATCGACGCCGATCCGCGCAACGCCACGCGCGACGAGGTCACGGCGCGGCGCATCGAGGTGACGCAGTCGGTGCAGGAAGGCGGCAGCGCGACGAACAGCGGCGGCGTGGTGACGGTGCTGGAAGGCCGCGTCACGCGCATGGAGACCGGGCTCGACTACGCGTACGTCGATGACGGCCGCGGCGAAGTGCGCGTCGACATGAGCCAGGCGCAGGACGCGCGCGGCGACATGATGCGCGCCCGCGATCTGCGCGTCGGCGACCGCGTCGAGATCGCCGGCAGCTACAACCGCGTCGGCGACATGTTCCTCGCCTCGACCGTCCGCACGAGCGGCACCGGCGGCGGCACCACGGGCGGCGGCTTGGGCGACGCCGTCACGCGCTACTCGATCGTGACCATCACCGCCACGGTGACCGAAACGCTCGAGGACGCCGCGACGATCTCGCTCCGCGACCGCGACACCAACCGCGTCGTCCGCCTCTGGGTCAGCGACGACTTCATCGTCCGCACGAAAGCCAACACGAACACAACCGCGTCGGCGCTGCGCGTCAACGACACCGTGATCGTGAAGGCGTTTCAGGATGGGTCCGGCAACCTGATCGCGCAGAGCGTGCGGTTGAGGAATCGGTGAGAGACTGTTCCTCGGAGCTCGCCCGAGCTCCGGGGAATAGTTATTCGCACCCAATTGTCCACTTGATCATGCGCGAGAACGAGCTGCTTCCCGGGGTCACGCCCGACGCCTGTCCGCCCGCGGTCGTCTGCGATGCGCATCGGGAGATCCGCGGCGCGCGGCGGCGGGCTCTGCTGCGCGACGTGCTGCAGATCGTGCTGCTCGCCGCAGTCGACTACCTCTTCTTCCGCTGGCCGGAGGCGCGCATGCCCTTTCTCGGGCGCACGGCCTCGCTGGAGGCGCTGATCGGGATGAACGTGGTCATTGCCGCGCACATCTGGCTCGCGCGCGCCATGCCGCGCTGGACGGCCCGCAGGATCGCCGCTACGTGGTGCCGGTCGGAGCGTCAGAAGTTTCTCGGCTGATCACGAAGCGCTGCAGCAGCACGCCGACGAGCACGAGCGAGACCGCCAGCCCGAAGAGCGAGGCCACGCGGTAGAGACCGCCGAGGCGGCCGAGGTCGTGGAGGAAGCACTTGAGGACCGTCACCAGCAGCAGGCCGAGCGCGGCCACGCGCGCGCCGCGCAGCCGCAGCGTGATTCCGGCCACGAGCATGCCGATGGCGAAGAGCGCCCAGGCGAAGGTGTAGGTCAGGTCCTGCGCGAGCGATGACGAGAGGAAGTTGAACGTCAGCGTGTCGCCCACCGAGTACCAGTCGGCGATCTCGATGTTCAGCAGCGCGAAGAGCAGCAGCGTGCCGCCGCCGGCGAGCGCGCCGCGCGCGGCCTCGACCGCCCGCGGGAAGAGCCTCGCCGCGAAGAACATCGACGCCGCGGCGACGAGATACGTGTAGAGGTACCAGTTCACGATCGCGGTCGCGCTCTTCGGGTGATAGTCGAAGACGCTCGGGTTGAAGATCAGCCGCACGAAGACGGCGACGAACAGCATCGCGCTCGCCACGAGCAGCCCGCGATGCGGCACGCGCAGGTAGAGCCAGGCGAGCGCCGCGCCTTCGAGCGCCCAGGCGATGGTGATCCATTCGTTCTCGAGCTGCAGCGGCACGGCCGCGGTGATGAAGGCGAGCGCGCTGCCGGCGACGAGGGCGACGCGCGACACCACGCGCGGCGAGAGCCGCAGGTCGCGCCACAGCAGCACCACCAGCACCGCCGCGAGCGAGAGCGGCAGCAGGCCGATCACGTCGTCGTAGCCGAGCGTCTCCAGCGGTTGGTAGGCGGCGACGCCGAAGACGAGACAGGCGAGGCAGGCGGCGAACTGCGGCGCGAGCGACGACTGCACGCGCTCGCCGAGAATCAGCGGCCACGCGATGAGCAGCGCGCAGAGCACGCCCGCGAAGGCGAGCGTCTGGTCGGGCAGAATCGTCGGTGCGGCGACGATGGCCAGCGCGACGAAGAAGACTGCGCCGACCGCGAGCGCGCGGCGGCCGGTCACCCAATCGATGAAGAGCGTCGCCGCGAGCAGCGCCGCCTGCCCGGCCAGCACGAGCCAGACGCTCGCGTCGCTGCAGAGCATCAGCGCCAGAGAAGAGAGCGCGACCGCGACCGTCGGCAGGTTTGCATTCGCGCGCCGCCACGCGACGACGCCGACCGCCAGCAGCAGCGCGAACATCGCCCCGATCAGCGTGGCCTGATGCGTCGGCTCGCGCAGCGCCAGTCCGGCGAAAACGTAGAAGAGCAGTCCCGCGGCGATGATGGCGTTGCGCGGACCGATCAGGTAGAGCGCCACGAACGCCGCCAGCCACACCGGCGACCACGGCCACGCCGCGTGCACGTACGACACCGACAGCCAGACGAACCACGTCAGCAGCGCCGCCAGCGCGCCGAGCGCGTGCAGCCACTGCGGTCCGCGCCAGATCGCGATCGCGGCCAGGCCGCTCACGATCAGCAGCAGAAAGCCGAACAGCACGTGATAGCGCGCGCCGTACTCCGGCACCACCGCGGTGAAGAAGGCGAAGAGCAGCGGCAGCACCGCGCCCGCCGCGGCGATGCGGTGAAAGACGGCCGTGCGCTCGTCACCGTCGCCGCGCGGCCAGAGCGACATCGCCGCGACGAGGGCGAAGACGGCGAAGATGCCCGCCGCGAGCGGTAGCTGACCGGTGGTCAGGAAACGGGAGATCCAGCCCCACTGGTAGATCGCCGTCAGCGCCACGCTCAGGCCCGTCAGCAGCGGCCAGCGCTTGCGGAATGCGATCCAGGAGATGCCGCCGTTGAGCAGCAGCAGGTACGAGAAGAGCTCGATCGGCCGGTTCTCGCCCGACGAGAGCAGCGCCGGCGTGGCGAAGCCGCCGATCAGGCCGAGGAGCGCGATGAAGACCGAGTCGCGCCGCGTGGAGAGAAAGACCGCCGCCGCCGTGACGAGCAGCATCCCGCCGAACGACGCCGCGGCCGGCCAGAGGTGCCAGCGCACGTGCAGCGCGAAAAGCGTGGCGTAGAGGATGGCGATGCCGGCGCCGTCGAGCGCGTTCGCCGTGAACTTGTAGCCGCGCGCCACGCGCAGCTCGCAGACGATCAGCAGGGCGATGCCGGTGACGAGGCCGAAGCCCGCGCGAATGGCCGGCCGCAGCCACCCATGCTCGACCGAGTATTTGAAGAGGAACACCACCGCCAGCACCAGGGCGATGCCGGCGATCCAGGAGAAGAGGCGGATGCCGATGAGGTTCTCCCAATCGAAGGAGCGCTTCGGTACCTGCGGCGCGACGGGCGTGACGATCGGACGCGGCGGAGGCGGTGGCGGCTCGAAGACGGGCATCACCGGCTGCGGCGGCGGCTGCTGCACGCTCGGCGGAACTTCCGCCTGCGGCTGCACCGGCGGCGGTGCTTGCGCCTCCGGTTCCGCCTGCGGCGCCCGCGTTGCCGGCTCGTAAAGCCGCGCGCGCAGCAGTTCCTCGTGCAGCCGCTCCACCTTGCTGAGCGCGCGTTGCGCGATCACCAGCGCAATCACGGCCACGACGATCGCGAGAAATCCGAACATGAAAAAAGGCGGGCCCTGCAGCCCGCCTTTCATTGTCGCGCGTTTTCCGCCGCTATGCCGGCTCGCGTCGCGCCAGGATCTTCTCGCGCCCCGTGAGATACAGCAGCGCCACGATGATCACGAACGGGATCAGCGACAGCAGATCCGACATCGGACCTTCCGCGAATGGATTGCGCGAGGCCAGCTCGCCGAGGCGCCGGTTGAACGGCTCGATGGCCGGCACGCCCGAGACGAACGCGATCAGGATGCCGGCGATCGCGCCGCCGGCGATGTAGCCCGACGCCATCAGCACGCCCGGGCTCTTGTCTCCTTCCGCCACCAACTGCTCCTCGGTGAGGTTCTTGCCCTCGTACTTGCGCGCGATCCAGCGATCGACCGCCCAGCGGATCAGGCCTCCGACCAGCAGCGGCGTCGACGACGAGAGCGGCAGGTAGACGCCGACCGCGAAGGCGAGCGACGGGATGCCTGAGAGCTCGAGGACGACCGCGATCATCACGCCGAGGAGCACCAGACCCCACGGCAGCTTCCCGCCGAGGATGCCCTTGATGATGTACGACATCAGCGTGGCCTTCGGCGCGTCGAACTTCGTCACCTCGCGGCCGTTCGGCAGCTTGCGGATCGCGCCGTTGATCCCCGGATCGACATAGTAAACAGGTTTACCATTGTCGTCGACCAGGTACTTTTCCGCGTTCGCGCCCTCGACACCCGGGCGGAACCAGACGTTGTACTCCTTCGTGTCGCTGCCGCCGTTGAGCATCAGGCCCTGCACCGTGGTGCGGCCGTGGAACTCGCTCTTCGGCGCGATGTCCGTCGCGCGCGCCGAGCCCGACGTGATGCCGGCACCGGTCGCGCCGACCGGGACGTAGACGGAGTAGGCGTTGTTCAGCTTGAGCAGGATCGGCCCGAGCACGACGGCCGAGGCGAGCGCGCCGATGAGAATCGCCACCTGCTGCGCCTTCGGCGTCGCGCCGACGAGGAAGCCGGTCTTCAGATCCTGCGAGGTCGTGCCGCCGTTCGACGAGGCGATGCAGACGATCGCGCCGATCGAGAGCGCCGTCACGAAGTAGTTGTTGCCCGTCCAGCCGAGGATCACGAAGCAGAGGCAGGTCAGAAGCAGCGTGGCCACGGTCATGCCGGAGATCGGATTCGAGGACGAGCCGATCTCGCCGGTGAGACGCGAGGAGACGGTCACGAAGAGGAAGCCGAAGACGATGATCAGCACCGCCGCGGCGATGCGCGCCGCGATGCCGGTGCCGCCGACGTAGAGCGGGCTGGAGAACGCGATCACCACCAGCAGCGCCACGATGCCGATCAGCACGAGCTTGATGGAGAGATCGCGATCGGTGCGCGGCACGGCCGGCGTGTCGGCGCCGCCGCGCGCGTTCGAGATGTCGCGCATGCCGCCCTTGATGCCGTGCCAGATGATCGGCAGCGAGCGGAAGACGCTGATGATGCCGCCCGCCGCCACCGCGCCCGCGCCGATGTAGAGGATGTACGCGTTGCGGATGTCGCCGGGACCCATGTCCCGGATCAGCATCGAGGTCTCCGGCGCGAGCGGCGTCGTCAGCGCGGCGCCGAAGAACTTGATCATCGGGATGAGCACGAGGTACGCGAGCACGCCGCCCGCGCACATGACCGCGGCGATGCGCGGTCCGATGATGTAGCCGACGCCGACCAGCTCCGGCGAGATCTCGACCGACAGCGACGCGGCCGTGAACGGCGCGCCGAAGACTTTGCTCGGCGTGTCTTTCCAGCCGCGCAGCGCGACCATCGCCGTCTTGTAAATGAGGCCGATGCCGAAGCCGGTGAAGATCGTCTTGCCGCTCGTCGCGGCGCCGCCCATCGCTTCCTGCTCGCGCTTCGCCTCGTCCGACGCCGCGGCGCGCGACTCATCGCTCGCGCCGGCTTTCAGCACTTCGGCGCATGCGGTGCCTTCGGGGTATTTGAGGATGCCGTGCTGCGCGACGATCAGCGCGCGCCGCAGCGGGATCATCATCAGGATGCCGATCAAGCCGCCGAGGACGGCCACCAGCATCACGCGCGTGATCTCGAGATCGAAGCCGAGGATGAGGATGGCCGGCATGGTCACGCCGACGCCGAACGCGATCGACTCGCCGGCCGAGCCGGCCGTCTGCACGATGTTGTTCTCGAGGATGGTGGCGTTGCGCATGCCCATCTTCGAGAGGAGGCTGAATAGCGTGATGGAGATGACGGCGACCGGGATCGAGGCGCTGACCGTCAGGCCGACCTTCAGCACGAGATACAGCGACGACGCGCCGAAGATCATGCCGAGGACCGTGCCGACGATGACCGGGACGGCGGTCAGCTCGGGCAGGATCGTGTCGGAAGGGATGTACGGCGTGAAGCTGCCGGGACCACCTTCCGGTTTCCATCCGACCTGGTCGGGATGGCCTTGCGGGACAGTTCCTTGCGGCACAGCGCTCATGCGGGTCTCCCTCTGTATGAACTACATGCGAAAAGTGCGCGCATTGTAGCGCGGGACGATCTTTCGCCTCAGACACCTTTCCGCTACTATTGAGTTCCATCCCTGCATGAGTATGCGAAGTGGCGCGCGGCGGGGCCGCGCAGCGGTGTGCGTCTCCGCGCGCGCGTTCGCGTGGGATGCGGCGCTTCTGGCGACGCTGCGCCACTGCTCGCTGCCGTTCGGCGCGGAGCTGCAGGCGACGCCGCTGGCCGACGTGGGCGAGCTCGGCGGACGCGATCGTCTCTCGCTCCTCGGCCAGCTCGCCGCGCACGAGGCGCTGCTGCAGTTCGCCGGCGTGGCCGACGGCGAGCTCGATCCGGCGGAGTGGATGGTGGTGCAGAAGCGCGGCAGCGACGTGCGCCTGGTGCGCGTCGCCGCGCGCGCGTGCGACGCGTCGACCGCGCCGCCGCCGCTGACGATCGCGCAGCAGTTCGCCGAGGCCATCGGCGCGCAGCTCGACATCCTCGGCCACTCCTGGGCC
The DNA here is from genome assembly GCA_036389275.1 of Thermoanaerobaculia bacterium. Lineage (GTDB taxonomy): Bacteria > Acidobacteriota > Thermoanaerobaculia > Gp7-AA8 > Gp7-AA8 > QHVT01. The sequence goes on from DASVQE010000081.1 coordinate 21,750, forward strand.
CGCGCCGATGCGGTCTACGCCGATGCCTTCGCGCGTGTCGCGCGCGACGTGACGGCCGATGTGCGCTGGCTGCGCGCCAGCGCCTGCGGCGCCATCGCCTCGCCGCTCCCGGACGGCCTGCACACGCTCAGCGACGGCCGCTTCGTGTACGAGGACGCGCAGTGCATCGAGTCGCTGGAACGCTTCGCCCAGCTCGACGCTTCGCTGCGCGTGCTCGTCCTCCGCGGCGCGTCACCGCTCGAACGCTACTCCGCCCTCGGCCCGCTCCTGCGCGACCGCGACCGCGCCCTCGCACCGCCCGCCGTGGCCGAGCGGATCATCGCCGCGACGTCGGACGCGCGCCACGTCTTCGTCGTCGCCGATGACGACGCCTTCGATGCCGGGTCGCGCGAGGTGGTCGAGCTGCTCGCCCATGCGCGGCATGGGACGTGGTTGGTGGAGGAGGCGGCGAACTCGCACATCGCAACTTCGCGCGATGTCGACGGCGGCTCGCAAGCGCGCCCGTCCGCACACGCGCGCCACGCGACTTCACGGATTGCGGATCGCGGCGCGTCGCATGACCACGGCACAGACACACCCGACGCGCGCAACACCATCGAGCAATCCACCACCACCACCCACCCGACCACCTCCATCATCCCCAACCTCGCCGCTCCGCGCCTTCCCGCCGCCCGCCCGTTCGTCGTCGCGCCGCGGCTGGCGGCGGCGGAGGCGCTCGTGGCGAGCTGTCGCGACCTCGATGCCTTCGTGCAGTCCGACGCGTTCGGGGCGTACCTCGCCCATGGGGACGTGCCGCCCGCCGCGGCGTCGCTGCCGGCGCTGGCGGAGCCGGCGCGGTCGTACATCGGGGCACTGGCGCTCCTCGGCGACGACGTTCCGCGCGACGTGGCCACGCGTTTCCTCGGCGACTTTCTGTTCCGCGGCGCGCTCGAGGAGCTGGTCGTGGACGGAGTGACGTCCATCCGCAACGACGTCTTCACGTTCGTCAGCACTTCCACACGTGCGGAAGCGGCGCGGCGCATTCCGCCCGCCTCCCGCCCGTCCATCTGCCGCGCCGCGGCCGCGCACGCGAGCGGCGTGCAGGCGGCGCTGCTCTGGCTCGATGCCGGCGACGCCGAGCGCGCCGCCGCGGTTCTCGAGGAGACGAGCTGGCCCACCGCCGCCGCCACCGTCGAGGCGCTCCGCCGCGTGCCGCAGTCGCTGCTCACGCCGCCGCTGGCTCGCCGCTACGCGCACGCGCTGATCGACTGCGGCCGCTACCGCGACGCGCGCGAAGTGGCGCAAGGCGATGAGCTGGTGCTCGCGAGCGTCGAGCGCCACACCGGCGACTATGCCACAGCCCTGGCGCGACTCGAGCGGATGCCGTCGCGCGGCTTCGACGCCGAACTGCTGCGCGCCGAGATCCTGCGCCTCCTCGATCGCGAAGCCGACGCACGCGCGGCGCTCGCGTCGTGCGCGCCGTCGACGGACGAGGAGCGCATCCGCCTCACCTACGAGCGCGCGTTGCACGGCGACGGCGATGCGCCGCCGCCCGAGCACTACCTCGCCGCCCGGCTGGCCACCTACCGCGCCCTCGAGCGCGGCGACTACGATGCCGCGTTCGTAAACGCCGCCGAATCGCACCGCCGCGCGCGCAACGTCATCGAGCGCGTCGACGCATCGCTCGACCGCCTCTTCGCCAAGTTCTCCGCCGGCGCGTGGGACGAGGCGCGCGCCGTCGCAATCGAGGCGCTGCAGGAAGTGGAGGAGACGCAGGGCGACCGCGCCGCCGGCGGCATCCTCTTCACGCTCGCCTACCTCGCCGCCGACGCCGGCCAGTGGGCGCACGCGTCGCAGCGCATCGCCCGCCTCCGCCGCTACTACGGCACCACGCACGACGCCTTGCGCCTCGCGGAGATCGATCTCCTCACCGCGCATCTCGACTTCACGCGCGGCCGTTTCGCCGACGCGCGCCGCGCCGCGCAGGCGGTGTTCGAGCGGCGCGGCCAGCACGACCAGATCGAGGAAGCGGCGGCGCTGATCCTCGACGAGCTCGATTGGCTGGAGCGCCGCGCCACGAAGCTCCGCTCCGCCGGCCGCTCCGGCAACGCCGAGCTGTCGCGACGCCGCGCGCGTCTCGCCGCGAACGCCGCCGACGAGAGCGATCCGTTCTTCACCTTCCGCAAAGCGATTCGCGACGGAGCCGTCGATCACGCCCGCGAGCTCGCGCAGCAGCACGGCCTGCACTTCGAGCCGGCGCCGGCGCCGGTCGAGCTCGAGCTGCGCGTGCTCCGCAACGCCGCCATTCGCGACTTTCCGTACGAGCCGCACGACTTCGAGCCGCGGTGGTGTTTCGCCACGCGCAACCGCCTCGGCCAATGGAACGCGATCGGCTCGCAACCGTTCCAGCAGAACGACTCGCCCGACTGGATCGAGTGCAGCGAGCGCGAGCTGCTGTTCGTCGAAGGAAGCGCGCGCTGGAGCGCCGAAGGGCGCGATGCCGTCGCGGCGATCTTCCGCACGCGCGCCGAGAACCACCGCCTCCGCCGCGTGCTCGACCAGGACGAGCAGGCGCAGTCGCCGCGCGCGGAAACGGTCGACGGCATCGTCGGCCAATCGGCGCCGATGCGCGAGCTCTTCTCACTCGTGACGCGCATCGCCCGTCGCGATGTCGCGGTCTGCATCCTCGGCGAGTCGGGCACGGGCAAGGAGCTCGTCGCGCGCGCGATTCACCGCCACTCGCCGCGACGTCCGCGCCCGTTCACCGCGGTCAACTGCGCCGCGCTGCCGGAGAACCTGATCGAGAGTGAGCTCTTCGGCCATGTGCGCGGCGCGTTCACCGGCGCCGACCGCGACCGCGCCGGCCTGATCGAGACCACCGACGGCGGCACGCTCTTCCTCGACGAGATCGGCGAGCTGCCGCTCACCGCGCAGGCGAAGCTGCTGCGCTTCCTGCAGGAAGGCGAGTTCCGCCGCGTCGGCGAAGCGGCCAGCCGCTCGGCCGACGTGCGCATCGTCAGCGCGACCAATCGCAAACTGGAAGCCGCGGTGGAGGAAGGACGCTTCCGCGACGATCTCTATTACCGCATTCGTGGTGTCGAGCTCGCGCTGCCGCCGCTCCGCGAGCGCGGTCACGATGTGCTGCTCCTGGCGCGTCACTTCCTCGCCGCGGAGCGCGACAAGCACCGCAACGGCGCGGCGCTCTTCTCCGTCGACGTCGAGGCGATCTTCACCGCCTACCCCTGGCCCGGCAACGTGCGCGAGCTGCAGAACACCGTCCGCGCCGCGCACGCGATGGCCGGCGAAGCGAAGGAGATCGAAGTCGAGCATCTGCCCGAGCGGCTGCGCCGGGTCGCGCCGGCGCGCCTCGCCGCCGGCTCGTATGCGGAGGCGGTGACGCGCTTCAAGCGCGACCTCATCGAGCAGTCGCTCCTGCACGCGAACGGCAATCAGAACCGCGCCGCGAACGCGCTGCAGATGTCGCGGCAGGCGCTCGCCTACCAGATCCGCGAGCTCGGTATCATGGTTCGCCGCGATGACGGTTGACTTGATCGAGGCGGTGCGCGCGCGCGACCGCGAGCGCGTGCGCGCGATTCTCGCGAGCGATCCGGCCGCGGTGCACGCGCGCAACGACGACGGCGCGACGGCGCTGCACTACGCCGCGGAGCTGGGCGATCGCGAGTGCGTCGAGCTGCTGCTCGATGCCGGCGCCGATCTCAACGCGCGCGACGCGCGCTTCGGCGCGACGCCGGCCGGCTGGGCCATCGAGTATCTCCGCATGCGCGGCGCGCTCCTCGGCACGGAGATCGAGGACGCGCTCGATGCCATCCGTCGAGGCGATGCGGAGCTGCTGGAGCGCTCGCTGACGCGCTGGCCGGCGCTCGCTGATGCGCGCGATCGCGACGGCACGCCGCTGCGCGATCACGCCGCGCGCGCCGGCGGCGCCGCCGCCGAGCTGTTCGCACGAGTTCACAGGTAAATTCCATAAGGCCTTTAGAATCGCTGCATGTCGCGGCGACTCGCGCTCCTCGTGCTGCTGCTCGCAGCCGGCTGCACCCTCTACAACGAGGTCTCCATCGTGCCGCTCAATCTGTTGCCGTCGAACATCGAGCGCGGCTCCGACCTGCAGTCGATGCTCCACCGCGCCGACTATCTGCGCGCCATCGAGCTCGCGCCGTCGATCGCCGCGCGGCCGCGGCGCACCGCGAACGACCTCGCGGCGATCGGCGCCGCCTACCTCGCCGCCGGCCGTTTCGATCAGGCGCGCGCCGCGCTGCGCGACGGACTCGATCTCGAGCCGTTCCGCACCACCTACGCGCAGATCGCCTGGGATCTCTCGCAGGTCGAGTACTTGTCGAACAACATCGACGCCAGTCTCGAGTGGGCGCACAGCGCCGTCGATCACGGCCTCAACGTGCGGCAGTGGCACATCGACTACCTGCAGGCGCTGGTGAACACGCCCGTGTATCGCTTCAGCGGCGCGCCGCACGACTCGCTGCCGTTCCACTTCGGCCGCCCCGAGGTCCCGCGGGTGACGACGCGCGCCAACGGCCGCGAGACGCCGGCCATCATCGACTCCGGCGCGGTGCTGTCGATCATGTCCGAGCGGCTCGCCTCATCGCTGCCGATCCGCCGACTGCAGACCAGCCCCGGCACGTTCTTCGGTCTCCTCGGCGAACCGATCCCGGTGAGCTTCGGCCTCGTCGACCGCCTCGAGCTCGGCGCCATCGTCATCGAGAACGTGCCGGTGGCGATCATGCCGGACGACAAGATGAAGTTCCTGATCAACAAGAAGGAGAAGGAGGAGTACCGCATCGACTTTCTCCTCGGCTCGGCGCTGCTCAAGGAGTTCCGGCTCGAGCTCGACTTCAACCGCCGCCGCGCCACGTTCACGCATCTGACCGCGCGCGACCATCAGGCCGGCGCGGAGCAGAACCTCTTCTTCGAAGGCTTCCGACCGCATGTGCGCGGCGCGGTGAACCGGCGCGGCTGGTTCCTCTTCGTCCTCGACACCGGCTCGGAGATCACGTTTCTCAACCAGTCGAAGCTCGCTTCGCTGCCGGTGCATCTGTTCGGCTCGACCGGCCACAACGCCACGCTGCAAGGCCTCGGCGGCGCGATGAAGCACGGCGCGAAGATCGAGAACGTCGAGATCGGCCTTGGCCACTGGGCCGGCACGTTCAAGACGCTGCCGATGTACTCCTCGGAAGAGAAGGAGCAGGCCGTCGGCATCATCGGCCAGAACTTCCTGAAGAACTTCAACGTGGTGATCGACTACGGCACGATGCGCGTCGACGTCGAGCGCCGCTGATCACTCCTTCGATTTCTTCTTCCGCGTCGCCCACCCTTCCATGATTTTCTGCGGCGTGCGGCTGAGCGCCAGCGCGTCGGGCGGGACGTCTTTGGTGATGGTCGAGCCGGCGCCGACGTAGGCGCCGCGGCCGACGCGGACCGGCGCGACGAGCTGCGTGTCGGAGCCGATGAAGACGCCGTCCTCGAGCACGGTCTTGTGCTTGTTCACGCCGTCGTAGTTGCAGGTGATCGTGCCGGCGCCGATGTTCACGTCCGCGCCCACATCCGCGTCGCCGATGTACGAGAGATGCGACGCCTTCGCGCCGTCGCCGAAGACGGCCTTCTTCGTCTCGACGAAGTTGCCGACCTTCACATGCCTGCCGAGCTTCGTGCCCGGCCGCAGATGCGCGTACGGCCCGACCGCGGCGTCGTCTTCGATGACCGCGTCGTCGGCGACGGTGCCGCTCTTGAGATGCACGTTGTTGCCGACGCGCGTGTTCACCAGATGCACGCCGGGATCGACCACGCAATCCTTCCCGATGGACGTCGTTCCTTCCAGCGTGACGAATGGATAGACGACCGTATCGGCGCCGATGGTGACGGTCGAGTCGATGACCACGGTGGCGGGATTGCGAAACGTCACGCCTTCGCTCATCAGCTTCTCGACGACGCGCCGCTGAATCTCCGCCTCGACCTGCGCCAGCTCCGCGCGCGAGTTCACGCCGAGCGCCTCCGAGGCGTCGTCTGCGATCACCGCGCCGACGCGATGCCCGCCTTCGCGCAGCACCTGCAGCAGATCCGTGAGGTAGTACTCCTTCTGCGCGTTGTTGGTCTTGAGGTTGCGCAGGTTGCTGAAGAGGTGCTCGCCGCGGAAGACGTAGATGCCGCCGTTCACCTCGCCGATCTGCTTCTCCGCGTCGCTCGCGTCCTTCACCTCGACGATGCGCGCCACGCCGCCGCTGCCGTCGCGCACGATGCGCCCGTACATGGCCGGATCGGACGGCGTCATGGTCAGCAGCGTGAGTGCGTTCCCGTCGCGCTCGTGCTGATCGAGCAGCCGCCGCAACGTCTCGGGACGCGTGAGCGGCACGTCGCCGGAAAGAATCAGGATCTGTTTTCCGTCGACGCCGTCCGGCTCGAGCACCGACGCCGCCTGCAGCACCGCGTGACCGGTCCCGAGCTGCTCTTCCTGCACCGCGAAGCGCGCGCGCTCGCCGACCGCCGCGCGCACGGCATCGCGCTGATGCCCGACGATCATCACCGGCGGCCGCTCGCACACGCCGCCGGCCAGATCGAGCACGTAGTCGATGATCGGCCGCCCAGCGGCGCGATGGAGGATCTTGATGGTCGCAGACTTCATCCGCGTCCCGAGACCGGCGGCGAGGATGACCACTTCGAGATTGTTGCTCATGCTTTTCTCATGCGCTCCAGCGTGCGGCCGTAGCGGTCGTACAGACGGAAGATGGTCTGCGCCAGCGCGGCCGGGTCGTGCCGGACGTAGTTGTCCTCTGCAATGATGTCGCCGAAGAAGGGTGTGACGCCGAGCTCGCGGATGGCGTCGAGGTCGAACTCGACGGGGAACTGGTTCATCGCCGCGTACGACTGCAGGATCGTCTCCGACGGGCGCCGGCCGTTCATCACCATCACGTCGACCACAAGGCCCGCGTGCTCGACGATCGCGGCGAGATGCTCCTGGGCGCTGTAGCCGTCGGTCTCGTTCGGCTGCGTCATCACGTTGCAGATGTAGACGCGCAGCGCCTTCGCCTCGCGCAGCGCCGCGGCGATCGGTTCCATGACCAGGTTCGGCAGCACCGAGGTGTAGAGCGAGCCGGGCCCGATGATGATGAGATCGGCCGCGGCGATGGCGGCGAGCGCGCCGGCGGTCGGCTGCGCGTCGGGCGGATCGAGGGCGAGCTGTTGGATGCGCGCGTGACGGCTGGCCTGGTGCGGCTCTTCGCCGATGACCGAGCCGCTGATCGCCACTTCCCCAAGGATTTCCGTCCCGCCTTCCAGAACGGCGCGGAGACGGACATCCGCAAGTGTGGATGGATAGATCGAGCCGCGAATGGCCAGCACTTCCGAGGCCGCGAGAATGGCGCGGTCGAAGCTGCCGGTGATGTCGGTCATCGCAGTCAGCAGCAGGTTGCCGAGGGAGTGGCCTTTGAGCGCGGAGTCGGTGTCGAAGCGGTAGGCGAAGAGCTGTGAGAGCAACTGCTCTTCTTCCGCGAGCGCGACGATGCAGTTGCGGATGTCGCCGGGCGGCAGCATCCCGAACTCCTTGCGCAGCACGCCGGAGCTGCCGCCTTCGTCGGTGACGGTGACGATGGCGCCGAGGTGGCGGATCGACCAGGCGCCGCTGTTGTCGACGTACGTCTTCAGTCCGCGCAGCAGCGTCGAGAGGCCGGTGCCGCCGCCGATCGCGGCGATGTCGAGGCCGGGCACCGCGCGATTATCGCCGCTCTTCGATCAGCCGCGCGAGATGGAAGCGCAGCGGCTCGAGCAGCGTGTAGCGCGAGGTGAGGCGGCTCTGCCGCTCGTTCTCGCCCTGAAACAGATCGCGCATGGTCACGGCGCGCTCGCGATACCACTGCTCGTCCACCTCGCCGCGCGCGCGCTTCTCGTCGAGCACGCCCATGATGCGCTCGCGGTCGACGATCTCCGGATGATGGTTCACGCCGAGAAAGCGCGGCATGGTGCCGCCGGCGTCGCGGGCCAGCTCGATCATCGTCAGCGCAGGACTGCCGGCCGCTTCGAAGGCGATCGGCAGCGACTTTCCTTCCGACTCGAGAATGAGATCGAAGAGCCGGTTGTCGACCACGCGGAAGTGCTGGCCGTCGGGCAGCTCGCGCGCGAACTGCGAGAACCAGGGATGCTTGAGCGCCTCGCGCGAGAGACGGTTCACCGGCATGCCGCTGCTCTTCTCCGCGCGCAGCTCCGGCCGCGCCACGCCCGACCAGCGGCAGACCAGGCCGAACGAGTGACAGACCGCGAGCATGGCCGCGTTGGCGTCGGAGAGGATGTCGTCGAAGAGGCGGAACAGCGGCGCTTCCCACGCCTCCGACTCGTCGACGCCCTGGCTCCATTCATGTTTGCCGTCGTTGAGGCGCGGATCGAGATGTCCCGGCCCGCCGGTGCCGACGTAGAGTTGAAAGCGGCCGTTCGGCGATTCCGGCAGCGCGTGCCGCCGCCGCACGTCGTACGAGAGCACGCGCACCTTCGCGCCGATCGACGCCAGCTCCGGCGCGAGCGACTCCGCCGCCTCGCGCACCGCCCGCACCAGCGAGTCGTGCCCGACATTCGGCCACGAGTGGTTCATGTCGAGCAGCGCGACGTCGATGCAATCGCGCCGCGCCTCCGGCACGGAGTCGTCGACGCGCAGGTATTCGAAGGAGGAGGCGTTCATCGCAGGCGAGGTCGCGTCTACACGACCCCGTGCTCGGTCTCTTTCACGATGTAGTCCACCACCGCCCGCAGGTCGTTGGTCTCGTTGTAGACGGCGAGCTGGCGGTCCGCGCCGGGGCCGCGCTGCACGATCTCGCGGGCGTAGTAGACGTCGTGGCGCGAGCCGAGCTCGTCGAGGACGTCGTCGACGAACTCGAGCAGCTCGTCGAGCAGGGCCGTGTACTGCACCTCTTGCCGTTTGCCGAAGTCGATGAGCTTGCCGCTGGTGCCGAAGCGCGCGGCGCGCTGCTTGTTCTCGTTGAGCAGCACGCGGCGGTAGTGGCGCCAGCCCATGTTCTTTTTGTAGATGCGATAGAGCTTGACGGTCAGCGCCTGGAAGAGCGCGGCGAAGCAGATGGTCTCGTCGACGCGCATCGGCACGTCGCAGATGCGGAACTCGAGCGTCGGGAAGAAGGGATGCGGGCGGACGTCCCACCAGATCTTCTTCGGGTTGTCGATGCAGTTCGTGCGCACCAGCGACTCCACGTAGTCGTCGTAGTCGCTGAGGCGGTCGAAGTGGTCGGGCAGGCCGGTGCGCGGGAAGCGCTCGAAGACTTTCGCGCGATAGCTCTTCCAGCCGGTGTTCTGTCCGCACCAGAACGGCGAGTTCACCGACAGGGCGAAGACGTGCGGCAGGAAGTAGCGCGTGGCGTTCATCACCTGGATGCGCGTCTCCGGATCCTCGACGGCCACGTGCACGTGCAGTCCGAAGATGAGGTTCGCGCGGGCGAGCATCTGCAGCTCGTACACGAGCTGCTCGTAGCGCACGTTCTCGGTGATCGGGACGTCTTTCCAGTGCGAGATCGGGTGCGTGCCGGCGGCGGCGATGCAGAGACCGTTCTCGCGGGTGAGGGTGATGATCTCGCGGCGCAGCCGGGTGATCTCGCGGCGCGCCTCGTCGACGTTGCGGCAGATCGGCGTACCGACCTCGATCACCGCGTCGTGCATCTCCCGCTTGATCTCGTCCTTGAGCCGCTTCTCACCTTCGGCGAAGAGCTCGTGGATGTGCGACTTGAGCTCGCGCGAGAACGGATCGACGACCTGAAACTCTTCCTCGATCCCGAGCGTGAACGTCGGTTCCGGCATGGGCGCAGTCTACACGGGTGTGGTGACGTCCTTCTTCACGTCGAGCGTCGAGGGCCAGTTGCCGGTGAGCTCGAACGTCTTCTCGCCGCGCACCATCTCGATGAGGACCTCGGCCATGTTCGTCACCATCCAGTCGAAGTTCTCCTGGCCGACCGAGTGCACGTCGGCGTCGGGCGCGCAGTTCATGAAGTCGATGGCGTAGGGGACGCCGCCGCGCACCGCGAACTCGACGGTGTTCATGTCGTAGCCGAGGCCGACGCAGAGCGCGAGCGCGTCGCGGCGGATGCGCTCCTCGAACTCCGGATTCATCGGCGGCGGATTCTTCACGTAGCGCTCGTGGAACGGCGACTTCGGGTCGTAGGCCATGATGCGCACGCGGCTGCGGCCGAGGACGTAGCAGCGGTAGTAGAGCTCGAACTCGATCGCTTCCTGCGCCATCATGGTGAGGTCGCGGGTCTGGTCGTACGCGGCGAAAAACTCGCGCGGGTCGTGGACCTTGTAGACGTCTTTCCAGCCGCCGCCGTAGGCCGGCTTCATGAAGATCGGCCAGCCGAGATAGGCGAACACTTCGTCCCAGTTGACGAAGCGCATGTTGCGGAAGGACTGGTCGCCGGTGTTGGGCGGATGCTCCTTGTGCGGCAGCAGCACGGTCTTCGGCACGGCCACGTTCACCGACTTGGCGACGAGGTTGTCGAAGAACTTGTCGTCGGCCGACCACCAGATCGGGTTGTTGACGATGCGCACGCCCGACGCCGCCGCGCACTTGAGGTACGTGCGGTAGAACGGCACTTCGTGGCTGATGCGATCGAGGATGAGGTCATACGGGAAGACGCCGTCGTCTTTGAGATACGAGATCTCGGCCGGCGACGCCTCGACGTCGTCACCGCCGCGCGCGTTGATCGCGTCGATCAACGCCCACGGAAACGTGTCTTCCATTCCGAACAGAACGGCGATTTTCTTCTTGCGCATGAGCGGTGCGGCGGATCGTATAGAATCGCCGACCTTCGAGCAACGCCGTCATGTTTCGCGATTACTTCCAGTGGTACAGCCCTTCGCTCGGGCGGGTAATGGAGGCGCTCTGGTTCGGCAAGTTCGGCCGGCCGGTGATGCTCTTCCCGACCTCCTCCGGCCGCTACTACGAGAACGAGGATTTCGGCCTGGCCGGCTCGCTCGCGGACAAGGTCGACGCCGGCGAGATCCAGCTCGTGCTGGTCGAGTCGGTGAACGACGAGAGCTGGTACAACAAGGGCGTGCATCCGGCGGTGCGCGCCGCGCGGCACGTGCAGTACGACAACTATCTGCGCCACGAGATGGTGCCGTACATCTACAACCGCGCGCAGCGCGGCGACCTGGCGGTGTACGGCGCGAGCTTCGGCGCGTATCACGCCGCGAATTTCGCCGCGCGCTATCCCGACGTCGTCAGCCGGGCCGTGCTCTTCTCCGGCGTCTACGACATCCGCTCCTTCGTCGACGGCTACCGGGACGACAACTGCTACTTTCACAGTCCCGTCGCCTACATCGCGAACATGGATGCGGAATGGGCGGGCAAGCTCTCGCGCGTCGAATGGGTGATCGCCACCGGCGAGCACGATTCGCTCGTGCAGAACAACCGCGAGTTCTCCTCGCTGCTCTGGTCGAAAGGGATCCCCAACCACCTGGAGATCTGGCCCGGCGTCTTCGGCCATGACTGGCCGTGGTGGCGGGAACACCTGCGGCGGTTCGTGTAGGCGGGCGGTTCCTCGGGTGGTTGCCCACTCCGAGGAACCGAGGAACCGAGGAACTACTTCTGCGCCGTCTTCTTCGCCATCAACTCGCGCAGCGTCGAGGCCGGAATACTGCCTTCGATGCGGATCGAGTCGTTCTTGCGGGTGACGTCGAAGCGGCGGAGGACGGAGACCATGTCGGGCGCCTTGTCCTTCACGGCCAGGCGCAGCGCCGAGAGGCCGCCGCGCACGGTGTCTTCGAGGAGTTGCAGCGTGTCGGCGTCGCTGGAGATGCCGAAGGCGCCGAGCTCGAGCGAGTCGCCTTTGTCCGTGGCCCAGAGCGCCATCGTGGAGACGCTCTTCATGGCCATGGCGAGCGCTTCGCCGGCCTGACCCTTGCCGTGCGGCGAGGTGTTGCGGCCGAGGCGCTGCGCGCGCGTCACGTCGACCAGCGCCCACGCCGTGGCGTTGCTGTCGATGCGGGTCATGTCCATCGCCAGCGCGCCGGCGCTGCGGAAGCCCGCGCCGCCGCTGGTGCGCGCGGCCAGCGCCGCCGCCACCGCCCGCTCGTTGCCGAGCAGCGCCAGCGATGACGTCGGGAAGGCCACCGCGCCGTTCTCACCGTCGTCGTCGCGCTTGCTCTCCGGCATCACGATGTAGCCGTTCTTCTTCGTGCCGCCGCGGGCCACGAGCGCATTCGTGAGGCGCTCCACGTTGAAGCGTCCTTCCGCGGCGATCAGCACATCCGCTTCGGAGCCGAGGTTCGTGCGCGGCGTGGTCGAGACCACCAGCACGTCGATGTCCTTCGTCGGCGAGAGGCCGGCGTCGGCGAGGAACTTCTGGGCGTCGCCGTCGACCGTCATCTTGTCGGTCTGCTGGAACAGCATCGACGAGAGCGGGCTGGTGCGCACGTCGCGCAGCTTGATCATGCCCACCGTGACCGCGTTCGGCGGCACGAGCGAGAGCGCGTCGTCCTTGGCGAGCGTCGGCAAGGCCAGCGTCGCGGCGAGGGCTGCAGAGAGTAAAACCATTTTGTGCTTCATCGTTAAAACTCCTTTTTGGTAAAAAGCCACGACGCGATGATAAGGCAAACGACCCCGAATGCGGCAGTGGAAAGAAACGGTGCGGGAGTGAGCACACGCAAAACGCGCTCCGGCATCTCGTCGCCGCCCACGAAGGCGACCACGGCCTGCCCGAGCTCGGCGCTCTTCGGAAAGATCCAGTAAAGCGAGTTGATCAGCGTGGCCTGCCACTCCTTCGACACGGCCGCGGCGATCTTGTCGTGCGCCGCCAGCATCAGGCCGAAGAAGAAGATGCCGTACGAGGTCATGATCGACACCGCCGTGGACGAGGTCACCACCCCGACCAGGAACGCGAAGGCCAGCAGCACGGCGATCACCAGGAAGATGATTCCGCCGCCGAGGAGAAAACGCGGATGGACGACGTGCGTCTTCCAGGCCACGATCACCCAGATCGAGCCGATCAGGTAGAGCACGTTGCTGCCGGCCAGCAGCAGCCCGGCCACGTAGCGTGAGAGCAGCAGGTGCACGCGCGAGACCGGACGGGAGAGGTAGAGGTCGATGGTCCCTTTCTCCTGCATGCGCGGCACGAGGTGCGCCGTGGCGAAGATCGCCAGGAAGGTGCAGAGGAAGTAGAGGAAGACCGAGAAGCCCGACTCGAATCCGAGCACCAGCTTCTCGATGGAGATGGTGTCGGACGCGGAGACGTGTACGTCCTTGCCGAACAGCTTCGCGCCGGCCAGCGCACCGTCAACGATATCGAGATTGATTGCCGCGGCAAATATGATGATGAATAAGGTGGACAGGAAAAAGTAAGCGATTAACGTCCAGCGGGCCGCGGCCTCGCGGAAGACGTCTTCGATGTTTGCGGCAAGGGCTTTCATGCGTGCGCTCCCACGGAGGCATGCTCCTCCGCCCGGATCAGGTCGACGAAGACGTCCTCGAGGGTCGAGCGCACCGGCGTCAGCTCGGAGAGCACGCCGCCGCGCGCGCGGAGCTGGTCGACCAGCGCGTTGAGGTGCTGGAGGTCGCTCACCGAGAGGACCATGTGTCCGTTCAGCCGCTCGACGCCGGCGCCGCTCTCGCGGAACGCGGCCACCAGGCTCTCGTCGATCGGCGTCGCCACCATCTTGTACGTGGCCTTCGTGCGGGTCAGCTCGTCGACGGTGCCAAAGGCCGCCACCTTGCCGTTGCGCAGCACGGCCACGCGGTCGCAGGTGAGCTCGATCTCGGAGAGCAGGTGCGAGTTGAGCAGCACGGTCACGCCGCTCTTCGCTTCTTCGCGCAACAGGTCGCGGATCTCGCGGCGGCCGACCGGATCGACGCCGTCGGTCGGCTCGTCGAGGAGCAGCACCTTCGGCGAGTGGATCAGCGCGCAGGCGAGGCCGAGGCGCTGGGTCATGCCTTTCGAGAACTTCTTGATGCGCACGTCGGTCCACTGCGCGAGGCGCACGCGCTCGAGCAGCACCGGAATGCGCTGCGCGATCGCTTTCGAGTCCATGCCCGACATCCGCCCGAAGATCGACAGCGCCTGGCGCGCGGTCAGATAGTTCGGGATCTTGTGGCCCTCGGGCAAATATCCGACGCGGCGCCGCGACTCCGGATTGCGCACCGGCAGCCCGCCGATGGTGGCGGTGCCGGAGGTGGCGTGCGTCAGGCCGAGGAGAATCTTCACCGTGGTCGTCTTCCCGGCGCCGTTCGGCCCGAGGAGGCCGAACAGCTCGCCTTCACCGACCGTGAAGTCGATCCCGTCGAGCGCCGTGATCTTCGGCTTCCCCATCGAAGACCGGTATTGCTTGCGGAGGCCCGAGACCTCGATCAGCGTGGTCATACGATGAGGATACGGGTACGCGGGAGGAAAGGTTGCGTGAGACGCTACCGCGTCCCGGAGCTCACCATCCTCTGCTCCACCACGTTCCAATCCACATTCGCCAGGAACGCCTCGATGTATTTCGGGCGCTCGCTCGGTTTGTAGTCGAGCAGGAAGGCGTGTTCCCAGACGTCCATGACCAGCAGCGGGACGAAGCCGGCTACGTTGCCGGTCTCGTGCAGGGTGATCCAGTGATTCGAGACGGTGCCGTTGGCCGGATCGAGAAAGCAGATCGCCCAGCCGACGCCGCGCATTTTGCCGACGCCGACGAAGTCCGTCTTCCAGATCTCGTAGCTCGGGAAGCTCCGCTCGACCGCGGTGCGGAACGCGCCGCGCGGCGCATCGCCGCCACCCTGCCGCTTCATGTTGCCGAAGTAGTACTCGTGCAGGACCATGCCGTTGTACTCGAAGCCGAGGCGGCGCGTGAATTCGGAGTACGCCGGCATCTCCTCCTGATCGACCTTGCCGTCGAAGAGGATCGTGGCGATGCGCTCGGTGAGCGTGTTCGTGTTGGTGACGTAGCCCTCGTACAGCTTGAAATGCATCTCCAGGGTCTCGTTCGAGATGCCGGTGAGGTCGGAGAGGTCGAAGGTTTTCGGCGCGTACGTTTTGAGCTGCATGCCCGCAGCGGTGCAATTAACGAGCGCAGCGGAATTTGGCGAAGACGAACGGGTAGCGCGGACGGAACCAGTTGCGGAACGAACGGCGCACCAGCTCGCGCGGCGTGACCGGCGAGGCGCCCTTCAGCACGTAGTGCGCGTCGTCGAAAAAATCGGCCGAGTATTGCGGGTACGTACGCATCGCCTCGAAGCCGGGAAAGCCGCCGAAGAGCGACGACGTCCACTCCCAGCCGTTGCCGGCGAGATCGTGCACGCCGAACGCGCTCGCGCCGCGCGCGTTGCCCGCGGCCACCGGATCGAACGATGCGAAATCGAAATTGCCGCGCAATGCGTCGGGCAGCTCCTCACCCCACGGGTACGACCGCTCCTCACCCGACGGTGTGCCGAACGCCGCCCGGTGATATTCCGCCTCGGACATCAAGCGCGCGCCGCGCCACTGCACGTACGCCTCCGCTTCCGCGTGCGTGACGTAGACCGGCGCCTCGAGCGGCAACGGCATCGCCGCGAACATCCCGCGCCACTGCCATTCGTCTTCGTTGCGAATCCAGAAATGCGGCGCCGGCGCGCCGGTCGCTTCGACGTACTCGAGGTATTCGCCGTTGGTGACGTTGCGCGTGTCGATGGTGAACGCGTCGACGTCGACGGTGAGCTGCGGGAACTCGTTGTCCCACCCGAACGTGCCGCGCGGCGCGCCGAGCGTGGCTTTGCCGCGCGGAATGGCGACGGGCGCATTCGCGACCGCGCGCGCATTCGGGATCGTCGTCGCGCGCGCGATCTTCTTCTCGTACGGCAGCGCGTGCAGCATGTAGACGAGCGTCTCCTGATGCATCAGCTCGTGCTCGATGACGGTGAAACACGCCTCGGCGGCGACGTCGTCGAGCGGCGCCTGCGCGAGCGCCTCTTCGATCATCGCGTCCGCCTTCGCGCCGTACGCCTGCACGACGTCGCGATGCGGCCAGACGTCGCTCGGCGACTTCGCCGCGTCTTCCGACTCCGGATCGATGCCGCGCGCGAACAGCGTCTCGAACGCTGCGTCGATCCCGTCGCGGCGCAGCGCCAGCTTGATCAACGTGTTGACCGAAAACGCCGGCAGGTGCCCTTCGTAGAACACGATCGGATTGCGCAGCGCGATCGGGCGGTCGTAGTAGGCGTCGGGCGTGATCAGCGCGAAGAGCTCGCGCGTGCGATCTCGCGCCGCGCGATACCAGGCGGCGAGACCGTCGCGCGTGATGCCGTCGGGAAATGCGGGATGCCGCAGCGGCATCGTCATCGACTCAGGCATCGCCCACCAACTCCTGCCGCACCTCGGCCAGCCACGCCAGCCGCGCCTCGAGCTCGTGCATCGCGCCGCGCGTCGACAGCGCATCGAGCTGGCTGCCGCCCTCGCGCTCGCGCGCATGCAGCGACTGCAGCGCGGCGAGCTGCTCGCGCACCACGCGCTCGGCGTCGTCGAAGAATCTCGCGCGCGACTTCGGCGGCAGCGCGTTGAGAAAGACGAGGCGCGTGCGGATCGGATCGAAGCTCGCCGCGCCGGCCGAGTCGGGGAACGGCGGCGCGAGCCATTCGCGCAGCGCCGCCAGTCCTTGCTCGGTGATCGTCAGCACGCGTTTCTTCCGCGAGTTCCACTGCGCCGCTTTCCCGCGGATCAGCCCTTTCTCCTCGAGCCGCCGCACCAGCGGATAGATCGCGCCGGCGCTGCCGCTCCAGTACGACGACGGCGACGCGGCGAACGGCTTGGCCACTTCATACGCGGTGATCGGGCCGGACTGCCAGACGATGCCGAGGACGCAATACTCTAATTCCGTCACTCCGCCATTTTTACGCCATTCCGCCCGCGAGCGCTTCCGCTCCGACCGGCACTTCGATCACGCGGAACGGCGGCCGCTCCGGAAACGTGCTGGCCAGCACCGGCATGGCCACGTTGTAGACCGGCGCGTTTCCCTTCGTCCGTCCCTCGGCCGTGCCGCGATGCGCGTGGCCGTGGAAGACGGCGCTCACGCGATAGCGGTCGATCGGCTCCTCGAGCCGGCTGCAGCCGAGGAAGGCCATGATCTCCGGAGGCTCGCCGGTGACGGTGGCCTGGATCGGCGAGTAATGCAGCAGCGCGATTTTTTGCGGCGTACGCAAACGCGCCAGCGCCGCCTCGAGCTTCAGCGCCTCGTTGATGGTCTCGTGCACGAACTCCTTGATGATCTTCTCGCCCCACGACCCGAGCTGCCGCCGTCCGAATCCGCCGGCGAAGCCTTTCACGCCGGCGAAGCCGACGCCGTGCAGCTCGTACGAGTCGCCGTCGAGCACGACCACGCCGGCGTCGCTGAGGATGTCGACGACTTCTTTCTCGCGGCCCATCTCGAAGTCGTGATTGCCGAGGACCGCCAGGGCCGGGATGCGCAGCGACGTGGTGAGATCGCGCGCGAGCACCTTCGCTTCTTCCGGATTGCCGTAGTCGGTCAGATCGCCGCAGAGCAGCAGCACGTCGGCGTCGCGCGACGCGTCGGCGAAGAGCGACTGCAGCGCGCCCTGCGCGTTCTTCTTGACGTGAATGTCCGCCACCGCGGCGATGCGCAAGGTCTCGTTCATTTCGCTCCGTCGACGGCGATGCCCGCCGTCCATTGTTCGATCTCGTCCGCGTTCATCAGCCCGTGCCGCAGCCGCGCGTCCTCGTAGCCCCAGTCGCTGACGTCCTTCAGATACTGCTGGCGCGAGATCACGGTGCCGTAGCAGACCTTCTCTTTCGCGTTGCCGTCCGACGTCTCGTCCTGCATCCGTTTGGAGAGCTCGTCGACGACCCACGACGGGATGGTCGAGCGCTCGGACGGATAGATGAAGCCGAACAGCACCACGTGCGCGTAGAGAGCGCGCCAGAACGGGCCGTAGCGATCGATGAGATGACGCCAGTCGAGCCGGTCGCCGACGGAGCGGATGACATGCGCGACGTCGGCGCCGTCGAAGCGCTCCCGCTCCATGATCAATCCCTTCGACCAGATCATCTCCTCGGCCGGAATGAGCTCGACGTCGACGCCGAAGACTTTCTCTTTGACGGCGTGCTCGAACCAGCGGTCGTCGACTACGGCCACGCCGTTGCCGGCGCTGTAGATCAGGTCGACGAAGTCTTCGCCGTGATACGCCTTGCCGATCCAGTGCGGGAAAGTGAGCTCGGTGCGGTAGCCCGCTTTCTCGAACGCCTTCGAGGCGCGGTCGAAGTCCTCGCGCCGGATGAAGACGTCGAAGTCTTTGGTGTGGCGCTCGATGCCGGTGTAGCGCGCGTACGCGTAAGCGCCGCCGACCAGGGTCGGCACGTTCGCCTCACGAAGGATGGACAGGGCGTGCCGGTAAAACTCGATGGTCCTCTCGTCGAGGACCGCCTCTGCATTCGCTGCCATGACTGCGTCTCTTTCTCGCGCGCGGATTTCGCTCCGGTCGCGCCCGGCGAGAAGTGCAGCCAGCGTGCCGCTGGACGAGTTCCTCGGAGTTCCTCGGAAGTTCCTCGGAGTTCCTCGGAGTGGATGGCCGTCTCTGCTCCTCCGAGGAACTCCGAGGAACCGAGGAACTCCGAGGAACTACCTCAGGAAATCAATCACGATGAACGCCCCGGCCGTCGACAACCGGTAATCGGGGTCGCCGGCGCCGATGCGGAGCTGCTTGCGGTCGCCGGTCCATTCGGCGCCGCGGCAGTCCTTCGCGTTGCAGACGATGGTGCCGTTGCTGGCGGTGCGCGCCTCGATCGACGGCGGCTCGTCTTCCGGCGTGAGCTTGAGCGCGATGCCGCCGTCGTGCGACGCGGCGTCGACGCGGCCGTTCACCCGGTCGAGGGTGATGCCGCCGCTGTCGCTGGTGATCGTGTAGCGGCCCGACGACTGCGCCACCGAGATGCCGCCGCGCGTGGTGGCGGCGGTCACGCGGCCGTGCATGTTGCGGATGGCCACGCCGCCGTTCGCGCCGCGGATGTCGACGCTGGTCTTGCGCGGCACGTGCACGATCAGGTTCACCCACCACGACTGCGTGGCGTCGCTGGCCGGGCCGTGCGCGGTGATCTCGCCGTTCGTATGCGACACGCTGATGGCGTCGAGCACGCGCCGCGCGTGCGCCTCCGTGTCGGCCACGGCCGAGCGGCAGACCACCAGCCGCGCGTACGGCCGGCTCCAGCCGTGGACGGAGATCCCGCCTTCCTCACTTCCGCTGATCCGGAGTTGCGTCACTCCGTCCAGACGGACGTCGCGCTCCACCTGGTCGCGCACCTGCGCCGGAAACGAGGTGAACGTCATCGAGTAAAAGTGCTCGCAATCGGCCGCCTCGACCAGCGAGTGGTCCTGTTCCACGCCGACGATCTGCCGTTGCGGCGTAGCTTCCGCCGCCAGCACGAACGTGCCGGCCGCGAGCATTGCGAGCAGGAAAGGTCTCATCGCGTCCTACTAATATACGGGCGATGTCACCTTCTCGTCTCCTGATCGTTGCAGGAATGATCCTGATCGCCGCCGGACTGCTCTTCCCGCTGCTCGCCAGACTCGGCATCGGAAGGCTCCCCGGCGACGTGCTGCTGCGCCGCGGCAACGCCACGTTTTACTTCCCGATCGTCACCTGCATCATCCTCTCGATCGTGCTCACGCTGCTGATGCGACTCTTCCGCCGCTGATCACTGCAGCGTCTGCGCGAAGAGCCAGCAGAGCAGCAGCACGAGCGGCGCGTGAAAGAGCAGTTGCAGGATCGAGTAGCCGGCCAGGTCGCGCGCCTTCACGTTGAGGATGCCCATGAGCGGCAGCATCCAGAAGGGATTGATCAGATTCGGCAGCGCCTCGGCGGCGTTGTAGATCTGCACCGTCCATCCGAGGTGCGCGTGCCACGCGTTCGCGGCGGCCATCACGTACGGCGCCTCGATCACCCATTTGCCGCCGCCGGACGGCACGAACATGCCGAGGAGCGCGGAGTAGAGCGCGACCACGATCGGGAACGTGTTGCGCGTGGTGATGGCCACGAAGACGTGCGCGAGATGCTCGGCGATCGGCGTCTTCGAGATCATCCCGAAGATCCCGCCGTAGAACGGGAACTGAATGAGCACGCCGGCGGTGGCCGGCACCGCCCGCGCGACGGCGCGCAGAAACGAGCGCGGACGCGCGTGCAGCAGCAGTCCGGCGGCGAGGAAGATGAAGTTGAAGTTGTTGAGGTCGAGCGCGGCCAGGCCGCCTTTCTCGATGAACTGCTGCGCGATGTACCAGCACATCAGCAGCGCGATGACGATGCTGAGGATCGGGCTGTTCTCGGCGCGCTCGCCCGGCGTGCGCGGCGCGGCCGGCTCGTCGTCGATGCGCTCCGGCTGCGGCGGCATCACGCGCGCGTCCTCGTCGCGCGGCGCCGACCAGTAGGCGACGGCGATGGAGACGGCGATGAGGATTGCGGCGGTGGCGAGGTTCTGCCAGAGAAAGATCGTCTGCGTCAGCGGAATGACGCCGGTGATCGGCAGCAGCGACGGCGGGATCGACGACTTGGTCGCCTGCAGCAACGCGGCGGATGAGGAGAGGCCGAGCGCCCAGACGCTGCCGAGTCCGAGGTAGGCGGCGGCGCCCATTGCGCGATAGTCGACGCGATAGTCGACGCGTTGCAAACGGCGCGTGATCTCGCGGACCAGCAGGCCGGTGAAGATCAGCGACAGGCCCCACGAGATCAGCGACGACAGCATGGCGAATGCGGCCACGAACGCGACCGCGCCGCGGCCGGTTTTCGGGATCGCGGCGAGGCGCGCGGTGAGGCGCGCCACCGGCGGAGAGGACGCGACCACGAAGCCGCCGATGATGACCATGGCCATCTGCATGGTGAAGTTCACCAGCGACCAGAAGCCGCCGCCGAATTCGGCGGCGAGCTTCGTGGCCGGCACGCCGATGGCCAGTCCGCCGAGGAAGACCAGGACGATGGCGGCGAGGGCGAAGACGAAGGCGTCGGGGAACCAGCGCTCGCACGCGTCGGCGATGCGCATTCCGGTTCGGGCCAGGATTCCGGAGCGTTCGTTCACGCTGGCAATCGTCCTGCACGTGCTCGCCGCATGGCAACAGCAAATGCGACGACCGACCACGACGAGATCCGTGAATGGGTGGAAGCCCGCGGCGGGCATCCCGCGCGCGTGAAGGCCACCGGCAACCGCAACGACCCCGGCATCCTGCGCATCGACTTCCCCGGCTTCAGCGGCGAAGACACGCTCGAGGAGATCTCCTGGGACGAGTTCTTCGAGTGGTTCGACCGCGACGAGCTGGCGTTGCTGTTGTCGGAGGAAGAAGGGAACCGCTTCAACAAGCTGGTCTCGCGCGCGAACGCGGGCGGCGCAACGGGCGGCTCGCGCAAGTCGGGCTCGAAGCGCGGAGCGAGCGCGAAGCGCGGCGGCGCGAAGTCGGGCTCGAAGTCGTCGGGTTCGCGGGCATCGGCGTCGGGTTCGAAATCGTCCGGCTCGAGCTCCGGATCGAAATCGTCGAGCTCTAAGTCGGGCTCGAAGACGTCTGGCTCACGCGCATCGGCGTCCGGCTCGAAGTCCTCGGGCTCGAAATCATCCGGATCGAAATCCTCGGGTTCGAAGTCGTCAGGTTCAAAGTCATCGGGTTCGAAGACGTCCGGCTCGCGCGCATCGACATCGGGTTCAAAGTCCTCAGGCTCGAAGTCATCCGGCTCGAAATCGTCGGGCTCTAAGTCGGGCTCGAAAACCTCTGGCTCGCGCGCATCGGTTTCGGGTTCGAAGTCATCGGGCTCGAAATCGTCGGGCTCGAAGTCGTCGGGTTCGAAATCATCCGGATCCAAGTCATCAGGCTCGAAGTCGTCCGGTTCTAAGTCAGGCTCGAAGTCGTCGGGTTCACGCGCATCGGCGTCCGGCTCGAAGTCCTCGGGCTCGAAGTCCTCGGGCTCTAAGTCAGGCTCGAAGTCCGGTTCGAAATCATCCCGTTCTAAGTCGGGCTCTAAGTCTTCGGGTTCTAAGTCAGGCTCGAAATCATCAGGCTCGCGCGCATCCGCGTCGGGTTCGAAATCCTCGGGCTCAAAGTCGGGCTCCAAGTCCTCCTCGAAATCCTCCGGCGGCTCCTCCGTCACCACCACCGATCGCGACGAGATCCGCCAGTGGGTCGAAGCGCGCGGCGGGTTCCCGGCCCACGTCCGCCGCACCGGGTCGCGCCGCGGCGACCTCGGCGTCCTGCGCATCGACTATCCCGGCTTCAGCGGCGCCGACACGCTCGAGCGCGTCTCCTGGGACGACTGGTTCGAGGCTTTCGACAAGAACCGGCTGGCCTTCCTCTATCAGGACAAGAAGAACAGCCGCTTCTCCAAACTGGTGCAACGCTAGACTGCGCGCGTGAGCCGCGAGATCCACCGCTTCCCGCCCGTCCCGTTTCCGCACGAGGAACGGACGGTGCGGGAACGCGTCGAGCACCGCGACCGCATCCAGCAGCTCTCCGTCGACGCCGCCGCGCTCGCGGCCGAGCTGCGCGCCTCGATCCGCGGCGAGGTGCGCTTCGACGACGGCTCGCGCGCGCTCTACTCCACCGACGCCTCCAACTACCGCCAGGTGCCGATCGGCGTGGTGATTCCGCGCGACACCAGCGACGTCCTCGCCGCCGTCGCGCTCGCGCGCAAACATGGCGCGCCGATCCTCGGACGCGGCGCCGGCACGAGCCTGGCCGGCCAGTGCTGCAACGTCGCCGTCGTCCTCGACTTTTCGAAGTACATGCACCGCATCGTGGAGATGAATCCCGCCGCGCACTACGCGCGCGTCGAGCCGGGCATCGTCCTCGACGATCTCCGCCGCGAGGCGGAGCGCCACACGCTCACCTTCGCTCCCGATCCCGCCACGCACGCGCAGTGCACCCTCGGCGGGATGATCGGCAACAACTCCTGCGGCGTGCACTCGATCATGGCCGGCAAGACCGTCGACAACATCGACGAGCTGGAGATCCTCACCTACGACGGCACACGCATGCGAGTCGGCGCGACGAGCGACGACGAGTTGCGAGCCATCATCGCTGCCGGCGGACGCCGCGGCGAGATCTACGCCGGCCTGGCGCGCATCCGCGACCGCTACGCCGACCTGATTCGCGCGAAGTTCCCGAAGATCCCGCGCCGCGTCTCCGGCTACAACCTCGACGAGCTCCTGCCGGAGAACGGCTTCCACGTGGCGCGCGCGTTGGTCGGCAGCGAGTGCACCTGCGCCATCGTGCTCGAGGCGAGGACGAAGCTCGTCTACAGTCCGCCGGCGCGCGCGCTGCTCGTACTCTCGTACCAGACCGTCTACGACGCCGCCGACGACGTGCCGCGCGTGCTCCGCTTCGGGCCGATCGGCCTCGAAGGCTTCGACGATCTGCTCGTGCGCGACCAGCAGTTCAAGCAGATGAACCCGCACGGCATCGCCCTGCTGCCGCCCGGCGGCGGCTGGCTGCTCGTGGAGTTCGGCGGCCAGACGTACGAGGAAGCGGCGGCGAAGGCGCAACGGCTCGCCGACACGCTCGAGCCGCCGCGCACGCGCCTCTTCGACAACGCCTCGGCTGAGGCGCGCTTCGTCTGGGCCGTGCGCGAATCGGGCCTCGGCGCCACCGGACACGTCCCCGGCAAGCCGCTCATGTGGGAAGGTTGGGAAGATGCCGCGGTCGCGCCGGAGAAGCTCGGCGGCTACCTGCGCGATCTCCGCAAGCTGCTCGAGCGCTACGAATACGGCGGCGATTTCTACGGCCACTTCGGCGACGGCTGCGTGCACACGCGCACGAATTTCGACCTGACTTCGAAACGAGGCATCGCCAAGTTCCGTGCGTTCCTCGACGAGGCCGCGGATCTCGTCGCGTCGTACGGCGGCTCGTTCTCCGGCGAGCATGGCGACGGCCAGGCGCGTGCCGCTCTGCTCGAGAAGATGTTCGGTCCCGAGCTCCTCGGCGCGTTCCGCGAGTTCAAGTCGCTCTGGGATCCCGACGGGAAGATGAATCCCGGGAAGCTGGTCGAGCCGTATCTTCCCGACGAGAACCTCCGACTCGGCGCGTCGTACGCGCCGTGGAATCCGAAGACGCATTTCGCGTACGGCGAAGATCACGGCCGGATGAATCACGCCGTGCTGCGCTGCGTCGGCGTGGGACGCTGCCGGCGCCTCGACGGCGGCACGATGTGCCCGAGCTACCAGGTCACGCGCGAGGAAGAGCATTCGACGCGCGGCCGGGCGCGGCTGCTGTTCGAGATGTTCCAGGGAGAGACCACGCCGCCGACGTGGCGCAACGAGGCGGTGCGCGAGGCGCTCGATCTCTGCCTCGCGTGCAAAGGGTGCAAGGGCGACTGCCCGACGCAGGTGGACATGGCCACGTACAAGGCCGAGTTCATGTCGCACTACTACGCGCGGCGACTGCGTCCGATGCCGGCGTACACGATGGGACTCATCGACGTCTGGGCGCGCATGGCCTCGAAGACGCCGCGCATCGCCAACGCCATGATGGGGCTGCCGCTGATGAAGCGGCTCTCCGGCGTGGCGCCGGAGCGGCGCATGCCGCGCTTCGCCCGTGGAACATTCGTGGAACGTTACCGCGCCCGCGGGCCGCGGAGCGGCAGCGGCAAACGGGTGATCCTCTGGCCAGACACGTTCAACAACTACTTTCTGCCGGAAACCGCGCTGGCTGCGGCGGACGTGCTCGAAGGCGCCGGCTACGAAGTGACGCTGCCGCCGAAGCGCCTCTGCTGCGGACGTCCGCTCTACGACTGGGGCTTTTTGCGCCGCGCGAAAAAGCTGTTGCGCCAGACCGTCGACGCGCTGGCGCCGGCGATCGACGCCGGCGTGCCGGTGATCGGACTCGAGCCGAGCTGCGTGTCGGTCTTCCGCGACGAGCTGCCGCATCTGCTGCACGGCGACGCGCGAGCGGCCGCGCTCTCAAAGTCGACGCTCACGCTCAGCGAGTTCCTGCTGCGCGAGAACGTCGAGCTGCCGCGACTCGAGCGCAAAGCCATCGTGCAGGCGCACTGTCATCACAAATCGATCATGCGCTTCGACGCCGAGGAGGCGGTGCTGCGGAAGCTGGGCCTCGACCTCGAGCATCCCGACTCCGGCTGCTGCGGCATGGCCGGCGCGTTCGGCTTCGAGCAGAAGCACTACGCGCTCTCGCAGCAGATCGGCGAGCGCGTGCTCCTGCCGCTGGTGCGCGAGGCCGACGCCGAAACGCTGATCATCGCCGACGGCTTCAGTTGCCGCGAGCAGATCGAGCAGGCCACCGGGCGCGAGACGCTGCACTTCGCGCAGGTGGTGGCAATGGCGATGGGTGTGGACTCGTGATGCGTGACGCCGTCGATTCAATCCGGTCGCGAATCGGCGCGCGCGCTGCTGCACGCGATGGGTGTTGACTCATGATGCGCGACGCTGGCGATGCGTCGCGATCGGCGAGCGCGTGCTGCTGCTGGTCCGGTAAGCCGGGGCCGAAACGCTGATTGCCGCGAGCACATCGAGCAGGCTACAGGCCGCGCCACGCTGCATTTTCCGCAAGTGGTGACGATGGCCGTCGAGTCTTGATGCGCGACGGCGGCGATTCGATCCGTTCGCGATCGGCGAGCGCGTGCTGCTGCTGGTCCGGTAAGCCGGGGCCGAAACGCTGATTGCCGCGAGCACATCGAGCAGGCTACAGGCCGCGCCACGCTGCATTTTGCGCAAGTGGTGACGATGACCGTGGAGTTGTGACGCGACGGTGGCGATGCGATGCAGTGGCGATCGCCGACCGCGCGCTGCTGCCGCTGGTGCGTGATGCCGGTGCCGATGGGCGCGGAGGCGTGACGCGCGACGCCGTCGATTCGATCCGGTCGCCGATCGGCGCGCGTGCTGCTGCACCCCCTGGTGCGCGAAGCCGATGCCGAGACGCTGATCATCGCCGACCGTTTCAGTTGCCGCGAACAGATCGAGCAGGCCACCGGCCGCGAGACGCCGCACTTTGCGCAGGCGGTGGCGATGGCGATGAGCGTGGAGTAGCTGGACTGCTGGATCCGGGATGCTGGGTGCGTCACGCCGCGTGCCGCACCCAGCGCGAGGGCTGGCCGATCAGATCCGGTCGCGATTGGCGAGCGGGCCGCCTTCGTTGGCGTTGTCGCCGGAGCGCTCGCTGCGCGCCGTGCCGGGGCGTTCCTGCGAGCCGAGGCTGGTGTTGCTGCCGCTGGCGGAAGCACTGCGGCCGCCGCTGGTCTCGAAACCGCTGCGCTCTTCGTTCGCCTGGCGGACGAACGGCTGGTTGCCGGTGTTGCTGGCGATGTCGCTGCCGCCGCTGCTGCCGGCGCGCGCACGCGCTCCGCGGCTGTGGCCACCTTCGCGGCCGATCGCGGCCATGTGCGCGCGATCGCGGCTCACCGCTTCGCCGCCCTTGCGGCCGGCGACACGGGCCTCATCCGACGTGAACTCGTGGGCCGTCCCTTTCGCGTGAGCGGCTCGTCCGCCCTTGCTCGCAATCTCACGCTGCTTCGACGGATCCATCGACGCAAAACCGCGCTTGCTCGTTGCCATGTAAGTGTCTCCTTCGGGGTTCAAGAGTCGTTCGTGCTGACTGCCATGCACCTGTGTGAGGTGGTCTTACGGTCGAGCACGAAGCGTGCCCGCTGGGTGCGCCTCGATGCGCCGCAAAAGCGGGCGTTTTTCTTGCTCGGCGTGCGCGCGGAAGCACGTCCATGGATGATCAATCGACCTCGCTCTGGGAAGCGAACCGCCGCGCTCCTGCCTTCGATCCGCTGCGCGGCGAGCTCGCCGCCGACGTCTGCATCGTCGGCGCCGGCATCACCGGCCTCACCGCCGCGCTGCTGCTGCGCGAGCGCGGCCGCAGCGTGGTCGTCCTCGAGCGCGCGCGCGTCGGCGGCGGCGAGACCGGCAACACCACCGCCCACATCACCGAGTCGCTCGACGCGCGCTATCACTACATCCGCCGCAAGTACGGTCAGGAGGAGGCGAAGCTCGTCGCCTCGTCGCTCACCGCCGCGAAGGAGAAGATCGCGGAGCTCGTCTCGACGCACGCCATCGACTGCGATTTCCGCCGCGTGTCCGCTTACCTCTATACGGAAAAACGCAAATACGTCTCCGGCCTGAAGAGCGAGGCCACCGCCGCGCGCGAGGCGGGACTCGCCGCGCAGTGGATCACCGACGTGCCGCTGCCGTTCGTGACCCGCGGCGCGGTTCGCTTCGACGAGCAGGCCCAGTTTCATCCGCTCGCCTATCTCGACGGAATCGCGCGCGCGGCCGTCGCCGCCGGCGCGGTCATTCACGAGCGCTCGTCCGTGCGCGAAGTCGGGAACGGCCTCGTCACCACCGACGGCGGCAGCGTGCGCGCGAAGCAGGTGATCCTCGCCACGAACATCCCCATCGAAGGCTTCAACACCATCCATCTGAAAGCGGCGGCGTATCGCTCGTACGCGATCGCCATCGAGGCGCGCGACGGCGATCCCGATGGCCTCTTCTGGGACACCGCCGATCCGTATCACTACACGCGCCGCCATGTCGACGTGCTGATCGTCGGCGGCGAGGATCATCGCGTCGGCGAGGAGGACGGGAGCGAAGGCGCGTTCGCACGGCTCGAGGAGTACGCGCGGCAGTGCTACGGCGAGCGCGCCGTGCGCCATCGCTGGTCGGGGCAGATCATCGAGCCGCACGGCGGCCTGCCGTTCATCGGAGGCGACGGCAGCGTCTTCCTCGCCACCGGCTACGCGGGACAGGGCATGACGTTCGGCACCGCCGCGGCGATGCTGCTCGCCGATCTCCTCACCGGCGTCGACAATCCCGCGGCGAGCCTCTTCGATCCGATGCGCGTGCGCTCCGAGGTGACGTCGAAAGAATTCATCACCGAGAACCTCGGCTTTCCGGCGCGCCTGATCGCCGACCGCCTCACGCCGCACGACGTGGAAGGTCTCGATGCCGGCGCACTGCGTTCCGGCGAAGCGAGGATCATCGCCGCCGGCGGAAAGAAGGTCGCCGCGTATCGCGACGAAGCCGGGACGCTCTTCACCGTCTCCGCCGTCTGCACGCACATGAAGTGCGACGTGGCCTGGAACGCGGCGGAGCGCACGTGGGACTGCCCGTGTCATGGCTCGCGCTACAAGCCGGATGGTGCGGTGCTCAACGGTCCGGCGCGAGAAGGATTGGCTTCAATCGATTCGCCCGACGAGAGCTAGCAGCAGGGCGAATGGCGGAGAGAGAGGGATTCGAACCCTCGGTAGAGCTTTAAGGCCCTACGGCGGTTTAGCAAACCGCTGGTTTCAGCCACTCACCCATCTCTCCGGGCTGGAAGCGCAATGACGCTAAAGAACGTGCGCCGGGATTCTATTCCGAATCGCGCCCGGACGACGTGGGTAGGGAAATCCATAAGGACGGACTCTCTCATGGAAAGAGAGGTAGTCCATGCCCGACAACCGCTGCGACGAGCTCGATTTCACTTCGCCCGTTCGGTTTCCCGCGGTCATCGCCCGCGAGTACGACGACATCGAGGCGCGGCGCCGCGCGGCGAAGCTTCCGCCGCTCAAGCGCGAGAACGGCCGTCCGCCGAAGCTCCTCGGCCTCGCGCTCTCCGGCGGCGGCGTGCGCAGCGCCACCTTCAATCTCGGCCTGCTGCAGGCGCTCGCCGCCGCCGGCAAGCTGAAAGCGTTCGACTATCTCTCCACCGTCTCCGGCGGCGGCTACGCCGGCGGTTGGTGGAGCGCCTGGCTCTCGCGCGACGCGCGCAACGACGAGCGCGATCCGATCTTCCCGCCGGAGGAAGACATCGCCAGCGAGCGCGACGACCGCCGCACGGCCATGTCGGCAGCGGGAAGCCGCGAGCACGTCGACCGTCCGCAGATCAAGGACAGCGCGATCAATGCGGCCGAGGATCCGATCCATCATCTGAGGCTCTTCTCGAACGTGATGACGCCGCGCAAGGGCGCGCTCAGCGCCGACACCTGGCGCGCCATCGCCGTGGTCGGCCGCAACATCATCCTCACCTGGATGATCCTGCTGCCGATCCTGCTCGCGGCGATCATGATCGCGCAGGCGTGGTTCACGCTCTTCACCGCCGACCCGCACGACCTCTCCGAGCGCGTCGCGCTCGCGCTCGAAGTGCCGGGGCTGCTCTTCATCGGCAGCGTCGTCTGCGCCACCTTCTGGATGCTCTTCAGCCGCCGCTGGCGCACCTTCTCCGACAAGCTCGTGGCGGTGCTGAGCACCGCCGCCTTCTTCATCCTCACCTGGTACGTGATCATCGTGATCGAGCGCTACACCACCATTCCCAACGCGCTCTACATCGCGCTCGGACTCTGGGTCGTCTACGTCTGCGCGCGGCTGGTGTGGTGGAAAGCGACGCGCCGGGTGAAGTGGAGCGATGGCGATTTCTGGCGCAACCGCCTCGTCAACCTGCAGACCACGACGCTGTCGTACTCGGTCTTCACGCTGGTGATCTTTCTCTTCGCCGCGCTCGGTCACGCCGCGTTCGCATTTCTGCTGAGCGAAAAGGAAGCGGCGGTGGCGCGCTCCGGCGGCTGGAGCGGTTTCGCGCTGGCGCTGCTGAGCGCCGTCTACACCGCGCTGAAATCTGCGCCGACCGGCGGCGGCGACAACCGCGCGGCCACGAAAAAGCCGCCGCTGCTGCAGCGGATCATCTTCGCCGTCGCGCCGCTGCTCCTGCTGCTCGTCCTCGGCATTTTCCTGGCCTGGGCCGGGCAGGAGCTGTACGAGCTCGTGCTCGCCGATCGCGATCTCATCCTGCGCCTCGGCCGCGGCGCGCTGATCTCCGGCTTCCTCTTCCTCATGTTCGCGCTCTACGAATTCCGTCCGCCGCAGCGTTGGAAGAGCCTCGCGCCGATCGCGGTCTGGCTGGCGGTCCTCGGCTGGGCCTACACCGTCGACTCGAATCGTCTCAAGCCGTACCTCGTCACCATCGGCGTGACGTCGCTGGCGCTGCTCGCCGCCGCGCTGATCTTCCGCGCGCTGCTGCGCCGCCGGCTCTGGATCCTCTACTACGCGCTCGCGCTGGCCGGCACCGGCGCCTGGATCGCGCTGATGCAGCGGCAGCGCTTCCTGATGTACGACGAGGCGCTGCCGAAGTACGTCATCGCCGGCATCGTCGCCACCGCGGTGCTGCTCATCTTCGAATTGATTCAGGGACGCGGCGCGAACACGCGCTCGATCGCGCTCACCGTCATCGCCTGCACGATCTTCGTGCTCATCGGCGTGGCCGGCAGCGCCGGTCCTGAATTCGGCAAGCGCGCGCTGACGCTGGTCGGCCTCATCGCCACGGTCCTCGGCTGGGTAGTCGCTCTCGGCTGGCTCGCCGATCCGAACCTCCTCACCATGCACGGCTTCTACAAAGCGCGGCTCGTGCGCGCGTACATGGGCGCGTCGAACGAGGAGCGCGCGAAAGCGAAAGACGCCGACATCAGCGACGCCGTTCCCGGCGACGACATCCTGCTCACGGCGATGCGCAACACCGATCGCGGTGCGCCCTATCACCTCATCAACACCATGCTGAACCTCGTCGGCGGCAGTGATCTCTCGACGCAGGCGCGCGCGTCGGATTCATTTCTGATGTCGAAGCATTTCTGCGGCTCGACGCGCACCGGCTACCGGCCGACGGGCGAGTACGCCTGCGGCTCGATCTCGCTCGGCACCGCGGTGGCGGTGTCGGGAGCCGCGGCCAGTCCGACCATGGGCGCGCAAACGCCGTCGGCCGCGCTCTCCGCGCTGATGACGCTCTTCAACGTGCGCACCGGCTACTGGGCGCCGACGCCGAGCCTCAGCTACTGGCGCAGCGGCTCCGCGCGGCTCTGGCCCGTCTACACGCTCGAGGAGCTGCTCTCGCAGACCACCGATCTGTTGCCGTACTCGTACCTCACCGACGGCGGCCACTACGAGAACACCGGCGTCTACTCGCTCATCCAGCGCGGCTGCAACGTCATCGTCGCCGGCGAGTGCGGCGCCGATCCGAAGACGACGCTCGACGATCTCGGCAACCTCATTCGCAAGGTGCGCATCGACTTCGGCACCGAGATCACCTTTCACGACGAGCACATCGAAACGCTGCGCTCGCGACCGCCCGGCGCGCACGTGATGGTCGGCGACATCCGCTACGGCGACGATCACGCGAAAGCCCTCGGCCTCACCGACGCCGAGAAAAACGGCAAGCTGGTGATCGTGAAGCCGAACCTCGCCGGCGGCGAGCCGCTCGACGTCAAACAGTACGGCTACCTCCACGAAGACTTCCCGCAGCAGCAGACCTTCGACCTCTGGTACGACGAGGCGCAATTCGAAAGCTACCGCCGCCTCGGCCAGGAATCGGGAAAGGTGGCCATCGAGACCGGCCTGTTCTGAGGTGTGGCGGAGGAGGTGGGATTCGAACCCACGGTACGGTTGCCCGCACGGCGGTTTTCAAGACCGCTGCCTTAAACCGCTCGGCCACTCCTCCGGGATCTGGGGAAACGCACCGCTACGGCAGCAAATTCACGTCGAGCGTGATCTTGAGACGCAGGCGGCGGTGCTGGCGGATCTCGTCCATGGTGAGGTTCAGCGGGATGCTGATTTCTTTCACGAGGCCGTCCGAGGAGCGGCGCTCGGGCGCGGCGGTGATGCGGGTGGTGGCCGCTGGTTGTTCGCCGAGGACCGGCAGTGACTCGAGGATCCCCTGCGGCAGCGGGATCTCGATGGAAGTCATCGGCACTTCCATCGGCGCCGGCGTCGCGTAGTAGTCGCTGACGTCTTCGAACGGATTCGCGGAGACCGGCGGCAGCAGCTCGGTGGCCACCATCGGGATGTTCTCGTCGGCCGCTTCGTCGAGCTCGAACTCCGGCTCCATCGCGGGCGCGGTGGCGAGCCGCGAAGGCGGCGGAGTGACCGGCGCAGCCGGCGGCGGAGCGGTCGGCGCAGGCGCAGCGGCCGCGGGCGGCGGTGCCACCGGCGCGCCGAACGGCTCGTCGTCGTCATCCCAGAGCGACTCCGCCGGCGCGGTGCTCGGCGTCGGCGCGTTGAGGATCTGGATCTCTTTCTCGAGCGGCTCGGCGCCTTCCAGCCCGTACTTTTTGACCAGGTGCGCGAGCACGAGCTGGGTGATGCCTTTGAGCGTTTCCTCGACGCCGAGTCCCGTGGTCGCCACCGACTCGAACGTCGGCACCTTCTGCTTGTTCAGCTCCACGTCGATCTCGCCGGTCGGCAGCGCGTTCGGCAGATCGCGCTTGTTGTACTGGATCACCAGCGGCATCTCGCGCAGCCGCACGCCCTGGCGCTTGAGGTTGTCCTCGAGGTTCTGCAGCGATTCGAGATTTGCGTCCAGCGCAAAATCCTGCGAGTCGGCCACGAACACCACGCCGTCCGCGCCCTTGAGCACGAGCTGCCGCGTGGAGTTGTAGTAGACCTGCCCCGGCACGGTGTAGAGCTGGAGCTTGGTGCGCATGCCGCGGATCTTGCCGAGGTCGAGCGGCAGGAAGTCGAAGAACAGCGTGCGGTCCGTCTTCGTCGCCAGCGAGAGCATCTTGCTCTTGTTGTTCGACGGCAGCGAGTCGTAGACGAACTGCAGGTTCGTCGTCTTCCCGCAAAGACCGGGTCCGTAGTAGACGATCTTCGCGGTGATCTCTTTCGTCGCGTAATTGAAGAGGACCATCGGGGCTCCGAGTCCGACGAGCGTAATCAATTTGTGTGAGACAGGCAATGCCGCCTGTCGTACGATGCGCGCCTTCGGAGGTGAGCATGAGGTTCTGGCGAACACTCGCCGTGCTGCTGTTCCTCGCCGCACCACTGGCCCGCGCAGAGGCGCCGGGCGTCTACGCCATCACCGGCGGCACCGTCCATCCCGCGAGCGGCGCGCCCATCGCCAACGCCACCGTGATCGTCCGCGAAGGATTGATCGAAGCGGTCGGCAGCGGCGTGGCCATTCCTCCCGACGCCACCGTCGTCGACGCGAAAGGCGCGCACGTCTATCCCGGTCTCATCGACGCGCAGACCTCGGCCGGCTTCGGCGGCGCCGCACCGGCGCCGCGGCGCGGACCGGGACGCGGCGGCGCGAGCACCGAGCAGAGCGCCGAGCCGACGCCCGACTATCTGGCCATCCGCAACGTCAAGCTGAGCGACGACGACATCGACGCCCGCCGCGCCACCGGCGTCACCACCATCGTCACCGCGCCGACCGCCGGCATCTTCAACGGCCAGTCGGTCGTGCTGAACCTCAGCAGCGGCGCGGCCGAGTCGCGCGTGGTCAAGAGCCCTGCTGCCTTACAGGTGTCCTTCAGTCCGCGGCCGACATGGACCTTTCCGGACAGCCTGATGGGTGTCATTGCGTACCTCCGTCAATCCTTCCTCGACGCCCAGCAGCACGCCGCCGCGCGCGAGATCTACGAGCGCCATCCGCAGGGCCTGCAGCGGCCGCCGGAGAATCCCGGCCTCGAGGCGCTGCGGCCCGTGCTGCGGCGCGAGCTGCCGGTGGTCTTCCTCGCCGACAGCGAGGCGATGATGCGCCGCGCGCTCAATCTCGCCCGCGAGCTCAACGTCCGCCCGATTCTCTCCGGCGTGCGCCAGGGCTACGCCATGGCCGCCGACCTGAAAGACGTGCCTCTGCTCGTCGGCGTCCGCTGGCCGGTCGCGCCGACGGAGAAAGAGGATCGCGAGGAGCAGCCGCTGCGCGCGATCCGCGAGCGGCAGCTCGCGCCGACGACGCCCGCGGTGCTCGCGAAAAGCGGCGCCACGTTCGCGCTCGTGAGCGGCAGCGGCAAGCCGGGCGATTTTCTGCCGGGCATCCGCAAGGCCATCGACAACGGCCTCTCCGCCGACGACGCGCTGCGCGCCACCACCATCACGCCGGCGCGCATCTTCGGCATCGACCGCCAGCTCGGCTCGATCGAGCGCGGCAAGATCGCCAACCTCGTCGTCAGCGACAAGCCGCTCTTCGACAAGGAAGCGAAAGTGACGCGCCTCTTCGTCGACGGCCGCGAGATCCGCCTGCCGAAGGACGAGCCGAAGCCTGCCGAGAAAGCGGGCTCGCCGATCGACGGCACCTGGAACCTCACCGTGCGCGCGCCGCAGGGCAACGTCGCCATCACCGTCACGCTGCGCAGCGAGGACGGCAAGCTCACCGGCACCTTCAGCGGCGACCGCGGCTCGGGCGACATCCGCGGCGGCACCTTCGACGGCAGCGCCTTCGACTTCACCATCTCCGCCAACGCGCAGAACGAAGCGGAAGCGACCGACTGGGTCTTCCGCGGCACGCTCGACGGCGACGCCATGCGCGGCAACGTCGCCACCACCATCGGCAACTTCGAATTCAGCGGGAGCAGATCGAAATGAGAACGCTGATCGCACTGCTTCTTTCCGCGGCGTCGCTCGGCGCGCAGGAGCGCGTGACGCTGATCCGCAACGCCACCGTCATCACCGTCACCAACGGCACCATCGAGAACGGCTCGGTGCTGATCCGCGGCTCGAAGATCGCCGCGGTCGGCCGCGACCTCGCCGCGCCGGCGGGCGCGCGCATCATCGACGCCGCCGGCAAGTTCGTCTCTCCCGGGATCATCGACACGCACAGCCACACCTCGGTCGAAGGGAGCGTCAACGAGATCTCGCTGCCGAACACCGGCATGGTGCGCATCGCCGACGCGCTGGTGAACGACGACATCAACGCCTACCGCCAGCTCGCCGGCGGCACGACGACCGCGCTCGTGCTGCACGGCTCCGCGAACGCCATCGGCGGGCAGTCGCAGATCGTGAAGTGGAAGTGGGGACGCCCCACCTCCGAGTGGCTGGTGCAGGGCGCGCCGCGCACGATCAAGTTTGCGCTCGGTGAAAATCCGAAGAGCGCGAATTTCCGTCCGCCCGAAGGACAGCCGCGCCAGTATCCGGCCACGCGCATGGGCGTCGAAGAAGTGATCCGCCAGTCGTTCATCGACGCGCGCGACTACATGGCCGCGTGGGATGAGTACGAGGCCAAACGGAAGCGCAACGAAGACGCGATCCCGCCGCGCAAAGATCTGCTGATGGAGACGATGGCCGACATCCTCCGCGGCAACATCGACATCCATTCGCACTGCTATCGCGCCGACGAGATCCTGATGCTGCTCAACCTTTCCGACGAGCTCGGGTTCAAGGTGCGCGAGCTGCAGCACGTGCTCGAAGGCTACAAAGTCGCGCAGGAGATCGCCGCGCACGGCGTGACCGCCGGCACGTTCATCGATTGGTGGGGCTACAAGGCGGAGGCGTACGACGCGACGCCGTACAACGTCGCGCTGCTCACGCGCAACAACGTCATCACCTCGGTCAACTCCGACTCCGACGAGCTCGCGCGCCATCTCAATCACGACGCGGCGAAGGCGATGAAGTACGGCGGCCTCACCGAGGATCAGGCCATGCGGTTGTGCACGATCAACCCGGCCAGGCAGTTGCGGCTCGATGGACGCATCGGCTCGATCGAAGCAGGCAAGGACGCGGACCTGGTGATCTGGACCGCGCATCCGCTGTCGGTCTACGCGCGCGTCGACACGACGTTCATCGAGGGCGAGATCTACTTCGACCGCGCCCGCGATCTCGAGCAGCGCGAAGCGATGAAGCGCGAGAAAGCGGATCGGCTCAAGAAAGAAGACGACGAGAAGAAGAAGGATCAGAAGCCGGGGAAGGAGAAGAAGGGTGATGCGTAGAGCACTTGCTGCTTCGCTGCTGTTCGCGTCGACGCTCGCCGCGCAGTCGATCATCCCGAACAACCCGGGCGTGAAACCGACCGTGGCCATCCGCAACGCCACCATCGTCCCGGTGACGTCGACGCCGATTCCGAACGGCACCATCGTCTTCAGCAACGGCACCATCACCGCCGTCGGCGCGAACGTCAGTGTGCCGGCCGGCGCGACGGTGATCGACGGCACAGGCCTCTTCGTCTATCCCGGCATGATCGACTCCGGCACGAACATCGGCCTCACCGAGATCGACTCGGTGCCCGGCACCGTCGACACTGCGGAGCTGGGCGACTTCAATCCGAACGCGCGCGCGGCCGTGGCCATCAATCCGCACAGCGAGCTGATTCCGGTGACGCGCGTGAGCGGCGTGACGAACGTGCTGTCGGTGCCGGAAGGCGGGATCGTCTCCGGCCAGAGCGCGCTGCTGCAGCTCGCCGGCTGGACGCCGGCGGAGATGGTCGTGAAGGCGAATGCGGCGATGCACATCCGTTTCCCGCGCCTGCGCGGCGAGTCGTTCGGCGACATTCCGCAGGACGAGGAAGCGGAGAAGGAGCGCCGCAAGTCGTACACGAAAGACGTCGACCGCCTGCGCGATCTGCTGCGCGACGCGCAGGCATACGCGAAGGCGGCGTCGGCGCGCGCGAGCGACAAGAGCGTGCGCCGCTTCGACCGCGACCTGATCCTCGAGGCGCTCGTGCCGGTGGTGGAAGGACGCGAGCCGGTGGTGATGCATGCGAATCTCGCGCGCGACATCCGCGCCGCGATCGCGTTCGGCGACGAGTTCAAGCTGAAGATGATCCTCGCCGGCGGACAGGACGTCGCGCAGGTGATTCCCGATCTGAAGTCGCGCGACATCCCGGTGCTCCTCGGCCCGATCCTCTCGCTGCCGCAGCGCGAGGACGACGCGTACGACCTGCTCTTCACGAACGCGAAGACGCTGCTCGACAACGGCATCCGCTTCGCCGTCCAGACCACCGAGGCGCACAACTCGCGGAACCTGCCGTACCACGCTGGATCGTGCGCGGCGTTCGGGTTGCCGAAGGAAGAAGCGCTGAAGGCCATCACCATTTATCCGGCCCAGATCTTCGGCGTGGCCGATCGCATCGGGTCGCTGGAAGTCGGCAAGACGGCGAACGTGATCGTCACCGATGGCGATCCGCTCGAGTTCCGCACGAACGTGCGGCGCGTCTTCATCGCCGGCGAAGACATCCCCATGCAGTCGCGGCACACGCTGCTGTACGAGAAGTTCGCGAAGCGCCCGAAGGCGCAGTAGAATCGCGCCCTGTTCTTTCCCAATTCGCGTTCGTGGCGGTAACGGGAAGCCGGTTGAATGCCGGCGCGGCCCCCGCCACTGTAACCGGCGACGACTCACATCTTGATCCGGATGGATCCCCACTGCCACAAGCGGGAAGGGGGTGTGAGAAGGAGGACCCGGAAGCCAGGAGACCGACCGCACGAACGACATCACCGCATCTCTTCGGGAGGAGGAGCTCGTGAAATCTGTCGTTCTGTCTCTCTGTCTTTTCGCCTTTCCCGCCTTCAGTCAATCCACACAACCATCCGTCCGG
Source organism: Thermoanaerobaculia bacterium (assembly GCA_036389275.1). GTDB lineage: Bacteria > Acidobacteriota > Thermoanaerobaculia > Gp7-AA8 > Gp7-AA8 > QHVT01. The sequence goes on from DASVQE010000081.1 coordinate 58,950, forward strand.
CAGGAGATCGTGGTCACGGCCTCCGCGGTGCCCGACTCCGTCGAGGAGACGCCGGCGGCGGTGACGGTGATCCATCGCGACGAGATCGAGCGCCGCGAGGCGCGCGACGTCTCCGACGTGCTGCGCGAGGTGCCGGGCGTCGCCGTCGCGCGCACCGGCAGCTCCGGCAAGGCCACCACGCTCTTCATCCGCGGCGGCAGCTCGAAGCAGGCCCTCGTGCTCTGGAACGGTGTGCCCGTGAACAACCCTTACTTTTCCGGCTACAACTTCGGGCAGCTCTCGACGGCCGGGGTCGAGCGCGTCGAGGTCGTGCGCGGCCCGTTCTCCGCGCTCTACGGTTCCGAGGCGGTCAGCGGAGTGGTCAATGTGTTGACCAATCCGGCGCAATCGAGCGCGCAGCTCGAAGTGGCCGGCGGCGAGCATGGGCTGCTGAATCTGGCCGGCTCCGGCGCCTGGTCGAGCGAGCGCTGGTCGCTGCACGGCAGCGCCGAGCATCGCCTCGACGACGGCTTCGCCGCGAATGACGACTTCCGCTCCACCACCTTCCTCGGCGGCGCGACGCTGCGCCCGAGCGCCGCGCTCTCGATCGGTTTCCTCGGCCGCCACAGCACGTACGATCTCGGCATCCCGTTCGCGCCCGATGCGCTCGCGTCGTCGTTCCAGCCGTCGCCCGCGCGCGGCGAGGACGGCTCGGAGTCGCAGCTCGCCATCCCGATCCGCTACGAAGCCGGCCGCGTCGCCTACGAGCTGCGGCTCTCCGAGAGCCGGCGCGACGATCACTTCGAGGACGCGCTCGGCGCGTTCGGTCCGGAAGAAGCGCTGACGCACTCGCGCGTCCGCACCGCCCGCGCTACCGCCAGCGCGAAGACGGCCCTCGGCACGATCACCGCCGGCGCGGAGGCGACGCGCGACTCGGTCGATCATCGCGACAACTTCTCGCAGTTCGACACGCGCCGTCGCACGAACCGCTCGGTCTTCGCGGAGGATCAGTTGTCGTTCGGCGCCGGCGGCACGCGCGTCGAGGTCACGGCCGGCCTCCGCTACGACGACTACGAAACGTTCGGCAGCGAGACCACGCCGCGCCTCGCCGCCGCCTGGCTCCTCGGCCCGCACAAGCTGCGCGCCGCCTACGGCGAAGCGTTCCGCGCGCCGTCGATCGGCGAGCTCTATTTCCCGTTCGGCGGCAATCTCGATCTCGGCGCGGAGCGCAGCCGCAACATCGAGGCAGGCTACGATTTCTACGCGCGCAACGCGACGTTCTCCGCGACGCTCTTCCGCTCGCGCTACCGTGGTTTGATCGTGTTCGGGCAGACCTTCCAGTTCGAGAACATCGCCACCGCGAACGCCAGCGGCATCGAGCTGGCCGCGTCGCATCGCGCCGGTCCGCTCGACGTCGCGCTCAGCTACACGTTCCTCAAAAGCGAAGACGCCGCGACCGGCGAAGAGCTGCTCCGCCGCCCGAAGCACAGCGGCTCGATCGCACTCGGCTACACGCACGGCGCGTACGACGCGGAGCTGGTGGTCGCGCACCGCGGCGCGCGCGCGGACGTGACGGATCTCTTTCCGTTCGGCACCGTGACGAATCGCGCGTACACCACCGCCGACATCACGCTGCGCACGCACATCGGCGCACTCACGCCGTTCATCAAGCTGGAGAACCTGACGAACACGCGCTACGAGGAAGTGTTCGGCTACGCCTCACCGCGCCGCCGCGCGGTGGTGGGCGTGCGGTACGCGTTGCGTTGAAGACGCTCCTGTCGTGGTCGAGCGGCAAGGATTCGGCGTGGGCGCTGCACGCGCTCCGCGCCGATCCTCGCTACGACGTGATCGGACTGGTGACGACGGTGAATCGTGCGGCGGATCGCGTGGCCATGCACGCGGTCCGCTCGCAGTTGCTGCGCGCGCAGGCCGCGGCCGCGGGCTTGCCGCTGCGCGTGTGCGAGATTCCGAGCCCGTGCTCGAACGAGGAATACGAGGCGGTGATGTCGCGCGTGGTCGGCGAGGCCGCGCGCGACGGCATCGAGTGTTTCGCGTTCGGCGATCTCTTTCTCGAGGACGTGCGCCGCTACCGAGAGGAAAAGCTCGCGCCGACGCCGCTCCGCCCGATCTTTCCGCTCTGGGGCAGCGACACGCGCACGCTCGCACACACGATGATCGCCGCCGGCCTGCGCGCGTGCCTCACCTGCGTCGATCCGCGCGCGCTCGACCCGGACTTCGCCGGCCGCGACTTCGACGCGCAACTGCTCGCCGACCTTCCGGAGAGCGTCGACCCCTGCGGCGAGCGCGGCGAGTTCCACACCTTCGCCTACGACGGTCCCATGTTCGCGCACCCCATCCCGATCGACTGCGGCGAAGTGGTGACACGCGACGGGTTCGTATTTTGCGATCTGCTGCCGCGCTAAGAAGCGAGCTTCTCGATCGCCGACAACGCCGCTGCCGCCTGCCGCTCGCGCTTCTCGATCTTCTTCGCCCGGCCGATCACGTCTTCGATCAGCGCCCAGGTCACATTCGACGGCTGATAGCGATCGGGTGAGGACTCGGAGACGTGGCGGCCGAGGGCGCCGAGGGCGGTGTGATACGGCAGCGCGGTGGCGGAGCCGGTGCGCGTGAGCTCGTCGATGTAGCGCGCCACGAGCAGACCGACCGCGGACGACTCAACGTAGCCTTCGACGCCGGTGATCTGGCCGGCGAAGAAGACCCGCTCGTCGCGCCTGGTCTGGAACGTCGGGCGGAGATGCTTCGGCCCGTTGATGAACGTATTGCGGTGCATCGAGCCGAAGCGCGCGAACGACGCGTGCTCGAGGCCGGGGATCATCCGGATCACGCGCTGCTGTTCGGGGATGCGCATCTTGGTCTGGAAGCCGACCAGGTTGAAGAACTCGTCCGACAGATCTTCCTTGCGCAACTGCACCACCGCGTGCGGACGCTCGCCCGTTTCCGGATGCTCGAGTCCTACCGGCTTCATCGGGCCGAAGCGCAGCGTGTCGATGCCGCGGCTGGCGATCTCCTCGACCGGCAGGCAGCCTTCGAAGTGCACGGCTTTCTCGAAATCGTGCGGCGCGAAGAGCTCCGCGGAGAGCAGCGCGGCGATGAAGGCCTCGTACTGCTCGCGGTTCATGGCCGCGTTCAGATAGTCGGTCGCGCTCCCTTTGCCGTAGCGCGACTTCCAGTAGAGCTTCGAGAAATCGAGCGAGTCGGCGGCGACGATCGGCGCGATGGCGTCGTAGAAATAGAGCCCGTCGCGCCCGAGGAAATCGTTGATGGCCTCGAACAGCGGATCGCTCGTGAGCGGACCGGTGGCCACGACGAGATAGTCGGCGTCGCCGCGATCGAGCGAGGTCACCTCGCCGCGTTCGAGGGTGATGTTCGGCTCCTGCTCGATCGCGCTGGTCACGCATGCGGAGAAGCGGTCGCGATCGACGGCGAACGCATCGCCGGCCGGCACGCGCGCCTCTTCGCCGCAGCGGATCACCAGCGACCCGAGGCGCGACATCTCCTGCTTGAGCAGACCGACCGCGTTCGTCGGCGCGGACGAGCGGAATGAATTCGAGCAGACCAGCTCCGCGAGGTTGCTGGTGTGATGCGCCTGCGTCGACTTGAGCGGACGCATCTCGCGGAGCGTGACGCGGTGGCCGCGCCGGGCCAGGTTGTAGGCGCACTCGCTGCCGGCCAGCCCTGCGCCGATGATGCGGATTGAAGCCATTTCGCGACTCGACAGCGCGCGCGCTTGTGGTATTCCGTTCGGCCGATCATGCGCAAAGTTCTCCCGGCCGTTCTCTGCCTCGTCTTCGCCGCCGGCGCGTCCGCGCAGCAGTTGCCGTTCCGCGCGGAGCCGGAGGCGCGGCCGCAGGCGTATCGCGATCTCGCCCAGCGCGTGCTCGAGCTCTATCACGGCGATCAACTGTTCTACGTGCAGCTCGCCGCCGGCCGCGACGACGACGCGCTGCAGACCATCGCCGCGATCCGCGCGAACGCGCGCAACCCGCAGGAGCGCGCGAACTACACGCAATACGAGCTGCTCGCGCGCGCGCATCACGACGCCGCCGAGCTGCCGCGCGTTTTTCGCGAAACCTTCGCCCGGCTGGACGACCGCACCGCCGCGCTGGCGATCCGCGCGCTCACCGTCGACACCTCGTCCTTTGCGCGCGATCTCGAGGGCGCGCTGACCAAAGCGAAAGGAACCATTGCCCTCGATGACGCCGTGGCGCTGCTGCGCGCGTACGCCATCGACGACGCCTATCGCACGCTGATGCCGGCGCTCGCGCCGCTCGTCGCCGCGGATGACGAGCGGCGTTACGTCATCGAGCGCGATCTCGCCGTGAAGACGCGCGACGACGCCACCGTCTGCACGATCGTGGTGCGGCCGCGCGCGGCGCAGCGGCTGCCGGCGCTGCTCAACTTCACCATCTACGTGCAGCCGAACACGAACTTCGGCGAGGCACGGCGCAGCGCGTCGAACGGCTACGCCGGCGTGGTCGGACTCACGCGCGGCAAAGGCTGCAGCGCCGGTGCGGCCGTTCCCTACATTCACGACGGCGCCGACGCCGCGGCGCTCATCGACTGGATCGCATCGCAGCCGTGGAGCGATGGCCGCGTCGGCATGTACGGCGGCAGCTACGAAGGCTTCACGCCGTGGGCGGCGACGAAGTTCATGCCGAAGGCGCTCAAGGGCATCATGGCCGGCGCGCCGGCGGCGCCCGGCATCGACGTGCCGCTCGAGAACAGCGTCTTCTGGACGTTCATGTACCAGTGGCCGCTCTACACGACCAACAACAAAACGCTCGACGACGCCACCTACAACGACAACGGCCGCTGGTACAAAATGATGCGCGAGTGGTACGTGAGCGGCCGCGCCTATCGCGCGCTCGACGAGATCGACGGCACGCCCAATCCGGTCTTCCGCACGTGGCTTGCGCATCCGTCGTACGACCGCTTCTGGCAGAGCACCATCCCGTACAAGGAGGAGTTCGCGCGCGTCGACATCCCGGTGCTGCAGACCGCCGGCTATTACTTCGGCGGTCCCGGCGCCGCGCTCTACTACGCGCAGCAGCATTTCCAGTACAACCCGAAGGCGCAGCACTATCTCGTCATCGGCCCATACGATCATCTCCGCGGACAGCGCGGCACGATCAACAGCCTCGGCGACACCTGGTCGTCCGTGGCCGGCATGCAGCTCGATCCGGTGGCGCGCCTCGACATGGGCGAGCTGCGCTACCAGTGGTTCGACCACCTCTTCAAAGGTGCGCCGAAACCGGCGCTGCTGCAGGACCGCATCAACTATGAGGTCACCGGCGCGAACCGCTGGAAGCACGCGCCGTCGTTCGCGGCGATGGGACCGCGGCGCATCCGTCTCTATCTCGCGCCCGGCCGCTTGCGCGCGACGAAATCATCGGCGTCGATCACGCTCAAGGTGAATCTCGCCGACCGCTCCGACATCGATCGCACCGGTCCCGGCGGCGGGCTCGTGTCCGATGCCGTCGATCCGTGGAACGGCATCGTGTTCGAGAGCGAGCCGCTGCCGAAGGCGACGGAGCTGAGCGGACTCTTCTCCGGCCGTCTCGACTTCATCACCAACAAGAAGGATTTCGATTTCGAGATCGATCTCTTCGAGCGGACGTCTACAAATCAATACATCTTCCTCGGCCAGCACTGGACGCGCGTCAGCTACGCCGCCGATCGCGAGCATCGCCGGCTGCTGCAGCCCGGCAAGCGGCAGCGGCTCGACTTCACCGCCTCGCGTCTGATGAGCCGCGAGCTCGCCGCCGGCAGCCGCGTGGTGATGATCGTCAGCGCGATCAAGAATTTCGGCCAGCAGATCAACTACGGCAGCGGCAAGGACGTCAGCGAGGAGACCATCGCCGATGCCGGCAAGCCGCTCGAGATCCGCTGGCTCGGCGGAAGCTACATCGATCTGCCCGCCGCGAATTAATTCGACGGCTCGTTCGAGGAGAAGGTGGTCGCGGCGTCGACGCGGATCTCGCCGAACTTCTGTTCGAAGAGGGCGATGTTGTGGCCGAGGGCTTCGAGGAGCTGCTTGGCGTGCAGCGGCGTGAGGATGACCCGGCTGTAGATCTTCACGTCGGTGCGACCGGGCACGACGCGTCCGAGGTCGAGCACGAACTCGCTCGGCGAATGGATGATGTTCGCGAAGTTGACGTATTGCCCTTGCGCGACGTCGTCGTCGAGGAGAATGCGGATCGTCTGCTGCTCGTCACTCATGCCGCGCTCAACCGGAATGTGCTTCGCCCGCATTCCGCGCGGTGACGATGCGCAGCGGCGCGGTGCAGACGGCGGCGAGGACATTGCGCGTCGCCTCGAGGTGAATCGGCGCGCCGGCCATGACCAGCACCGCGTCGGCGATGGCGTCGAATGCGCGGCCGGCGAGGTTCATGCGCGAGAGCGCGACCTGCAGCGGCGACATGCTCGGATTGAAGGCGGCGTTCTCCGCGTACGCGCCGGAAAACGCGGCGCCGTCCTTTGCGCGTAACGCAACGCCGGCGTAGGCCTTCGAGTAGGGCGCGTAGCTGCGGTTCGCCGCGCGCAATGCTTCGAGCGCGAGCGCGTCGTCGCTGTCGATGACGAAGCGGTGATCGAGCGGCGCCATCAGGCCTGAGTCGAGGCCGAGATCGCGCGGGCCGAACGCGCCCGGCAGATAGTCGGCCAGCGGCCGCGGCGCGCCGTCGATGGCGACTTGCAAGCGATCGGCGCCGGCGGTCTCGTTGAGGAATTGACGGCAGTAGCCGCACGGCGGCGCGGTGACGGCGATGAAGTCGATCGACGTCTCGCCGCTCATCCAGGCGTTGGTCACGCTCGACTGCTCCGCGTGCACGGTGGTGGTGAGATCGGTGCCGGCGAATTCGACATTCGTCCCGTAGTACAGCGCGCCGCTCGCGCCGCGCGAGACGCACCCGACCCGAAAGTTCGACACCGGCGGCTTCGCATACGCCGCCGCGAACGGCAGCAGCATCGACATCAATCGCGGCACGTCGACGTTTGCGTCCCGCGCAAACGCCTCCGCCTCCGCGGCGGAGATCATGCCGGCGAATCCCTCGCGGGCCTGCAGCGCTGCAACGCGATCGTCGAATGCGGTCAAGCGTCAGGAGCAGACGCTCACGGCACCGCCGCTATTCCCCGGCGTCCTGGTCGTCTCCACGATCCAGGCGATGAGCTCTGGCGTAAGGGCCGTGTAGAGGCTGTCGTCGTCGCAGTTTCGCGCCACCGCCAGGCAGGACGTGATGCCGACCTGCACGAGCCTGCCGTCGAGCGTGACCAGGAGCGGTCCGCCGCTGTCGCCGTAGCAGGTCTCGTCGTCCGGCCGAAGCGACTTTCCGGAGATCTTCCCCGGAATCGAACTGCCGATCGCCACCGGAATCCTCTTCATCGTGCGCGACGGACCGCGCGTTGCGAGGTTCGGCTGTCCCCAACCGTACGCGATCGCATCCGGCAGCGATGCGAGCTGGACGTACTGGTTCGTCGGAGTCGGAGCCGGGTCCCTGAGTTGCACGAGCGCCACGTCGTTGAGCGGGATGTCGGGCCGGCCGTTGTACGCCGGGTAGGGCACGACCTTCGCGATGTGGCGCATCCGTTCCGTCTCGCAGTCGAAAAGATCGCGGGGCGCGATCAGCGCGGTGGTCGTCAGCGGATCGATGACCGCATGCGCGGCAGTCAGGACCCACCACCGGTTGAGCAGCGTGCCGGCGCATTCGACGTGCGGCTTCCTGCAGCCCACTGCGTATTCGACGAACGCCACCATCCACTCCGGCGGTTCGGGTTGTTGCGTGTCGTTGTAAACATCGTCGTTCATGTCGGTGCCTCAGGGGTAGTTCGAGTTGGAGCAGCCGGTGGTCGTGCCGCCCTCGACGATGTGGCGCAGCAGCGGTGTGCGGTTCGGCGGCAAGCGCTCGAAAAGCATGTAGTAGTGGAAGAGAAAGTCTGCCGGGCTGTCGTCGTCGCGGCCGAGGTTGGAGATGTCGATCAGCGGCTCGACCGGCAGTGATTCCGGCGGCACACTGACGATCAGGTTCATCGTGATCGTGCCCTGCGCGTTGCGCACCGTGACGTTCACTTTGCCGTGCGGTGCATCGAAGATCCATAACGCGCTCGCGTCGCCGCTGCGCGCGTCGTAGTCGACGGCGACGAGCTCGCCGAATGGGATCTCAATCCAGGCGGCGCAACGCTGCTCGATGCCGGCCGTGATCGGAAGGTGCCTGCCGACGAGCGCGCTGATCTTCGGGATGTAGTGCCAGTTCTTGTACGTGACCGCCGCGTCGGGCTTTTCACCGGCCGGCTCGATGGTGATCTGCATGTTGTTGACGAGCCGCAGGTTGAAGCGCGGGTCGTCGCTGCCGGGGACCAGCGTGTTCATGGCCACGGTCAGGTACGCGTCGTGCGGCGGGACGCCGCACATCGCGGGATGGATCCCGTACTTGTTCGGGTCGTCCGCGAGCGGCAGCCGCACGCGGTGCGGTTCGCTTCCATCCGGTTGGAAATGCGTACAGATGCCGCTGAAACGAACGGTCGCTTTCGGCATTGCCGTCCTCCTCACTTCCTCTGACGGAAGCGGCGGAGGAGTTTTCCGCGCGCGTCAGCGCGGGACGCGCGTGGTGAGCAGCGCGACGTCCGCCCACGCGTCGTTGCCGCGCGCCCGCGCTTCCAGTTGCGCGCGCCGCAAGGCCTCGGCCGGCGGCGTTCCGGCGGCGAGCTCGCGGTGGAACGCGCCGAAGATCGCGCGCGCGTCGGCGTCGGCGATCGGCGCGAGCGTGCCGGCCACGTTGGCCGCACCCGCGGCGGCGAAGGCGTGCGCGAGGCTGAGCGCGCGCAGGCGCGGCGCCGGCGGCCGCAGCGTCTCGCACGCTGCCAGCACGACGACCTCTGGATTGAGGCGGCTCGCGGCGATGCTCTTCCACGACGCGCGCCGGCCGTTCGCGAAGACGAGCGCGGTGTCGCCGCGCGACTGCGTGGTGTGTCCTGCGATGTGAATGATCGCCGCGCCGCGCGCCGCGTCGACGAACGCGTCGAAGGTCGCATGCGCCGGATCGAGCAGCCGCCCGCCGCCGTGCAGCGCCGCGACTTCGGCGATCTCGCCGCCGCTCTCCGCGAGTCCGGCGTTGCCGGCGGGTTCGCCGCTCGGCAGCGCCACCGCGAGCGTGCCGCCGGTCGCCGGCGCATCGGCGCGCAGCGACGCCGCGCTCGCGGCCATCGTCACCGGCATCTTCGCGACGAGCGGACGCTCGCCGTCGTCGAGTGCCGCGAACGGAATCGACTGCAGCGATGCGTCCGGCACGACGATCAGCGCGCGCGCACTTGCGAGCGACGCCAGCGACGGCCGCACCAGCGCGTCGTACAGCTCGCGCCGCGACCGCTCGCCGATGCGCGCGCGGTCGAACGGCGTGCGCGTGGCCGCGAATCCGTCCTCGCGTACGGCGAAGGCGATCGCGTGCGACGGCGTCGTCACCAGCTCGAGCACCGCCGTGCCGCTGCCGCGCAGCCGCTGCTGCAATGCGGCGACGCTGACCGTGCCGCGTGCGCCGCCGAATTGCGCTCGCGCGCGCTCGGCGTACGCGAACGCGCCGGCTGCATCGCCGCGCGCCAGGCGCGTTTCGACCGCTTCTTCGAACAGTGCATTCGCGGCGTCGAGCATGCTCGTGCCGGCGACCGGGCCGGCGTAGTCGAGCCAGTGGCGCTCGACGGCGCCGATGCCGGCGTCGAGATCGCGCTGCGCGCCCGCCGCGTCGCCGAGCCGCAGCAACGCCCGCGCGCGCAGCAGCAGCGTGTCCGGCAGCCACACCGCCGCCGACGCCTCGTACGTGCGCGCGGCGCGCGTGAGCACCGCCGCCGCCCGCCGCGCGTCCGACTGCAGCAGCAGCGCGCCCGCGCCGAGATCGGCGTTCGCCGCCGCGCGCTCGCGCAGACTGCGGTCGACGATGCGCATCGTCGCCGCCGACGCCTCGGCCAGCGATCGCTGCGCCGCGTCGCGATCGCCTGACTCCGACTCGAGCACGGTCTGCCACACCAGCGCGTTGGCGAGCAGCGGATCGTTGCCGCTGTCGCGCACGCTCTTCGTCATCACGCGCAGCAGCGCCCGCGCGTTCTCCTGCCGCCCGGCCCGCGCCTCGGTGCTCACCGCGACGTTGAGCGCCACCGGCAAACGGTCGCCGCGCGGCTCCGCGCTCATCAAGGCGAACGCGCGCATCCATGACGCCCACGCTTCTTCCGGCCTGCCGACGTTCGAGTACGTCTGCGCGAGCAGCGAGGCCATGAAGCCTTCGTTGTTGCGCTCGCCGAGGCGCCGGAACGTTTCCGCGGCGTCAGTCAGCGAGGCGATGGCTGCGCTCCAGTCGGCGTCGACGGTCGCGCACAAACCGAGCTCCCATTGCACCTGCGCGGCGAGTGCGGCGTACGTATGCGCGCGGCTCTCCGCGAGCAGCGGCTCGAGCTCCGCGCGCGCGTTCGCCGGGTCGTCCTGATCGAAGCGCGTGTTCGCCGCGAAGTAGCGCGCGACGAGTGCCATCGGGCTGCTGCCGCGCGCGAAGAGCTCCGCCGCTTTGCGCAGCTTCGGCTCGGCGTCGGACGGGCGTTGCTGGCTGTAGACGATGCGGCCGTCGCGATAGGTCGCATGCGCCTCGGCGAGCGCCGCGCGCGCATCGGGCGAGGCGGCATCGATCGCATGCACCGCGTCGCGCAGCAGCGTCTCGCTGTTCGTCGACGCAAGTGCGCCTCCGATCGCACGGGTGACGCGCAGCATCCGCTCCGCCTCCGCGGCATCGCCGCGCCGCTCCGCTTCGCCCCATCGCCCGAGGTGCTCGGCCTCGGCGAACGTGCGGCATTGCTGCGGATATCGCGCGACGAATGCGCGCACTGCGCTCTCGTCGCCGGCGATTGCGGCGCGCTCGAGCGCCGGCAGCTCGCGGCGGAACGGTGAGTCGCCCACCGCCGCGCCGAGTCGGGTCAGATGCGCGCGTGCTTCGTTCGCCCAGTCAGACGACGCGTCGACCTCGAGGTAACGCTTCCACGCCACGCGCGCTTCATCGGCGAGCCCGAGTTTCTCCACGATCAATGCGCGATTGAAGAGCGCCTCGGCGAGTCCCGCGTCGATCGACAGTGCGCGATCCGCCGCGGCCAGCGCTTCCGCGTAGAGCGCCGGCCGTCCGAGGTGCGAGGCCGCGGCGTAACGCGCGGCGGCGAGATCGCTCCACGTCTTCGCATCGCGCGGCTCGCGCGCCGCCACCGCCTCCAGCCGCACGATCGCCGCCAGCGGATCGTTGATGAGCACGAGCGCGACGCCGGCCGCGTGCTGATCGTTCGCGCCTTTGCGCTGGTCCGCTTCTTCGATCACGTCGCCCGCCGCGCCGGCGAGCTTCAGCCGCGCCGCCTGCGTTTCCGTGCTGCCGCGTTCCGGCCCGCGATACGCAGCCCACGGAAACCCGCCGGAGAGGCGCGGCTCGACCACACGCGCGGATCGCGGCGCCAGCGCGACGAGGCGATCAATGCCGTCGCGAGGTCGCGAGCGCCACAACAGCGGCGCGGCGATGGCCACGATCACCAGCGCCGCGACCGCGAGCCACCACGGCGCGCGCGCGTGCGGCCGATCGCTCTGCTCCGCGTGGTGCACGTCGATCGCGGTGTCGAGCGCGCGGCTGCAGACCTCGCACGTTTCCAGATGTTCGAGGATCGTGGCGATCTCCGCGCGTTTCAGTGACCCTTCCGCAAAGGCGGCCAGCGTTTCCGCGGCAATGTGCTCGGCCTTCATTGCGGCTCCTTCTGCTTCGACGGAAGAGCTTCGTCCGATTTCCCGTCGTCATCCGTCGCGAAACCGAAATCAGGCGGCCGCGTGCTCGAGGCAATGATCTGGGCGACGTCGCCGGCGGCGATGTTCTCCGCCGTCAGCGCACTGCGCAAGCGCCCCAGCAGCGATTCGAGGCGGCGGTAGAGAGGACGCTGCGGCAGCCGCATCATCCGCGAGATGTCGGCGATGCTCATGTCGCGCGCGAAGCGGAAGCGCAGCAGCGTGCGGTCTTCGATCGTGAACGACGCCAGCTCGCGCCGCACGACGTCGGCCGCGCGGTCGGAGAGGCGCTGCGCATCGCGGGCCACGACGCGCGCATCCGCCGTCTCCGGCGCCGCCACCGGCAGCTCCTCGATCGACTCGACGTCGACGGCCTGCGCTCTCCGCGACCGCTCCGGAAACCGCGCCGCCATCGCCTCCAGCTCGCGCGCGGAGAGCTCGGGATGCGTCGCTTGCACGATGGAGATCGCGTCGCGCAACTCGCGCCGCTCGCGATACAGCAGCCGCTCGAGCAGCAGCGCCGGCGCCCCGAGCCGCGTCGCTTCCGCCGACGCGTACCACTTCCCGTATTGCCGCACCCGCTGATCCGCCAGCAGATGCTCGAACACCACCGCGAGAAACGTCCCCAGCGACGCCCGCCCTTCATAGCGCCGCAGGATCGCGTAATCGTTTTCCATCAGCGCCAACCGAGCCGCCGACGAAAAATCCTCCGCATCCGCCCCAACCACCCGCGCACGCCGGCACACCCGATCGAGCACCCGGTCGATCAGCGCAACATTGTCCCGAAACAGCGCCGCCGGATCCATGGAACGACGCCGTTCAGGATACACGCACATCCATACATGCGGCGGTAAGGACTACAGGAAGGAAGGAGAGTTGGTCGGGCAGGGGGGATTTGAACCCCCGACCACCTGAACCCCATTCAGGTACGCTACCAGGCTGCGCTACTGCCCGACTCGCGCGGGATGCTACCACGCGCTGTGGTCGTAACGGTTCGGGGGCGGTTGTATTCCGGTGCCTCGTTACGGGAGGCGGCCGGCCCAGAGGATGAGGTATTTGGTGACTTCGATGTTGCGCGGGGTGGCGACGATCGAGATGTCTTCGATGGCTCTCGCGTTGGCTTCGAGCTCTTCGCGCAGCGACTGGAGCTCGCGGTCCCAGGCCTTCTGGATCTGGGCGATGTGCTCGCGGTAGTCGCCTTCGCGCACGGAGGCGCCGGAGTCGGAGACGGCGGCGGCGGGACGGCCGCTGGTGATGTTGTAGAGGGCCTGGCCCCAGTTGACGTTGAGGTCGCGGGTGTCGTCGCGCGGGCCTTCCTGAGCGTCGTCGAGCTCGCGCTGCTCGCGCTCGGAGCGCTCGCGGAGCTGGTCGAGTCTGCGGCGGAAGGTCGACTCGAGGCGCTCCTGCTGGTCCTCGACCTGCCGCTTCGCTTCTTCGCGGCAGCGCTCCAGGAACGCCTCGCGCGTTTCGTTCGGCTCGGAGAAGAGGCCGAAGGCGGGGTTGTGGAAGATCTGCAGCCGCTCGGTCTCGGCGAGGAACTGCTTGAAGCCGTCCTCCGACTGCGCGGCGTTCTGCATCAGCGCTTCCGGCGTGATGGCCAGCTCGATGCGGCGGTCGGGGTCGGGCACGGCGCGGATGTCGAGCGACTCCGGATCGAGCAGCGACGCCTGCTGCCACTGCACGCGGCCGTCCGTCGCCGAAATCGGCGCGACGTAGGTGCGCACGGTCGAATGATGCACGCCGCTGCGGCCTTCGGTATGCGTGACGATTCCCTCGGCCAGCACATACGGCCGATAGCCGCCGCTGCCGCCGTAGACGTAGAGCTGCTCGAGCGAGGTGCTGCGGCGCGAGTGCAGCCGGCCGCGCGCGGGCGCGGAGGCGGGAGCGTCGCGCTCGCGATCGACGGACATGCCGTGTGCTACAGGCGTAGCATCGAGCAGGCGTCCCGGCACGGTGGCCAGCGCGCGCGCGACCTCGTCGCGACGCTCCGGCGGCGAGAGGAAGACGATGCAGCCGCCGCCGCCCGCGCCGCAGACCTTGCCGCCCCAGGCGCCGGCATTCATGGCCGCGTCGATCGCCGCGTCGATCTCCGGCGTCGAGATGCCGTCGATGAGCGCCTTCCGGTTTTCCCACTCCTTGCGCAGCGCGGCGCCGGCGGCTTCCCAGTTGCCGGCATCGAGGGCGCGCTCCATTTCGATCGCGGTCTCGGCGATCTTCGCCAGACCCTTCTGCACTTTCTTCTTGCCGTCGATCTGGCGCTTGTAGAGCTCCCAGTTGTTGGTGCCGGAGAAGTGGGCGATGCCGGTGTAGTGCAGCAGCATGCGCGCGCCGAGCTCCTGCACGGGGAGTTGCAGCGGATGGCGCGCCGGCTTGCCGGGATTGAGATGCAGCGAGCCGAGGCCGCCGAAGACGGGCGGATAGTAATCCTGGATTCCGGCGGGCACGCCGAGGAGACGGGTCTCGAGATCGCGGACGAGGAAGATCAGATCCTCGCCTTCGACGGGCTGGCCGGCGATCTCGGAGAGCGCGCGCACGAGCGTGATCGAGAGCGCAGACGAGCCGCCGAGGCCGGAGCCGCGCGGCGCGTCGGTACGAGTGATGATCTTGATGCCGCTGAGCTTGAAGTGCTCCATGGCGCGGTGCAGCAGCGCCGCCTTCGGATCGGAGCCCATCTCCTGCAGCGACTCGTACCGCTGCTTGTACTGCTGATCGGAGAGATGAATCTCGATCGCGCCGTCGCCGGTCTCACAGACCTCCGACTCCGCGTAGAACGAGATCGCGACGTTGACCGTGCGCGAGCCGGGATGGAAGAGATAGAGCGGCCAGAGATCGAGAGTTCCACCGGCGAGATCGGCGCGTACCGGCGCGCGGACGATGACCTTATTCATGGGCGGCTGGCCGATTTTGCTAGAAGAGTGCCCGCTGTGCGATGGCGTTGTGCGGAACCTCGCGCGCGGGCGACGCCAGATGCGGCAGCAGGCGGGCTACGTTCGCGCGGAACGTGCGCAGCGCCGCGCCGCCGAGCGGATCGGGCGTGATCGACTTCAGCTCCAGCGGATTCAGCCAGCGGCCGTTCTCCGTCACGCGGTAGTCGAGGTGCGGCCCGGTGGCCAGACCGGTCATCCCGACGTAGCCGATCACGTCGCCCTGCGTCACCTTCGTCCCCTTGCGGAGCCCTTTGGCGAAACGGGAGAGGTGCAGGTAGTACGTGTCGTAGCGCGAGCTGTGGCGCACGCGGATGAAGTTCCCTTCGCCGGGACTGTAGCGCGCCTCGACGACGACGCCGTCGGCGGTCGTACGCACGGGCGTGCCGATCGGCGCGCCGTAGTCGATGCCGTAGTGTGGACGGAAATACTTCAACACCGGATGGAAGCGCTTGTGAGTGAAGCCTGAGGTAACGCGGGTGAAGGCGAGCGGCGCCTTGAGGAACTGCTTGCGCAGCGGATTGCCGCCGCGCGCGTAGTAGCCGGCGCGCTCGGGCGAGTCGTGGCGGAAGGCCTCGAACGTCGTCCCTTTGTGCGTGAAGCGTGCGGCGAGGATCGGACCGTAGCCGACCAGATCGGTGCCGGCGTAGCGCTTCGTCACCACGAGGCTGAACGCGTCGCCTTTCTGCAGCTCGAAGAAATCGATGTCCCACTGGAACACGTCGACGAGCTGCTGCACGAGCTGCGGCCCTTCGCCGCCGTTGCGCAACGCCTCGTAGAGCGAGCGGTCGATGGTGGCGGAGACGGTCGTCTCGACGTCGCGCACCGCCGCCTGATGCGGCTCGATCTCGAAGCGCTCGCCGTTGCGGCGCGCGGTCAGCTCGCCCCAGCCGAGGACCTTCATCTGGACGGAATCGACCCGGCCGGTGGCGTCGTGATGGAAGCGGAGCAGGTGGCCGGGGCGGAGGCGGCGGAGATCGACGAAGCGGCCGAACTCGTTGTTGAGCGCGGCGCTCTCGGCGCGCGAGAGGCCGCCGTCGGAGAGGACGGCGTCGAGAGTGTCGTCCTGTTCCACCGTCAGGATCACCGAGTGCTCCGGCAGATCGGCGCGCGTCGGCTGCAGATCGTCATAGCGGAGCTGGAGCGGCGTGAGCGACGCAGAGGTCGTCGCACCGTACTCCGGCTCGACTCGGACGGCGGAGAGGAACAACGGGACGGCGATCGGAAGCGCCAGCGCGAGGTATACCCGCGGCCGCTTCACCACCACACCCAGTCCGCCCATGGCGCGAAAAATCTTCATTACGTAGAAACCGCGGACCCGGCGAGGATAGCAGAAAGACGAAAACGACTGCTGCGCGCCGGGCGAGAGAGCGCTACTTCGAGCTCGGCTCGAAGGTGAGAGTCTCGGTGGCCGACTTCGGAAGCTCCGGCGTGTCGGCGCGGCGGTAGCCGGCCGGGACGACGAAGAGCGCCGGGTCGGGCGGAACCTCGCGCACCGCCGTCACCCACATCTCCCGCATGATCGTGCGGGTGTTCGGCACCTTCAGCTCCGACTGGATCGGCGGCAGATCGAGCGTGGTCTTGATCGTCACCTGCTGCCGCAGCGGCAGCCCGGTGACCTTGCCGGTCTCGGCGTCGAGGATCTGGTCGACGGCCGGGTTGCCGGTGTGCAGCGTGCTGCCGGCGAGCGCGTTCTGCGCCACCGCGCCGTAGCGCGAGGTGGTCCAGTTGTCGATGACGGTGCGGACGTTCTGCCGCAGCGGGATGGCGCGCAGGACGAGGGTGATGTCGTAGGTGACGGTGGTCTGCCAGTGCTCCGCGTCGAGCCCGGCGATGGTGCTGCGGTCGGTGAGTCTCGTCGTGTTCGACTTGAAGTTCTCGATCTTGATGTTGCTCGCGCCGATGGCCGTGGCCACTCCGGCGGCGTTGAACTCGGTGTACCAGCGCCGCGTCGGATCGACGAAGAAGAGGCGGTGGGCGCCGTCGGTCGAGACGACGTACGTTCCCGGCGGATAGAGATTGCCGGCCAGGAACTCGACGCGGGAGCGTTCCCCATCGATGGTCGCGCGCGCCGTGAGATCCGTGGTCGGCGTCACCGCATCCTCGGTGGTCGTCTTCTGGAGGAAGTCGTACTGGATCGCGGCGGAAGAGCAGAGCGGGAACAACACGAGCGCAGCCGTCAGCACCAGTTTTTTCATTGATATAACTCCAGCGGTCACCTCAGTATACAGGGAAATTTGGCCACTTCCGGGGCGGTTGGCCAGCGCATGTCCAGACGATCCGTACTCGCGGCTGCTCTCTTCGCCGCCGCCGCGCCGCTCCTTTCCGCCGCTCCCGTCTCGCTGGCGACGGTCATTCAGAAGGTGCAGGCGCAGCAGAAGCAGACCAACACCCTGCAGGCCGACTTCAAGCAGGAGAAGGAGCTCGCGCTCCTGTCGAAGCCGGAAGTCTCGACCGGCACCTTCGTCTACTCGAAGCCGAACAACGTCCTCTGGACCTACGCCGCGCCGAAGCGGGTGACGATGGTCATCGCCGGCGGCACGCTCACCACCTACTACCCCGAGCTGAAGAAGGCCGAGCGGGTCGACGTGAAGCGTTTCGAGGACCGCATCTTCAAGTACATGGGAGCCTCCGGCGCGATCGACGAGCTGGGGCGCTACTTCGACTTCACCTTCACCGACTCGCCGAAGCAGGCGGTCTACCTGCTCGACCTCACGCCGAAGAACAAGGCCGTGGCCAAGCGCGTGCGCCGCATCAAGCTCTGGATCGACAAGAAGACCTACCTGACCAACAAGGTCGAGTACGTCGAAGGCGACGGCGACATCACCCGCTACGAGTTCACCAACATCCGCATCAACGAGCCGGTGCCGGCGGCGCGCTTCGCGCTGCAACTGCCGGCGGGCGTGCGCGTCGAACAGATGAAGTTGCAGTAGAAGCAAGTGCTGAGTGCTGAGTGCTAAGTGCTGAGTGCTGAGAACAGCCGGATCGCGTTTCGCGTTCTGGCGCAGGATGGTGTGGCGCGGCGCGGCGAGCTCGTCACGCGGCACGGCGCGATCCAGACGCCGGTGTTCATGCCGGTCGGGACGCGGGCGTCGGTCAAGGGTCTGACCACCGACCAGCTCGCGCGGCTCGGGCCGCAGATCATCCTCAACAACACCTACCACCTGATGCTGCGCCCGGGCGTCGAGCTGCTCGAGAAGCTCGGCGGCGTGCACAAGTTCATGGGCTGGAACGGCGCGGTGCTTTCCGACTCCGGCGGCTTTCAGCTCTTCTCGCTCGCCTCGATCCGGAAGATCCGGGAAGAAGGGGTCGAGTTCCGCAGCCACATCGATGGCTCGCCGTACTTTTTGAGCCCCGAGAAATCGGTCGAGATCCAGACGCGCATGGGCGTGGACATCGCCATGGCCTTCGACGAGTGTCCGGCCTACGGCCTCTCGCATGCCGAGGTCGAGAAGTCGATGCTGCTGACGCATCGTTGGGCCAGGAGGTCGCTCGACGCGCGCACCGGCGCCTCGGCGCTCTTCGGCATCGTGCAGGGCGGCATCTACAACGACCTGCGCAAGCGGAGCGTCGAAGAGATCGCCGCGCTCGACTTCGACGGCATCGCCATCGGCGGCGTCTCGGTCGGCGAGCCGAAGCAGGAGATGTTCGAGGTGGTCGACTTCACCGCGCCTCTGTTGCCGGCCGACAAGCCGCGCTATCTGATGGGCGTCGGTACGCCGGAGGATCTGGTCAACGGCGTGGCCGCCGGCATCGACATGTTCGACTGCGTGATGCCGACGCGCAACGCGCGCAACGGCACGCTCTTCACCAGCCGCGGCAAGGTCTCGATCAAGCAGGCGCGCTACGCCGACGACGACTCGCCGCTCGATCCCGACTGCTCCTGCGTCACCTGCACGAGCGTCTCGCGCGCCTATCTGCGGCACCTTTTCACCAGCGACGAGATCGCCGCCTCCGTGTACAACACCATCCACAACGTCTCGTTTTACCTTGACTTGATGGGGGCGATCCGGCAGGCTATCGCGTCCAATTCTTTTGAGGCATACCGCGAAGCGTTCCTCTCGCGGAGCAATCAGGAATCACGATGAATGCGCTAGCTCTGCTCCAAACCGCCGGCGGCGGCGCCGCCTCGCTGGTGAGCTTCATTCCCATCATCGCCATCGGCCTGGTCTTTTACTTCCTGGTGATCGCGCCGGCCAACAAGCAGCGCAAGCAGCAGCAGGTGATGATCAGCTCGCTCAAGAAGGGCGACCGCGTGGTCACCACCGGCGGGATTTACGGCACGATTCAGGGTGTTGAGGCGGAAGTCGTCTACCTGAAGATCGCCGACAACGTCAAAGTCAAACTGGCGCGCTCGGCCGTGTCCGGTGTCGTGAGCGGCGAGTCCGACGCGACAGGCGCGTAAGGGTCCCGGAGGAAAATCTTGAATAGAAATGTTGTC
Organism: Thermoanaerobaculia bacterium; assembly: GCA_036389275.1. Lineage (GTDB taxonomy): Bacteria > Acidobacteriota > Thermoanaerobaculia > Gp7-AA8 > Gp7-AA8 > QHVT01. The sequence goes on from DASVQE010000081.1 coordinate 78,100, forward strand.
TGGAAAATTGTGCTGATTCTGGCGGTGCTGGTGGTGTTCACGGTCGCCATCATCCCGACCCGGAACAATCCGGAGCCGATCCGCCGCGGCCTCGATCTGAAAGGCGGCGTGCAGCTCGTCATGCGCGTGAACGTCAACGAGGCGCTCCGCCTCGAGGTCGATCAGGCCATGAACTCGCTGCGCGGACAGGCCACCTCGCAGAACATCCCGGCCCCGGCCATGCGCCGCGTCAACGACACGACCTTCCTGGCCACGCCGCCTGCAGGCGTCGGCACCGGCGACTACGAGCGCATCGCCCGCGACTTTCTCCCGAACTTCGAAGTGGCGCGCGCCGGCAACGATCTCCGCTTCACCATGAAGCCACAGGCGGCGCGGCAGCTCAGCCACGAGACGGTGCAGCAGGCCGTCGAGGCCATCGACCGCCGCGTCAACGCCCTCGGCGTGACCGAGCCGATCATCGCGCCGCAGGGTGAGGACCGCATCGCCATCCAGCTTCCCGGCGTCGACGATCCGGCCCGCGTGAAAGACATCATCAAAACCACCGCGCAGCTCCAGTTCCGCATCGTCGAAGGACAGGCGGGACCGACGGCGCAGGCGGTCTTCGACTCGCTGCCGGCGAATCTGCGCGGCGACGTCGACATCCTGCCGGGCAACCGGGAGGACGAGCTCGGCCGCGTGGTCGGCACCGAGTTCTACGCCGTGCGCAAGAACGTGCCGGTCAGCGGCCGCGATCTGAAGAACGCGCGCGTGCAGAAGGGCCGCGTCGGCGAGCCGGTGATCGGCTTCTCGCTCACGCCCGAGGGCGCGCCGAAGTTCGGGGCGCTGACGGGATCGAACGTCGGGCGGCAGCTCGCGATCGTGCTCGACAACAAAGTCGTCTCGGCGCCGAAGATCAACTCGCAGATCACCGAGAGCGGCGTGATCGAGGGCAGCTTCACGAATCAGCAGGCCTCGGATCTCTCGCTCGTGCTGCGCAGCGGCTCGCTGCCAGCCTCGCTGACGACGCTGGAAGAGCGCACGGTCGGCCCGTCGCTCGGACGCGATTCGATCCGCCAGGGCGTGCTCGCCTCGGTGATCGGCTTCGTGCTCCTGGTCGCGGCCATCCTCGTTTACTACAAGGGCGCCGGCCTCAACGCCGTCGTGGCGTTGCTGCTCAACCTGGTGATCCTGCTCGGGATCATGGCCTACTTCCACGACCTCTTCACGCTGACGCTGCCGGGCATCGCCGGCATCATCCTGACGCTCGGCATGGCCGTTGACACGAACGTGCTCGTGTTCGAGCGCATCCGTGAAGAGCTGCGCGAAGGCAAGGCGCCGCGAGCGGCCATCAACCAGGGCTTCTCGCTCGCCTTCGGCACCATCATCGACACGCACATCACCACGATCGTGTCGGCCCTCTTCCTCTTCCAGTTCGGCACCGGTCCGATCAAAGGATTCGCCGTCACGCTGCTGATCGGTCTCGGTGCGTCGGTGTTCACCGCGTTCTTCGTCTCGCGGATGATCTTCGACATCGTCTACAAGCCGACCGATCATCCGCGCGAGATCAGCATCTAAGCGGCGAGGAGACCACCATGCAGATTTTCGTCAATCCCAACTATCAGTTCGTCAAGCACCGCTGGAAAGGCATCGCCGTCTCGCTGCTGTTCGTCCTCGCGGGCGTGGTCGGCTACTTCGTCAACGGCATCAACTGGGGCATCGACTTCGCCGGCGGCGCGAGCATCCTGCTCAAGTTCCGCGACGCGGTGCCTCTGGCCGAGCTGCGCAACGACTTCCACGACGCCACGATCCAGCAGTACGGCAAGCCGGAAGACCGCTCGATCCTGATCCGCCTGCCGAAGCAGAAGCGCGAGACCGACTACGCCGGCCAGGTCGTGGCGCAGCTCAACAAGAAGCTGAACCCCGAGGGTGCGTCGAAGCACGACCTGAACTTCCTCGGCCGCGACCGTCTGGCCTCGCTGCTCAAGCAGAACGATCCCGACAACCGCGGCACGAACCCGAACGCCATCGCCTACTACGACCAGCTCGCCGCGCGCGTGATCGAGAAGCGCTCGCAGCTCGGCATCTTCACCAGCATGCAGCAGGTGACGAGCGTCGAAGGGATGACGGCGAATTCCGCGCGCGTCATCAACGAGCGCGCCTTCCTCGGCCGCTTCAACGTGCTCAATCAGGAGACCGTCGGCCCGCAGGTCGGCGAAGAGCTGCAGATGAAGGCCATCTGGGCCATCCTGCTCTCGTCGCTGGCCATGGGTCTCTACATCTGGCTGCGCTTCGACTTCACCTTCGGCGTCGGCGCGGTGGCCTGCATCATCCACGACGTCGCCATCGCTCTCGCCTTCATGATGATCATGCGCCTCGAGTTCTCGCTGAACATCGTGGCCGCGCTGCTGACCATCGTCGGCTACTCGATCAACGACACGGTGGTCATGTACGACCGCGTGCGCGAGAACAAGCGGAAGATCAAGAAGCCGATGTCGCTCGGCGAGCATCTCGACCTGGCCATCAACCAGACCCTGTCGCGAACGATCCTCACCTCCGGCTCGGTGTTCCTCGTCCTGGTGGCGCTGATTGCCTTCGGCGGCGACGTCATCCGCGGCTTCGCCTGGATCCTGATGATGGGCGTCATCTCCGGCACCTACTCGACGCTGCTCATCGTTCCGGCGGTCGCGCTGGCGATGGACAGGTGGAGCGGCTCGAAGCCGGTGGCCGCGCCGGTGCGCGCGGAGACGGCGCGCGTCGAGGCGCCGGCCCGCAAGCGCCGCGCGAGCTGAAGCAGCGACTCATCGAACACTCGACGGCGGGCTTCGGCCCGCCGTTTCTTTTTGTATAGACTCCGGCCGCATGGCTGACGACAACCGCAACGAGGCGCTCGAATATCACTCCGGCGGACGGCCCGGAAAAATCGAAGTCGTCCCGTCCAAACCCACCGCCACGCAGCGCGATCTCTCGCTGGCCTACACGCCCGGCGTGGCCGCGCCGTGCCTCGACATCGCCGCCAATCCCGCCGACGTCTACAAGTACACGAGCAAGGGCAATCTCGTCGCCGTGATCACCAACGGCACGGCCGTCCTCGGCCTCGGCAACATCGGCGCCGCCGCCGGCAAGCCGGTGATGGAAGGAAAGGGCGTCCTCTTCAAGCGCTTCGCCGACATCGACGTGTTCGATCTCGAAGTCGACACGCGCGACACCGAGGAGTTCATCCGCTGCGTCAAGCTCCTCGAGCCGACCTTCGGCGGCATCAACCTCGAGGACATCGCCGCGCCGGAGTGCTTCGAGATCGAAGAGCGGCTGAAGAAGGAGATGAAGATCCCGGTCTTCCATGACGATCAGCATGGAACGGCCATCATCTCCGCCGCCGCGCTGATCAACGCGCTCGAAGTGGCGGGCAAGAAGATCGAGGAAGTGAAGGTGGTGATCTCCGGCGCGGGCGCGGCGGCGATGGCCTGCCTCCGCCTCTACATCAAGCTGGGCATGCGGAAGGAGAACGTGCTCCTCGTCGATCGCCACGGCGTGATCTACAAAGGGCGCGGCGTCGACATGACGTCGTACAAGGAGGAGTTCGCGAACGAGACCGATCGCCGCACGCTGGCCGATGCGTTCCGCGATGCGGACGTCTTCATCGGTCTCTCCGCCGGCGGCATCGTCACGCAGGACATGGTGCGCTCGATGGCGCCCGATCCGATCGTCTTCGCCATGGCCAATCCGACGCCGGAGATCGGCTACGACGAGGCGGTGAGCGCGCGCGCCGACGTGATCATGGCCACCGGCCGCTCCGATTATCCGAACCAGGTCAACAACGTCCTCGGCTTTCCGTTCATCTTCCGCGGCGCGCTCGATTGCCGCGCCACGTCGATCAATGACGAGATGAAGCTGGCCGCGTCACGCGCGCTGGCCGATCTCGCGAAGGAAGACGTCCCCGACTCGGTGCTGCGCGCGTACGGCAAGGATCGGATGTCGTTCGGCCGCGAGTATCTGATCCCGAAGCCGTTCGACTATCGCGTGCTGCTCAACGTGCCGGTGGCGGTGGCGCGCGCGGCGGCGGAGACGGGTGTGGCGCAGGAGCCGATCGAGGATTACCTCGCGTACCGGCAGCGTCTCGAGTCGCTCCTCGGCCGCTCGCGCGGGCTGATGAACGAGATCTACGGGCGCGCGCGGCAGGCGCCGAAACGGATCGTCTTCCCCGAGGGAGATCAGGAGAAGATCATCCGCGCGGCGAAAATCCTGATTGACGAGAAGCTCGCCCAGCCGATCCTGCTGGTGCACGGCGAAGACCTCACGCCGCTGCTCGAAAAGTACAACGTCGATGCGTCGAAGGTGACCATCATCGACATCAATCGCTGCAGCGAGTACGACGCGTACGCGCAGCGTTTCCACGAGCTACGCCGCCGCTACGGGATCACGCTCGCGGACGCGCGGCGGATTCTTAACAGCCGCAATTACTACGCAATGATGATGCTCGATGCCGGAGATGCGGATGGCGTGATCTCCGGACTTCGGGCGTATTACCCGGCCACGCTCAAGCCGGCATTGCAGATCGTGAAGACGCGCCCGAATGTGCGGCACGTCTCCGGCGCGTATCTGCTGATGTTCAAGCACCGCACGCTGATCCTCGCCGATACGACGGTGAACATCGATCCCGACAGCGAGACGCTGGCGGAGATCGCGGAGCTGACGGCGGAGACGGCCAAGCGGTTCCACCTCGAGCCGCGCATCGCCATGATCTCGTTCTCGAATTTCGGCTCGACGCGCCACGCCCTGACGGAGAAGGTGCGCGACGCGGTGCAGATCCTCAAGCAGCGCCGTCCCGATCTGGTGGTCGAAGGCGAGATGCAGGCCGATACGGCGCTGGTCCCGGAGATCGCGGAGCAGGACTATCCCTGGAGCGCGATTCACGGCGATGCGAACGTGCTCGTGTTCCCGAGTCTCGATGCCGCCAACGCGGCGTACAAGCTGCTCTGGCGCGTCGGCGGCGCCGAAGTGATCGGACCGATCCTGCAGGGGATCTCCAAACCGGTGCACGTGCTCCAACGCGGCGTCGACGTCAACGACATCGTCAACATGGCCGCGATCGCCGTGCTCGATGCGCAGGAGGCGCGCTGAGCCTGTCATCCCGAGCGTAGCGAGGGACCTGGGCGGTGGTGGCGGCAGGCACGTGCAACGAGCACCGCCCGCCCGGGTCCCTCGCTACGCTCGGGATGACAGGGTGTAGACCGCGCTAACCAGCCACGCAACTGCGCACCAGCGCGTTGAGAGCGGTAATGTCGAACGGCTTCGGCAGGAACGCGCAGACACCCTTGTCCATCGCCGCCACCAGTTCCGGGTCGCGGTTGGCGCTGACGATGATCACCGGGATCTTCATCAGCTCCGGATCGCCGGCGCGCTCGCGCAGCACATCCCAACCCGACAGGATCGGCATCATCAGATCGAGCACCACCACCTGCGGATGCTCTGCGCGCATCTGGTCGAGCGCTTCCTGCCCATTCGACGCCTCGACGAGCCGGTAGCTGTCGCCGTTCGCGCGCCGCAGCGCGACCACGATCATCCTGCGGATGCTCGGATCGTCATCGACGACCAGCACCGTAAAGCTGCTCCCGACTTCCACCGCGCTGGAATTATAGGAGCAGATGCTCGTTCGCAACGTATCGCGTGAAAGTCGCCATCGCCATGTCCGGCGGCGTCGATTCCTCGACGGCCGCGTATCTGCTCAAGTCGCAGGGCCACGACGTGGTCGGCCTGTCGATGCAGATGTACGACAACCTCGCGAACGCCGATACCACCTACGGCGGCTGCTGCACGATCGACGACCTCGCTGACGCGCGCCGCGTAGCCTGGCGTCTCGAGATCCCGCACTTTACGTTGAACATGGAGTCGAACTTTCACGAGAAGGTCGTCCGGCCGTTCGTCGAGGGCTATCTCGCCGGCACCACGCCCAGCCCGTGCGTCCTCTGCAACACGCACGTGAAGTTCGACGTCTTCCATCGCAAAGCGGTCGCCATCGGCGCGGAGAAAATCGCCACCGGCCACTACGCGCGCATCACCACCGACGGTGATCGCTTCGAGTTGCGCAAGGCCCGCGATCTCGCCAAGGACCAGTCCTACTTTCTCTTCGAGCTCTCGCAGCAGCAGTTGTCGGAGGCGCTCTTTCCACTCGGCGAGCTGACCAAGCCGGAAGTGCGCAAGATCGCCGAAGAGGCGGGACTCTCCGTGGCGCGTAAGAAAGAGTCGTACGAGATCTGCTTCGTCCCGCAGAAGGACGGCTACGGCAAGGTCATCGAGCGCGAGTCCGGCATCACCGCGAATGAGGCTGCCGGCGAGATCGTCGACGTCGACGGCAACATCGTCGGCACGCACGACGGCTACTACCACTTCACCATCGGCCAGCGCCGCGGCCTGCAGCTCGGCGGCAGCGCGGAGCGCACCTACGTCGTCGACGTGAATCCCTTCACCCGGCGCGTCACCGTCGGCGCGGCCTCAATCCTGGAGAAGGACGAGCTGATCGCCGAGCGCGTGCACTGGATCGCCGGCGAGCCTCCGGCCGGCCCGATCGAAGTGGAGGCGCGCGTCCGCTCGCGCATGGCTGACGTCGCCGCCACCGTCACGCCGCTGCCGGGCAGCCGCGCGCGCGTCACCTTCGCCCAGAAGCTGCGCGCAGTCGCGCCCGGACAGGCTGTCGTTTTTTTCAGCGGCGATCTCTGTCTCGGCGGCGGGTGGATTATGCGTTAATATTTAACGTCACTAAAAAGGAGGAGTGTATGGCCAATCGAGTCGCAACGATTCTCGGTATCGGCTTCCTGCTCGTCGGCATTCTCGGTTTCGTGATGCCCGGTCTCCTCGGCGCCCATCTCACGCTCGCCCACAACATCATCCATCTCGTCAGCGGTGCGGTCTCGCTCTGGATCGGCCTGAAGGGAACGGCCGGCGCGGCGCGCAGTTTCTGCCTCGCCTTCGGCGCCGTCTATCTGCTTCTCGGCGTGGTCGGCTTCGCCATCGGCAGCGGCGACGACCGGATGTTCACCGTCATCCCCGATCAGTTGATGCTCGGGACGATGGACCACATCATCCACATTCTCCTCGGCGCGATTTACCTGATCGGCGGACTGATGACGCGCGGCGTGGTCACGACGACGGCCGCGCGGCCGGCCGTGTAGCGCCGCCGAGCTGCGCCAGCTTCGCATCGATGGCCGGTGCCCATTCGGCGGTGCACGCCGGATGGGCACGCGCCCGCGCCAGCGTCTCGCGCGCGCCGCGCAGGTCGCCGCTGAGGCGCAGCAGCGCGCCGATCTTCACCAGCGAGGAGACCGCCGCCGGCGCGGCCGGATCGGCGTCGACGGCGCGGCGGTAGAGCGTCACCGCCCAGTCGCGCTGTCCGCTGCGCTCCGCGTACGTGGCCGCGCGCGCGTAGAACTTCGGCAGCCGCGGTGTGCTGTCGAGCTCGTGGATGAGCGACGTCGCCAGCTCGTCGTCTTTCGAGTCGGCGTAGCGCGCGAGCAGGCGCGTGGCGCAGGTGTCGAGCATCGACACGTCGTCGCTGGCGATGCCGACGTCGACGGCGGTGCGGAGCGCGTCGACGTTCTTCGGATCGTCGCGCAGCACGGACGACAGTTCCCGTTTCGCGATCGCGTAGTCGCCGCCGTCGCGCGCGGCGATGGCCCGCACCACGCGCGGATCGAGCGACCAGGTGGTCTCTTTCTCCACGACCGGATTCACGTACTTTTCCTCGAACGCGCTCGCCTTCACCGCCAGCGCGAACACGACGCCGTAGACGAAGCCGCCCACGTGCGCCGAGAACGCCACGCCGCCGCCGCCCGCCTCGTACAGCGTGTAGAGCAACTGCTGCGCGAACCAGAGCGGCAGCACGATGAACGCCGGGACGAAGAAGCGATAGTGCAGCGTCGGCCGCAGCAGCGACGGGATGAAGAGGAACTCGACGCGCGCGCGGAGAAAGCGCACCAGGTACGCGCCCATCACCGCCGCGATCGCGCCCGACGCGCCGACCGTGGGCACGGTGCCGTCGGGATGCAGCGAGGCGAAGGTGAGCGTGGCGGCGATGCCGCCGGTGAGATAGAGCGCGGCGAACAGCGGCCGCCCGAACACGTCTTCGATGAACGGACCCGAAACGAAGAAGAAGATCAGGTTTCCGATCAGATGCATCAGTCCCGCGTGGAGGAACATCGCGCTGATGATGCGCAGCGCGCCGCCCTCGGCCGGCACATAGCCGAAGCGCCGCAGCGGCTCTTTCCGCAGCGCCTCCGCTGCCTTCGCCACCATCGCGTCGAGCTGCGCCTGCTCCGCCTCGACCTGCTCGCGCGCCGGCACCGCCGCGTGCCGCCGCATCACCTCGTGCTCCTCGACGCCCGCCGGCTTGAGCACGCGCGCCATGTCGGGCGGCAGCTTCAGGTAGGGATGCGCGAGCGCGAATCCGAACGCGCCGCTCCAGCGCCGGGTGAGACTCGCCTCGGCGGTCATCACCGCCACCATCACCAGGATGTTGATGGCGATGATCGTGTAGGAGACCCACGCATGCCGCCGGATCTCGGCGTCGTCACGGCCGATGGGAAGAAGAAGCATGGCTCGGGAGCGACGATTCTAACTCTTGCGGTATCCCGAGGGCTTTCGCCGCGTCCGTCAGGCGCTTCTCGTATGCGGATGCGATGCGCAGCCAGGCCATCGCCGCGAGCGCCGTCACCGCGCCGCCGATGAGCAGCGCCGCGATGACGGCAACGCCGTCTTTGCGGACGACCGCGGCGGCGACCACGGTGGTGATGCAGGCGTTCACGGTCGTGTTGCGCATCAGTCGCATGCGCGTGCGGATGTAGGCGAGAAAGTCATTCACCGCCGGCGCGTCGGCGGCCATCACGTTCATGCGCAACGCTCCGAAGTTTTCCGGCTCTTTGTGGAAGGGCTTCAGCAGCGAGTCCGCCAGCCGATCGATCATCACGCCCAGCGAATACGCCACCGCCAGCGCCGCCGTGCCGAGCCACGCCGACCAGTCGCCAAGCGCGCTCATCGTGCACTTGACGTCGTGCACGCTCCAGCCGCGACACGCCGCCACCGCCACGAAGATCCAGATCAGCGCCTGCACGCCGGTCGCGAGGATCTCCGCGAAGACGGACGTCGTCGCCACGCGGCTACTCCACCGTCACACTCTTAGCCAGGTTCCGCGGCTGATCGACGTCGCAGCCGCGGCGCAGGGCGATGTAGTACGCGAGCAGTTGCGTCGGAATCACTGCCAGGATCGGCTGCAGGGGCTCGATGGTCCACGGGATCTCGATCGTGTCATCCGACAGCTTCGCCATCGCGTCGTCGTTCTCGTCGCAGATCACGATCAGCTTGCCGTCGCGCGCCTTCACTTCCTGCAGGTTCGAGACGACCTTGTCGTACACCGGCGTGTGCGTGGCCACCGCCACCACCGGCATGTTCTCGTCGATCAGCGCGATCGGTCCATGTTTCATCTCGCCGGCCGGATAGCCCTCGGCGTGGATGTACGAGATCTCCTTGAGCTTCAGCGCGCCCTCGAGCGCGATCGGATAGTGCACGCCGCGGCCGAGGAAGAGAAAGTCCTGGGCGCGGTGATACTTGTTCGCGAGCTGCTCGATGTGCTTCTCCTGCTTCTTGAGCAGGTGCTCGATCTTGTGCGGAATGGCCGAGAGCTCGTGCATCGCGTAGCGGATGTCGTCGCGGTCGTCGCCGCGCAACTGCCGGATGTAGAGCGACAGCAGATACAACGCGGTGAGCTGCGTGGTGAACGCCTTCGTCGATGCGACGCCGATCTCCGGACCGGCGTTCGTGTAGATCACGCCGTCCGACATGCGCGTGGCCGCGGCGCCGATGACGTTGCAGATCGTGACCAGCTTCGCGCCTTTCGCCCGCGCCTCCTGCATCGCCGCGATCGTGTCGGCGGTCTCGCCCGACTGCGTCACGCCGATCACCAGCGTGCCGTCGTCGAGGATCGGATCGCGATAGCGGTACTCCGAGCCGTAGTCGACTTCCACCGGAATGCGCGCGGCGTTCTCGAGCAGGAACTTGCCCACGAGGCCCGCGTGCCACGAGGTGCCGCAGGCGACGATGTGGATCTTCCGCACCTTCGCCCATTCTTCCGGCGTGAACTGCAGATCGTTGAAGAAGACCTCGCCCGACTCCTCGAACATCCGGCCGTTGAAGGTGTCGCGCACCGCGCGCGACTGCTCGTGAATCTCCTTGAGCATGTAGTGCCGGTAGCCTTCCTTCTCGGCCATCACGGCATCCCAGAGAATCTTCTTCGGCTCGCGCTCGACCTTCTTGTCGTCGGGCGAGAAGAGCTCGACGCTCTTGTCGTTGGCGACGGCGTACTCGCCGTCCTCGAGATAGATGATGTTGCGCGTGTAGGCGAGCAGCGGCGCGACGTCGGAGGCGATGATGTTCTCGCCTTCGCCGAGGCCGATCACGAGCGGCGGGCCCTGCTTCGCGGCCACGATCGTGCCCGGCTCGTCGCCGGCGATCATCACCAGCGCGAAGTGTCCTTCCAGCTCCTTGAGCGTCTTCTTGACGGCGTCGACGAACGAGGTGCCGTCCTTGCGGTGCTCCTCGATCAGGTGCGCGACCACTTCCGTATCGGTCTCGCTCTTGAACTCGTGGCCCTGCGACTTGAGGCGCTGCTTGAGCGGCAGGAAGTTCTCGATGATGCCGTTGTGGATGACCACCACGTTGCCGGTGCAGTCGCGGTGCGGATGGGCGTTGTTCTCGTTCGGCTTGCCGTGCGTCGCCCAGCGCGTGTGGCCCATGCCGAAGGTGCCGTGCAGCTCGTGCTCGACGAGCTTCCCTTCGAGGTTCGACAGCTTCCCTTCGGCGCGCACGACGTCGACGCCGTTGCCGTTGACGACGGCGATGCCGGCGCTGTCATAGCCGCGGTACTCGAGCTTCTTGAGGCCGCCGATCAGGACCGGCACCACGTCCCGCGTGCCGACGTATCCAATGATTCCGCACATGCTCTTTTCTCCCCAGCGAGGAACGATGAAGGATGAACGATGAAATAGAATCGCCGCGAATGGCCGTCCGGAGAACGCTCGTCGCGCTCGCCTTGCTCGCCGCCGCCTGTGGCAAACGGGGCGATCCGCGGCCGCCGGTGCCTGTCATTCCGCAGGCCACCAGCGATCTGGTTGTAACACAGCGTGCGGACAAAGTGATCCTGTCGTGGAGCTACCCGGCGCTCACCACCGCCGGCCGCAGTCTCACCGAAGTCCGCCGCATCTCGATCTTCCGTTATGTCGAAGAGCTTCCCGCACCCGCGGGCGGCCGCGATCCGAATGCGATCCTGCCGGGCGACATCGACCCGACCAGGCCGCAGCCGGTGGCGCTGTTCGCAAAAATCCCGACCCTGCCGGAAGCGCAGTTCACGAAGCTCAGCCACAGGATCGACAGCATAGAAAAGGCCAACTTGCCGGCCGCGACCTCGGGCGCGAAGCTGCTCTTCGCCGACACGCCGCCGTTCCGCTCGACGGACGGCCGCCCGGTGCGGCTCACCTACGCGGTCGTCACCGAGGGCGCCACCGCGCGCAGTCAGCCCTCGAACCTCGCCATCATCGTGCCGCTGGCCGTGGCGGTGCGTCCCGCGAATCTCGCCGCGAGCGCGAAGGCCGAGGGCGTGACGCTGACCTGGACCGCGCCGACGCAGTCGGTCACGCGCGACAACGCGCCGATCGTCGCCGGCTACAACGTCTTCCGCACCAAGCCGGGCGAGGAGCTGCCCGAGCTGGCCGCGCCGCTCAACCCGTCGCTCATCACCGCCACCACCTACACCGATGCGCCGCCGTACGGCGAGCACGAGTACCGCGTCTCCGCCGTCGCCGCCACCGGTCCGCCGCTGGTGCAGAGCGATCCGTCGGCGCCGGCGCGCGTCACGTTCAAAGACCTCGTGGCGCCGCCCGCGCCGACCTCGATCACGCCGCTGGTCGAGACGAAAGCGATCCGCCTGATCTGGGAGCCCGTCGAGGCGGCCGATCTGGCCGGCTACAAGCTCTATCGATCCGAGGGCATGGGGCATGGCGCGGACGTCAAGGACATCGGGACCATTCCGCTCGAAGGCGGCGCGATCGTGACCACCGCCGGCTACGTCGACACGCGTGCGAACCTCGGCATCGCCTACAAGTACGCCGTGACCGCGGTCGACAAGAACGGCAACGAGAGCGCGCGCGTCTGGACCGGTTGGGTGGTCGCGCCGAAGACGCCGTAGATGCGCGCGCGGCGCGATCACGTCGAGGCGGCGCTGCTCGCCGCGATCGTCGCCGCCGGCGCGTTTCTCCGCTTCGAGCACCTCGGCCTGCCGAGCTACTGGCTCGACGAGATCCTTCATCACGACCTCACCACGCAAGCCATGCGCGAGCCGTGGTGGCGCTGGATCGCCGGCTTCTCCGCCGAGCATGGGCCGCTCTACTACGCCACGCAACTCGCCGCGCGGATCGTCAGTGCGAGCGAATTCGGCGGACGTCTGCCGGCTGCGGTGTTCGGCGTGCTGACCATTCCGCTGGTGTGGCTCGCCGCGCGGCGTTACGACCGCGGTGCGGCGCTGGCGGCGGCGCTGCTGGCGGCCGTGTCGCCGCTGCACGTCTATTACAGCCGCGAGGCGCGCGCATACGGACTGCTGCTTTTCCTGACTGCCGCACTGGCGGCAATCCTCCTTTCCACAAGGAGGCTTTTCCTCGTCGCCGGAGTGATGGCCGCGCTGCTCTACGCCTCGGCGACATCGGCGCCGGTGCTCGCTTCGGCGCTGATCGTCGCCTGCGTGAACGCGCTGATCGGGCGCGACCGCGGCTGGTGGTTGCGCGTGGCGGCATGCGCGCTCGTCGCGCTGGCGCTGCTGCCCGCGGTCTACGCGACCAAGCCGGTGGCCGATCTCTCCTGGCCCGGCTTTCCCGCGCTCGATCTCCACTTCTTCGACGAGCTGCTGCGGACGCTCACGGTTTCCGCGACCGGCAGTGCCGACGCCAGCGGACGGACCGCGCTGGTGCTGCTCGCCTTCGCGCTCGTCGGTGCCTTCGCCGCGCTGCGACGCGACCGCGTACACGGATCGGTGTACGTCGGCATGGCGCTGCTGCCGCTGGCACTGACGCTGGTGTCGTTGCGTGTGTTGCATCATTTCTACGCCGCGCGCTACATCACGCCGGCGCTGACGGGCTTTCTCGTCCTCGCCGCGATCGGCGTCGCCTTCGTAGCCCGGCTCGCGCCGGTGGCGCTGCTGGTGGCGGTGCTGATCGCCGCCCAGACCTGGACGGCCGCGCGAACGGAGGCGTTTCAGAAACTCGACTGGCGCGCCATCGCCGCAACCATCGCTGGTCACGCGCGGCCCGGCGATCTGGTGGTGGCGGCGGAGCCGTGGTCGGAGATCTGTCTCCGCTTCTACTTCGAGCGGACGCCGCACGCGCCGGAGCTGCAGCAGCAATCGGCCGTCGACGTCGCCGCCGGACTGGCTCGTCTGCGCCCGACCTGGTTCGTCACGGCCGGCTTCAGCAACAGCCTCTACGTGCGCAACTGGATGTGCCGCTACCCGGTCGTGCTGGCCAGTCCGCTGGAGAATTTCCGCCTCCACTACGGCGGCAACTTTCTGCGCGAGCGCAGCACGCCCGCCGAGCAGCGCGCCGTCGCCGCCGCCCTCGGCGAGGCGTTCCGTCTGACGATGCGCGAGGAACCCTTCTTCGGCGACGGCTGGCAAGGCCCCGAAGGCAATGCGGACGATGCGTTCCGCTGGGCCACCGGCACGCGCGCGACGCTCTACCTGCCGCGCTTCGCCGCGCGCGCCGCCACGCTGCGCTTCCGGGTGATGCCGCTCGATCATCCCTCGCTGCCGCGGCAGACCATGCGCGTCACGCTCAACGGCACCGCGCTCGCGCAGCTCACGCTCGCCTCCGACGCGCGCGACTACGCCGTGCCCGCGCCGGCGACCGCCTGGCGCGACGGCGTAAACGAGATCGTCTTCGACTTCGGCCGCGCCCGCGCCCCGTCGACGCTCTACCCCGGCTCCACCGACAGCCGCGAGCTCGCCGCGTCGTTCGATTGGATCGCTGTCGACGATGGCGCTGACGCGCCGCAGTTCCTGCTCCGCCTCGACACCCTCATCGATCGCAACACCGTCTGGCGCCACACGCCGACGCGCATCACGCACCTCGACCGCGCCACCCTCACCCCACTCCTCGGCCGCCTCGGCTACGACCCCGGCACCACCTGGCCGCTGCTCGCGCGCGGTCATGTGCATCTCGAAGACCTCGCCGAATCCGTCGCCTACGGCACCGAATGCGACGACGACCCGACCTTCGTGCAACGCGCCTTCGCCGTCCTCGTCAACCGCGCCCCGACCGAGGTCGAGTCCCGCGACCTGCTCGCGCGGCTGGGTAAAGGAGAGACGAGGAGGATGGTCGCCCGGCGGATCTTGCGCGCGGTGGTGCCGTGAAGGACGGTGGGCGGGCGCATCTCGCGACGATGCCGTCGCGTTGGTGCATCGCGGCTTCGCGGTGTTGCCCGACCGCGTGCCGACTCAGGTCGAGGCACGCGAATGCTCGCGCGGCTGCGCAAGGAACAAACGCGGGCGACGACTCCGCGGACTCTTGCGCGCGTGGCTAACGGCAGCGCTGACCGATGACGCCGTTCGTGCGGCGCGTCTTCAGCGTGCTGCTGAACCGCGCGCCGTCGATGTGGAGTGGTGCCGTTACCTGGTGAGCAACGCGCAACCACACTCGCCGGAACGCTCGCCGACGGTACCGAATGCGACGACGAGGCCGCGTTCGCGCCGCGCGCCGTCGCGGGGCCGACGGAGTTCAGTCGCTCGACTTGCTCGCGCGGCCGTGCAACGGAGACGAGGGCGATGATCGGCTGCGAATGTCGCGAGGCATCACGTCGTGAGCAGCGCGCGGCAATGGCGCGCCGCCGGGGTCGAGTGCGGCGATGTGCTCGCGCTCCGAATCTTGCGGGCCGTAACGTCGTGAGCAATACGGCAAGCAAATGTCGCGAACACTCGGCAACGGCCGCGAACGCGACGCGGATTCGCCGGCACGCGTTCGCCGCGCGCATCAACGGCGCGGCGACGGAGGTGGAGTCGCGCGACGTGTTCGCGCGGCGCGCGTTTCATCACACGGCGAAGCTCGCGCGCCGTCACGTCATGAGCAAGGCGCAACCGGCGCTCGCGAACATTCGTCAACGGCGGCGAACGCGAGGCGGATTCGCCGGCACGCGTTCGCGGCCCTGATCAGCCGCGCGCCGACGGAGGTGGAGTCGCGACGACCTGTTCGTGCGTCGCGCGCTTCATCGCGCGGCGAAGCTCGCGGCGCACCTTTACATGGTCAACAACGCCCGCAGCCGCTCCGGGTCCGCGGTTGGTTCCTCGCAGGCGTAGCCGACGCAGACGTAGGCCAGCTCGCGGTCTTGCGGTCGGCGTTCCATCAGCGGGAGGTCGGTGGACTGGGTGCCGGCGACGAGGACGCGGTGTGGGACGAACATGCGGCCGATGGTTTTGCGCAGCGCGCGGGCGACGTCGCCGGTGCCGGTGATGGCGATCTCGCGCGGTTGGGCGGCGCGCCACTCGGCCACGCCGAGGAGGAAGCCGAAGCCGGAGGCGTATTTCTCCGCGAGCGGCCAGAGCGACTCGACGGTGGCGGTGGCGATGCGCGCGTACTCCTCGTTGCCGAACAGCAGCGCGTGGCGCAGCAGGACGTCGCACGCGACGGAAGTGCCGGACGGCGTGGCGTTGTCGAACAGGTCCTTCGGGCGCGTGATCAGCTTCTCGTGATCGACCGGCGTGTCGTAGAAGCCGCCGTTCTCCTCGTCGCGGAAGCGCGAGAGCATCGCGTCGACCAGCGTGCGCGCGCCGTCGAGGAAGCGCCGCTCGTGCACGGCCTCGTACGCCAGCGTCAGGCCCCAGGCCACGCCGGAGTAGTCTTCGAGCAGGCCGTTGATCTTCGCGTGACGCAATAAACGACCGTCAGTAATACGAGTCAGTAAATAGTCCGCATTTCTGGTAACGATATCTTCGTACTTTCCAAAAGCGAGGCAGGCCTCGGAGAACGCGGCGAGCATCCAGCCGTTCCAGCCGGAGAGGATCTTTTCGTCGCGTCCCGGCCAGACGCGTTTCGCGCGCACTCCGTAGAGCTTGCACTTGCCGCGCGCGGCGATGTCGGCCAGGGCGTCGAGAGTGATGCCGAGGTCGGCGGCGACGCTGGCCGGATCGCGCGGCACGTTGAGGATGTTGTGGCCTTCCCAGTTCCCGCGCTCGGTGATGTCGTAGAGCGCGCAGAAGGCGCGTCCTTCGTCGCCGAGGAGCTCCATCACCTCGGCGCGGGTCCAGACGTAGAACTTCCCTTCTTCGCCTTCGCTGTCGGCGTCGAGGGTCGAGTAGAACGCTCCCTCGGGCGAGGTCATCTCGCGCGCCACGAAGGCGAAGATCTCGTTCGCGATCTGCGCGAAAAACGGATCCTCCGTCCACTGCCAGGCGCGCGTGTAGAGCCGCGCCAGCAGCGCGTTGTCGTACAGCATTTTTTCAAAGTGCGGCACGAGCCAGCGCGCGTCGACCGAGTAGCGGTGAAAGCCGCCGCCGATCTGGTCGTACATGCCGCCGCGCGCCATCACCGTCAGCGTGTGCGTGACGATCTCGCGCAGCGCCGCGTCGCCGGTGCGATGCGCCACCTGCATCAGAAAGTCGAGCGACATCGACGGCGGAAACTTCGGCGCGCCGCCGAAGCCGCCATGCACGCGGTCGTAATTCGCGGCGATGCGCGAGGCTGCGCGGTCGAGACCGGCGC
Organism: Thermoanaerobaculia bacterium; assembly: GCA_036389275.1. Classification (GTDB taxonomy): domain Bacteria; phylum Acidobacteriota; class Thermoanaerobaculia; order Gp7-AA8; family Gp7-AA8; genus QHVT01. The sequence continues at coordinate 94,857 of DASVQE010000081.1, forward strand.
GCTCGATGCTGCCGCCGCGCTGCAGCCGCAAGCCTTTGTCGATCGCGCCGCGCACTTCTTCCGATGCCTCTTCGACCTCGCGGCGCCGCGAGCGATAGATGTTCGCGACGTGCTCGAGCACGCGGCGGAAGCTCGGCATGCCGTGGCGATCGTCGGGCGGAAAGTACGTCCCGGCGAAGAACGGCTTGCCGTCCGGCGTGAGGAACACCGACATCGGCCAGCCGCCGTGGCCGGTCATCATCTGCACGGCCTGCATGTAGATCGAGTCGACGTCGGGACGCTCCTCGCGATCGACCTTGATGGCGACGAAGTCTTCGTTGAGGATCTGCGCGATCTCCTCGTTCTCGAACGACTCGCGCTCCATGACGTGGCACCAGTGGCAGGCCGAGTACCCGATCGAGAGAAAGATCGGCCGGTCCTCGTCGCGCGACTTCGCGAACGCCTCGTCACCCCACGGATACCAGTCGACAGGGTTGTGCGCGTGCTGCAGCAGGTAGGGCGAGGTTTCGTGGGCGAGGCGGTTCATGCGTGCAGTCGCTGCACGCGCCGCGCCCGTGCCTCAGCGCCGCATCACGTACAACCCGGCCGCGGCGATCGCGAGCGCGAGCATGGCCAGCATGCGCGGATCGAGCGCCGGAATCTCCGCCGCCGCGCGCAACGTGGTGTTCGTCGTGGCGGTGTCGTTCGCGCCGTTCGTGTCGCCGGTCATGGCCACGCTGGCGGTGTTGCTGATGACCGTGCCGGCTGGCGACGACGCGCTCGTGTTCACGCTCAGCAGGAACGTCGCGGACGAGGCGTCGGGCATCGTCGCGGCCGTGCAGGTAATGGTCGAGGTGCCGCTGCAGATGAAGGCCGGGCCGGAGGTCTGGGTGATGAAGTTGAAGGTGGTGTTCGCCGGGACGTTGTCGGTGAGCGTGACGTTCGTGGCGGCGCCCGGGCCGTGGTTCGTGACGGTGATGGTGTACTGGATGGGCTGGCTGGCGAAGCTGGTGGCCGGGCCGGTCTTGGTGACGCCGACGTCGCCCGCGGGAACGAAGGCGAGCGCATCGATCTGCGGCGGCAGCAGACCGATCTGAGTGATCGCGCCGGTGACGAGGTTCACCCGCGCCAGGTCCGACGGGTAGCCCGACGGCGGCCGCGGCCCGCAGTTGCCAATGCGCGCGTAGTAGTAAACGCCGGAGACCGGATCGGTCGCCGCGGCGCTCACCGAGTCGGAGCCGACGGCGCCGCCGCAGGGCGGTACCTGCGCGTTCGGCATGAGCGAGCCCTGCGGCGTGACCGCACCGGTCGTCGTGTTGACGGTGTAGTAGAGGTTCGTATCCGAGCCCGGCACGACGTACAGCGCTCCGTTGGCCGCGAACTCGAGCGCGTTGCCACCGCCGCTGACGCCGGAGTCGCCGACGACCGTGACGGTGGCCGTGGTCAGGTCGATCGTGGAGAGGTCGTTCGTGGTGAGGTTCCACCCGAAGAGCGTGCCGTCGGCGCGGAAGGTGATGTCGCCCATCCCGACGCTCGGGTTCAGCGCGCCGATGATCGTCACGGCCGCCGTGGCCGGATTGATGGTGACGAGACATTTGGCGCAGAGCGGCGACTGAACTGTCGTGACGCCGTAGAGAATGCCGGTGACGGGGTTGTACGCGAGGCCGCCCAGCGCCACCGGCATCGCGCCGACGACCGTCGCCGCGGCCGTAGCCGGATCGATGATGTACAGGTTGCTCGGAAGGTTTCCGCCGCTCGCGCCGTACAGCACGGCCGCATTCGCGTTCATCGCCGAGCACACTGCGAGCAACACACCCATCATCACCTTGCGCATGGCGCGCAGTTTAAAGGATCACGCGCGCAATGCCTCGAGCAGTTGCGGCGGAAACGCGCGCATCTCAAAGTACTCGCTCTCGAGCTCCTCCACCTGAAAGCGGTCGAGGCCGGAGTTCGAGAGAAAGTCGTTGCGCAGTTTCACGTCGTGCTCCTCGACGATGCGCGGCAGGAGTTGATTGATGTAGAAGGCTTCGAGGCGGATCTTGGTGATCACCTCTTCGAGCAGCCCTTCGTCGATCTGATCCTGCAGCTCGCGCAGCTCCGGATCGTGCGCGATCTCGGCGCGGATCTCGCGGCGGAAGGTGTCGCGTCCTTCGCTCGTGTTGAGCTCGAGATAGAAATTCGACATGCGCCGCCGCGCCAGTTGATACGCGGCAAAGTAGGCGCGCTCATGGCGATTGATCGACGTGATGGCGTCGACGACGCCGGCGATCGACTCCTCGTTGTTCTCGATCGAGATCAGGCCGAGGGTCAGCGCGTAGAGCTTCTTTTTCCCGTAGGCGAGCGCGTATTCGTTGTTCACCACCGGATCGATGAAGAGCTGTTGGAAGAGGCCGCGGCGCAGCTTCTCGAACACCTGCATGTTGCCGAGGAGCGAGCGCACCTGCTCCTGCGTCAGCTCGACGTCGTCCATGAAGGCGAGTTTGTTGACGAGCGTCGTGGTGTGATCGATGCGGTCGAAGAGCGTCACCAGCTCGCCGAACGATTCGAGCCGCTCGAAGTCTTCTTCCTCGCGGCCGATCTCGTCGATGAGGCGGCCGGTCTCGAGCAGCAACTCCTCGAAGGTCTGGTCGCGATTCGCGGCCGCCTTCTGCTTGTTCTCCATGAGCTGCACGAGATCGAGCGAGGAGAGCTTGCGCGTGATGTTGCGGCCGAGGAGAAAGCCGCCGAGGATCTCGCGCGTCGACTGGATGTACTCCGGCTCATCTTCCTTGCGCGTGGCCACGGCGCGCGGCTCCTGCAGCACGATCTCCTCGAGCGTGTCGAAGATCGAGAGCGGCACCTCGTTGCGCAGCGAGAGCGTGCGCAGGCGCATCAGCCGCGCGCGCGCCGACGGATCGATCACCGAGCCGGCGCAGGAGGCGAGGATGCGCTTGTACTCGTCGATCAGCTCCTGGTTGTCGGGATGGTGATAGATGACGTCGATCTGGATGCGCTCGCGCTGATACGGCTCGATCGGCTGGTCGGCCAGCGCCGCGGAGACTTCGTCGAGCGAGCGCGTGTTGACGTACGCGGTGCGGCAGATGTCGGCGAGCTGTTGATTCGGCCGGTGCACGACGCGCACGATCACCAGCGTCGTCTCCGGCTCGCCGAGCGCGTCGAGCATCTCGTGCGCGAGCGCGAGGAACTGTCCGGCGCCGACTTTCTTCGAGCGCTTCATCAGCTTGCCGACGCTCTTGAGCGTTTTCTCCTGCCGGTCGCCGACGTCGGGATGGCGCTTGCGGTCGTCGACGAAGAAGAAGTGGTTGGCGACGGCGTTGCCCTGCAGGAAGAGGTTCTCCCACCGCTCGAAGCCTTCGGTGTTCGTGGTGAAGCGCAGCTCGTGCGAGCGCGTGTCGACGGTGGTGCCGAAGAGGATGAGGCGGTTGACCACTTCCTCGTTCAGCAGATCGCCGACCGGCAGATGCCCGCCGAACATGTACTCGCCGAAGATGCCGCCGTTCCCGCGGAAGCGTACGCCTTCGGGGTTGAGGACGATCTCGGAGCTGCCGCCGAAGTAGCGCACCACGTCGCCGCGCGGAGCTTTGATCTGTTCGAAGAAAAAGCGGCGGTCGACGTCCGGCCCGACCACGACGGCGAAGTACTCGATGACTTCGCCGAGGAAGCCGTGGTGGACGATGGCGCGGATCACGGGTGAATACTAATGCTGCGCGAAGCGCAGCATCTCTGGTGACACCGCGGCGAGGTGGCCGCACGTCGCGGCACGAGCCGCCGCGAATGGGCAGCAGCAGCGCGGTGTAACCGGAGATCCTGCGCTGCGCGCAGGATTCACGCCCGCGGATGCGCCTTCTTGTACACGGCGATCAACTGCCAGTCATTCAAGTGCGTGTACTTTTGCGTCGTCGACAGCGATGCGTGGCCGAGGAGCTCCTGGATGCCGCGCAGGTCGGCGCCGGCATTCAATAAGTGTGTGGCGAAGGAATGACGGAGCGTGTGTGGCGAGATGCCGGCCTGCAGCGCCGCTTTGCGCACATAGCCTTCGAACAGCCGCCGCACGCTGCGCGTGGTGATGCGCGCTCCTTTGTAATTGACGAACACCGCCTGCTCCTCGGCGTCGCGAACGAGCTCGCCGCGCACCGCCAGCCAGGCGCGCAGCGCCGCCTCCGCCTTCGTGCCGAACGGCACGATGCGCTCCTTCGAGCCCTTGCCGTGCACCTTCACCAGCCGCGCGCGCAGCTCGAGATCGTCGATGTCGATGCCGGTCAGCTCGCCGATGCGCAAACCCGAGGCGTAGAGCAGCTCGAGGAACGCCGCGTCGCGCGCGCCGAGCGGCGCCGACGGATCGGGCTGTTCGAGCAGCAGCGCGACGTCGGAGGTCTGCATCACCGCCGGCAGATGCTTCTCCCGTTTCGGCGTCGTCACGCTGCGGGCCGGATTCGCCTCGACGACGCCTTCGCGGACGAGGTACTTGAAGAACGTGCGCAGCGCGGAGAGATGCCGCGCGATCGACGAGCGGCTCAGCTTCCGCCGCGCCAGGTGCGCGAGATACGCGCGGACGGCGAGATGGTCGACGCGCCGCAGCTCGAGCTGCTCGCGCGACATCGTGAAGTAATCGTTGCAGAGGAAGGCAGTGAACGACTCCAGATCGTCGCGATACGCCGCGATCGTGTTCGGCGATACGTTGCGCTCGTACGTCAGGTAGTCGAGGAAACTGCCGATCTCGTTGGTCACCGGACCATTGTGCTACGGTACGCGCCCATGGCAGACGAGGCCCTCAAGAAAACTCCGCTGAATGAGGTCGAAAAAGAGCTCGGCGGGAAGATGGTCGACTTCGGCGGCTGGGAGTTGCCGGTGCAGTTCAGCGGCATTCTCGACGAGCACGAGGCGGTGCGCACGCGTGCCGGCATCTTCGACGTCTCGCACATGGGCGAGCTCACCGTGCGCGGGCCGCAGGCGCTGGAGCTGCTGCAGCGCACCACCTGCAACGACGTCTCGAAGCTCGCCGACGGCCGCGCGCATTACAACGGCCTGCTCTATCCGAACGGCGGCTTCGTCGACGACATCCTGATCTACCGCATCGCCGCCGACGATTACTTCGTGGTCGTGAACGCCTCGAACACCGACAAAGACTTCGAGTGGCTGCGCGATTCGTCGCGCGACTTCGATGCCGAGGTGCGCGACGTGAGCGCCGACTACGCGCAGCTCGCCGTGCAGGGCCCGGAGGCGGAGCGCGTGCTGCAGACCATGACCGAGCTGCCGCTGCGCGACATCAAGTACTACCGCTTCGCGCAAGGCTCCGTCGACGGCGCGCCGGCCATCGTCTCGCGCACTGGCTACACCGGCGAGGACGGCTTCGAGGTCTACGTCGCGCCCGAGCATGGTCCGGCCCTCATGCGCAAGCTCGTCGACGCCGGCGTCAAGCCGTGCGGTCTCGGCGCGCGCGACACGCTCCGCCTCGAAGCGAAGATGGCGCTCTACGGCAACGACATCGACGACACCACCACGCCGGTGCAGGCCGACCTCGGCTGGATCGTGAAGCTGGAGAAAGGTGACTTCGCCGGCCGCGACGTGCTGCAGCGCGAATCGAGCGAAGGACCGCCGCGCAAGCTGGTCGGCTTCGAGATGGTCGACCGCGGCATCGCCCGGCACGGCTACCCGATCGTCGACGGCTCCGGCGAGATCGGCATCGTCACCAGCGGCACGCATTCACCGACGTTGAAAAAAGCGATCGGACTCGCATATCTTCCGCTCGACAAGTCTGCGCCTGGCAGCGACTTCACCGTCGTGATCCGCGGCAAGGAAGCGCGGGCCCGCGTCGTTCCGACTCCGTTCTACAAACGCGCAAAGTAGAAAGTAGGGAGACCTTCATGTCGTCGATCCCTGAAGACAACAAGTACGCGAAGAGCCACGAGTACGCACACGCTGAAGGCGGCGTGGCCATGATCGGCATCACCGATTACGCACAGAGCCAGCTCGGCGACGTCGTGTACGTCGAGCTGCCGCAGGTCGGGACGCAGCTCGACGCGAACGAAGAACTCGGCAGCATCGAGTCGGTCAAAGCAGTCTCCGAGCTCTTCGCGCCCTGCTCCGGCGAAGTGATCGAGATCAACGAGGCGCTCGCCGAGAACCCGGCTCTCGTCAACACCGATCCGTACGGCGACGGCTGGATGATCAAGATCCGCCTGTCCGACCCCACCGAGCTCGACGAGCTGATGAACTCCGAGGAGTACGAGGAGTACATCGAGAAGGAATCGGGGCATTAGAGGCAGGTGCCAAGTGCAAAGTGCTAAGTGCAAAGTGCAGCACTTAGCACTTAGCACTTAGCACTTAGCACTTTGCTCTTCACCTCATGACCAATCTCCCTGATCCGACGGACGCGCGCTCCTCCCACCGCTACATCCCCAACGCCGGGGAAGACATTCGCGAGATGCTGGAGACGATCGGGATCGACTCGATCGACCGGCTCTTCGACACCATTCCCGACGGCGTGAAGCTCGACCGGCTGCTCGACATCCCCGGGCCTTGGTCCGAGGTCGAGTCGCGGCGCTGGTTCCGCGGCCTGGCCGCGCGCAACATGACCGCCGCCGACCACGCCTCGTTCCTCGGCGGCGGCGCGTACGCGCACTATCAGCCGGCGTGCGTCGACCAACTGCTGCTGCGCGCGGAGTTCCTCACCGCGTACACGCCGTACCAGCCGGAAGTCTCGCAGGGCACGCTGCAGTCGATCTTCGAGTATCAGACGCACCAGTGCCTGCTGACGGGACTCGACGTCGCCAACGCCTCGCTTTACGACGGCTCGACCGCGCTCTGCGAGGCGGTGCTGCTCGCCGAGCGGCTGGTGAAGGGCAAGAACCGCATCGTCCTGGCGAAGTCCATCCATCCGCACTACCGTGCTTCCGTCCGTACGTACATCCAGAACCTCGGCATCGAGGTGGTGGAAGTCGGTTGGGGCGCGGACGGCCGCATCGATCTCGAGGCGTTGCGCGCGGCGAGCGAAGGCGCGTTCGGCGTGGCCGTGCAGTCGCCGAACTTCCTCGGCGTGGTCGAGGACTACGACGCCGTCGCCGCGGCCGCCGGCAGTGCGACGAAGATCGCCGTCGTGGCTGAGGCGACATCGTTCGGGATCCTGGCACCGCCGGGACCGCACGGCTTCGACATCTGCGTCGGCGAAGGCCAGGCCTGGGGCATCGCGCCGCAGTTCGGCGGTCCGTACGTCGGCTTCATGGTCGTGCGCGACGCGCTCAAGCGCCACATGCCGGGACGCCTCGTCGGCGAGACCGTCGACGTCGACGGCCGCCGCGCCTACGTGCTGACGCTGGCGACGCGTGAGCAACATATCCGCAGGGCGAAGGCAACATCCAACATCTGCACGAACGAGGCGCTGATCGCCCTCGCCGCGAACATGTACCTCTCGCTGATGGGGAAAGAAGGGTTACGTGAAGTAGCCACGCAGTGTGTGCAGAAAACTGCCTATCTGCGCAATCAACTGCTCGCGATCCACTCGGTGGAGCTGCCGTTCAGCGGCCCGGTCTACAACGAGTTCGTGGTGCGCACGCCCCATCCGGCCAAGTCGATCCTGGCCGATCTCGAGCACGAAAAAATCCTCGGCGGCATCCCGCTGGGGATGTTCTACGAAGACCACGACCGCGACTTCCTCGTCGCCGTGACCGAGCTGCACACGCGAGAGCAGCTCGATCACTTTGCGGGCGCGTTGAGCGCAGCGATCGCGAGGGAGAGCAGATGAGGCAGTTCCTCGGAGTTCCTCGGGTTCCTCGGAGGTCCTCGGAGGAGACGAGCGGCTCAGCCACTCCGAGGAACTCCGAGGAACCGAGGAACTCCGAGGAACTGAAAACCCCATGACCACGACCCTCGAACCACCCGACACCCAGCGCGCCGTCGCGCAAAAGTCCGCCACCGAGCCGCTGATCTTCGAGCGCTCGAAGCGCGGGCGCCGCGGCTATCAACTGCCGCCGCTCGACGTTCCGGAGATGTCGCTCGACGAGGCGCTGCCGGCCAGTCTCCGCCGCGAGGAGATCGCGGACGAAGTGGAAGTGTCGGAAGTCGACGTCATCCGCCACTTCACGCGCCTGTCGAAGCTGAACGTCTCCATCGACGCCGGTCTCTATCCGCTCGGCTCCTGCACGATGAAGCACAACCCGCGCATCAACGAAGAGATCGCGCGCACGCCCGGCTTCGCCTGGTCGCATCCGCTGCAGCCCGATCATCAGGTGCAGGGGAATCTCGAGTTGATGTGGTGGCTCGAGCAGACGCTGAAGGAAATCTTCGGCATGCCGCGCGTCACGCTGCAGCCGGTGGCCGGCGCGCACGGCGAGCTGACCGGAATCCTGATGGTGCACAAGGCGCTCGCCAAAAGCGGCAACGCGCGCAAGTACATCCTCATCCCCGATTCCGCGCACGGCACGAACCCCGCCTCCGCTGCGTTCGCCGGCTACGAGATTCGCGAGCTGAAGTCGAACAGCCGCGGCACGGTCGATCTCGACGTGCTCGCGCAGGCGGTGACCGAAGACGTCGCCGCGCTGATGGTCACGGTGCCGAACACCCTCGGCGTCTTCGAGTCGGAGATCCGCGCCATGGCCGACATCCTTCACGCGAAGGGTGCCTACCTCTACTGCGACGGCGCGAATCTCAACTCCTTCGTCGGCATCGCCCGGCCGGGCGACATGGGCATCGACTGCATCCACTCGAATCTGCATAAGACCTTCTCGACGCCGCACGGCGGCGGCGGTCCCGGCGCCGGCCCGGTCGGCGTGAGCGAGCGGCTGGTGCCGTTCATCCCGACGCCGACGGTGGAGCGGCGCGAGGACGGCACGTTCTATCTCGAGTTCGATCACCCCGACTCGATCGGCCGCATGCGCGCGTTCCACGGCAACTTCAACGTGCTCGTGCGCGCGCTGACGTACATGCGCTCGATGGGTCCGACCGGCCTGCGCCGCATCGCGCAGCTCGCTGTGCTGAACGCGAACTACATTCGCGCGCGGCTGCGCGGCCACTACCACCTGCCGTACGACGCGCCGACGCTGCACGAGGTGGTCTTCTCCGACAAGAACCAGACTCCGAAGGACGTGCACACGCTCGACATCGCCAAGCGGCTGATGGACTACGGCTTCCATCCGCCGACGATCTACTTCCCGCTGATCGTCTCCGGCGCGCTGATGATCGAGCCGACCGAGAGCGAGCCGAAAGAGGAGCTCGACGCGTTCTGCGAGGCGATGATCGCCATCGCCCGCGAGTCGGAGGAGCGGCCGGAGCTGGTGCGCAGCGCGCCGCACACGACGCCGGTGCGCCGCCTCGACGAGGCGCGCGCCGCGCGGCAGCCGATCCTGCGCTGGACTCCGCGCCGATGAACGACGTCGACGTCGCCGTCGAGGCCGCGCGCCGCGGCTCCGCGGTGCTGCTGCGTTACTGGGAGCAGCTCAGTAAGGAAGACGCCGACCTGAAGGCGCGCAACGACTGGGTGTCGCAGGCCGATCGCGAAAGCGAAGCGGCGATCATGGAGTCGATTCGCGCGCGCCGTCCCGACGACGCCTACCTCGGCGAAGAGAGCGGCCGCAGCGAGCAGCCGGGCGATGAAAAGTCGAACCGCATCTGGGTCATCGATCCGCTCGACGGCACCTCGAATTACCTGCAGCACTTTCCGTTCTGGTCGATCTCGATCGCGCTGCGCGTGCAAGGCGAGACGACCATCGGCGTGATCTACGAGCCGCTGCGCGATCTCTTCTTCACCGCCGAGCGCGGCGCCGGCGCGTTCCGCAACGGCGAGCGGATGCACGTGTCGTCGCAGGCGACGGTGGCCGGAGCGTTTCTCGCCACCGGCTTTCCGTTCCGCGCCCAGGAGTACGTCGCGCCGTACGTCGGCATCTTCACCGACGTGATCCGCGTGTCGAAAGGCGTGCGCCGCGCCGGGTCGGCCGCGCTCGATCTCGCCTACACCGCCGCGGGCGTCTTCGACGGCTTCTTCGAGATGCATCTCGCGCCTTGGGACGTCGCCGCCGGCGCGCTGCTGGTGAACGAAGCGGGCGGAGTCGTGAGCGACTTCTCCGGCGGGCAGCGCTGGCTCGAGCGCGGCAACATCGTCGGCGCGACGCGCGGCGTGCATGGCGAGCTGCTCGAGATCATCGGACGCCATGTGACCGAGGAGCAGCTCGATCATCGGAAAGGCGCGAGACTGGGGCTGTGAGCGGCAAGCTCCTCCCGAAATCGTTCTTCCTCCACGAGACCGTTTCCGTCGCCCGCGCGCTCCTCGGCTGCGTGCTGTGGCGCCGCTTGGGCGACGGCACGCTCCTCGCCGCGCGCCTGGTCGAGACGGAGGCCTACCTCGGCGCGAACGACATGGCCAGCCACGCCCGCCGCGGCCTCCGCTCGCCGCGCGTCGAGTCGATGTATCTCGAAGGCGGCCACGCCTACGTCTACTTCACGTACGGCATGCACTGGTGCATGAACGTCGTGACGCAGGAGCGCGACACGGCCGAAGCGGTGCTGCTGCGCGCGGCCGAGCCGCTGCAAGGCATCGAGTCGATGCGCGCGCGGCGGCCGAAGGCGAAGCGCGATTTCGATCTGATGAACGGGCCGGGAAAGCTCTGCGCGGCGCTCGACATCGACAAGCGGCTCGACGGCGCGAGCCTGCGCGGCGACCTGCTCTGGCTCACGCAGCGCGATCGCGACGTGGGCGACGAGGAGATCGCGGTGAGTGCGCGCATCGGCGTCGAAGGCGCCGGCGAGCCGCACGCGCTCTGGCCGCTGCGCTTCTTCCTGCGCGGCAACCGCTACGTCTCCGCGTATCGCAATGTCTGATCATTACCGCACCATCGCCGCGCGTGCGGAGTTTCGGCAGAAGATCGAGCGCTCCGAGTTCCTCGGCATCGCCATTCCGATCGCCGGCGAAGAAGAGCTCTTCGCCGAGCTCGCGCGCGCGACGAAGCAGTACTTCGACGCCACACATCACTGCTGGGCGCTGCGATTGTTCGCCGAGAATCGCGCGCGCAGCTCCGACGCCGGCGAGCCGTCCGGCACCGCGGGCAAGCCGATCCTCGCCGCCATCGACGGCGCGGCGCTGCACGACGTCGGCGTGATCGTCGTCCGCTGGTACGGCGGCATCAAGCTCGGCACCGGCGGCCTGGCCCGCGCCTATCGCGACACCGCCGCCGAAACGCTGCGCGCCGCCACGCCGCTCGACCGCTATCTCTACACGCGCATCGAGGTGGTGGTGCCGTTCGAGTCGCTGAACAACGTCTACCGGCTCGTGCGACCGCCCGACGTGGTGCTGGTGGAAGAGCGATTCGAAGAGCGGAACGTATTCGCCTTCGACGTGCGGACGTCACAGATGGACGTCTTTCAAAAAAGACTGACGGAGTTGCGTCTTTCTACTCTTCCGTAACCGCGGTGCGGGCCAGCCGGTCGCCGGTGCGGGCGCGGCCGGCGATCACCAGCACCACTTCGATCAGGTTCCAGCCGGGAACGACCAGCGGCAGGTTGCGCACGAGCGAGCGTCCCCAGCCGCAGCCGTCGCCGCGCGGCGTGATCAGGCGGAGGCCGAGGAGCTGCTTGCCGATGGAGCGGCCGCGGTAGCCGTCGCGGAAGAGCATGGCGAACACCAGCACGCCCAGCGCCGCCCACCACACCACCTGAATTCCTCGGGGCGAGGACGCCCAGGTGAGGCCGTAGCTGATCAGCGAGGCCGGCAGGATCAGCACGACCGCGAGCGAGAGCGCGTCGACGAGGAACGCCGCGATCCGGAGGAGCTTGGTTTGCGAGCCGTCGTTCATGAAACCTCTCGGAGCGATACTCGTAAACGCTCTTGCAGGTTTCGCTATGAACAGCCGGAGACGCAGCCTTTATTTACTCGCCGCAATGCTTCTCGCCGCCGCATGCGGTGAAGAGCGCACGCACGGAGCGTCGGATCGCACGGTGACGATCTCGCGCACGTGGCCGGCGACGGCGGTGCATGCGCTGCGCGTCTTCGAGGTCAACGGCAGCATCTCCGTCGATGCCTCGCCCGGCGACGCCATCTCGCTGACCGCCACCGTGCACGGCCGCGACGTCGCGCCGAAGCAGGGCGTCGAGAATCAGGGTCTCTTCGAAACGCGCCTCGACGGCGACGTGCTGTCGATCGGCCGCAAGCGCGAGGAGAAGCATGGCCTGCACATCCCGATGCTGTTCGGCAGCGACGAAGTGCAGATCGACTACGTGCTGCACGTGCCGCCGAGCGTCACGCTCGACGCCAGCACCGTCAACGGCCGCATCGCCACGCGCGGCGTGGAAGGTGAGACCGAGGCGACGACGGTGAACGGCACGATCGACGTGGAATCGGCGGGCATCAGCGAAGTGCGCGCGACCACCGTCAACGGCAAAGTGAAAGCGAAGTTCCTGCGTGGCTTCGAAGGCGCGCGGCTCAAGACCGTCAACGGCGGCGTGACCGCGTGGCTGCCGGCCAGCGCCTCGTTCAGCGTCGACCTCGCCCAGATGAACGGCGATTTCGAAGCGGCCTTCCCGCTGAGCATCCACTCCGATCCGGGCCGCCGCCGCGTCTCCGGCACCATCAACGGCGGCGATCACGAGCTGAAGATCGTCACCGTGAACGGCGACGTGGAGCTGGAGAAGCTCGGCGGCGGCGGCAGCACGAAGTAGCGCTGCGTTCCCCTATACTCGCCCGCGATGGCGCGCGCCGAACGGACGACCCTCGGAGCGCTCTTCGCCGTCTTCACCCTCGCCGCGATCGCGCCGCTGCGCAGCTACGATCTCTTCTGGCATCTCGCCACCGGGCGGTGGATCGTCGAGCATCGCGCGCTGCCGCTGCACGATCCCTTCGCCGTCGCCAGCGACCGCGTGCCGTGGATCAACGGCGAGTGGTTGTTCGAAGTCCTGCTGCATCCGCTGCACGCGCTGGTCGGACTGCACGGGCTGTCGATCGTGCGCGGAGTGCTGGCAGCGGCGATCTTCGCGCTGGCGTTCCGCTTCTCTCGTGAAGAGTCGCCGCTCGTCGCGGCGGTCGCCTTCGCCGGCGCGATGGCGACGTTCGATCTGCGGCCGTCGTCGGTGGCGCTGCTCTTCGTGGTGCTGGCGCTGCACGCGCGCATGCCGCTCGCGCACTTTGTCATCGCACTGCTCTGGATCAACATCCATCCGTCCGCGCTGCTCGCGCCGCTGATCGCCTGGTGCGTGACGCGGCGCATCGCACCAACGGCGGCGAGCGCGGTGGCGCTGCTGTGCAATCCGTTCGGCTGGCGCGCCATCGCCGCGCCGATCGCGCTGACGCGCTTCGTCGGCAGCGGTGCGTTCGTCAACGCCGAGTGGCTGCCGAGCGCGCCGGCGATTTTCCCGCTGCTCTACTTCGCGCTGCTGCTGGCCATCGTCGCCGTCGTCACCGACAAGCAGCGCGACTGGTGGCGCATCGCGCTGCTCGCGCTCTTCGCATTCCTGGCCATCCGCCACGTGCGCAATCAGGGCCTCTTCTTCGCCGCGCTGCCAATGCTCGTGCGGCTGCCGCGCATGGCGCGTGCGGTCGCGCTCACCACGTCCGCCGCGGTGATCGCCTTCGTCGCGATCATCGCCGACCATCACACCGGCATCTCGCGACGCCGCTTTCCGATCGACGCCGTGGCCCGGCTGCACGCGTCGCGATTGCGCGGCAACATCTACAACCCCGACCAGTTCGGCGGCCTGCTGATCTACGCGTTCTATCCGCAGCGGCGCGCGCTCACCGACGGACGCAACGAGCTCTATCGCACGTTCATCCCGGAGTACGCGCGCGCACGCGGCGACGAGCGCGCCTGGCGCGCGCTGCTGCGCAAGTACCGCATCGACGTAGCCATCGACGAACGCCGTCCGCCGCTCGAAGTCGTCGACGCGCTCACGGGGCGCAAGCGGATGATGGATGCATCGCTCGCGTACTGGCCGCGCAAGGAGTGGGTGCTGCTCTACGAGGATGAAGTGGCGATCGTGGTCGCCAGGAGAAGCGCGCTCAGTTCACCATCTCGCTAGGCGAGATGTAGCGCAGCTCGTCTTCGGGCCAGCGCTGCTGCAGCACGCGCTCGAAGTGGGGACGGACGATGCGCTCGTAGCGCTGCTCGAATCCGGGGAAGAGCTCGAGGATCGCCTTGCGCGCGCAGTCGACCAGACAGCGTGCCTCGCGATGCGATTCGGTGCGGTCGCTGCCGATCAGATTCAAGGTCAGCTCGACGATCATCCGAACACGGCGGATGCGGCGGCGCTCGAAGTACGCGGAAGAGTCTTCCGTGTGCGTCTCGTGTTCGAATTTGGGCATCGTTGTCAGCGGCTCAAACCGGAGGTGTGTGGACTGAATTCCGGCAGCGCTTAATCCAAAAAAGCGGGTGCGAAACTACGCGTGCTCGCGATCGCCCTCGGCCCAGATCTCTTCGGCGATGTCGGGATCGACGAGCGATTCGTAGTACTTGATCGCGCCGCGCGACACCGCGTAGACCGCCGCGTAGTTGAGCGCACCGCCCGAGACGACGCCGATCAGCGGCACCACTTTCGCCAGCCGCTCGCGCAGCACGCGCGCGCCGATCTTCTCCGCGAGCAGTCCGCCTTCGAGCGTGGCCGAGCCGAGCATCGCCGCCACACCCTGCTTGCCGATGCCGACTCCCGAGCCGTACGCGAGACAGGCCAGCGCCTCGGTGAAGCGCTCGCTGCGATTCGGCTCGTGACCGTAGATCGTGGCGATGCCCACCACCAGCCGGAACTGCTGATACACGAGATAGGCGAGGTCGGCGCCGAGCGTGCCGATCGCGGCGAGGCCGAGCGGCAGTCCCGTCACCGCGCCCGCGGCGGCGCAGCGGATGGCCGCGCGGCGCGCGAGCATGCGCGCATGTCCGGCCGGCGAGTAGGTCGGCGCGCTCTCGCGCAGGCCGTCGATCTCCTTGCGCAGCTTCTCGAGGTCGATCTCCTCGAAGAGCGAGCGAAACACTTCCTCGAGAACGCTGTCGGCGTGCCGTTTGAGGTGCTTCGCCTTGATCATGGGCAGGTTCATCGGGATGTTTACGACTCGGACTTCGTGTCGGACGACGACTTCGTTTCGCTCTTCGTTTCGGAGCTGCTCGACGATGATGACGACGAAGACGACGATGAGTCTTTCTTCGGCGAGGCGTAGTCGGTCTTGTACCAGCCCGACCCCTTGAACTGGATCGCCGGCGCCGACATCAGCTTCTTCGTCTCACCGCCGCACTTCGGGCAGTGGCCGTACGGCGGATCGGAGATCTTCTGGATGACTTCCGTCCGCTCGTTGCATTGCGTGCACTGATACTCGTAGATCGGCATCGTGATGTGAGAACAGGAGAGCGCCGCGAGGCGATTTCAACGATTTATCAAGAACCGAGCCGGCCCACCGGCGCGTTTGAGCGCTCCTCGGCGGCGAAGACCTTCCCGTCGCGGAAATAGACGCCGGCCACCGCGCCGTCGCGCGTGCGGTAGTACCACGCATCCATGGTCGCCTCGGCGCGGCGGTTGCGCACGCTCCAGCCGGGCATCGGCCTGCCGAGAAGCGCGGCCACCTGGCGCTGCGACATTCCTTTCTCGAGGCGGAGCAGCTTCTCGCGCGTGACGGCCAGCCGGTCGGCGGCGAGAGCGAGCCCGTTGCGCGCGCGCTCGTTCGACGGATCGTGCGCGAGCACGGCGCGGTAGAAGCGGATCGCATCCTGATAGCGCCCCATCGAGGCGAGATCGTCGGCGAACTCGTTCTGCATCCGCTGCCAGACCTCGCGCGCGCGGCTGTGGTTCGGATGCTTCTGCACGAAGGCGCGCAGCGTGTCGGCGTAGATCTGCCGGTGCGCGGCCGAGGCGTCGGCGGCTTTCTTGTGCTGCAGCACGTTGCGCCACTCCGCCTGATGATCGGGCTGCGCGGAGTCGTTCGCGCACCCGGCGATCAGGAGCGCGCACAGCGCCGAAACAACCGCGAAAACACGCATTCTCCACACGGTAGCACGAGGCTGCTTCGGTTGACAGCGCGAGAGAGCGAGTGCCATGATCGCGCGGCTTTGTGAGCGCCCGTCGCGGCGCGGCAATGTACAGCAACGGGAGGATTTATGGCCGTGCGGGGCGAGGAAGTCGCAGGCTCCATCGACGCGCAGGTGCGCGAGTCGATCGAGAGGATGGTGGCCGAGATCCGCTCCTCGATCGAGGACGTCCGCGCCGCCGTCGACTCGCAGCTCAAAGCTGCCCTGCAGAGCGTGCAGGCCGACGTCAACGCCATTTCCTTCCTTCCGCAAATCCAGAAGTCCATCAGCGAGCTCGAGGAGAGCATCGCCGCCGATACGCCCGAGCCGGTCGCCGCCGCACCCGCCGCCGCACCGGGAGCGGACCGCGTCAAGAGCGCCATCCAGGCCATCGAGCGCGGCAAGTCGCAGGTCGATGTGCTCAACGGCCTGCTCGAGCAGTGTCTCGAGTTCGGCTCGCGCGCCGCGCTGCTGATCCTCCGCGGCGAGACCTTCAGCGGTTGGAAAGGCGTCGGCTTCTCGACGCACGGCGGCAATGACGAGATGGTCAAGCGCTTCAACGCCAGCCCCGGCCTCGTGCCGGAGCTCGACCGCGTGCTGCGCGACGAGCAGGTGGTGATCTGGGACGGCGCCAATCTCGCCACGCGCCTCGGCGTCTCCGGCTCCGAGCGCGCCGTGCTCGTGCCGATGGTGATCAAGGACAAGGTCGCCGCCGCCGTCTACGTCGACGCCATCGAGGCCGACCGCGGCCGCTTCGACGTCGCTTCCATCGAGCTGCTCGTCTTCACGACCGGCCTGCTCGTCGACACGCTGGCCATCCGCAAGAAGATCCCGTCGCCGAGTCTGCAGGAAGGCAACGCCGCCGAGACTCCCGCCGCCGCCGCGTCCGCGCCGAGCGCGCCCGCTCCGGCTCCTGCGCCGCCGCGGCCGCCCGCACCCGCACCCGTGGCCGCCGCACCGGCACCGCCGCCGCCCGAGCCGACCGCGGCTCCTGCGCCGCCGCCGCTCACCACCCGCACCGATCCCGGCACCGTGGCCATCAACACCGCGCAACTGCGCGAGATGATGGCCGCGCGCCCGAGCTTCAACATGCCGGCCGCCGACGAGTTCGCGCCCGGCACCGCGAAGATGCCCGCCGTCGAGCCGAAGCCGGCGCCCGCGCCGCCGCCCGCCGCACCGGCGGCACCCGCGTCCGACGACCGCCCGAGCACGCAGTACATCCCGCCGCCGAACCTCGCCCGCGCCGGCGCGAGCGGCGCGCAGAACGAAGACGCGAAGAGGCACGACGAAGCGCGCCGCTTCGCGCGGCTGCTCGTCTCCGAGATCAAGCTGTACAACGAGGCGAAGGTCGATCAGGGACGCCGCAACAACGATCTCTACGACCGTCTGAAGGAAGACATCGACCGCAGCCGGCAGATGTACGACGAGCGCATCGCCGACGACGTCCGCAAAGTCTCGAACTACTTCTACGACGAGCTGGTGCGGATCCTCGCCGACGGGCGCGCCGAAGCGCTCGGTCTCTGATCTGGCAGTGCTCTAGCACACTGCACACGTCGTGCTGCAGTGGTTTCGCAAGCGGTGGTGGGTTGCGCTGATCGTCATCGTGGCGATCGCCGGCCTGACCGCGTTCGCTTTCTTCTACTCCGAGGTCTTTCCCGACGCCGAGCAGGAAACGGCGAACGCGCAGGCGAAAACCGAAGCGCCGCCCGATCTCGCCAAGCTGCGCGACGCCTACACCTCGGGGCTGCAGGCGCTGCAGCGCGACGACGGCGCGGAGGCGGTGCGCCACTTCTCGTCGTTCGACTTCGGCGACCGCGCCGTCGAGGAGTACCGCCTCTACTACCTCGCGAACGGACATCAGCTCGCCGGCAACGAGAGCGCCGCGCGCACCACGCTCGCGCAACTCTGGCGCCGCACGCCGCGGATGATCTACGCGAACGACGCCGCCTTCCACCTTGCCGGCCTCTATCAATCCTCCGGCGACTGGCGCCACTGCGCGGAGACTTTCGCGTCGCTGGCGCGCCGCACCGACGTGCCGGCCGTCGCCGCCGCCGCGCGCTGGAACGCGGCCCGCGCGCGTCTGGTCGTCGGCGACGTCGGCGGCGCGCTCTACGCCGCGCGCAACATCGTCATCTACAACCCGCGCTCGAACGAGGCGAAGCAGGCCATCGCCCTCGTGCGCGCGCTCACCGGCACGACCGACAAAGACCCGCTGCCGCTCACGCCGTCCGAGCGGCTCGATCGCGCCGAGGCGCTGCTGGCGAGCGGCGATCCGCAGAACGCATTCGATGAATTGACCGTGCTCGCGCCGTCCGCGCCGCAACTGGCCATGCAGATCTCGCTGCAGCGCGGCATCGCCCTCAACCAGCTCCATCGCTACGAAGACTCGAACAAACTCCTCGAGCCGCTCACCTCCGGCCCGTTCAAGTACGCCGTGCCGGCGCTGCGCTACGCGGCGAAGAACTACGCCGTCGTCGCCGCGTCGATCGATCCGAACGTGACCAAGGTGGTGAAGGAGAAGAAGAAAGTCGGCAACGTGAAGGTGCGCGTCGGCAAAGGGAAAAAGAAGAAGACCGTCACCAAACCGAAGTTCCAGATCGTCAATCGCACCATCAAGCTCGTCGACCTGGCGAAGAAAAACAAAAAGGACGAGTACGACCGGCTGGCCAGCGAGCGCCTCAAGGATCTGCTGCAGTTGCCGATCGATGAGAACCTCCGCTTCGACGTGCTCAGCGCGCTGGCCGAGCGCGCGCAGTCGAAGAATCAGGATGACTTCGTGCGGCAGCTCGTCGCGCAGATCGTCAAGCTCGACGCGAACGCCGACCCGGCGCTGCAGCATCTCTGGGACAAGGCGTGGGCGGCCTACGCGCGCGGCGATCTCGCCGCCGCGAAGAGCGGCTTCCGCTTCATCGCCGACACCTACACGCATCCGAACGTGCGCCGGCAGTCCGACTATTGGTACGCGCGCACGATCGAGCGCCTCGGACAGAAGGAAGAGGCGAAAGCGATCTATCAGAAGCTCGCCGCCGCGCCGTACGCCGATCTCTACGCGATCCAGGCGGTCTCGCGCGGCGCGACGCGCACCGAGAACACGAGCAATCCGCTGGAGAAGAAAGGCGACGACTGGGGCGAAATCGCGGAGAAGCAGATGCCGGCCGAGCTGCGCCTCGCCTACGAGCTGAGCGCGCTCTCGTCGATGCGCGAGTCGTATCTCGAGGTGCGGCGCAACGAGAACCGGAAGAACATGCGCTTCGCCGAGTCGCTGCTCGCCGATTTCTACAACCAGAACGGCGACAAGGTGCTGATGTACCGCGCCGTGCGAAAAGCGTGGCCGCAGATCGCCACCGCCGAGCAGGACTCCGCGCCGGTCTACTTTCTGCGGATGTACTACCCGATCCGCTATGGCGAAGAGATCGAAAAGTACGCGGCCGAGAACAAGCTCGATCCGAATCTCGTGCGCGCGCTGATCCTGCAGGAGAGTTACTACAACCCTGGCGCGCGCAGCGGCGTCGGCGCGACCGGCCTGATGCAGCTCATGCCGGCCACGGCGAAGGACCACGCCGGCCGCCTGCACATCGCCTTCGCCGCCTCACGCCTCGAGAACCCGAAGGTGAACATCGAGCTCGGCACCTTCCACCTGCGCATGCTCGTCGACATGTTCCGCGGCAACACCTACCTCGCCGTCGCCTCCTACAACGCCGGCCAGGGCAACGTCCTCAAATGGCGCCGCGCCGCCCCCGGCAAACCGATCGACGAGTTCCTCGAATCAATCCCATTCCCCGAGACCCGCAATTACGTGAAGCGCGTGACGATGCTGCGGAGCTCGTACGCGAGGATGACGAAGTAGGGAGAGGCAGTTCCTCGGAGTTCCTCGGAGTGGCCGCGCCGCGTTTCTCTCCTCCGAGGAACTCCGAGGAACCTCGAGGAACTCCGAGGAGCTCACTTCACGCACCCACTCGCCACCGTCTCACTCTTCGGCACTTCCCGTCCGCTGAGCAACGCATTGATCGCATCGGTCAGCGCGGTCTGGGTGCGGTTCACCGGCGCGTCGTCGATGAAGCCGTGGTAACGGATCATGCCGGCGTCGTCGATCACGAACGCTTCGGGCAGCGCGCGCACGCCGTAGGCTTTGGCGACGCGGCCGTCGTCCTGCAGGAACGGGTAGGGATAATCCTCGGCGACGGCGCGCGCCTTCATCTCCGCGAGCGATTCGCCGGCGGCGTCGACGGCGTAGAAGCGCACGCCTTTCTGCTGGAAGCGCTGCGCGATCTCGAACATGCGCTGCTCGAACGCGCGCGCGTCGGGGCAGCGCACCGACGTGAAGAACACCACCTTCAGATTTCCCACCGTCGGCTGCATCGACACCGTCGCGCCGTCGGTCGCGTTCACCAGCGCGAACGCCGGCGCCTGCTGCGCGGCGCACGGCAGCGCCAGCACGAGACTAAGGAATGAAGCCGCGAATCGTACGGACTCTCGCATCGGGACGCTCCACCTTCACCTCGATCGTACGATAGGTCTGATCCTTCTTCGAGCTCTCCGTCTCGTAGGTGATCAGATACTGCGAGCGCAGCTCCTTCTCCAGTTGCGCGTAGACCTCGCCGAGCTGCTTGGCGCTCTTGATGAACCACGTCGAGCCGCCGGTCTCCGCCGCCAGCGATTTCATGCGCGCCGGGCCGCCGAACTCGCCGAAGCCGAAGCCGATGCCGATGAAGTAGATCGGCACGCGCGACGCGCGCGCATACGTCAGCACGTCCTCGTACGGCAGGCGCGAGGTCGTGTCGTCGCCGTCGGAGATCACGATCAGCGCCTTCCGTCCCGGCACGGAGCGGAACCGATAGAGCCCGGTCACGATGGCGTCGAAGAGCGCCGTGCCGCCGGCCGCTTTCGGGATCGCGTTCACCTGCGCCTCGAGGATGCCGAGGTCGGAGACGAAGGGCGCGTTGCGCGACGGATCGCCGGCGAATGCGCCGATGAAGGCGCGATCGCGCGGCTTGATGATGCTGCGGAAGAAAGCGATGGCGGCGCTCTTCGCGTCTTCCATCCGCTCTTCCATGCTTCCGGAATGATCGAGAAGCACACCGATGGAAAGCGGGAGATTCGTCGCGAAGTTGAAGCTCGAGATCTTCTGCGGCTTCCCGTTCTCGAGCACCTTCACCTCTTTCTCGGTGAGGTCGGTGATGGCGGAGCCTGAGGCATTCGTCACGGTGACCGGCAGCTCGACGAGATTCACTTCGATCTCTTCGCTGAGCCGGTCGCCGTTGAGGAACATCAGGTCGCTGGCCTCGTAGCCGGTGGCGTCGATCACCGAGGCGCGGATGAACTTCTCGCTGGCCAGCCGCGCGGTGGCCATGTCGACGGCGTAGGGCGGCCGCTTCCACTCGTAGAGTTTGTTGTTGCTGGCGCCGTAGAGCACGACGCTGCGGATCTCGCTGTTCTTCGGGTTCTGCACGCTCAGCTTGATGTGCGAGACGCCGTCGGGCGTTTCGGTGCGGGTGAGCTTCGCCTCCATCGGCATGTCGCGGTCGCTGACCATGAAGGCGTCGGCGTCGACGTAGCGGCCGGCCGCGTCGTAGCCGATCGCGCGCACTTCGACGCGCTTCGGCAGCTTGCCGAGGTCGAGCTCCGCGGTGAACGGCGGCGCGTTGCGCGCCAGCACTTTCTTTCCCTCGACCCAGAACTCGACGCGCTTGACGCGCGGGTCGGCCTCGACGTCGACGATGAACAGATTCGGCGCGACGTCGCGGCGCGGCGAGCGGATCTTCACCGCGCCGGTGATCTCCGGCACCACGCCTTCCAGCACGATCGCCTCGACGCCGTCGCCCGCCTCGGCGACGTAGATGTGATTCGTCTTCGCGATGGCGAACGTTTTGGCCGTCTTCATCAGCAGCGCGGGCGGCCCGGCCTCGTCTTCGTTCGGCATGATCACGCGCGCTTCGATCTCCGCCGTGCCTTCCTTGAACGTCTGCAGCATGCGCATGGCGTCGCGCTGCTGCGGCGGCACCGGCACGCGGAAGTTGCGGATCACCACGCCGTCCTGCAGAAACGATCCCTGCAGGAAGAGCCCCGTCTCCGGCGGCACCTCGGGCGGCGTGGCGAAGCGGAAGGCCACGCGCGTGACGATGCCGTCGGGCGAGTCGCCGAGCGGCTCGAGCGTGATCGCCAGCGGCTCCGGCAGATCGCTCTGCGCGAAGAGCGGCAGTGTGAACGCGAGCGCGATCAGGAGCTTTCGCATGGGATGCGCAAGCGAGCATACGAGCAGCGCATTCCGCGGGCGGTGGCAAAACGCGAAACCGTTCGCGCCGTATACGATCTCGACGTGCTTCCCGGACATTCGCTGAAGCCTCTCGCCGTAGCCATCGGCATCGGCGTGCTCTTCGCCGGCGTTTACGCGCTGTCGCGGCCCGCCGGCCACCTGCGCATCATCGGCGCCGGCGCGCTCACCGGCCTGGCCATCTGGGCCTGGGCCACGCTCTTCCAGCAATTCTTCCGCCGCACGCTTCACCGCCGCACCGCGGCCACGCGCACGCTGCTCCAGGCGTTGCTCTTCCTCGTCGCCGGCATCTGCGGCTGGATCACCGGCATGGTGCTCGCGCGGCCGCTCTTCGGCGCCGGCTGGCGCCTGCGCGAGATCCTCGATCGCGAGAGCGCGCTGCTGATGCTCGTCACCAGCGGCATCGCCGTCGGAGTCGGGCTGGCCTTCTATGTCTACGAGCTGCTGCGCACGCGGCTCGAGCAGACGCTCGCGCAACTGAAGGAAGCGGAGTGGGCGGAGAAGGAGCTCGAGCTGGCGCGCGCGATCCAGACGCGCCTGCTGCCGCCGGCGCTGGTCGAAGGCGACGGCTACACGATCGCCGCGCGCAATCTGCCGGCGCGTTTCGTGGCCGGCGATTTCTACGACGTGGTGCGCCTCGACGACGGGTCGCTGGTGATCGTCGTCGCCGACGTGGCCGGCAAGGGTGTCGGCGCCAGCCTGATCATGGCGTCAGTGAAAGCGGTGCTGCCGTTCGTCGCCCGCGAGCACGCCGCGCGCGCGATGTCGATGCTCAACGAGAAGCTCGTGCAGGAGCTCGGCCGCCGCGAATTCGTCGCCCTCGCCTACGCCCGCTTCTTCCCGAATGATGGATCGCTGGAACTGCTGAACGCCGGATTTCCCGATCCGTATGTGATCGGGAAGGATGGAGTTCGCGCACTCACCGCCACCGGCACGCGCCTGCCGCTCGGCGTCCGCCGCGACGCCGCGTACGAGCCGCTCGCCGCGCACATCGCCCCCGGCGAGCGCCTGCTCTTCGTCTCCGACGGCATCCCCGAAGCTCCCATCGCCGGCGAGCCCCTCGGCTACGACGGCCTGGTCGAGATCCTCACCACGCTCGACGGCGCCGCGCGCGGCGAAGCGTGGCTGGAGCGCTTTCTCGACGCCGTGCGCGCGCGCGTCGACGACGGGCTCGCCGATGATTGGACGGCTGTGGTGGTCGAACGGGCGTCGCTGTAACGTTTCGCCGCCGCGCGTCACCATCCTCGTGAAAGCAGGTGACGACGATGGCAGGACGCGACTGGAAACGGATCGCGAAGGCGGCACTCGGAGGCTTCGTCGTCGGCGGAGTGGTCGGCGCGGGCAAGGGCGGCAGCGGCGGCGGCGGGATCGAAGGTGCCGGAAAGGGCGGCGTGGTCGGCGCGGTCCTCGGCGCGATCGGCGGCGCGGCGGTCGCGTTCTTGAAGTGGCTCTTCTGAAACGAACGCGCGGTTTGGACGGCTGTGGTCGTTGAACGCGCCGCATCCCGATAGAATCTTCGCCGCAATGTCGCTCCGGTATCAGGCGGTGCTGTTCGACCTCGACGGAACGCTGGTCGACTCGTATGGTGCGCTCACCGAGGCGGTGAATCATGCGCGCCGCAGCCACGGCCTGCACGAGCTGAGCGCCGCGCGCATTCGCGAGCTGGTCGGCGACGGCATCGAGCGATTGCTGCAGCGCGCGTTCGAGCGTACCGACGTGCCGCCGAGCGTGATGACCGCGTTCGAATCGCGCTACGACGAGATCTGCTGCGCCGAGTCGCGAGTCCTCGGCGAGGTCGAGACGACGCTCGAGAATCTCGCCGAGCTCGGGCTGGCCATGGGCGTCTGCACGAACAAGCCGACCGTGTTCTCGAAAAAAATCCTCGATTTTCTCGGCCTGTCGCGTCATTTCCGCGCCATCGTCGGACCCGATCTGGCCGGCGCGCGCAAGCCGGACGCGCAACATCTGCTCTACACGATGCGCGCGGTGCAGTGCGACCGCGACCGCGCACTCTTCGTCGGCGACATGCCCATCGACGTGCGCGCCGCCCGCAACAGCGGCATCGACGTCGCCGTCATCCCGACCGGCTCGTCCACCCGCGAACAACTCGCCGCCTCCGAGCCCGATCACTTTCTGGAGCGCTTCGGCGATCTGGTGAAGCTCGTGCGGCGCGAGGCGGCGTGAGCGAGCGGTCGACGAGTTCCTCGGAGTTCCTCGGAGTTCCTCGGAGTTCCTCGGAGGAGCAAGCGAGCCACCCCGAGGAACGCCGTCCCGCGACCCCAAGCCACTCCGAGGAACTCCGAGGAACCGAGGAACTCCGAGGAACTCCCAAGTACCGCTTCGTCTTCTTCGACGTCGACTCAACCCTCGTCACCATCGAAGGCATCGACGAGCTGGCGCGCGGCAACGGCGAGATCGCGCGGCTGACTGACGCGGCGATGAATGGCGAGATCGCCCTCGACCAGGTCTACGCGAAACGGCTGGAGATCATCCGCCCGACGCTCGCGGAAGTGGAGGCGCTCGGGCAGCGCTACATCGCCTCGATGGTCGACGGCGCGCAGGAAACGATCGTCGCGCTGCAGGATGCCGGCGCGCAGGTGCATCTCGTCACGGCCGGCATCGCCCAGGCCATCGCGCCGCTCGCGCAGGCGCTGCAGATTCCGCCGCGCGCGGTGCATGCGGTCTCGCTCGAATTCGACGCCGACGGCCGCTACGCCGGTTTCGATCGCGGCTCGCTGCTGACGCGTGTCGGCGGCAAGGAGCTCGTCGTGCGCGCGATCCTGGCGCGCTCGAAAGGCAAGTCCGCATTCATCGGCGACGGCGTGAGCGACCTCGAGACGCGGCCCGCCGTCACGCTCTTCATCGGATTCGGCGGAGTGCACGCGCGGCCGCTCGTCAGAGACAATGCCGAGGTGTATGTGACCGCGCCGACCTTGCGCGCGGTGCTACCGTACCTGATCGAGAAATGACGCAAGCAACCGAACCGTGCAAGTTCTTCGTCCCCGGCCCGACGTGGGTGCGGCCGGAAACGCTGCAGGAGATGACGCGCCCGATGATCGGGCACCGCAGCCCCGAGTTCCGCGATCTCTTCCGCTCGATCAACGCGAACCTAAAGACGCTCTTCGCCACGACGCGCAGCACCTTCGTCGTCACCGCGTCGGGCACCGGCGTGATGCAGGCCGCGCTCGAGAACTGCGTCGGCCGCCGCGTGCTCGTCACCACCTGCGGCGCGTTCAGCGAGCGGTGGTACTCGATCGCCGAGTCGCTCGGCCTCGAGGTCGACCGCCTCGACGCCGGCTGGGGCCGCGCCGTCGATCCCGACGCGCTGGCCGACCATCTCGCGCGCCATCACCGCGCGCACTACGACGCCATCACCATCACCCACAACGAGACCTCGACCGGCGTGACCAACGACGTCGCCGCGCTCGCGGCGGTCGTCCGCGAAGAAGCGCCCGACGCGCTCGTCCTCGTCGACGCCGTCTCCGCCCTCGGCGGCATTCCGATGCGCTTCGACGAGTGGCAGCTCGACATCTGCCTGGCCAGCGTGCAGAAAGCGATCGCGCTGCCGCCCGGCATCACCGTCGTGGCCATGTCGGACAAGGCCGTCGACCGCGCGCGCAAGCATCCGTATCGCGGGACGTACTTTGATCTCGTGTCGTATAAGGACAAGGCCGACGATGACGGCGTGCCGTCGACGCCGTCGATCCCGCACTTTTACGCGCTCGCGGCGCAACTCGACCGCATCGTGCGCGAGGAAGGTCTGGAGCAGCGCTTCGCGCGCCATCGCCGGATGCGCGAGCTCACGCACGAGCGCACGGCGAAATTCGCCAAAGTGGCCGGCGATCTCGCCTTCGCTTCGAACACCGTCACCGCGCTCGCGCCGGCGATGTCGCCCGACGCGCTGCGCGCCGAGATGAAGAAGCGCGGCTACACCCTCGGCGGCGGCTACGGTCAGTGGAAGGACACCACGTTCCGCATCGGCCACATGGGCGACATCTCCGTCGCCGACCTCGAGGCGATGCTCGACGTGCTGAGCGAGGTCACACGCGCATGACGCGATTCAAAGTGCTCGTCACCGACACGCTCGCGGAGTCGGGGCTCGACATCCTGCGCGCGGCCGAGGACGTCGATCTCGACTATCGCGCCGGATTGAAAGGCGAGGAGCTGCTGCGCGCCGTCGCCGAGTCGGATGCGCTCATCACCCGCAGCGGCACCGCGGTCACGCACGAGCTGGTGAACGCCGGCACGCGCCTGCGCATCGTCGGCCGCGCCGGCGTCGGCCTCGACAACGTCGACGTCGACGCCTGCACCGAGCGCGGCATCCTGGTGATCAACGCGCCGACGGCGAACATCATGTCGGCCACCGAGCACACGATGGCCATGCTGCTGTCGCTCTGCCGCAACATCCCGGAGGCGCATGCCAGCGTGCGCCGCGGCGAGTGGACGCGCGCGAAGTTCATGGGCATCGAGCTGCACGGCAAGACCCTCGGCGTGATCGGACTGGGGCGCATCGGTACGCGCGTCACCGTGCGCGCGCAGGCGTTCGGCATGCGCGTGATCGCCTACGACCCGTTCATCACCAACGCCGTGTTCGAGAAGGTGAACGCCGAGCGCGTCACGCTCGACGAGCTGCTCGCCGAGGCCGACGTCATCACCGTGCATACGCCGCTGACCGAAGAGACGCGCGGGATGATCCAGGCCGAGCACATCACGCGCATGAAGACGGGCGTGGTGCTGCTCAACATCGCCCGCGGCGGCATCTACAACGAGCAGGCGCTCGCCGACGCGCTCAACTCCGGCAAGGTCGGCGGCGCGGCCATCGACGTTTACGAGGATGAGCCGCCGCCGAAGGACCATCCGCTGCTGACGGCGAAGAACATCATTTTGTCGCCGCACATCGGCGCGAACACGATCGAGGCGCAGGACCGCGTGGCGGTGCAGACCTCGGAGATGGTCGTCGAGGCGCTGCGCGGCTCGATCTTCGTGTCGGCGGTGAACCTGCCGTTCGAAGGGACCGCCGACGCCGACGCCGCGCCGCTGATCCGGCTCGCCGAGAAGCTCGGGCTCTTCGCCGCGCAGGTGATCAACGGTCCGGTCAATCGCGCCGAGGTCGAGCTCTGGGGCGTCGAGGAGCGGCTGATGAAGATCGTCTCGCTCGCCGCGCTCAAAGGCCTGCTCGCGCCGCGCATGGCCGAGTCGGTGAACTTCGTCAACGCCGAGCAGATCGCCCACAACCGCGGCATCGCCATCAACGCCACCACCCACCCGACGCCGCGCGACTACGCGAACCTGATCACGTTCCGCGCGTCGTCGTCAAACGAAGAGATGTGCGTTTCCGGCACGGTATTTCACGAACGAAACATGCGCATCGTTTCCGTGAACAATTACCGTGTCGAATTCAAGCCCGAGGGCGACTTGATCTACATCGTCAACCGCGACGTCCCCGGCGTGGTCGGCAAAGTCGGCACGCTCCTCGGCGACCGCGAGATCAACATCGCCGAATACAACCTCGCCCGCACCACCACCGGCGGCCGCGCCATGGCCATCATCACCGTCGACACACCGCTCGACCCGGAGACGCTCAGTTTCCTGAAGTCGTACCGGGAGATGGTCGAGGTGAAGCAGGTGCGGTTGTAAGCGAGTCGAGGGAGGTCTGGTACGCGGGCCTCCGCGTGACGTCGAGGCGCGAGTTTCGTGACGATGATGCGCGCCTGCTCGAGCAGTTCGTCCGCGAGCGCCGTCTGCGACTCGCGCTGAGCATCGGCGCGCCGGTTGCGCTGCTGGTGATGTTCGTCGTGACGACGCTCGCGCTGCACGGGCAGCTCGCGGTGGTCGCGGGAGTCGCCGCGATCTGGCCGTTCATGATGCTGCGGCCGTGGCGCACGGTGCCGATGTACTTCGAGCACCTCCGCCTGCTGCGGCGCGACGGCGAGCTGCGCGAAGTGGTGAGATGCGAAGGCACGCGCCGCGACGTGGTGTTCACGATCGACGCGTTGGAGCGGCTCACGCCGGAGGCGCTTGCGCACGGAACCCCGGACGAGCCGCTCACGGTCGAGGCGCTGGCCGTGTCAGGCGCGATTCTCACGCTGAATACGATGCCGCAGCGCGAGCTCTCGCTCCTCGCGCAAGGCACGACCGCGGCACTGCCGGATCGCGCGCTGGCCGCCGCGCGATTTCTCGATTTGCCGGAAGGCGCCGTGCTGGCGTCGGCGCAGCGTGGCCTCTCCGCCGACGAGTTGCAGGAGCTCGCGCACCACGCGCCGCCGCTCGGCCGCCTGCACGCCGCGATCGTCGTGCTGCTCGCTGCCGTCGCCGCCGCGGCGTGGTGGCAGGCGGTGGTCGCCCGCGCGCCGACGCTCGCACTGCCGGTGCTGGCGACCGTCGTGGCCTCGATCGCCGTCGTGCGCGCCGCGCGCCGCCTCCGCCTGCACCACCGCTTCGCGCGCGACCTCGCGCACGGAGTGGTGGTGATGATCCGCGGCACCGAAGATCGAGAGCGCGTCGTCGAGGTCCTCCCGTTCTCCGGCCTGATCTGGACTGACCGTGGAGTGACGGCCGAGTGGCGCCGCCTCGCCCTGCAACGCCGTCCGCTCAAGCTGCGCCGATGGCGCTGAGCAACTCCTCGGCAATCTCCTCCGGCGTGCGGCTCGCTGCATCCACGTGCACCGCGAACTCCGGCCGCGCGTGTGCGAGGCAGCACTGCGTGGCGTGCTCGATCTGCCAGTCGAGATCGCGCGCATGCGCGTCGCGGTGAAGCTGCCGCGCGAGCACGGTGTCCAGCGGCGCGACGAGGCAGAAGTGGCGGACGTCGTGGTCGAAGCGCGCCGCGCCGCGGCGGATGTCGTCGAGGTAGTCGATGTTCGCGAAGGCCATCGGCACGATCACGATCGGGCGCACGAGGCGGATGACCCGGAGCGCGAGGACGGTGAGCGAGCGCCAGGCGCGGAGATCCTGAAAGCCGTCGACGCGGCGGAAGAGTTGCAGCGTGCTGCCGATCAGCTCCGGATTGAACAGCACCGCGCCGCGCATGCGCCGCGCGAGCAGGCGCGCCACGGTGGTCTTGCCGATGCCGAACGCGCCGTTGACGAGGACGATCACGCCGCTACGCTAGCACCGGTACAATCACCCGCGAATGCATTACCGCAAGCTCGGGAACACCGACATCACGGTCAGCGAGATCGGGTTCGGGGCTTGGGCGATCGGCGGGTCGGTGGATGCGGCGGGCACGCCGTTCGGGTGGGGCCGGACGAGCGATGACGAGTCGCTCGCCGCGATCCGGCGGGCGCGCGAGCTCGGGGTGACCTTCTTCGACACAGCCGACTCGTACGGCTTCGGCCGCAGCGAGTCGCTCCTCGGCATCGTGTTGTCGCGCCGCCGCGAGCAGGTGGTGATCGCCACGAAAGTGGGCGTCGTGCGCGACGCCGAAGGGCGGCTGCGAAAGGACTTTTCCCGCGCGCACATCTCGCACGCCGTCGATGCCTCGCTGCGCCGCCTGCGCACGGACTACATCGACCTCTATCAACTGCACAACCCCACCGTCGACGAGCTGCGGCGCGACGACATTCACGAGGCGATGGACCGCCTGCAGGAAGTCGGCAAGATCCGCTACTGGGGCGTCTCCGTCACCACGCCGGAGGAAGGCATCGAGGTCGTGAATCACGGCTGGGGCTACGCGCTGCAGGTGCTCTACAACGTGCTCAACCAGGCGCCGGCGGAGGAGCTCTTTCCGCTGGCTCAGCGCAAAGGCTACGGGATCATCGCCCGCGTTCCGCTCGCCTCGGGGCTGCTCTCCGGCAAGTTCCGGCCCGACACCGTTTTCCCGAAAGACGACGTGCGCCAGAACTTCCTCACTCCGCGGCGTCTCGAGGAAGTGCTGCCGCGCGTCGACGAGGCGAAGTCGATCATCGGAGGCACCGCGCGCTCGCTTTCCGAGGGCGCGCTGCGATTCATTCTGGCCAACGAAGCCGTCTCCACCGCCATCCCCGGCGCGCGCAACGTGCGGCAGGTCGAAGCGAACGCCTCCGCGGACGAGGTGCGCATCCCGCAGGAGATCGTCGACAAGCTCCGCAACCGCCTCGGCGCGTACAACTTCTATCACCGCCACGGCATCCGGCTTTAGGTGAAGTAAACGGCGCGGTCGTGACGTTGTAGCGTCGTCATGGCCGCACGCACGATCTCGATCCGGGGAGCGCGGACCCACAACCTCAAGAACGTTTCGGTGGAGATTCCGCAGCGCCAACTGACGGTGATCACCGGACCGTCGGGGTCGGGGAAGTCGTCGCTCGCCTTCAATACTCTCTACGCCGAGGGGCAGCGGCGGTTCGTCGAGTCGATGTCGACCTATGTGCGGCAGTTCCTCGAGCGCATCGACCGTCCCGACGTGGACGAGATCGACGGCATCCTGCCGGCCATCTCCATCGAACAGAAGAACTCGGTGAAGAACGCCCGCTCCACGGTCGCGACCGCCACGGAGCTGGCCGATCACTTCCGCCTCTTCATGACCTACTGCGGCGAGACGCGCTGTCCCGACTGCCACGTCATCGTGCGGAAGGAAACGCCGGAATCGATCACCACCGCCATCGCCGAAACGCTCGCCGGCAAGCGGGCGGTGGTGCTGGCGCCGATCTTCTTCGACCCGGCCCATCGCGAGCTCGTCATCGACCAGCTCGTCAAGGGCGGCTTCTTCCGCGTCTGGATCTCGGGCGAGGTGCGCGACCTGAACGACCTCGACACCTCCGGCTTCACCAGCCTGGAAGTGGTCATCACCCGGCTGCGCGTGGAAGCGGAGCGGCGGACGCAGATCACCGAGGCCATCGAGCAGGCCTTCGAGCTGTCGAAGGGCACCGTCAACGTTCTCGAAGAACATAACGACGGGTGGTTATCGCACCGATTTACGTCCCATTTTGCATGTAACAAATGCGGCACTGAATTTCTGGAGCCGACGCCGCACCTCTTCTCCTTCAACTCGCCGCTCGGCGCCTGCACGCACTGCCAGGGCTACGGCCGGATCATCGGCATCGACATGGAGAAAGTCCTCCCGAACCGGAAGCTACGGCTCGACGAGCTGCCGGTCGCGCCGTGGAACTCGGCCGGCTACGAGGACTGCTACGACGATCTCGAAAAGGCGGCGAAAAAGTACAACCTCCGCCTCGACGTTCCGATCGACGAGCTCACCACCTCCGAGTGGGACATCCTCTACAGCGGCCGCGGCAAGTGGTACGGCATCAAGGGCTTCTTCGAGTGGCTGGAGACGAAAAAGTACAAGATCCATGTGCGGGTGAAGCTCGCCAAATACCGCAGCTACGAAAAGTGCCCGGAGTGCCGCGGCTCGCGGCTCAAGGGCGTGGTCGAGCACGTGAAGTTCCGCGATCTCGCCATCGGCCAGCTCTTCGCCATGGACGTGAAGTCGGCGCGCCGCTTCTGGGAGTACCTGCCGCTGTCGAAGCAGGAGGAGGCGACGGCCGGCCATCTGCGGCGCGAGATCGTGAACCGCCTCGTCTACCTCGATGAAGTCGGCCTCTCGTATCTCACGCTCGACCGCCAGACGCGCACGCTCTCGGGCGGCGAGTCGCAGCGCATCAACCTCGCCGCGGCCCTCGGCAGCTCGCTGACCGAGACGATGTACGTGATCGACGAGCCGACGGTCGGCCTGCATGCGCGCGACAGCGAACGGCTGCTGGCGGTGCTGCGGCGCCTCAAGAACGCCGGCAACACCGTCGTCGTCGTGGAACACGACCCGACCATCATCGCCGGCGCCGATCACAACATCGAGCTCGGCCCCGGCGCGGGCGAGTTCGGCGGGCAGGTGCTCTACACCGGTCCGGCGCGCGCGCTCGACATCGGCGTGCACGCGCCGCTGGCCGGCGAGCCGGTCGAGAACGCCGGCGCGATCCGCATCGTCAACGCGCGCGAGCACAACCTCAAAGGCGTCACCGCGGAGATTCCGCTCGGCAAGCTCGTCGCCGTCACCGGCGTCTCCGGCTCGGGCAAGTCGACGCTGATCCGCAACTGCCTCTACAACCGCTATCAGCGCGACATCCGCGGCGTGGCGGGACTCGAGACCGGCAAGGTCGACGCGCTCGAAGGCATCGATCGCATCTACGACATGGAGCTGGTCGACCAGTCGCCGATCGGCCGCTCGTCGCGCTCGAACCCGGCCACGTACATCAAGGCGTGGGACGAGATCCGCAAGCTGCTCGCGGAGACGACCGGCGCGAAGCTCAACGGCGTGACTCCGGGGATGTTCTCGTTCAACACCGAGGGCGGACGCTGCGAGGTTTGCCAGGGCGCGGGCACCGTGACCATCGACATGCAGTTCCTCGCCGACGTGGAAGTGGTGTGCGACAAGTGCGACGGCCGCCGCTTCGGCGAGCAGGTCATGAAGGTCACGTTCAAGGGAAAGAACGTGAACGACATCCTGCAGATGACGGTGGATGAGGCGGCGAAGTTTTTCGTGGCGAAGCGCGCGCTGCTCAAGCGGCTCGACGCGCTGCGCTCGGTCGGGCTCGGATACCTGCGGCTCGGACAGTCGACCGACTCGCTTTCCGGCGGCGAGGCGCAGCGGCTCAAGCTCGCTTCGTTCCTCGCCGAAAGCGCGGCGAAGAACGGCGACAAGCCGCGCCTCTTCCTCTTCGACGAGCCGACCACGGGACTGCATCACACCGACGTGCAGGTGCTGATCAAGACCTTCCGCGATCTTATCGACCGCGGCAACACGGTGCTGGTGGTCGAGCACAACACGCAGCTCATCGAGCAGGCCGACTGGATCATCGACCTCGGCCCCGAGGGCGGCGACCTCGGCGGCGAGCTGGTGGCGGTCGGGACGCCGGAGGAGATCGCCGCGAATCCGCGCAGCATCACCGGCCGCTACCTGCGCGCGGTGGCGGCGCCGGCGGCGCGTTGAAGCGCGCCAGCTCGATGGCTGGAGCGTTGCAGTAGACTGATTTCCCGGTGCCGTACAACGAGGACGAAGATACCGACCGGTTCGACCGGACGCTGTCGATGCGGCGCGTTCCGGCGGCGCGGCCTGCCGCGGCCGACGCCCAGACCGACAAGCGCGTCACCGACCGCCGCCAGTCGAACGCGCGCATTCTCTTCGGCACCATCATCGTCATCGCCGTGCTGCATCTGTCGAAGCCGGTGGTGGTGCCGGTGGCGCTGGCGATCCTCTTCTCGTTTCTCCTCACGCCGATCGTGGTGCGGCTCGAGCGCACGTTCCTCCGGCGCAGCGGCGCCATCGCCTTGTCCCTCGGCCTGACCACGGCCGTCCTCGGCATCGGCGGCTGGTGGATCTATCAGCAGCTCAGCGCCGTCGCGCTCGAGTTGTCGAAGGCGGCGACGAGCGCGACCGTCGACGAGAAGCTGCGCTTTTTGCGGCGCACCGGCGGCAGCACGATCGAGGTCGTCGAGCGGACGCTGCAACGCGTGGCCGACGCGCGCGAGCGTCCTGAGCGCGCCGACCTCAAAGTGCGCGTGATCCCGGACCGCAAGACCATCTCCGACCGTTACGAGGAAGTCGCGCCGACCGTCGAGGCGGTGGCGGCGGCGTTCCTGATCATCGTGGTCGTCTTCTTCCTGCTGCGCGACCGCGAACAGTTGCGAGACAAGTTGCTGCGGCTCGCCGGACGCGCGCATCTGACCGTCACCACGCAGGCCATCGGCGAGACCGGGCAGCGCATCAGCCGCTACCTGCTGACCATCGCCCTGCTCAACGTCGGCTTCGGTTTGCTGATCGGGCTCGGCCTCTGGCTGCTGCGCGTGCCGCACGCGGCTCTCTGGGGCGTGCTCGCCGGACTGCTGCGCTTCGTGCCGTACATCGGCGCAGTGCTCAGCGCGGCCGCGCCGACCTTCCTCGCCTTCGCCGTCTTTCCGAACTGGTACACGGCGCTCGCGGTCCTCGGCCTGTTCGTCTTCAGCGATCAGTTGATCGGCGGCTTCATCGAGCCGATCGTGGTCGGCCATCGCGTCGGCGTCTCGCCGGTCGCGCTGCTGCTCGCGGCGATTTTCTGGGGATGGTTGTGGGGACCGGTGGGCCTGCTGCTGGCGACGCCGATCACCGTCTGCCTCACCGTCGGCGGCGAGTTCATTCCGGCGCTGCGGATCTTCTCGATCATGTTCGGCAGCGAGGATCCGCTCGAGGGCTACCTCAGTTTCTACAACCGCCTGCTGCTGCGCGACCGCACCGGCGCCATCGCCATCGCCGACCGCTACGCCGAGTCGGCCACGATGGACGAGATGTTCACCGACCTCTTCATCCCGACGCTGACGTTCGCGCAGGAAGAGCTCGACCGCAAGCGCATCACCCAGGCGCACGATCACTTCATCAAGGACGTCGTGCGCGAGCTGATCATCCGCTTCGGCGACCGCAACGCCGGCACGCCCGATCCGGAGCGGCACATCGTCGCGGTGTCGGTCGCCGGCGAGCGGCTCTCGCTCGGCACGCTCATGCTCACGCAGACGCTGCGCAGCGACAGCTACTCGGTCGACTACTTCACCGACCTGCCGGAGCAGGAGCTGGTGGCGTTCATCAACGAGGTGAAGCCGGAGGCGGTGTTCGTTTCCTGCTCGAATCCCGATCACCTCGAGCAGGGTTACGCGCTGCTGCAGTTGCTCTCCGCGAATTTCCCGGAGCTGGCCATCGTCGCCGGCGGCTCGGCGTTCTCGCGCGACCGCAGCCGCTCGCTGGCCGCAGGCGCGACGTACGTGCCGACCACGCTGAAGGAAGCGAAGGAAGACTTTCTCGCGCAGCGCAAAG
This sequence comes from Thermoanaerobaculia bacterium, assembly GCA_036389275.1. Lineage (GTDB taxonomy): Bacteria > Acidobacteriota > Thermoanaerobaculia > Gp7-AA8 > Gp7-AA8 > QHVT01. The sequence continues at coordinate 129,826 of DASVQE010000081.1, forward strand.
GCGCGCGACGCAAGAGCGGCCGCATGACCTTCAGCGGAACGCGCTTCCGCGTGCCGCCGCCGGCCTGACCCCGTGTGTCATCCCGAGCGTGAGCGAGGGACCTGGGCGGGCGGTGCGGACGTTTTGCCGCACCGCCCACCCAGGTCCCTCGCTGACGCTCGGGATGACAAGCGGTCATCCCGGCGGCCAGCCGAACCTGCGCCCGCCGAGGATGTGCACGTGGATGTGAAACACCGTCTGTCCCGCGGCTTCGCCGTTGTTGATGACCAGGCGATAGCCGTCTTCCGGCAGGTGCAGCTCGCGCGCGATTTGCGACGCGCGGACGATGGTGGTGCCGATGGTCTGCGCGTCCGCCTCGGTGAGGTCGTCGAGCGCGGCGATGTGCTTGCGCGGGATGACCAGCACGTGCGTCGGCGCCTGCGGATTGATGTCGTGGAACGCGACGACGTCGCCGTCCTCGTGCAGTTTCTTCGCCGGAATCGCGCCGCCGGCGATGCGGCAGAAGAGGCACTGGTCGTTACCCATCGCTCGATAATACGACGACGCGCGGAATGCCCGCGAGGTCGGGCAAAAACGCTTCCACGACGTAGCCTTTCGCCGCCGCGATCGCGCGAATCGCTTCCTCCTGACCATACCCGACTTCGAGAATCACGCGCGCGTTTGCGGCGAGCCGCGCATGCGCGTCGCCCATCAGCCGCTCGATGAGCTCCGTGCCGCGCGGCCCCGGTGTGAGCGCCATGCGCGGCTCGTGAATGCGCACCTCGACCGCGAGCTGCTCGTACTCCGCGAGCGGCACGTACGGCGGATTCGAGACCACCAGATCGAACGTGCCGCGCACGCCGCCGAAGAGATCGGACGCGGCCAGCGCGACGTGCGACTGCAGCGCGTCGCGATTCTTCGCCGCGACCGCGAGCGCGTCGAGCGAGCGGTCGACGCTGACCACGCGCAGGTCGGGACGCTCGCGCTCGATGGTGATGGCGATGCAGCCGCTGCCGCTGCCGATGTCGAGCACGCGTCCGTTGCGCGGCGCGCGCTCGAGCGCCGCCTCGACCAGCAGCTCCGTTTCGGGACGGGGAATCAGCACGCGGTCGTCGACGAAGAACGTGCGCGCGTAGAACTCGGTTTTGCCGCGGAGGTACTGCAGCGGCTCGCCGGCGTAGCGTCGCGCGAGCTGCGCCTCGAGCGGCGCGGCGTCGATGACGGTGTCGCCGTACGCGATCAAAAAGGCGATCGGTTTGCCGAGGAGGTCCGACAGCAGCAGGTCGACCTCGCGCGGGTTGATGCCGCGCTCGAGCGCCTGCTCGCGATGATGCGACCGCACTTCATCGATCGTCGGCATCGGCGAACGTCAGCTCGAGGAACGCGTCCTCGAGCGCCGCATCCTTCCGCAGCTCCGCCGTCGTCCCGCTGGCCACGATGCGTCCGCGGTTGATGATGGCGATGCGGTCGCACACCGCCTCCGCCACCGACAGCGTGTGCGTGGTGAGGAAGACCGTCTTCCCTTCGTCGGCGAGCCGGCGGAAGAGCTGCTTGACCTGCCGCTGCGCGAGCGCGTCGAGCCCGACCATCGGCTCGTCGATCACCAGCACGGCCGGGTCGTGTACGAGCGCGGAGACGATCACCAGCTTCTGCTTCATCCCGTGCGAGAGGTTCTCGATGCGCGCGTCGATCCAGTCGCCGAGGCCGAACCAGCGCAGCAGCTCGACCGCGCGCGGCTCGCACGCGGACCAGTCGCGGCGATAGAGGTCGGCCACGAAGTGCAGGAGCTCGCGGCCGGTCAGCTTCTCGTACAGATACGGCCGGTCGGGGACGTATCCCATGGCCGCTTTCGCGCGCACCGGCTCGGCGGCGACGTCGATGCCGTTCACGAGCACGCTTCCGGATGTCGGCAGCGAGAGGCCGGAGATGATGCGGATGGTGGTCGTCTTGCCGGCGCCGTTCGGGCCGAGGAAGCCGAAAATCGCGCCGCTCTCGGCGCGGAGCGAGAGGTGGTCCACCGCCGTGAAATCGCCGTATCGTTTCGTGAGGTCGCGGATCTCGATCATGACGGTGTCAGGCATGAGGCATGAGGGATGAGGCATGAGGTATCGCCCGAGGGTATCATCCGGACGCGAGATAACCTTCCGTGCGCCTGTTCGTAAGAAATCATGGCAGATCGTGAGCAGCTCGATGACCGCACCCTCGTGGAGCGGATCCTCGGCGGCGACCGGGATCTTTTCAACGCGCTGGTGACGCGCTATCAGAAACGCGTCGTCAACTACGTGTATCGCATCACCCACCGCTACGAAGAAGCGCACGATCTGACGCAGGAAATCTTCGTGAAGGTGTACCTCGCACTCGACCGTTACGATCCGAAGTATCAGTTCTCGACCTGGCTGTTCCGGATCGCGCAGAACAGCGCCATCGACGCGCTGCGGAAGAAGTCCATCTCCGAGGTGCCGCTGGCGCGGCCGGCGGACGACGAAGACCAGAAGGATCGCGAGTTCGCCGACGGCGGCGTCTCGCCGTACCGCGCGCTGAAGAACAAGCAGCTCAGCGCCGCCATCGACGACGCGGTCGGCAAACTGCCGCCCGACTATCGCGAGCTGATTCAACTGCGGCACTTCGCAGAGCTCTCGTACGAAGAGATCGCCTCGATGAAAAAGCTGCCGCTCGGCACCGTGAAGAACAAACTCTTCCGGGCGCGCAACCTGCTCAAGGAAGCGCTCGGCGGATTCGTGGAACCCCTATGACCTGTGACGACTACCTGGAAGATCCGGAAGCGAATGCCGCGCATCTGGAGTCGTGTGCGGCCTGCCGCGCGATGACCGAGGAGCTCGATGGTGAGATCGAGGTCGCGCCGCGCGTGGTCGATCTCGCTGCGCTGCCGCTCGCGCCGTGGGAAGGTGCGCAGCATCGCACCTGGCCGCTCGTGATCTCCGGTCTCGTGGCCGCGCTCGTGCTCGCGGCGGTGCTCTGGATCGCCACGGGTCTCTCGCCGGTGCAGGCGCTCGCGTCGACGGTGCCGTCGTGGCGCGCCATCGTGCCGATGCTGCAACTGACCGGCCGCGTCCTCGGCCCCGGCGCCGTGGCCGCGCTTTTCGTCGTCATCAACGCCATCCTCTTCCTGCTGCTGCGCCGCGCGCCGAAAGGGCTCGATGTTTAAGCGGCTGGTCGTTCCGCTGGTCGTCGTAGCCGCGGTGGCGGTGCTCTGCATGGTCGTGCTGCCGGCCGGCGCGACGAACGCGTTCTCCGCGGCCAACGACACCTACATCGTCGGCGGCAACGCGCGCATCGACCATCCCGTCGCCGGCAGCGTGCAGGTCTACGGCGGGCACGTGGTCATCGCCAGCGAGATCCGCCGCGACCTGGTGGTCCTCGGCGGCAGCGTGACGTTCGAAGGCGCCGGCCGCGTCGAGCGCAATCTGATCTACGCGGCGAGCACGGTCTCGAACGCCGACGATCGCGTGCAAGGGCACATCTATCCGCTGGCGTCGCTGCAAGGCGCGGCGGCGTCGCTGGCGCAGACGGCCATCGTCGCCTCGATGCTGCTGGTGTGGCTGCTGACCGCGATCGTGGTGACGCTCATGAGCGGCCGCGAGATCCGCACGTCGTCGGTCGAAGTGCGCGGCAGCGCGTTGCACTGCTTCGTCCTCGGGCTGGTGGCGCTGACGAGCTTCGTGCTCACCGCCATCGCGTTCAGCTACCTCGTGCCGTACGTGGTCGGCATTCCGCTGCTCGCCGCGCTGGCGGTGTTCGCGGTGCTGACGAAGGTGTACGGGATGATCGCGGTCTTTCACGCGATCGGGACGATCGTGGCCGGCGCGCGCTCGCGCGAGCAGCTCGCGCAGCGGCGGTGGCTGCGCGGCGATCTGGCCATGGCCGTCGTCGGCGTGCTGATCCTCGGCGCGCTGCGGCTGGTGCCGGTGGTGGGCACGCTGGCCTGGGCGCTGGCGAGCATCTTCGGCGTCGGCACCGCGCTGGCGACGAAGTTCGGCCGCCGCGAGCCGTGGTTCCTGGCCTGGCGTCCTGCCGAGGCGTGAGATATAGTTAGGCGGATGCCTAACCATGCCGCGCTGACCGCCGTCTTCCAGGCGCTCTCCGATCCGACGCGCCGCGCCGTGGTCGAGCGGCTGAGCAGCGGCCCGGCCACGGTCAGCGAGCTGGCCGAGCCGTTCGCGATGGCGCTGCCGTCGTTCTCGCAGCACCTGCGCGTGCTCGAGCAGTGCGGCCTGGTCTGCTCGCGCAAGCACGGCCGCGTGCGCACCTACCGGCTGCAGTCGAAGCCGTTGCGCTCGGCGGAGCAGTGGATGGAAAAGCAGCGCGCCCAGTGGGAGCGCCGCCTGGACCAGCTCGACGAATATCTGATGGATTTGAAGGAGCAGAAGAAATGATCGATCCCGCACTCGACCTCGTCCTCGACCGCTACGTCGATGTCCCGCCGCAGCTCGTCTGGGCCGCATGGACGCAGCCGGAGCACCTCAAACATTGGTTCTGCCCGCGGCCGTGGATGGTGGCGGAGTGCGAGCTCGATCTCCGCCCGGGCGGCCGCTTCTACACGCTCATGCGCGGCCCCGACGGCACGGAGTTCGGCGGCACCGGCTGCTTCCTCGAGTTGGTGCCGAACGAGCGGATCGTCTGGACATCCGCCCTCGGCGAGAACTGGCGTCCGAACGACGTTCCGCCGCAGGCGCCGACCTTCACCGCCATCGTGTCGCTGAAAGCCGAAGGCAGCGGCACGCGGTATCACGTGGTGGCCATGCACAAGAACGCAGCCGATCGCGACGCGCACAACGCGATGGGATTCGAAGGCGGCTGGAGCACCGCGGCCGACCAGCTCGTCGAGTATATGAAGGCGCGAGCCTAAATATTCTCGACGATGTACTTCGCGAACTCGCTGGTCTTCACCTTCGTGGCGCCGGCCATCTGCCGCTCGAGGTCGTACGTGACCTTCTTCTGCTGAATGGTGCGGGCCACGCCGCGCTCGATGCCGTCGGCGGCTTCGAACCACTTCAGGTGGCGCAGCAGCATCACGCCGGAGAGGATCAGCGAGCCGGGATTGATCACGTCCTGGTCCGCGTACTTTGGCGCGGTGCCGTGCGTCGCCTCGAAGATGGCCACTTCGTCCGATTCGTTTGAGCCGGGCGCCATGCCGAGGCCGCCGACCTGCGCGGCGAGAGCATCGGAGAGATAGTCGCCGTTGAGGTTCGTAGTGGCGATGACCGAGTACTCGGCCGGGCGCAGCAGCACCTGCTGGAACATCGAGTCCGCGATGCGGTCCTTGATGACGATCTTTCCTTCCGGCGCCGCGCCGCTGACTTCCGACTCCGGAATGGTCACGCTGCCGAATTCTTCTTTCGCCACCTGGTAGCCCCAGTCCTTGAAGGCTCCCTCGGTGAATTTCATGATGTTGCCTTTGTGCACGAGCGTCACCGAGTCGCGCTTGGTCGCGATCGCGTACTCGATCGCTTTGCGCACCAGCCGCTTCGAGCCGAACTCCGAGACCGGCTTGATGCCGATGGCCGACTTCTCGCGGATCTTGCCGGTGGTGCGGCGCTCCATCGAGTTGAGGAAGCCGATGACCTGATTGGCGAGGTCGGAGTCCGCCGGCCACTCGATGCCCGCGTACACGTCCTCGGTGTTCTCGCGGAAGATGATCATGTCCACCTTCTGCGGCTCGCGCACCGGCGAAGGCACGCCTTCGAAGTAGCGCACCGGCCGCACGCACGCGTAGAGGTCGAGCACCTGGCGCAGGGTGACGTTGAGCGAGCGGATGCCGCCGCCGACCGGAGTGGCGAGCGGCCCTTTGATGGAGACGCGGTAGTGCGCGAGATGATCGAGCGTCTCCTGCGGCAGCCATTCGCCGAACTGCGCGTTCGCCTTCTCGCCGGCGAAGACCTCGTGCCAGTGGATGCGCCGCTTGCCGCCGTAGAGTTTCTCGACGGCGCCGTCGATGACGTACCGCGTCGCGCGCCAGATGTCCGGCCCGGTGCCGTCGCCCTCGATGTACGGAATGATCGGATCGTCGGGTACGACGAGGCGGTTGTTCTCATATCCGATGCGGGTGCCGGAGGTTGGGTGCGCGATGCGTTCGGCCATAGCGCGCGGACTCTAGCGAAACGCAACGCGCCGGGCAACCGGGCGCGTCACCGAGCAGAGAAAATCGGGATCGCGGTCCGTCTCACCGGATGGAGGTGGTCCATGGAAACCGCACCGGAACGGCCGCCGCGCGGCGCCGAAGCGTTCACGGTCAACGACGACGAGGGTGTGCAGGCGCAGGCAGCGATTCTTTTGGGCCTCGGGGCGCAGCTCCGCGGCGATCGGCAGAAGGTGCAGGCGCGCTCCGCCGCTGTGCTGCAACCGACGGCGATCTTGATGGCCGATGAGATGGCCGAATTCCCAATCCCGCGCGTGGCGCCTGCCACGAAACGTCTGACAACCGCGGAAGTCGACGTGATTTCCCGGGGGAAACTCAGAGCGCCGGCGCGCGCGGCGATCGAGCGGCCCGACGTGCTCGCCGATCTCGCCGACCTCACCTATCGCACGCGCTCCGTCTCATCGGCCGCGACCCTCGCCGACGCGGCGCTCAATCACCCACATCCGCTCGTGCAGGTTGCCGCCGCGAACGCCGCCCTCGCGGTGACTGCGGAGCCGAGTCGTCCGCTTGCGATCCTCGTGGAGCACACGCGGAGTGAGGACGAACTGGTGCGCGATGTCGCGGCAACCTCTCTCGGGCGCTACATGCCGGAACATCCGGCGTTGCGCGCGCTCGTCGGTGCCGGGATGGACGAGCCGTTGGGGTCGCCCGGCCGGACGTCGATGCTGATTCACGGCACGTGGGCACGCAACAACGCCTGGTATCAACCGCCGAACGGCGACTTCTGGTCCTACGTCGACCACAACGTGCGGAACGACCTGTACAGCCAGCCCGACTTCTATCGCTGGTCCGGCGGCTACAGCGACGGCGCGCGCGATCTCGCGGCCGACGAGCTGGCGACGTGGATCAACACGAAGCAGGAGAACGGCATCACCCTGTTTACGCACAGTCACGGCGGAAGCGTGGCGATGCTTGCCAGCTTCCGCGGCGTGACCTTCGACGAGTTGGTGCTGCTCAGTTGTCCAGTGCATCCCGCGAAGTACAACGTGAACTTCAGCGCGGTGCGAAAAGTCGTGTCCATCCGCGTCAAGGTCGATCTCGTCCTGCTCGCCGACGGCAGCGGCTCACGGTTTACAGACGCGCGCTACAACGAGCACGTCCTGCCGCTGTTTTTCAACCATTCGAAGACGCACGATCCGGCGACGTGGACGCGGTTCAACATTCCGGCAATGCTGTAGTCGAGGTGTACGTTGTCCGAGACGTGAAGCTCGCTCGCTCCATCGGGATGTTCGGTCTGAAGGCCGCGTTCAGCGGTCTTCGGATTGATGCGGCCGGACGTGCGCTCGTCGCCGCGCTTGACTCGGACGACGAGATGGTGCGGACGCTCGCGGGCATGTTTCTCGTGCAGAGCGGCAGCAAAGCGGTTCCGATCCTGCGCGAGGCACTCGTGACCGGACGGCACGTGCCGGAGGTCCTGACGATGCTCGGCGACATCGCCGATGCGCCGGCCGTCGCGGAGATCGAGCGCTTTACAGCGGATCCGCGGCCGGACGTTGCGGCCGCCGCGCGCGAGGCGCTGGCGATCGCCGGGCGGAACGCGGCTTTGCGCCGGACGTAACGAGCGAGCGCAGCGTCGCCAGATTCTCCCGATCCGAAATCGTCTCGACCGGCTTCGGGGTCTCGAGCACTTTCGGGATGCGGGTGAAGCGCGGGTCGTTGAGCAGGAAGCGGAACGGCTCGAGGCCGAGGTGACCTTTGCCGATGTGCTCGTGGCGATCGACGCGCGAGCCGAGCGGTTTCTTCGAGTCGTTGAGATGAAAGGCGCCGACGTTGTCGAGGCCCACGTGGCGTTCCATCTCGTCGATGGTGCGCTCGTAGCCGTCGCGCGTGCGGAGGTCGTAGCCGGCGGCGAAGACGTGGCAGGTGTCGAAGCAGATGCCGACGCGGCGCTTGTCGTCGACGAGGGCGATCATCCGGCCGAGCTCTTCGAACGTGCAGCCGACGCACGAGCCCTGGCCCGCGGAGGTCTCGAGCAGCGTGACCACGCGATGGTTCGGGATGAGCGCGTGTACGGCGTCGAGCGAGCGCGCGATGCGGTCGATGGCGGCGTCGCAGCCGGCGCCGAGGTGCGCGCCGGGATGCAGCACCACCGCGTGGATGCCGAGGCGCTCGGCGCGATCGAGCTCGTCGGCCATGGCCATGATGGACTTGCGGTGGAACTCCTCGTTGGTCGTGGCGAGGTTGATCAGATACGACGCGTGCGTGAGCATCGGCTTGACGTGGCGCAGCGAAGCGAATGTCGCGCAGTCGGCGTCGGTCAGCTCTTTGCCTTTCCACTGGCTGGCGTTCTTGGCGAAGAGCGCCACCGCCGATGCGTCGACGGCGGATGCGCGCTCGAAGACGGTGTGCAGCCCGCCTTTGGTGGACAGGTGCGCACCGATGAGATCGCCGGGAGCGTCGGGAAACGCGAATCGGGACATGAGCGCGCAAAAGAACGCGCTAACGCAATTTGAAATTCACGGTGACGGTGTAATAGACGTCGATCGGCTCGCCGCGGTACGTGGCCGGGCGGAAGCGCCAGCGCTCGACGGCGCGGCGCGCTTCGTCGCCGAGGCCGTACGGGAGGTCGCGAATGACCTCGACGTTGTCGATCGTGCCGTCGCGGCGGACGATGCCGCGCACGACCACCGGACCCTGCACGCCGGCGCGTCGCGCCGCGGCCGGGTAGCGCGGCAGCGCGCGATCGATCTCCTCCGGCTGCGTGCCGCCGGGCGGCACGGCGCTGTAGACGCCGCTGGAGCGCTCGACCGGTTCGGGCGCGGGCTCCGGCACCGGCTCGGACATCGGCGGCGGCGGCTCGACCGCGGTGTCGGCGATCGGCGGCGGCTCGGCGGCGGTCTCGGTCGGCGCGGCCGCGGTCTCCGTCGGAGCCATCGCCACGTCGAGCTGGCGCGTGCCGGAGGAGCTGACGTCGACCGAGTCGACGTCGGCGTAGGCGATGGCGCCGTTCTGGTCGATCGCGTAGAAGTCGTGGTCGCGCGTGTAGACGACGACGTTCGCGCCGTCGGCGAGCTCGCCGACCAGCGGATAGAAGATGCCCGGTCCGGCGTAGAGCTGCGCGCGCTGCGTGGTGACGCCCTTGAGCGGCGGCAGGCGGCGGATGGCGGCGTAGCGCGCGATGCGGCGCTGCTGTTCGGCGGTGCGCTCGAGGTTCGCGCGCTCGGCCCAGCCGGAGAGGCCGTCGTTGGTCTGCACGCGCACCCACGCGCCGCGATCCTCGACGAGGGTGAGCCGCTCGCCGTTCGTCGCCGTCGCCACCACCGGCGCGCGCGCATGCGGCTCGGTGCGGATGCGGATCCGCAGCGGCAGCACCATCAGCGACTCCGCCGCGCGCGGCTCCGGCGACTCCTCTTTGCCGGTCTTCAGGATGATCAGCGCCAGCAAAGTGAAAAAAATCACCGCCAGCAGGATCACGATGAGGAGCCCGCGCGAATGCCGCGTCTGGGGATCAGCCATGTTCGAGAGGTCCTCGGGTCCTCGGCTCCTCGGCTCCTCGGGGGTTGACGGCCGCCGGGTTCTCCCGAGGAGCCGAGGAGCCGAGGACCCGAGGAGCCTC
>DASVQE010000082.1:0-61709 GCA_036389275.1 Thermoanaerobaculia bacterium
ATGTCGGGTCCCGGCTTGCCGTTGGCCTGGATGGTCCACGGCGTGTGGCAGTCGTTGCAGCCGCCGACGGTGATGAGGTACTTGCCGCGCGCGACGATCTCGGCGTGATCCGGCTGCGCCTTGCGCATCTCGGGGACGACCGGGCGCGACGCGCTCGCGGCGAAGATCACCGCCACCGACGCGATCAGCGCGGCCACGGCCAGGATCAGTTTCTCTTTGCGGTTCATCGTCTCCTCCGTTCTTGTTGCGAGCAAGATCGGACGAGCCGCTTACGCGGGATTTACGGGAGCGCTTACGTGGAGGTGTTGTTGATTTTGTAACGCGACGCGGTGACCTCGCGCAGCTCGCGATAGAGCGAGCTGGTCTCCGGCTCCGGCGCGGTCTGCAGCTCGTCGCGCAGGCGCTGCTCGAGCTGGCGGTAGACGCTGAGCGACTCGGAGCGGGCGCCGAGCCGCGCGTGACAGATCATCAGTTGCCGCGCCGCCGCCTCGTGGAACGGATCGCGCGCGAGCAGGCGCGAGTAGCACTCGGCCGCGTCGGTGTAGCGGCCGCGCGACTCGTGCGACTGGCCGAGGGCGAAGAGACCTCGCAGGTGCAACTGCCGCAGCCGGCCGCGAATCGGCAGGCACCACTCCCCTGCATCCTCACCTTGCAAAAAGTCGCCGGTGTAGAGGGCCAGCGCCGCTTCGATTCGGGCGGCATCGCTCTGCCGCAAAGCGATGGTGATCTCGCTCTCGAAATGCAAGGAATCTACGAGGTGTGGGATGGCGATGCGATATCTCGCGCCGTCGACGACCACCGACTCCGCTCCGCCGAGAAGCTTGCGGACGCGGTGCAACGTGACGTGAAACGAGTTCTTCACCTGCTCGGTGGAAGCGTCGGGCCAGAAAGCCACGCCCACTTCTTCCTTCGTCGGGCCGGACGGATGTGCGAGCAGAAAGACGAGCAGCTCACGCGCGCGGCGGGAAGCGCGGTCGGTCGCGAGCGGCTGGCCGCCGAGGGTGATCTGCAGCGGGCCGAGGTCGCGCACGTGCAGCGTCGCCACTTCGCCGGCAGTCGCGACTTCATCCTCCGCGAGCGCGAAGTCGTACGCCTCCTCGGTCGACAGCTCGCCGCCTTCGCGCAGCGCCGCTTCGAGCTCCGCGGCCGGCATCGACGCGCGCATCGTGGCCATCAGGCGGTCATGTTCGACTTTCTCATGCACGAGCATGCGCGCGCCGATGGTGCGCAGCATCGCGTCGGCCGCGCCGAGGAGTCGCGCGGCGCGCGGCAGATCCTCGGTGGTGAAAGCGAGCACGCGCAGCGCGCGCGCGGAGAACCAGAGCGCATCGGCGGGACGGCTCTCGATGAGCGTGGCGCGCGCGAGCCGCGCCGCGGCCGCGGAGTCGCGGCGGCGCACCGCCAGCATCGCGCGCGTGCTGAGGACGAACGGATAGCCGAGCGGATGTTTCACCGGCGCCCAGATCGACTCCGCCTCTTCAAGCGCGCGATCAGCCGCGTCGAGCTCTTCGCGGCGATTGGCGACGAAAGCCTCGCCGTTGGTGAGGCAGTACGCGAGGTCGTACGACGTGCCGCACTGCCGCGCGAGCGCCACCGCTTCGGCTGCATGCTCCGCGGCGCGATCGAGCTCGCCGTGATTGGCCAGCAACTGCGCCAGCGCGGCCAGCGCCAGCGCTCGCTCGCGATCGTCGCCGAGGGCGCTCCACACCGACACCGCCTCTTCCAGCCACGCCCGTCCGCGCGCGACGTCGCCGGTGTACGCGGCCATCACGCCGGCGCCGGCGACGGCCGCGGCGCGATCGTGCGTGAGCGCGGGCGACGAGCGCTCGATCGCGCGCGCGAGCCAGCGCAGTCCTTCGCTCCAGAGAATCCGGTAATACCAGTACCAGCGGAAGCGCGCGACGAGCGGCAGCGCGATGGCGTCGGGGTCGTGCTCGAGACTCCAGGCGAGCGCGGCGCGCACGTTGTCATGCTCGTCGTCGAGACGCTCGAGGTTCGCCATCACCGGACCCATCGGATCGACCGCGGTCTCGCGCGCGATGGCGAGATACGCGAGCGCGTGGCGGCGGCGCATGTCGTGACAATCGCAGCAGGCATCGAGCCGCTCCGCCGCGTACTGGCGGATCGTGTCGAGCAGGCGGTACCGCACCGCCGCGCGGCGGCTGGTCGTGGCGACGAGCGATTTGTCGACGAGTCCCGTCAGCAGATCGAGATCTGCATCGCACACACCCTCGGCCGCTTCGAGCGTGAACGGACCGGCGAACACCGAGAGCCGCTCGAGCAGTCGCTGCTCGCGCTCGGACAGCAGTGCGAAACTCCAGTCGATGGCCGCGCGCAGCGTGCGGTGGCGCGGATCGGCCGTGCGCGCGCCGCCGGTCAGCACGCTGAAGCGATCTTCGAGACGCGCGGCGATCTGCTCCGGCGTGAGCACGCGCACGCGCGCGGCGGCGAGCTCGATCGCGAGCGGAATGCTGTCGAGGCGGAGACAGATGTCGCGAATGATCTCCGTGCTGCTCGCGGCGAAGGACGGATCGACGGCGGCGGCGCGCTCGGTGAAGAGGCGCACCGCATCGTCGGGCGCGATCGGCGGCACCGGCCAGACGTGCTCGCCGCCGACGCCGAGCGGCTCGCGGCTCGTGGCGAGCATGCGCAGCTTCGGGCAGCGCATGAGCAGCGCGCGCGCGAGGCCGGCCGCTTCGCCGACGACGTGCTCGCAGTTGTCGAGGACGAGGAGAAACTCGCGCTCGCGCAGCGCGTCGACGAGCGCTTCGATGGTGCCGGATTGCGGCGCGCGCAGCGAGAGCGCGGCGGCGGTGAGCTGCGGCACGAGCAGCGGATCGCCGCACGGCCCGAGCTCGACCCAGGCCACGCCGTCGGGCCGCTGCCAGTCGAGCCGCAGCGCCAGCTCCGCGGCGAGCCGGGTCTTCCCGCTCCCGCCGACGCCGGTGAGCGTGACGAGCCGCCGCGCCTCGAGCAGCGCCTGCAACTCGGCGAGCTCTCGCTCACGCCCGACGAGGGACGTCAGCGACACCGGCGGACGGGAGTGCATGAGAGATAGTGTAAACGCCGCGAGCGCGCTCAGTCGTGCGCGACGACGTAGCCGTAGATCTGCATGTTCTCGCCGCGCGCATCGATGACGATCGGCCGCGCGCCGTTCATGCTGACGAGCTGGATCTCGTTGCCGTGCTGCTCGAACCGTTTCAGATAGAGACCGTCGTCGCGGCGGACGAGCGCCACGCGATTCGCGGCGGTGACGGGGCTGCGCGTCGGCTTGAGGTAGACGAGCGCGCCGTCGCGGATCGGATCGTCGCCGCCGTCCATCGAGTCGCCGACCGCGCGAGCGATCATCCGCGCGCCGAGGTTCCACGCCTCCGCCGGAATCTTCCGCCGCTTCTCTTCGCGCTGCACGAGCAGTTCCGCATTCGGATCGGCGGCGGCACCGATCGGCGTCACGTAACGCGCCACGCGGCCGCGCTTCGGCAGAGCGACCGGCGCGGCCGCCGGCGGAACGTCAGGCGGCAGCATTCCGGAGAGGATCTCGGCAGCGCGCCGCGCGGCGTCGTGCGCGCTCCGCAGCGAGTCGAGCTCCACGACCATCTCGCCGCGCGTGAACAGCCGCGCCGGATCCATCTTGATGGCGCGGGCGATGTCGATGAACTCCGGAACCGTCGGCACCTGATGGCGCTTGAGGATCTTGTTCAGCTTCGTCGGATCCATGCGCGCGAGCCGCGCCACGTGATTCTGCTTGAGCCCCGTGGCGTCCACCGCGGCGATGAGCCGGTCGATCGCATCCATCGGCAACGACCTTACGTCGGAGCCGCATGTCATTGCAGGATTGGACGTTGCGGCACGAGCAACGCCGCCGCTCGATTCTTGCGTCTGACGCAATATGACTCGCATAAGTTACTTATACAGCAACTTATGTTACTGAGGGCGCAACCGGCGTTGCGCGCCTTCAGCCGCGCAACGCTTCCACCGGCTGCAACCGCGAAGCGGTCATCGACGGGTAGAGTCCCGCGAACAGCCCCACGCCGATGGCGAAGCCGGTGGAGATGGCGATGCCGAAGGTCGACACCGGGAGGCCGGCCGGGAAGGAGCTGGCGATGGCTTTCACCAGCGCGACGCCGAGGCCGAGGCCGAGGGTGGCGCCGGCGACGCTGAGCGTCACCGACTCGATCAGGAACTGGAGGAAGATCTCGGCGTCGGTGGCGCCGAGGGATTTGCGGAGGCCGATCTCGAAGAGGCGCTCGGAGATGGAGATCTTCAGCACCGAGAAGATGCCGACGCCGCCGATGAGGAGCGAGACGCCGGCGATGGCGAAGAAGACGATGCGCCAGTTGCGCAGGATGATCTGGATCTGGCCGCGCTCCTTGAGCATCTCCTTGCCCGGGTTGTCGATCTTGACGTCGCCGATGCCGTTGTGGGCCTGGCGGAAACGCGCGGTGGCCTCGTCCTCCGCCTCGATGCTGCGCTCCGGCGACACGGCCTTGGCGATCATGTACGAGATGGCGTTGGCGCGGCCGAACATGTCGCGATAGACGGTCCAGGGGATGTAGACGCCGGCCATCTCCTTGCGCATGTCGTCGTCGTCGACGAAGTTCATGTCGAACTTGGTGCCGACGCCGATCACGGTCAGGCGGCGTCCGCCGAGGTTGATCTTCTGCCCGACCGCTTCTTCGCCGCCGAAGAGTTGCTGCTTGAGCTGGAAGCCGAGCACGCAGACCGGCGCGGTGGCGAGGTTGTCGCGGTCGCTGACGAAGCGGCCGGCGCTGGTGCGGCGGTTGCGGATCGCGCCGTACTCCGGCGTGATGCCGTAGACGTCGACGCGGCGCGTGGCGCGGCCGGCGGTGACGACGGCGCGGGTCTGGCCGACCGGCGCGATGGAGTCGATGTTCGCGCTCTCGTCGAAGATCTTCGTGTCTTCGATGCGCAGGCCGCGCGAGAGATGCGCCTTCGCCTTCTCGACGCGGTCGACCGGCTCGCGCTGCGAGGCCATGACCACGCCGTCGAGTCCGAGGTCGTTGATGCCCTGCAGCACGGAGTTGTTCACGCCGTCGAGCACCGACATCACCACGACCAGCGCCAGCGTGCCGAGAATCACGCCGATCAGCGTGAAGAGCGAGCGCAGCGGATGGCCGCGGACTTCTTCGTAGGACGTGCGGACTGCTTCGCCGATCTGCATTGCCTTACTCCGTTCGCAGGGCTTCGATGGGATTGAGGCGCGAGGCGCGGATGGCCGGATACATCCCGAACAGGAGGCCGGTGCCGGCGGCGAAGACCATGGCGTTGATCAGCGTGCCGGGCGTGATGATGGCCGGGTTGCGCGTCAGGGCGGAGATGCCTTGCGTGAAGAGGCGGCCGACGAAGAGGCCGAGGAAGCCGCCGAAGAGCGAGACGATCAGCGACTCGGTGAGCATCTGGAAGAAGATCTGCGCCGGCGCCGCGCCGACGGCCTTGCGCGTTCCGATCTCGCGCACGCGCTCGTTGAACGAGGCGAGCTGGATGTTCATGATCACGATGCCGCCGACCAGCAGCGAGATCAGTCCGCAGATCATGAAGGTCATGTCGTACATCTTTCCTTCGCTCTCGTTGCGGGCCAGGTTGGCGACGCGCGAGAAGACTTCGTAGTCCTTCACGGCGTGGCGGCGGAAGAGGATGCGCTCGAGCTCCGACACCGCTTCCTTGTGCTTCTTGATGTCCTTCATGCGCGCATGCATGAAGGAGATCCTGCCTTCCTTCAGCGGCTCGCCGCGGCGCGTCATCATGGTGGTGATGGGGATGTACATCTGGCGGTTCATCCAGCGCAGCGCGTTGTGGCGCTGGTCGAAGCTGAAGTACTTCTCCTCCATCACGCCGACCACCAGGTAGCCGGAGCCGTTGATGGTGACGGTCTTGCCGATGGGGTTGTCGCTGCCGAAGAACTCGGCGGCGCGGGTCGTGCCGAGGACCACCACGCGCGCGGCGCCGGTCAGATCGGTGTCGGTGATGAAGCGGCCGCGCTCGACGCGGAAGAAGCTGATCGGCGAGTACGCGGGCGTCACGCCCATCACATCGCGCTTTTTCTCGATCGCGCCGTAGCGCACGGTCATCTGGTCCTGAGCCACCGGCGAGACGAGATCGATCTCCTTCGCCTCGGCCCGCACTGCCAGAGCATCGGCGTACGTGAGCCCTTTCGAAGCGAGAGCCTTCGCATCCAACGTTACCTTGCCGGTCGGCTTGTTGCCGATGAAGATGCGCTCGATGCCGCCGCTCTGGCGGTAGTACTTCATCGACGCTTCCTTGCCGGCGACCGAGAGTGAGAACGTCGCCACGATGGAGCCCGCGCCGAGGATGATGCCGACCAACTGCAGCAGCGTGCGGCCGAAGTGGTCCTTGATGTCGCGGAGGCCGTCGATGATCGCTTCGAGGATGAGCACGGATTACTCCATTTCCTCGCCGTCGACGATGCGGCCGTCGACGATCTTGATGCGGCGCTGCGTGCGCGCGGCGATGGCCGGATCGTGCGTGACGAGGACGATGGTCTGGCCGCTGGCCGCGAACTCTTCGAAGAGGCAGATGATGTCGGCGCCGGTCTTCTGATCGAGGTTGCCGGTCGGCTCGTCGGCGAGAATCATCGACGGCTTGTTGACGAGCGCTCGGGCGATGGCCACGCGCTGGCGCTGGCCGCCGGAGAGCTCGCTGGGACGATGCTTGGCGCGATTGGCGAGGCCGACGCGCTCGAGCGCCTGCAGCGCGCGCTCGCGACGCTCGTCGCTGTCGATGCCGGCGTAGAGCAGCGGCAGCTCGACGTTTTTCCAGATGGTGGCGCGCGGCAGGAGGTTGAAGGTCTGGAAGACGAAGCCGAGTTTCTGGTTGCGCACTTTGGCGAGCGCGCGCGCCGACATGGAGGCGACGTCTTCGCCGTCGAGCCAGTAGCGTCCTTCGCTCGGCGTGTCGAGGCAGCCGAGGATGTGCATCAGCGTCGACTTGCCGGAGCCCGACGGTCCGATGATGGCGGCGAACTCGCCGGCGCCGATGCGGAGGTCGATGCCGCGCAACGCCTGCACCGCGTTCTCGCCGGAGTCGTAGGTCTTGCTGACCGACTCGAGCTGGATGAGGCTCTTGCCGACCGTCGCCGCGGTCGGCGCCGCAGGCTGCGACTCGCGCCAGGATTCGAATTTGAAGACTGCGCTCATGGGTTTTCTCCGGAGTTCCTCGGAGTTCCTCGGTTCCTCGGAGTTCCTCGGAGTGGATCGGTGCTGCTTGCCACTCCGAGGAACTCCGAGGAACTCCGAGGAACCGAGGAACTCGTCCGCCTAGTTGTCCTCGTCGTCCTTCTTGTCGATGGGCACGGTCGGGTCTTCGATGGCCACTTCGTCGCCGAGCTTCAGGCCGCTGACGATCTGCACTTTGGCGTTGTCGGCGAGGCCGGTGACGACGGTGCGGCGCTCGAAGAATTTCTTCCAGGCGTCCTTGTCCGCTTTCTTCCCTTCCTCTTTCTTCGGCGCTTCGGCGGCGGCTTTCGGATCGATCGCTTTCTTCACGTAGACGATCTCCTGATCGTCGCGCTTGAAGACCGACTCGACCGGCACGGTGAGGACGTTGCCGAGGCGCTCGCCGACCACTTCGATGTTGGCCGTCATGCCGGAGCGGAGCTCGCGGCCTTGCGCGTCGAGGCGGATCTCGACGTCGAAGACGCGCACTTTGTCGTCGACGCGGACGGCCGGGGCGATGCGGTCGATCTTGCCGCGGAAGACGACTTTCGGATAGGCGTCGAGCGTGACGCGCACCGGCTGGCCGACGTGGATCTTGCCGATGTCGACTTCATTCACGCCGGCCTTGACGATCATGCGCGAGGTGTCGGCGACGGTGAAGAGCACCGTGCCGGCGTTGAAGGAGGAGACGCCGCTGGTGATCGACTCGCCGATCTCGACGTTCTTGGTCAGCACCACGCCGTCCATCGGCGCGACGATGCTCGAGCCGCGGAAGCTCTCGGCCGACTGGCTGATCGGGATGCCGCTCTTCTCGACGATCGCGTACTTCTCGCGCGCTTTCTCGTACTCCTGCTGCGCCTCGAGGTAGTCGGTCTCGGTGTCGCGATGCTGCTTCGGCGCGAGGAGCCCCTGCAGGAAGAGCTTGTTGTCTGCGTCGTAGTTTTTCTTCGCCTCGTTGTAGCGGATCTCGGCCGACGAGAGCGAGTTCTTGGTGTCGGCGAGCGACTGGGCCTGATTGAGGTCGGGCTCGACGCGCGCCAGGACGGTGCCGCGGCGGACGAAGTCGCCGTCGCGATGCACGATCTCGACGACTTTGCCGGAGATGGCCGACTTGACGTCGACTTTGACTTCCGGCTCGACCGTTCCGACTTCGGTCACCTTGACCTGGACCTCGGCGATCTCCGCCTTCGCGGTCTTCACCGGCGACTCGGGCGCCTTCTTGTCCTTGCCGTTGGCCTTCACCGCCACGGTCGTCCCGATGGCCAGCACCAGGATGATGACGGTGATGATGGTGATCTTCCGTTTCCGCTTCGCGCTCATGCAGTCCTCCAGAGCTTTCCTGGAGGCTGTATTCGTTTGACGAGCGAAATAGTTGCGGAGCGGAGTGTTACAAGTTGTCGAGCTGCTCTTTCGGATAGCTGGCCGGATCGACTTTCGGATGGGCCTGGGCGATCTTGCCGTTCTCGTCGATGACGTACGCGATGCGGCTCGCGTATTCGTCTTTGGCCGACTTCGCCGCGCCGTAGGCGAGGCCGATCTGCCGCTCGGTGTCGCAGAGCAGCGGGAACGGGAAGTCGAACTTTTCGGCGAAGCGCTGGTTGTCTTCCGGCGTATCGAAGCTCACGCCGAGGATGCGCGCGTTCTTCGCTGCGTACTGCGGCGCGAGGTCCCGGAACCCGGAACCTTCACGCGTTCAGCCAGGTGTGTCGGCCTTCGGATAAAACCAGAGCACGACCTTCTGGCCGCGCAGGTCGCGCAGGCGCACGCGGTTGCGGTGGTGATCGAGGACGTCGAAGTCGGGTGCGTCGGTTCCAGGCTCGAGCATGGTGCCTTTCCCTCGTGTGACGAGATTCACGATACCGCGGATGGACATGATTACTCCGGCAATTTCTCGAGATCGCCGGCCACGATGATGTGCAGCCGGTCGGGGAAGAAGTGGCGTTTGAAGGCGGAGTTCACCTGCTCGGTCGACACGGCGCGGATGCGCGACGGGAACTCGTCGAGGTATTTCGGGCCGAAGCCGTATTTCTCCGCGGTCACGAGCGCGGCGGCGATGCCGCCGTTCGAGCCGAGCTGCACCTGGTAATTGCCGGCGAAGAAGTTTTTCTGCACCTGCACTTCGTCATCGGTCACGCCTTCGCGCGCGAATTTCTGAATCTCGTCGGTGGTCGAGGCGAGGGCCTTGGCGAGGTTCTGCGGCGCGACGTTCACGTTGGTCCACCAGATGCCGTCGATCTCCTCGGCGTTGCCGAAGCGCGAGCCGAGGCTGTACGAGAGACCTTCGGTGTCGCGCACGCGGCGCGCCAGGCGCGAGGAGACGCTGCTCTGGCCGAGGGCGGCGTTGGCGATGATGGCGGCCTCATAGTCGGGATCGGTGCGGCGCAAGCCGCTGGCGGTGCCGAGGACGATGTTCATGTTGGCTTTGCCGCGCATGGTCACCGCCTCGCGCACGCCTTGCTCCTTCGGCGTCACGCGCGCGACGGACGACATGGTGAAGCGCTCGCCTTTCGGCAGCGAGCCGAGGGCCTTCTCGACGAGGGCGATGGTCTTGTTCGCATCGACGTCGCCGACGATGGCCAGCACCATCGACGCGCCGGCGTAGCGCGCCGCGTGGAACGCGCGCAGGTCCTGCTCGCTGATGCTCTTGATGCTGGCCAGCATCTTCTCGCGGCCGGCCGGATAGAAGGGATGGTTGCTGGCGTAGACGAGCTGTCCGAGACGTTCCATGGCGCGGGCGCTGGTGCTGTCGTCGTTGCGCAGCACGTCGCTCTCGAGCTCCTGCTTCGCTTTCGCCAGCTCGTCGGCTTTGAAGGCGGGATTCCTGAGCTCATCGCCGATGACGTCGAGGATCAGCGGAAGGTCGCGGGCCATGCCGCTGGCGTTGATGGTGGTCTCGGTGAGCGCGCTGGCGTAGGCGCGGTTCGCGCCGACGTCGTCGAGCAGCGCGCCGATCTGTTCTTTCGTGCGCGACTTCGTGCCGCGCTGCAGCATCTTCGCGGTGAGCGCCGGCAGCGCCGGCTGGCCCGCGGGCGCGGCGGCATCGCCGGCGAAGGCGAGTCCGCGCACGGCGACAGTCGGGACGTTGTGCGACTCGACGACGTCGACGATGATGCCGTTCTTCAGCACGCGGCGGATAGTGCGCTGGGCGAAGGAGGCGGAGGTCGCGGCGTTCGGCGCCGGCTTCGCTGCGGGTGCGGCCGCGGTAGACGCAGAGGTCATTGGCGGCGGGAGCGCGACCGACGCGGTCTTCTTCGGCGCGGCCGGAGTCTGCGGCACGAACCA
Organism: Thermoanaerobaculia bacterium; assembly: GCA_036389275.1. Classification (GTDB taxonomy): domain Bacteria; phylum Acidobacteriota; class Thermoanaerobaculia; order Gp7-AA8; family Gp7-AA8; genus QHVT01. The sequence continues at coordinate 10,476 of DASVQE010000082.1, forward strand.
GCCGACGGTGGCGTGCTCCGGCACAAAGTACGTGGCGGCGACGCGCTTCACGTCATCCGGCGTCACCGCTTTGATGTTGTCGATATAAGTGAGGAACCACTTCCAGTTCGTCGACGCGACCGACTCGCCGAGGTTCGAGGCGAAGTTGTAGGTGCCGTCGCGGCTGCGGATCACCGCCACTTCGATCTGCTGCTGCGCGCGCTTGACCTCTTCTGCCGTGACGCCGTTCGCGGCCACTTGCGCCAGCGCCGCCTTCATCGCGGTCTCCACTTCCTGATGGGTCTTGCCCGGCGTGACGGTGGCGTCGATCAGCAGCGGATAGGGATCGCGCAAAGTAAAGTTGTTGACCTGTACGTTCGTGGCCAGGCCGGCGTCGACGAGGGCGCGGTAGAGGCGCGAGTTCACGCCGTCGGCGAGGATCGAGGTCAGCACCTCGAGCGGCATGAAGTCGGGATGCGTCGCGGCCGGACGCATGTAGCCGAGCATGACCATGCCGACGGTGCCGGGACGCTGCACGACGGTGCGCCGCTCGCCTTCCTGCGGCGGCTCGACGGTGATGACCTGCGGAATCGGCTGCGATGATTTCGGGAAGCTGCCGAACTCGCGATCGAACATCACCAGCGCGCGCTCCGGGTCGAAGTCACCGACCAGAATGGCCTCGGAGTTGTTCGGCCAGAAGAAGTTCTTGTAGTGCGCGCGCAACTGATCGGTGGGGACGCCCTCGATGTCGGAGCGGTATCCGATGGTCGACCAGTGGTACGGGTGCGCCTGAATGGACGAGGCCACGGTCGCTTTCCAGAGCGCCTGCCACGGGTTGTTCTCGCCGATCTCGTATTCGTTGCGCACGACCGACATCTCCGACTGCCGCTCGGAATCGAGAATGAGCGCGCGGCCGAGGCGGTCGGCTTCGATCTTCATCGCCAGCTCGAGCTTGTCGGCGGGCAACGTCGAGTAGCCGTTCATCCGGTCGTACCAGGTGGTCATGTTCGTCGAGCTGTAGTCGGCGCCCGCTTCGTAGAGCACTTCCTGGAACGTGCGATGCCCTTTGGCGCGGCCGTAGTTCTCGGTCGACTTGTTGAAGATCATGTGCTCGAGCAGGTGCGCGGAGCCGGTGTTGCCGGGCGCCTCGTTGCGCGAGCCGACGTGGTAGACGACCATGAAGGTGAACACCGGCGAGGTGTGGTCCGGCACGAGCAGGACGGTCATGCCGTTCGACTTGAGCCGGTATTGCGTGATGCCGCGGAACGTCTCGACTTCTTCGACGTTCGGCGGCAGCGCGAAGGCGGACGTGGCGAGAAGCAGTGCGATTGCGATCGTCAGTTTCTTCATTTCATCCACTCGAACACCCGGTAATGTTCTCCATTCATCCCCAGCCGCGCGTAGACCTGCTGGGCGGTGCGATTGCGTTCGTCGACGTAGAGACGGAGTCCGCGCACGGACGGTTGGCCGTCGATCAACTGCTTCACGTGCGCGTAAAGTCCGGCGTAAATGCCGCGCCTGCGGAACTCCGGAACGACGTACACGCTCTGGATCCACCAGACCATGCCATTGCGCCAGTCGCTCCATTCATACGTGATCATGAGTGAGGCGATGATGCGGCCATCCGCCTCGGCCACGTAGTAACGCCCGTGTGACGGATCGTCGAAGACGGCGGCCACGCCGCGCTCGAGGACCTCGCGGTCGAGCTCGAGCTGCTCGGTCTCGCGGGCCATGGCCAGTTGAAACTCGATGATGCGCGGCGCGTCGCGGCGCTCCGCATCGCGATAGGACACCTCAGTCATGACACCTCACCCGGCGTGCTACGCTCCGCCGCCGCGTGACGATAGCAAACCCGGCGGACCCGCGGCGCGCCACGCATCGCGCGCTGCTGACGATGACCGCCTCGGCCGTGTTCTTCGGCGGGATGGCGTTCACGGCGAAGCTCGCCTCGGCGCGCCTCAGCGGCGCCGAGGTGGCGATGATCCGCTTCGCGTTCGGCCTGCTGCCGCCGCTGCTGGTGACGCGCTACCGCAACGCGGCGCTGACGTTCCAGCGCCGCGACCTGCTGCTGCTGCGCGGCTTCTTCGGCGGCGTGGCCGTGCTCTGCTACTTCATCGCCATCGCCCACATCAGCGTCGGCGTGGCCACGCTCCTCAACTACACCTCACCCATCTTCAGCGGCATCTTCTCGATGCTCTTCCTGCACGAGCGCATCAGTCCGAAGGTGTTGATCCCGATGCCGGTGGCGCTCTGCGGCGTCTTCCTGGTCGTGCATGCGCACGCGCATCCGGGCGACATCCTCGGCTTCGGCCGTTGGGAACTGGTCGGGCTCTTCTCCGCGATCTCGTCCGGCGTGGCGGTGACGGCGATGCGCGCCGCGCGGCGCGGCGAGAATTCGTGGGCGGTCTACACGAGCTTCTGCCTGCTCGGCGTGATCACGACCGCGCCGCTCGGGATCTACAGTTGGAAAACGCCGACGGCGCACGAGTGGCTGTCGCTGATCGCGACGTCGCTGCTGGCCATCGGCGCGCAACTGCTGCTCACGTTCAGTCTGCGCTGGGTGGATGCGATGACGGTGGGCGTGATCTCGCAGCTGGCGGTGATCATGTCGATGGCCCTCGGCGCGATCTTTCTGAATGAGGCCATCACGGCCATGGCCGCCGCCGGCGCGGCCTTCACCATCGGCGGCGTGGTGGGCGTGGTCTACGTGACATCACTCTCGAAGAAGGTCGTCGCCGCCGCGGACGAGATCGTCCCGGAGGCGTAGCCAGCGAATCAGCGCGCCGGCGGCTGCGGCGGCGAGCAGATGTTTGAGCATGTGGCCGCTGACGTGAAACGTCGCATATATCGAGTCATCTTTATCTTCACAGATTTTCGCGACGACATAAGCGGCAAGTGCGATCAGGAGCCATTTCGACCAGCGGCGGTCGAGCGCCATCACCAGCAGCGGCAACGCGAGCGCGTAGAACTGGAAGAAGGCGTACGGATAGAGGTCGCCGGTGCGGTACCAGTGCTCGACCGAGCCGAAGCCGAGGACGATCAGCGCGGGCAGGACCACGTTGCCCCAACCGGGCGCGAGCCAGCGGTCGAGGACGAGGGCGAGCAACGCGGCGCAGGCGAGCGTGATCGGCAGGCGGTCCCACAGCAGCGTGTCGGGATTGGTGATGCCGTTCTTCAGCGGATGCATGTGAAACCAGGCGGAGCCGAAGGTGGTGACGACGACGGCGGCGAAGAAGGTGAGTGCGGAGACGAATGACGTTCCGAGCGCGTCGCGCCGCCGCATCACGTCGGCGACGCCGATGACGCCGATGACGAGGAACGCGACATTCGACCAGACGTTGGCGGCGTTACGAAAGCCGCCGCGCGGATCGTCGCCGGCAAAGTCGCCGTACGCGGTGGGATCGTGCGCGGGCAGCGCGACCACGCCGATGCAGAGCAGCAGCGCGGAGAGCAGCAGCAGGAGCATGGCGCGACGGCGCGAGGTCACGCGTGGATGGTACGCCGCCGGTGGCGCACGCGGATCACCAGATAGACGACGATGGCGACGTTCGCCACGAGCGCGCCGACGCGCAGCGGCGAGACGCGCCGCGCCACTTCGTAGATCTCGAACGGGATGAACGACGAGGTGGCGATGATGGTGAGGTACTCGGCCCAGAGCCGATCGAGCCAGAGTCCGACGCCTTCGACGGCGAAGAGCGCGGCGTAGACGAGGGCCGCCGCGGCGACGAGCTCTTTCTTGTGCGGCGACGCGGCGAGTGCACGCGCCAGCGTCTCGCGCAGCCAGCGGTGCTCGATGTCGGACGGCAGCGCCTCGATCCACTGCTGCGCCGCGCGCGCCGCGCCGCGATGCAGCAACTGCAGCGCGCCGACGGCGAAGGCGATCAGCAGCGCCGACTTGGCCAGGCGGAAGACGGCGATGGCGCGGACGATGCCTTTGCGGTCGTTCGTCTTCGCCATGACGCTCGCCTACTGTTTGTTCAAGTGTCGCGAGATGTAGGCGGTCATCTCGAACATCGACAGCGAGTCGTTGTTGTCGAAGACCGGGCGGAGATTGTCGTCGGCGCGGATGCGGCGGCGGTTCTCCGGATCCTGCAGGTCGTGTTTCTTGATGTAGTCCCAGACGCGCTTCATGGCGTCGCCGCGCGTGAGCGGCTTGGTGCCGACGACGCGCGCGAGCTCGGGCGACGGCGTCACCAGCGCCGCCAGCGCGCCACGCGCCGCGCTGGTGTTGCCCGACGCTTGCGGCGACTTCACGGCCCGCTGCTTACTCTCTTTCTTTCCTCGGATCGGCATCGGTTCCTCCCGACGCCGATCGTGCAGCAGGCGCGCCAGAGACGCGCGCCAGCGCCTCCTCGAAGGTCGCCGTGGCGTGGCCGAGGAGCGCGAGCTTCTGCGCTTTTTCGAGCGCGGCGCGCGGCTGCTCGCGCATCTCGGTGAGGATCAGCTCGGTGCCGGAGGCGCGGCACTTCTTCTCCATCTGCTCGAGCGCGTGGATGCCGGTGGCGTCGATGGCCGGGACGTTGCGCATGCGCAGGATGAACGCGCGCGGCGGCCGGGCGATCTCGGTGAGGACGCTCTTCACTTTGTCGGCCGCGCCGAAGAAGAACGGTCCGTGGACTTCGTAGATCTGCACGCCGCGCGGCGCGGCGATCTCCGCCGCCAGCTCTTCATCCACATCGCGCAGTTCCGTGGTCACTCCCTCGACCTCGGTGACTTCGGCCATCCGTTTCATGAACAGCAGCGATGCCGCGACGACGCCGACCTGCACGGCCACCGTCAGATCGACGAAGACCGTCAGCGCGAAGGTGACGATCAGCACGGCGATGTCGCTCTTCGGCGCGCGCAGCAGTCCGGCGAAGGAGCGCCACTCGCTCATGTGGTACGAGACGACGACCAGGATCGCGGCGAGCGACGCCAGCGGCACTTTCGCCGCCCACTGCCCTGCCGCGACGAGGATCACCAGCAGCGTGACGGCGTGGGTCATGCCGGCCAGCGGCGTGCGGCCGCCGGTGCGGATGTTCGTGGCCGTGCGCGCGATCGCGCCGGTGGCCGGGATGCCGCCGAAGAGCGGCGAGGCGATGTTGGCGACGCCTTGCGCGACGAGCTCCATGTTCGATTTGTGGCGCGTGCCGATCATGCCGTCGGCGACGACGGCGGAGAGCAGCGACTCGATCGCCGCGAGCAGCGCCACGGTGATCGACGGCGGAATGAGCTCGCGCAGATGCTCCCACGGGATCGACGGCCAGCTCGGACGCGGCAGCGACGACGGCACGGCGCCGAAGCGCGAGCCGATGGTGGCCACGTCGAGATGCAGCAACTGCACGGCCAGCGTGGCGGCGATCATGGCCACGAACGGCGCCGGCACGATGCGCGAGATCTTCGGCCAGATCAGCAGCACGAGGAGCGTGCCGCCGGCGACGGCGGCAGTGGTCCAGTCGATTGACCGAAAATGGGCCGCGTACGCGAACCACTTCTCGACGAACTCCGGCGGCACCGCGCCCATCTTCAGGCCGAGGAGATCCTTCACCTGGCCGGAGAAAATGATCACGGCGATGCCGGCGGTGAAGCCGGTGACGACGGGATACGGGATGAACTTGATGAGCGCGCCCATGCGCGCGAGTCCCATCGCGATCAGCAGCGCTCCGGCGATGACGGTGCAGATGACGAGGCCTTCGTAGCCGAACTTCGCCACGATGCCGTAGACGATGACCACGAAGGCGCCGGTCGGCCCGCCGATCTGCACGCGGCTGCCGCCGAGGGCGGAGATCAGGAAGCCGGCGACGATGGCGGTGTAGAGCCCGCGCTCGGGCGGCACGCCGGAGGCGATGGCAAAGGCCAGCGCGAGCGGCAGCGCGACGATGCCGACCACCACGCCGGCGATGACGTCGCGCAAGACCGACTCGCGCGTATAGCCTTCACGGAAGCAGACGACGGACTTCGGGACGAACAGAACGGAAATGCTATCGCACGCCGAAATCGACGGTCAGGTCGAGATAGCACTCCACCGCTTCGCCGTGCAGCGAGGCCGGGGTGTAGCGCCAGCCGTCGAGGGCGCGGACGACGGAGTCGGCGAACGGCGGCATGGTGGCGTAGACGATCTGCGCGTCGCGCACACGGCCGTTCTTGTCGATGATGCAATGCACCACGACTTTGCCGGACATGCGCGTGCGCATGAGCATCGGCGGATAGACCGGCTCGACGCGGCGGAGGAGCACCGGCGCTTTCACTTCGCCGCCGGCGGTGTAGACCTTGTCTTCGACGGCGGGAGCGGTGGTCGTGAGCGGCGGCGCGTCGAGCGCGCCGACGGAGTCTTTGGTGCCCCAGGGGACGCCGAGGGTGCCGGGCTCGCCGCTGTCGGTTGTAGTCGATGTGGTCTCGCCGATGTTGCTCGATGCGCTCTGCACCGGCTGGACGGTTTCGGGAATGGTCGAGGGCGCGGTGAGCTGCGCCGGCGCCGGCGCGGCCGGTTTCTGCGCCGCAGGTTGGGCGGGCTTCGGCTGCTGCGCGGCGTTGGGGTTGCCGAGCGGCGGCGGGACGGAGACGGGTACGAACATGGGCGCGAGCGCGAATTCGTTCGGCGCGTTCTTCGGGAAACTCACCGAGGCCACGCTGATGGCGACGGCGCCGACGACGACGGCGGTGTGCGCGGCGATGGAGACGGTGAGCAGGCGATAACGGCCGCGCGCGGCAACGGCCTGGTCGCGAACGACGGAAGTCTCGAACATGGATTCTTCCTCCTCTGCTGTGGTTCGACCCGGCTGCCACGCGCGGCGAAACTGGGGTGTGCAACGGAGAGGTGAACAAGGGCGGTTCCTCGGTTCCTCGGGTTCCTCGGTTCCTCGGGAGTGAGTTCCTCGGAGTACCCCGAGGACCCGAGGAGCCGAGGACCCGAGGACCCGCCCCGTTACCTCTGGCACACTTCCTTCGTACTCTTTGCGCGATGACGAAACTGATTCCTGATCCGCAGCTCGAGCAGCTCGTGCGCGAGTTGAATGATGCGGAGCCGGCCGCGAATGAGGAGCGGGCGGCGGCGGCGTTGCCCGGCGCGTGGCCGCCGGCGAGTCTGCCGGAAGGGAACGCGCTGGAGACGCTGCTGATCGACATGGCCCAGCGCGGCGCGAGCGACCTGCTGCTCGTGGCCGGCGCGACGCCGGTGTTCCGCATCGGCGGACGGCTGGCGCGCACGACCGACGCGCCGCTCACGGGCGAGGACGTGCAGTCGCTCCTCGCGCCGCTGATGACGAAGCGTTTGCGCGAGAAGATCGACGAGGATGGCGCGGCCGACTTTTCGCTGCGCCTCACCCGCCCTGCATCCGACGATGACCGCCGCGCCTGGCGCTTCCGCATCAACGTCCACCGCCAGCGCGGCTCGCTCGCCGCGGCGGTGCGCGCGCTACCGACCGAAGTGCCGACGCTCACGCAACTGCGGCTGCCGCCGGCGCTGGCCGAGTTGGTCAAGCCGACGCGTGGCCTCGTCCTCGTCTGCGGCCCGACCGGCTCCGGCAAATCCACGACCCTCGCGGCGCTGGTCGGCGAGCTCAATCGCGCCGAGTCGCGCCACATCATCACCATCGAAGATCCGATCGAGTACGAGCACCGCAACGGCAAGTCGGTGATCGAGCAGATCGAAGTCGGCCGCGACGCGCCGTCATTCGCATCGGCCTTGCGCGCGTCGCTGCGGCAGGATCCGGACGTGATCCTCGTCGGCGAGATGCGCGACCTCGAGACCGTCGCCACCGCGCTCACCGCCGCGGAGACCGGACATCTGATCCTCTCGACGCTGCACACCAGCGACGCGGCGCAGGCCATTCACCGCATCGTCGATGTCTTTCCGCCGGCGCAGCAGACGCAGATCAAGCAGCAGCTCGCGCTCAGCCTCAACGCCATCGTCGTGCAGCAGCTCATCCCGCGCTCCGACAATCAAGGGCGGGCGGTGGCCGTCGAGGTGCTGCACGCCAATCACGCCGTGCGCAATCACATCCGCAACGAGAAGCTGCAGAATCTCGCCACCGAGATCACCCTCGGCAAGCGCCAGGGCATGATCTCGTTCGAGGATTCGCTCGCGCGGCTGGTGCAGGAAGGTCTGGTCACGCTCGATGACGCGCGCGTTCGCTCCTCGCGCCCGGACGAGCTCGAGTCGCTGCTGCGCTCCATGCGCTAGCTACTGCGCTAACGCCCATTCGACTGCCGGATCGCGGCCCGCGAGGTAGTCGGCCCACGTGGCGCGCGCTTCCTGATCGGGCTCGACGACGTTCGGCGCGTCGTCCGCGACGAACTTGTAGAGGCGCGTCGAATAGGAGACGACGAGCTTCGACGACGGCAGCGTGAATTCGTCGTTCTCCTGATAGCTGTTCGGCCGCTCGCCGATGGTGGTGCCGACCAGCTTCGCGCCCGCCTTGCGGAGGTCGACGGCGTTGGTCATCGCCGCGGAGAACGTGTTCGCGCCGACGAGCGCGTAGACGCGCAGCTTCGGACGCTTGCGGATCTCGTCGACGAGGAACTCGCGGCCTTTGGTGTAGTCGCCGCCGCCGTTCACGCGCAAGTCAAGGATGAGCTTCTCGATTTTGTGCGCGTCGACGTAGGACCAGAGCTCGCGCGACTTCGCGCGCAAATCGTCGTAGCGGCGGAACATGACGTAGACGGCGTTCGGCTCGAGCGGCTCGAACCAGAAGGCTTCCGACGTGCGCTGCGTGCTGCGCGGCGGCTTGCTGGTGGCGAAGATCCACTGCGGCGTCTGCGACCACGGTACGGCGGCGACGTCGACGGAGACTTCGCTGCCGTCGTCGCGCGCGAAGGTGAAGGTGGCGCGGTCGTGCGACGGCGCGATGCCGCTGCCGTGCAGCGCCTCGCCGAGGGTGAGGAACATGGGCGTGCGGGCGGCGAAGAGGACGTCGTTCTCGTGCTGCGGAATGAGCGACTGCATGCGCGCCGCGGCGTCGGCGATCGGCGTCGATTCGATGCGCACCAGGCGCGTGCCGAGGATGGCGCGATAGGGCTCGATGGTGTGGGTGACGCGATAGTCATCGCCGAATTTCGTCACGCCGAGCGGCAGGCGGTGCGCGTTCTGCGGGATGCGCACATACGTGTGGCCGTCGCCGACCATCGCCGCGACGCGCGAGAGCTCGACGAACATCGCGTCGTCGTCTGCGCCCGCCGCCGCTTTCGCCTGCAGCGCGGCCATGGCCCGCGCCAGCTCGTCGCGCGACACGTCGTGAAACGCATTCGCATGCCGCTTCGGCAGCTCGCGCGCAAACACGCTCACATCCTGCTGCCAGTTGGTTGCGAGAAGGAGCGAGACCGCCGCGGCGATGATCATGATGACAATACGCGCGAAGGCGGCGGGAGTTCTCTGGAAGGCAGCTCCTCGGAGTTCCTCGGAGTTCCTCGGGTTCCTCGGAGTTCCTCGGAGTGGCTACACCCGAGGAACTCCGAGGAACCCGAGGAACCCGAGGAACCGGGCGGGCGGGCGGCGGCCCTACATCCCATACTCCACATGCAGCGACACATTCCCGCTGCCGTCGCTGGCGACGGCGCCGGTCGGTTTGGTGCGGGTGACGTGCATCGGGCCGGTGACGTCGAGGGATGTCACGCGGGCGGTGGCGACGGCGACGGTCATGGTGCCGTCGAGGGTCAGGGTCATGGCGCCGGAGGCGGGCTCCTGCGCGTTGTGGCCGCGCCCTTTTTTCACGTCGCTGCGCAGCGTCATCGAGATGTCGAACGTCGCCACGCCGGAGGTCACGGAGCGGAGCGTGAGCGAGATGGCTGTAACGGTCACCTCGCCGGATGCGTTGACCAGATCCTGCGCGTCGTTCCGGTTCGGCTCCGTCGAGCTGCCGATGGTGAACGTCTTGCCGCCGAAGATCCGCTCGTACGCGCGGAACTGCGCAAAGTGCGGATTGTCGGCGGCGACGAAGGCCAGTTCCGGCGCGGGCGGCGTGCCGCCGTTGGCGTACGTCACCTCGGCGGTGTTGCCGGAGCGCGTCACGCGATACGTCTTGCCGGTCACAGCGTCGTTGTCCGTTGCGGCGGTGTAGGTCACGTCGGCGCTGCGGATGCGGCCGTCGGCGCCGACCTCGCGTACGGTGAGCTGCTTGCTGCGCGCGCTCGTCTGCGCGACCTGCAGCGGCGCGCCGCCGCCGACGCCGCCGATGGTGACGTCATTCGTGAACGTCGAGCTCTCGCTCCAGGTCATGCCGGCGGCGGCGGACGTCGAGCCGAACGTCACGCTGTCGGCGGCGTGCGCGGCGGCGGCGGCGAAGAAGAGTGCGGTGAAGATCAGAGTCCGTTTCATGATGTTCTCCTTCAGCGGCGCGCGCAGTCGGGCGAGCCGTCGCAGTCGCGATCGACGAGGCGGTCGCAGTCGAAGTGATAGGAAGCGCTGGCGCCGGGGCGCAGCGTGATGCTCCGGCCGTACGCGGAACCTTCGAGACGGCTCCGCTCGCCGAACGTCACGTTGGCGCGCGGTGCCACGAGCACGCCGTGGACCGACGCGCCGGCGCCGATCTGCAGCTCGCCCGGATCGACGGCGTAGATCGTGCCGAGGCGGCTCGAGCCGCGCACGGAAAGCTCTGAGTTTGCGCCGAGAGTGAGCTGGCCGCGCACGTAGATCTCGCCGCTGCGGAAGGCCACGCGGCCGCGGTCGGCGATGACGAGACTGAGGAAGTGATACGTGCCGCCGGCCAGGTCGAGCAGCGCGCCGGCATTCACCGTCACGTCGCCGTAGGAACCCGGCTGCAGCGAGCGCGTTGCGCCGGCGGCGACCCAGATGTTGCCGCTGAACGGCGCCTGCGGTACGAACGCCGGTGCGCTCACCACGAACGGCTGCACGTTTGCGAACGGCTTGGCGTTGCCGCTCAGCGTGAGCGTGGCCGGACGGACCACGTCGATCACGCCGCCGGAGAACGCGTAGTCGGCTGCGATCGAGCCCTGCACCTTGATCGAGCGGCGCGCGCGCAGATCGCCGGCAACCACGCCGGACGTGCCGTTCTTCACCTCGATCATCTCGTTCGCGCCGATGTGGCCGGACGTGTTGCCGATCGAGTCGAGCTTCACGAACTGATCGCCGTAGAGCACGAAATCGTCGGCACTCTGCACGATGCCGGGGCCGAGGAGCACGTCGGAGGAATCGCTCTTCGTCACGAACGTGCCGAGCGGACTGGTGCCGTCGTCCGTTGCGGTGCTGACGTACGGCGCCGGATCGGGCTTCGGATAGACCGACACGACGACGATGACGCGCGCGGCGGCGCCGACGTTGAGCACGCTGCCGGGTGCGAGCAGCTCCGTCACCGACGCGCCGTTGAACGACGGGTTGACGTTGACGTCGCAGCCGAGGACGCGATCGACGGTGAAGCCGTTCGAGGCGCCGAAGGCGGCGGCGAGATCGGTGATGAGATGCACGTTGTCGAGCGTGACGTCGCCGCCGTTGCGGATGTCGATGGCGTAGGCGATCTGGCGATGTCCGCTGCCAAGGTTGCGCACGGCGCCGGTGGTCTGATCGACCTCGATGATCGGATTCTCCGGATCGAGCTTGAACGCGTCGACCGCGACCGGCGTGAAGCCTCCGAGCTGCCACTCCGCGGAGAAGACATCGCCGAGCTCGCGCGCGGCGATCGGATACGTCTCGTCGAACAGCGGACCGGCGTGGACGTTCACGGACGGCGTCGACACGGACGGCGTACAGATCTCCGGGACGATGGTGTGGCCGGCGATGGAGACTTCCGGCGTGCAGAGCTCCGGGATGACTTCGATGCTCGGCAGTCCGACGCCGAGGGCGCCGGCGGAGACGTCGATGTGCTCGACGAGCGCGACGCCGGTGGCGGAGTGGAACTGGTTGTCGAGGCGGAAGGTCTGCGCGACCTCAGTCGGCTGTTTGTCCGCCTCGGGGTACTTCACGTACAGCGTGTCGCCGACGTGCACGTCGGCCGAGCGCGAGGTCTCCGTCACGCCGATCACGCCGCCGCTGACGATCCAGTGCTCGAGCGGCTGCGCGAAGGCGAAGTGCACTTTCAGATTCGGATCGAAGCGGAAGTTCTGATGCGCGGTCAGCTCGGTGACGGCGTTCGCGCTGACGATGTTGTAGTCGAAGTGGATGCCGCTCGTGCCGCCGGGGTAGTCATCCGTATTGAAGCTGAGCGGCGGCACCGGCACGCCCACCGCTTCGGCCGCTTTCGAGCCGAGGTCGGCGAGATCGAGCGAGACGCTGATGAAGCGATCGCTGCCGGCGCCGGCCAGCGAGCGGCCGTTGCCGTCGAGCGATGCGGTGGTGGAGATGTTCGGCACGTGGATCGCGGCGCTGACCGGCAGGTCGAGGAACGGCGGAGTGCTCACGTCGCTGCCCTGTCGCACGGTGAAGACGTTGAAGGTGCCGGTGTCGAAGTCGACGGTCGGCAGGACGTCGCGCTCGGCGCAATTGAAGACGCAGAGCCGCGTGCGCGCGTCGGCGTGCAGCGCGAAGGCGGCGTCGAGACCGGTCGAGAACTGCGGCGAGACGGTCGTCATCTCCCAATGGTCGTCGAGCACGTACGAGGTCTTGATGGCCACGGTGTCGCCGGCGCGAAACGAGTTCGCATCGGGGAAGACCACTTTCGGCGTGACCGGATAGGTGACGTTCACCGAGCCGGGATCGCCGATGTTCAGGTCGAACCAGAGCCCGGCATGCCCGCTGACGCGGCCGCGAAAGCCGGCGCCGAAATCGGCGGTGCCGGCGACGTAGGTGTCCTGCGAGAAGAACCTGCCCTGGTAGCCGGCATAGCCGGACGTCTGGACGTTCCACCGGACCGTGTTCGGATCGACGAGCGTGTAGCGCGTGTGGCTCGGCGCCGCGGACGCACCCGGACCCCAGATGCTTTGATGCGTGCTCTGAAAAATCAGTGAAGGCTGCCGCGTGTCAGCGCCGAGCGGCAACGCCGCCGCGGCAACGACCACCATCATCAGTACGACGAACCACACTGGACGCGTTCGCATGAGCTCCTCCGTTCCCGCGAACAGAGTGCGTCCGGCCGCCAAACGGCGAAAGGACGCGAGACCGGGGCGAATGGTCAGGTGAACAAGGGGTTGGGTTGGACGTCACGCGGGGTCGTCACCACGCTACGCCGTAATCCTCCCCATGATTCGAGCTGCCGCCCCACATCGTGGTGTGGGAGCGGTCGAACCAGATGGCGTTGATGGGGCCGGAGGTGCGCTGCTCGAAGGTCATGGTGTAACCCATCTTCTGCAGATCGCTGCGGACCCAGGGCGGTGTCTGGTCGTTGAGGAGGATGCGGCCGGGGACGGACTGGCGGTCGCCGAGCCAGGCGCGGACCTGATACGTGTTGAAGTTCGCCGCTTCGCTCGCTTCCTGCGGAGTCATCCCGAACTCGACCACGTCGAGGAAAAACTGCAGGAGGTTCTGGTCCTGCGTGTCGCCGCCCTGCACGGCGAAGGAGAGGAACGGCGCGCCGTTCTTGAGAGCCAGCGTCGGCGTGAGCGTGACGTGCGGCCGCTTCCCCGGCTCGATCACGTTGTAGGGATTCTGCGCGGGATCGGTATCGAAGCTCTGCGCGCGCTGGCTCAGGCCGACGCCCGTCTTGCCGGCGATCACCGCCGGCACCCAGCCGCCGCTCGGCGTCACCGACACCACCCACCCTTCTTCGTCCGCCGCCTCGATGGACGTCGTGCCGGCCAGGAACTGCTGGTCAAAGTGCGCGAGCTCGGCGATCGTGCGCGGCTTCGTTCCCGTCTTCGTCCAGTTGCGCAGCAGATCGGTGAAGGGATTGGTGTCGCGCTGATACGGATAGGGATCGCCGGGGCCGACGTTCGGATCGTTGCGGTCGGGATTGATCAGCTTCGCGCGCTCGCGGGCGTAGTCCTTTGACAACAGGCCGAGGACCGGCTCGGCCGGCGGAAAATCGGGATCGCCGAAATAGAAATCGCGATCGGCGTAGGCAAGATTCAGGGACTGATATAGCGTATGGATATAACGTGAGCTGTTATAGCCCATCGATTTCAGGTCGAGTTGTTCGAGGATGTTCAGCGCCTCGAGCATCGACGGACCCTGCGTCCAGACCGTGAGCTTGTAGACGTCGATGCCGCGATAGTTCGTCGTCACCGGCTCCTCGAAGCGCGGCTTCCATTTGGCGAGATCGTCGACGGTGATCAGACCGCCCTGCTCCTGCGTCGAGCGGGCGAGCTCCTGGGCGATGTCGCCTTTGTAGAAGCGGTCGTACGCCGCCATGATCGCCTCGCGCCGCGACTTCCCTTTTTTCAGCGCCTGCTGCTCCGCGTCGACCAGCTTGCGCAGCGTCGCGGCGAGATCGGGCTGGCGGAAGACCTCGCCCGGCTCCGGCGCCTCCCGGCGCGCGCCGGCGGCGGGCGCGCTCACCACGCGGTCGTGCGACGGCGTCGGACCGGAGGCCTCGCCGCTCGCCGCAGCGGCCGGCGCCGACGACGCCAGATGCGGCAGCATGATCGCCTTCGCGTACGGCCACTCCTTGATGCGCGCTTTCTCACGCTCGATGCGGTTCGCCGTCTCCGCGTCGATCGGATAGCCGTCGGCCATCTCGATGGCCGGCGCGAGCACGTCCTTGAGCGAGAGCTTGCCGTACTCGGCGAGCATCAGCATCAAGCCGCCGGGAGTGCCCGGCGTGATCGCGGCGAGCGGGCCGTACTCGGGCGGATAGTTGAGGCCTTTCGATTTGTAGAACGCGGCGGTCGCGCCGGATGGTGCGACGCCGAGTGCGTTCAGGCCGACGACTTTCTTCTGATGTGGATCGTAGATCAGCGCCTGCGTCTCGCCGCCCCAACTGAGCGTGTCCCACATCGTGCAGGTGGCGGCGAGCATGGCCGCAGCGGCGTCGACGGCGTTGCCGCCTTTCTGAAACATCATCGACCCGGCCGTGGCGGCGAGCGGCTTGCCCGTGATGGCGATCCAATGCTTCGCGTAGAGCGGCGGCTTCTGCGTGCGCTGCGCGAGTAGCGGAACGGTGACGAGAAGAGCGAGCAGGATGAGGCGCGGCTTCATGAATGCATACTCTCTCACGTCATGAAGAAGGCGAGCATCCTCATCTCTGCGATCGTCATGGCCTGCTCGCGCGGCGATGCGCAGCCGGCGCGTCCTCCCGTCCTCGGACATCACGAAGTGCGCGCCGACCGCCTGCCCGCGCCGTACGCCACGCGCAGCGCCGGCAACCCGTCCGACGTCATCGACCGTCCGGCCAACGCGCCGCTGGTCGTGCCGCCGGGGTTCCAGATTTCGGTCTGGGCGAAAGACTTCACCGATCCGCGCAACATGATCCTCGCGCCGAACGGCGACGTGTTCGTGGCCGACACCGCCGCCTCGCGCATCGTCATCCTGCGCGACACGAACGGCGACGGCACGCCCGATCGCCGCTGGAACTTCACGGAAGGGTTGAACCGGCCGTTCGGCATGGCCTTCCGCGGCAATCAGCTCTTCGTCGGCAACGGCGACGCGGTGGTGCGCTACGACTGGAATCCGGGCGAGACGACCGCGCGCGGCAACGCGGTGCGCATCGCCTCGCTGCCGTCGGGCGGACACTCGACGCGCAACGTGATCTTCAACGCCGACGGCTCGAAGCTCTATATCGCCGTCGGCTCCGACTCGAACGTCGACGACGAGACGTCGACGCCGGCGCGCGCGGCGATCACGGAGATGAATCCGGACGGCAGCGGCCGGCGCATCTTCGCATCGGGGTTGCGCAATCCGATCGGCCTCGCCTGGAATCCGGCCAACCGCACGCTCTGGACCTGCGTGAACGAGCGCGACGGACTCGGCGACGAGCTCGTGCCCGACTACGCGACCGAGGTGAAGGCAGGCGCGTTTTACGGCTGGCCGTTCGCCTACATCGGACGCAACGTCGAGCCGCGGCACAAGGGTGAGCATCCGGAGCTGGTGGCGCGCTCGATCGTGCCGTCGCTGCTGATCGAGGCGCATTCGGCGCCGATCACGATGACGTTTTATCAGGGCACGATGTTTCCGGCGCGCTATCGCGGCGGCGCATTCGTGGCGCTGCACGGCTCGTGGAACCGCGCCCAACTGACCGGCTACAAAGTCATCCACATCCCGTTCAAAAACGGCCAGCCCGCGGGCGGCTACGACGACTTCGCCGCCGGCTGGCTGCTCGATCCGGGGCGGCGGAAGGTGTGGGGCCGTCCGGCCGGGCTGCTGGTGCTGCGCGACGGCTCTCTGCTGGTGAGCGACGACGGCGGCGGCGTCATCTGGCGGATCACCTATCGCGGAAAATAGTCGCGCGCGAGGCCGCTTCCAGCACCGTCCTTGCACTGCATGCGAGTGCGAATTTGCACTGGAAAGGAAGCTTCGCATGCCCAGACAAGAGGAAACGAAGACAAGCGGTTTCGGCGGACTCCGCCGTGCCGCCGACGCGGTGAAGCAGCTCTTCTCGCGCGGCCGGAGCACGGCTCGGGAGGCGCAGCCGCAGCCGGTGACGCAGCCGCGGAGCGACGCGCGTCCGAAGCAGACTGCACAGCAGACCCCGAATGCGGCGGCGCGGCCCGTCACCCGTCAGACCGACATTCCGCTCGACGTGCTCGACCGCTCGTACACGCCGCCGCTGACGAGCTCGAAAGCGGGATTCCGCAGCGACGGCGTCGATCATCACCTCGATCAGGAATTCGGCCGCGGCATCGCCGACGACCGGTGGAACGACGAGGATCGCATCACGAATAAATCGGGCGACCCGCGCATCGGCACACACCGCAGGACGTACGAGCCCGCCGAGGCTCGCGACGAATCGCGCGATCAGTAATCGGAAGTCAGTTCCTCGGAGTGGATGCATTCACCACTTCGAGGAACTACGTAAAAGGAGGAGTCAACATGAGCAATAGCAACAGCGGATGGGACACCACGGGTTCGGGCAGCAGCGGCGGCTCGACGACCGGCGGCAGCGGCACGGCCACCGGCACGAGCGGTAGCGGCTCGCTTTCCGGCGCGGCCGGCAGCGGCATGGGCGGCAGCGGCATGGGAACCTCGGGCAGCATGGGCTCCGGCAGCGGCATGGGCAGCATGGGCAGCTCCGGTGGTCTCGGCAGCGGCGGCGGCATCGGCACGACCAGCGCCACCGACGGCGGCGTCTGCCCGACCTGCGGCCACTCGAGCGGCAATGGTCTCGAGCAGTTCCTCGGCCGCCTCGGCATCACCGACGACATGGTGAGCAATCTCAAGGGGCAGTTCGCCAACGTCGACATCGACGAGTACCTCAACACCGCCCGCGAGTACCTCAAAGGCGGCAGCACCAAGGCCACGGCCTACGCGAAGGACAATCCCGGCAAGGTGGCCGCGGGCGTTGCGGCGCTCGCGCTCGGCGCCGGTCTGATCTACGCGGCCGTGAATCGCGACAAGGCGTGAGCGAACGCGATGAGCCGCGGGCGAACGCGCCCGCGGCCCTTCCGCTCCACTACGACTCGCAGGGCGACGGACCGCTCGTCGTCCTGCTGCACGGCTTCCCCGAAACGCGCACGACCTGGCGCAGCCAGATGCACGCGCTCGCGCGCGCCGGCTACCGCGCCGTCGCACCCGACCTGCGTGGCTACGGCCTCTCGCCCAAGCCGCGCGGCGTCGACTCGTACCGGTTGCTGACGATCGTCGGCGATGTCGTCGCCCTGATCGAGTCGCTGCAGCGCGGACCGTGCATCGTGGTCGGCCACGACTGGGGCGCGGTGGTGGCGTGGGTGCTGACCATGACCCGTCCCGATCTGGTCAGCCGGCTCGTCGTGCTCAACATCCCGCATCCCGGCGCGCTGCGGCGCGTGATGAAGCAGAGTTTTCGTCAGAAATTTCGTCTGCTTTATCAGGTGTATTTTCAATTACCGATTCTTCCCGAGCTGACCATGCGCGTCTTCGGGCGGCTCTTCCTCCGCCGCGCGGCGCGCTTCACGAAAGAAGAGATCGAGGAGCGCGTGCAGTCGTGGCGCGGCGCGCTCACGCCGATGCTCAACTATTACCGCGCCATGCGGAAGTCGCGCGGCGAGATCCGCCGCGCCGCGCAGCCGATCATCACGCCGACGCTGCTGATCTGGGGCGACCGCGAGCCGGTGTTCCTGCCGGAGACGTTCCTCACCAGCGGCGACTTTGCCGCGAACCTGCGGCTCGAGCGGATCGAAGGCATCGGGCACTTTGTGCAGCACGATGCAGCCGAGCGCGTGAACGACCTGATCGTCCGCTTCCTGTCATCCCGAGCGTAGCGAGGGACCTGGGCGGCGGCGGCGCGAGACCTGGGCGTAGCGAGGCACCTCGGCGGACGGTCGGCCGCACACCCATCGCGCTACCGCCCGCCCAGGTCCCTCGCTCACGCTCGGGATGACACGGTGCGCCACTCCTCCCACTGCTCGCTGACCGAGCCGACGAACGTCCGTCGCGGCGACCAGCCGGTTCGCGCGCGCGTCGCGTCGCTGGCGATCACCTGATCGACGACGAGCGCATCGACGAACGGGCCGAGCTTCGCCCGCGCCTCGTCGGCCGGCGTCTTCTCGATCGTGCCGTTCGGCGCGACGGCGCGCGCGCATTCCTCGAGCGTCGCATGCGAGTCGTCGATGCCGTGCAGCATGCCGCGCGCGCTCTGCTCGACCGCGCGTGCGTAGAGATCGGAGAGCTCGGTCAACTCGACCATCGCCCAGCGGTTCGTGCCGTCGCCGACGATGTGCAGCGGCCGCTCCTGCTGCGCCGCCGCGAACCAGTCCGCGAGCAGGCTCTGTTTGCCGCCGTAGACGCAGCCGGGACGGATCACGCAGCCGCCGGCGGCGATCACGCGCTCCTCGTGCGCCGGCCGCCAGGCCACGATCGACAGCGGATTGGTCGCACTCGACTCGTCCGCCGAGGACGTATTGCCGAGCACCCAGACGCCGGAGGTGTAGACGAACGTCCGTCCCATCGAAGTGAACGTATCGACGGCGATGCGATCCGCCTCGGCGCGATCGTCGCGCGCGGCGGCCGTGTGCACGAAGGCGTCGTAGCTGTCGAGCTGTTCGCGCAACGACGGCAGCGACTCGAGCGTGCCGCTCAAGAGAAACGCGCCGAGGTCGCGCAGCTCGCGCGCTTCGGCATCGGGCCGCACCAGCGCGCCGAGCTCGTGTCCGCGCGCGTGCAGCGCCTTCGCCACCGCGCCGCCGATGTACCCCGTTGCTCCCGTCATGAAGATCCGCATGACTGCGGAGCAATACAAAAAGGCCGCCCGGTCGGGGCGGCCTTTTCGAAGAGTCGTTGGCAGAACTTACTTTTTGCGTTCCATGGCCCGCTTGAATGCGAGGGCCATGGCGCTTTCGCCGCCGCCGTCGTCGCCGCGCTCGTCCATGAACTTCGTGTACTCCTCACGCTCGGCCGCGGCTTTGGCCGCCTCGTGGCTGAGCGAGATGCGCTTGCGCTGCGGATCGATGCTCATGATGCGCACCATCAGCTTCTCGCCCGGCTGGTGCGCCTGCGACGCATCCTGTCCCGGCGCGACGGAGATCTCGGAATTCGGGATGAGGCCGGTCAGCCCCGGCTCGAGCTCGACGAAGATGCCGGGCGCGGCGCCGTGATCGACGGTGCCTTCGACCACGCGGCCGATGCCGTAGCGCTGCGACGCGGTCTCCCACGGATCGTTCACGGCGATGGCGCGCAGCGAGAGCGAGAGGCGCTTCTTCGACGGATCGACCTCGCGCACCCAGCCCTGCACCGGCGAGCCGATGGCCACTTCCGGATCGCCCGGCTTGATGCCGTGCGGCAGTTGCGAGACGTGCACGAGTCCGTCGAGGCCCGGCTCCACTTCGACGAAGTAGCCGAAGTCGGTCGAGCGGACGATGCGGCCGTTGAACGGCGTGCCCGGCGTGTAACGCTCGGCCACGTCGCCCCACGGATCGGGCTCCTGATCTTTCATCGACAGCGAGATGCGCTTGCCGTCGTTCTCCACCTTGATGACTTTGACGCGCACTTCCTGACCGATCTGCACGAGCTCTTTCGGATCGGTGACGCGGCGGCGGCTCATCTCGGAGACGTGCAGCAGGCCGTCCACACCGCCGAGGTCGACGAACGCGCCGAACGGCGTGAGCGTCTTTACGCGGCCGGTCAGCTCGGCGCCCGGCACGATACGCGCGCGCGTTTCGGCGGCGCGGTCGGCGGCCGCTTCCTTCAGCAGCGCCGCGCGCGAGACGACGATGCGGCGGCCGTCGTCGCTGAGCTCCGTCACGCGGAACTCGATGTTCTGGTTCACGAACGCGTCGGGGTTCTCGATCTTGCCGAGGGCGATCTGCGAGAGCGGGCAGAACGCGCGCAGGCCGCTGATGTTCACTTCGAAGCCGCCCTTGTTGCGGCCGGTCACTCTTCCTTCGACCGGCAGGCGGTTCTCGTACGCGCCGCGCAACTGCTCGAGCGAGGCCTTCCCTTTGATCAGTTTCCGCGAGACGCGAATCTCCGGCGAGGTCTTGACCACCGTCGCCTCGATCGAGTCTCCGACGTCGAGTCCCTCGAGCTCCGCGGTATCCATGACCGCCTCGGACGGACCGCCGTACGAGATGTAGGCGTCCTCGCCCGAGATCGAGACGATCGTTCCGCGCAGCAGCTCACCCTGCTGCGGAGTTTTGAGGTCCAAATTCTCCATCGCCTCGGCAAAAGACGTAGCTTCGGCGCTTTCTCTCGACTGACTCATGGGATTCTGCGTACCTTTCAGTGATTGGTTCTCGGTCGTGAGAACGGTTGGGCTGCGTATCTTACTCGAACTCGCGAGCGGCGTCACGACCGAGCGACACCGGGAAAACCTGCCTCGCGTAAAAAAAATTTTGCCCGCTATTCGACCCGGAACGTGACCCGCGCGAGCACCGGATCGTTCGCCGAATACGCCCGCAGGTTGTGCCCTTTATCGAGCGCCTGCAGCCAGGCGATCGTCCACACGCCCTTGGCCGCATGCTGCGGCACGGTGATCCTTCCGGTGAAGGTCTGCCCGTCCTGCGACGGCTCGAAGGTGAAGTAGAGCCGCGCGCCGCCGGACGCGGCCGGACCGAGGGCCTGGCCGCTGATGCTGGAGACGCCGCAGGCATCATCGCTGGCGACGGCGACCACGCGGATGATCGAGGTCTCGGCGTTCGACACGACCGGCGGATCAAGGGTGAGCGAGCTCACCACCGGCGGCGCGGCGTCGCATCCTTCGCCGGCGATCTCGAGCGCGATCGCGGAGACGATCTGATTGTCGGCGCGGAACGTGGCCATGTTGTTGGCCTTGTCCTGCGCCTGGATCTGCTCGAGATGCCACGCGCCGCAGTCGAGACAGGCCGGCGGCGTGATCGGGCATTCCCACGCGCCGGTGCCGCCGAGGCGGCAGCCGAAGCCGATGCGCGCCTGCTTCGACGGACTGACGAACACGCCGCTGACGAGCTGCACGCCCGACTTGTCGTCCTCGGCCTGCACGAAGATCGTGTTGCGCTCGCCGGCGCGCATGGCCGGCTTGTCGAGCCACGCCGTCTTCAGCGTCGGGCCGGTGGAGTCGGGACGCGACGAGACCACGCGAAAGGCGGCGTTCGGCGGCAGCCCGCCCATGCCTGCGTTCAGGTTGACGCTATTGCTGGCGTTGTCGCTCAGCGTCAGGTACTTCACCGCCCACACTCCCTCGGCCGCGTCTTTCGGCACGGCGATGCGCGCGACGTAGCGGTTCGTCTCCGCGTCGCGCTGGCAGGCGAAGCCCTGCAACGCGCCGCTCGGGCTGGCGATCACGCCGCTGACGCTGCGCACGCCGGAGAGGTCGTCGTTGACGACGGCGGTGAAGACGGTCTCGTCGCCGTCCTGCACCTGCGGCGGCGTGAACTCGGCGCCGGCGAGCTGCGGCGCGCGCGTGTCGGAGTCGGGATCGTCGTCGCCCGGCTTCTTCACGCCGCCGTCGCTCTCGGGCGTGCGGCCGCTGCTCTCGCCCGGCTGCGGCGTGCGCGGATTGCGCGACGCCTGCTGCTGCGAGGACGGCGGCTGCGGCTGCGGACGGATGGCCGGCGGCGGCGCGGGACGGTTCACGCCGAGGGCGTTGGCGATCGGCGCGACGACGCGCTCGAGGAGCGAGGGCTTCTCCGCCGGCGGCGGCGGCGCGGACGACGACGGCGCGGCGCGGCCGGGCGCGTTGCGCAGCAGCTCGTTGTAGCGCTGCTCGCGCGCGCTCTCCGCGGCGGCGCGCTGCGGCTCGCTCATCGCGGCGGTTGCCGTCGTTCCGGAGGTCGGGAGCTCCACCACTGTGCCAGTGCTGCTATCCGTCATTCCTGCTGTCGGTGTCGCGACGGCGCTCGGCTCGACGTTCGGCGCGTCGACCGGCGCGCTCTGCGCCGCCTCAGCCCGGTACGAGCGCACGCGCACGAACACCGCCGCGGCGAAGGCGACCGCCAGGACGATGAAAAACAGCGGGAGGAAGGTGAGCTTTCGCAGTGGGCAAGGTCCTCGCTGACAATCGCCAGCGTGAAGCGAATTATCACACGCGCCATTTCGCCGCTGCTGCTCGCGGCCGTGGCGAGCGCGCAAACTCCCGTCCCGCCGCCGGCCGCTCCGCCGCCGGAGCTCTCGACCTTCGTCGTGCCGATCCGCACCAGCCTCGCCCAGCTCTCGCCGCAGCTCGAGGCGCAGGTGCCGAAGACGTTCCGCGACACGGTCGCCGAGCGCGGCATCGACGTGACGTATCAGGTCGCGCGCGATCCGATCGCACTGCAGATGATCGGCGCCGGGCTGCACGCGCGCACGGTCATGCACTATTCGATCGAGGCCTGCCGCGGGCGTTTTCCATGCGTGTCGTGCGGCGTCGGCGAGACGATGCGGCAGGCGGACATCACCCTGCACACGAAGCTCGACTGGGATCCGGCGTGGCGGCTCCGCTCGAAGACGACGCCGCTGCCGGTGCACTACGCCAAGCCGTGTCAGGTGACGTGGCTCGGCCTCGACGTCACGCCGCGCTTCATCGCGCCGCAGGTCTCGCAGCAGCTCGCCATCGCCGCGCGCACGATCGATGCGAATACGCCGGCGCTGACGAACATCAAGCCGTACGCGCAGCAGATCTGGAATTCATTGCAGACGCCGTTCGAGCTCGCGCCGCGTACCTGGCTGGTGCTCGAGCCGTCCGAAGTCTCCCTCGGCCCGATCACCGGCGCAGGCACGAACGTCACCTCGACGCTGTCGATGCGCGCGGTGACGCGAGTGGTGGTCGGCGAAAAGCCGGCGCCGCCGCGCAAGCCGCTGCCCGCGCTGCGCCTCGCGCCGCCGCCCGCCGGCGGCATGCGCGTGCCCCTCGACGTGGAGTTGTCGTACGCCGACGCCACGCGCCTCGCCTCGGCCGAGGTCGCGGGCAAGAAGCTCGACATCAGCGGACGTCCGCTGACGATCGAGTCGATCCGCATCCTGCCGGCCGCGAACGGACGGCTCGCGCTCGAGGCGATGATCGATTACCGCGGCGGCGTGCTGCGCAACTATCACGGGCTGGTATTTCTCGAAGGCACGCCGCGCTTCGATCCGCCCACGGCTTCGGTGGTCGTGCCCGATCTCGACTACTCGCTCGATCCGAAGCGCCGCGGGTTCCTGGTGCGCATCGCCGAGCGCGCCGCGCACGACGCGATCCGGGCGCGGCTGCGGCAGTCGGCGCGCTTCCCGCTCGGGCCGCGCATCACCGCGCTGCGCGCCGAGATCACGCGCGCGCTGACGAGAACCCTCGCACCCGGCGTGACGCTGCGCGGCCGCGCCGATGCCATCGAGCCGAAGTCGGTGACGGCGCTCCCGAACGCGATCCTGGTGCACGTGGTGGCCACCGGCGCCGCGGAAGTGTCGCTGGCGATGCGTTAGCTACAATGGATGAATGCTCGCTGAATTTCGCGGCTTCCTGACGAAGACGAACGCGCTCGCACTGGCGGTCGGCGTGATCATCGGCGCCGCAGTCGGCAACGTGGTGTCGGCCGTCGCCTCCGACGTGCTGATGCCGATCATCAGCCTGTTCATGCCGGGCGGCAACTGGCGCGCCGCGCGTTTCGTGCTGAGCACGACGACCGACGCCGCCGGCAAGACGACGGAGAACGCGATCCTCTACGGTCACCTCATCGGCGCGATCATCGATTTTCTGATCATCTCGCTCGTGGTGTTCCTGATCGTGCGCAGCATCATCAAGCCGGTCGCCACACCAGCCGCCGAGCCGATGAAGCAATGCAACGAATGCCTGGAGATGATTCCGGCGGCCGCGCGACGCTGCAGGGCGTGCACGGCGAGCGTGTGAGGCGTCAGCCCT
Organism: Thermoanaerobaculia bacterium; assembly: GCA_036389275.1. Lineage (GTDB taxonomy): Bacteria > Acidobacteriota > Thermoanaerobaculia > Gp7-AA8 > Gp7-AA8 > QHVT01. The sequence goes on from DASVQE010000082.1 coordinate 34,673, forward strand.
AGCTGCCGCGGATGTGCGCGAAGAACGCGTCGCTTGCTACCGGGCGGCCGAGGAAACGTTCCACCAGGTCGCGGGCCGGCTCTTCGCTGCCGCGGCTGAGGATCAGCTCCCGGAAGCGGCGGCCCATCTCGCTGTTCATCAGATCGCTCCCGAACGCTGAGACCAGATCGAGCGCGATCACCTTCGCCCACATATACCCGTAGTAACCGGCGGCGTAGCCGGAGGCGATGTGCTCGAACGTGCCGGGGAACTCCGTCCCTTCGACGTGACCCATCGGCGTGGCGCCTTCCATCCGCGCCCACACCTCGATCGCGCGGCCGGGATGCTCGCTCGACAGCTCCATGTCGAACGACGCGTAGAGCAACTGCCGTCCGTAATCGATCCCGGCGCCGAACTTCTTCGCCGCCTTCAGCCGGTCGACCAGCGACGCATCGATCTCCGGGCAGCTCGGACAATGCGCGCGAAGCAGTGACAGCGACTCCATGCGGCTCGCCCACTCCTCGTACATCTGCGACGGCGCCTCGACGAAATCGCGCTGCACGCTCGTCCCGGCGTGCGCGATGTAGTAGGTGTCCGACAGCACGCCGTGCAGCACGTGCCCGAACTCGTGCAGCAGCGTCTCCAGCTCGTCGTGCGTCAGCCCGTGCCGGTTGAAATTCGTCACCAGCACGCTCACCGGCTTGCGGCCCTGGCGGCGGCTCACGCCGCGCACCGGCCACGCCGCGGCGTGCTTGTACTTGCCGTCGCGCGGATAGAGATCGAGATAAATCCCGCCGATCAGCTCACCGCTCTCCGCGTCGAGCACGTCGAGATAGATCACGTCGACGTGCCACACCGGCACGTGCTCGCGCTGGAAGCGGACGCCGTAGAGCCGCTCGCTGATGTCGAGCATCCAGCCGATCGTCGATTCCGTAGGGAAGTACTTCCGCAACTCCTCCTGATCGATGCGGTAGCGCCGGTCGCGCAGCCGCTCGCGGTAATACGAAACATCCCACCGCTCGATCCGCGTCTCGCTCACCGCCGCGCCGGTCATCTCCGCCTTCAGCTCCGCCAGCTTGCCGAGGTCGCGCAACTCCGCTTCCGTGACCACGCTGCGCACCTCGTCGAGAAAGCGGTTCACCGTCTCCGGCGTCTCCACCATGCGCCGCTTGGTGACGTAGTGCGCGAAGCTCTGCACCTCGTACAGCTCCGCGATCTCCTTGCGCAGCGCCACGATCTCGTCGAGCACTTCCAGATTGCGCGGAGTGCCGCGCAGCGTGTTCGCCACCCAGTAGCGGCGCCGCGCCTCGCCGTCGTGCGCGTTCATCATGAACGGCACGTAGTCGGGATAGTCGAAGCCGACCACGACGTTGCCGTCCTCGTCGCGCGGCACGCGGTCGAGCCACGACTGCGGCAGTCCGCGGCATTCCTCCGGCGTGAACCGCAGCCGCGTGGTGTTCTCGCGGATGTTCTTCGCGAACTCCTGCCCCAGCTCCGTCAGCCGCTCCGAGATCTCCTTGAAGCGCTGCCGCCGCTCCGGCGCGAGCGAGACGCCGCTGTCTTCGAAGGCCTCGAGCAGATGCTTCTGCAGCTCGCGCGCGGCCACGTTCGGCGGCGCCACGCGGCGCACGCGCTCGTAGAACGTCTCGTTCTGGAAGACGTCGGTGAGGAAGCTCGACTCCTGCACGAGCGCGATGTCGCACGCGTCGCGCACCTCTTTGTCGGGATGGACGCTGTTGAGCAGCGAGATCGGCCCGAACGCATCTTCGAGCACCGTCGCCGTCGCATCCCACGCGTCGAGCACGCTCTCGACGCTCGACTCCTCGGCCGGCAATCGCTCGATCTCGGCGAGCAGCTCGCGCGCCGATGCGAGCGCCTGCGCGGACGTCGAGGCCACCTGCGCGGCGTCGAGAATCGGGAGCGTGGTGCGGGTCGTCACAGAGCGCGTCATTCTAGCGAAACCAGACACGAGCAATTTACGTACTAGGAACCATGCGCCGAATCCTCGTGCTCCTGGTGATGCTCGCTCTCTCTCTGCCCATCTTCGCCGCCACCGGCGCCGACCTCGCCGCCTCCGGCCGCGCCGCGCTGCAGAAAGGCGATGCCGATACCGCCGCGAAACTTTTCGAGCAGGCCGTCGCCGCCGAGCCGCGCAACGCCGTCTATCACTATCTCCTCGGCGGCGCGTACGGCGAGCAGGCGCAGAAGTCGAGCATGTTCAGCGCCGCAGGCCTGGCGAAGAAAGCGCTGGCCGAGCTCACCAAAGCCGTCGAGCTCGATCCGAATTACACCGAGGCGCGGCTGGGGCTGATCGACTACTACCTGGTTGCGCCCGGATTCATGGGCGGCAGCCGCGACAAAGCGCTCGCGCAAGTCGCCGAGATCAAGAAGCGCGACGCGCTGCAGGGACATCGCGCCATGGCTCGCGTGCACACGCGCGACAAAAAGTACGATCTCGCCCGCGCCGAGTTCGTGCAGGCTGTACGCGAGCAGCCGTCGTCGATGAAGGCGCACTACTTTCTCGCCGTCGCCTACGTGAACGAGAAGAACTGGACCGCCGCGCAGCAGGAGCTCGACGCGGCCATGAAGCTCGATGCGTCGTACATGCCGATCTACTTCCGCATCGGCCAGCTCGCCGCCCGCTCCGGTTTGAATCTCGCCCGCGGCGAGGAAGCGCTGCGCAAGTATCTCCGCTACAACCCGCCCATCGACGAGCCCGGCCTCGCCTCGGCGTGGTTCCAGCTCGGCACCATCCAGGAGAAGCAGGGCAAGAAGGCCGACGCGAAGCAGAGCTACGTCAACGCGCAGAAGCTCGCGCCGTCGTCGAAGGAAGTCAGCGAAGCGCTGAAGCGCGTGTCATGAGCAGCGGATAGGGATTCGTCGGCGAGCCCTTCCACCATTCCTTGGTCGGCGGCAGGTCCTCGATGGCGAAGTGCAGATGCGGCGCCGTCGGCGGCGCGTTGCCGGTCGTCCCGACGTAGCCGAGGAGCGTCCCCTGCTTCACCACCAACCCTTCGGCGATCCCATCGGCGTAGCGATCGAGGTGCGCGTAGTAGTAGACGCGCTGCTCCGCGACGTCGAACTCGTACACCGTCAGTCCGCCCGCGCGGCTGTTGAAGAGCTTGCGCACCGTGCCGTCCACCGCGGCGATGACCGGCGTGCCGCGCGGCGCGAGGATGTCGAGCGCGTGATGCGTGCGCCCGCCGCTGCGCGGCTGCTCGTAGTTGTCGTGCAGCGAGTCGGCGGTGACGCCGGCTACCGGGATGATGATCGATCCCGGCACGGACGCAGCCGCCGACGGCAACGCCGTGACGGTGCGCTGCACCGCGTGTGCGATCGCTCGCGAGTGGTTCATGGCAGGCGCGGCCGCGAGCAGGACGATCACGCCCGCTCCGATGAGCCAGCCGCCAAGCAACTTCCCGAGTGTACGCATGCAATCGATAATGAGCAGCGCGTGCCTGAACTTCCCGACATCACCATCTATCTCGAGGCGCTGGAGCGTCGCATAGCGGGCGCGGCCTTGCGTAAGCTGCGTCTTACCAACCCTTTCGTCCTCCGCACCGTCGAGCCCGGTCCGGCCGATCTCGCCGGCAAAAAAGTGCTCGCATTGCGGCGCGCCGGCAAGCGGATCGTCTTCGCACTCGAAGAAGAGCTCTTCATCGTCATCCATCTGATGGTGGCCGGACGGCTGAAGTGGCTGGCGCCGGGCGCGAAAGTGCCGGGCAAAATCGGACTGGCGGCATTCGACTTTGACGCCGGTACGCTCGTCCTCACCGAGGCCGGGTCGAAGCGGCGTGCGTCGATCCACATCGTGCGCGGCGAAGCGGCCATGCGCGCGCTCGATCCCGGCGGACTCGAGCCGCTGGAGATGACGTTCGAGCAGTTCCGCGAGGCGCTCACGCGCGAGCGCCACACCCTCAAGCGCACCCTCACCGACCCGCACGTCTTCAGCGGCATCGGCAACTCCTACTCCGACGAGATCCTCCACCGCGCGCGTCTCTCGCCGGTGCAGCTCACCACGAATCTCTCCGACGACGAGCTCCGCCGCCTCTACGACGCGACGCGCGCGACGCTCACGCTCTGGATCGAGCGCCTGCGCGCCGAGACGGGCGAGAAGTTCCCGGAGAAAGTGACCGCGTTCCGGCCGGAGATGGCCGTGCACGGCCGCTACAACCAGCCCTGCCCCGACTGCGGCTCGCCGGTCCAGCGCATCGTCTACGCGGAAAACGAGACGAACTACTGCGCGCGCTGCCAAACCGGCGGCAAGCTGCTGGCCGACCGCGCGCTCTCCCGTCTCCTCCGCGGCGACTGGCCCAAATCGATCGACGAGCTCTGATCGGTCCGGCGCTTTTCTAACGTTCGGATTGGCGCGGCGTCTATCCGATCAGACATGCTACAGGCGGCCATGACCGGGGTGATCCCGATTCGCACGAAGACGACGAGCCCGCACGCGGACGATCGCATGCTGGCCGCGGCCTGCGCCGCCGGCGAGACCGGCGTCTTCGAGGACCTCTACCACCGCTTCGGCGAGAAGATGAAGTCGATCGCCTGGAACCACCTCGGCAACCTCTCCGATGCCGAGGACGCGGTGCAGGAGACCTTCCTCAAGATCCATCGCGCCGCCGCCACCTACACGGGCGAAGCATCCTTCTCCACCTGGCTGTACCGCATCCTCGTCAACACCTGCTACGACGTCCTGCGCCGCCGCAAGCGCCGCATCGACGAGTCGCCCATCGAAGAGATGGTCGTCGAGCGCAGCGCGCCGTCCGTCGACGACACCAAGCGCATCGCCCTGCGGCGCCTGCTCGACGAGCTGCCCGAGCAGCGCCGCACCGTCTTCACGCTGTTCGAGATCGAAGGCCTCAGTCACGCCGAGATCGGCGAGATCCTCGGCATCAGCGAAGGAAATTCGAAATGGATTCTCTTCGCCACCAAGAAAGAGCTCCAGGAAAAGTGGAAGAAATCCCTATGAACATCACCTGCAGTCAACTCGACGACCTCCTCTTCGATGCCTCACCGCTGGCCATGGAAACGGCGGCGCGGCATGCGGCGGAGTGTGCGGCGTGCGCGGAGAAGCTGGCCGAATGGAACGAGATCTCGCAGACGGCCGCCTCGCTGCACACGACGTGGGACAACGATCTGCTGTGGCCGCGCATCGAGCGCGCGTTGCGTCAGGAGCGCCGGCGCTCTCCGCTGCGCGTGTTCGGACGCGTGGCTGCAGCGGTCGTGCTCACCGTCGGACTCGGCGGCACGATGTTCTACACCGTCCGCTCGCAGAGCCGCGAGGCCGCCTTCGACAATCACATCATCGAGGTCAGCACGCTCGATGAAGTCGAACAGGCCGAGCAGACTCACCTCGCCGCCATCAACCGTCTCGAGAAGCTCGCCGAGCCGAAGCTCGAGCAAACCGGCTCGCCGCTGATGGTCTCGTACAAGGAGAAGCTCATGCTCCTCGACGAAGCCATCGCCGACTGCCAGACCAACATCGACCGCAATCGACAGAACGCGCACCTCCGCAAGCAACTGCTGGCCATGTACTCCGAAAAACAGCAGACGCTGCACGACGTGCTCCGGGAGAACCACGATGTCTCGAATCGCTAAGTCTTTCTTCGCCCTTCTTCTCCTCCTCTTCGCTCTGCCTCTTCTGGCCGACGACGAGGACCGCTTCGAGCTGAAGTACGGCAAGGACCTGCCGCTGCACGGCGGCACCGTCAGCATCGACCACCGCTTCGGCGACCTGACCGTGCGCACGCACTCCGCCGGCGTCGTGGCCGTGCGCGCCACGATCCGCTCGTCCGATCCGGAGATCGGCAAGCAGATCCGCATCACCGCCAGCGAAGGTCCCGGCGGCGTGCAGATCCGCACCGACTTTCCGCGGCTGCGCGAGATCCACAACGTCTCCTATTCGGTCGACATGACCGTCACGCTGCCGCAGAACGCCAGCGTCAACGCCCGGAACGAGTTCGGCAACATCGACGCCCGCGGCATCCAGGCGGCGTCGTCGTTCGCGAACAAGCAGGGCTCCATCACGCTGCAGGGCAGCCGCGGCGCGCAGACGGTGACGAATGCCTTCGGCGCCATCGAAGTGATCGACACTGCCGGCGATCTGAACATCACCAACGGCAACGGCGGCATCACCGTGCGCAACGTCGACGGCGGCCTGACCGTGAACAACCGCTTCGGCAACATCAGCGTCGCCGACGTGCAGCGCTCGGCCACGCTGGTGAACTCGAACGGCAACATCGACGCGGTCGACGTCAAGGGCGCGCTCAAGGCGACGAACGCCTTCGGCAACGTCAAGGCTTCGACCATCGGCGGCGGCGCCGACATCACCAACAGCAACGCGCGCGTCGATCTGTCGAACGTGACCGGCCCGGCCACCGTGCGCAATTCCTTCGGCACGGTCGTCGCGCAGACGATTCGCGGACCGCTGACGGTGAATAGCGAGAACGGCCGCGTCGACGCCTCCGGCATCAGCGGCGTCGCCAAGATCGACACGACCTTCGGCGCGATCAATCTCTCCAATGCCTCGAGCAGCGCCAGCCTCACCTCGGCCAACGGAAACATCAACGCCACCGACGTCGCCGGCAACTTCGCCGCCGAGACGCGCTTCGGCACGGTCAAGGCCGAGCGCGTGCGCGGCTCCGCCACCGTGCGCAGCTCGAACGGCTCGGTCACGCTGACCGACGTCGGCAGCGGCGCGAGCGTCGACACGACCTTCGGCTCGGTCTTCATCGAGAACGTCGGCGGCGCGGTCGACGTCGACAACTCCAACGGCGCGATCTCGGTCTCCGGCCTGCGCGGCGGCTGCCATCCGGTCACGCTGCACACGAGCTTCAGCTCGATCAAGGTCGGGCTGCCGGCCAACACCGGCTACAACGTGTCGGCGCGGACGTCGTTCGGCCGCATCAACTCGGCGCTGCCGGTTACGGCCAGCTCGCTGTCCGAGGCGAATGTGAGCGGGACGATCAACGGCGGCGGCTGCAAGCTCGAGCTGGTGAATTCGAACGGCAACATCACCATCGATCGCGACTAGAACGTGCGGCGATAGGTGAAGATGAAGCTCCGCGCCACGCAGTTGCGGATCGGCGGTGAGAACTTCGCAGTCTTGATCTCGCGCTCGGCCAGCAGGCCGAGCGCTTCGTCGCCGGTGCCGTTCGAAACCACTTTCGTCGAGGTCACGTTGCCGCTCGCATTCACCGTCGCTTCGACCACCACCAGTCCGTGGCCGCCGCGGTCGGAGAATGCGAGCCGCGGCGTCTGCACGAAGGCGTAGTCGGAATCGGCGGGACAGCCGCCGCGGCGCGGCTGTCTCGCTTTCGGCTTGCTCGCCGACCGGCTGGTCGAACGGCTCGCCGCCGCGCCGCTGCTGACGAAGCGCGTGGCCACCCAGCCGCTGCTGCCGTCGGCGAGGCGCACTTTCGTCCAGCTCTCGTCGGCGGCGAGGACGCTCAGGGTCTCGCCCTGCTTCACCTGTGTCACCACTTCACCGCTCGCCGACGGCTCGCGCCGCACGTTGAGCGCCGAGGCGGTGACGCGCACGCTGCCGATCGGCGCTTCTTCGACGGGACCGGGCGCCGGCGCGGGCGGCGCCGGAGTCTGCGGCGGCGCCACCGGGGCCGGCGGCGTCGCGCAGGCGCAGATCAGCAGCAGTGCTCCGGCGATGGCTCGCTTCAATCAGATGCTCCTCCCGACGGCCGGCACGATAATCCGTAACTCGTCCATCAGGCGAGCGAATTGATCGGGATAGAGCGATTGCGGTCCGTCGCACACCGCCTTCTCCGGATCGTGATGCACTTCGATCAGCAGGCCGTCGCCTCCCGCCGCGATGACCGCGCGCGCCACCGGCATCACCTTGTCGCGCCGTCCCACCGCGTGCGACGGGTCGCCGACGATCGGCAGATGCGAGAGTTTCTCGATCACCGGGATGGCGGAGATGTCGAAGGTGTTGCGGGTGTAGGTCTCGAATGTGCGGATGCCGCGCTCGCAGAGAATGATCTCGTAGTTGCCGCCGGACATGATGTACTCGGCGGCGAGCAGCCACTCCTGGATCGTGGCCGACATGCCGCGCTTGAGCAGGATCGGCTTGCGGATCTGTCCGAGCGCGGAGAGCAGGTTGAAGTTCTGCATGTTGCGCGCGCCGACCTGCAGGATGTCGACGTAATCCAGCATCTTTTCGATCTGCCCCAACTCCATGACCTCGGAGATGGTGGCCAAACCGTTCTCGTCGCCCGCGGCGCGCAAAAGCTTGAGCCCTTCGATGCCCATGCCCTGAAACGCGTACGGCGAGGAGCGCGGCTTGTACGCGCCGCCGCGCAGCACGCGCGCGCCGGCCCGCGCTACGCGCCGCGCCGTCTCGAACATCTGCGTTTCGTTCTCGATCGTGCACGGCCCGGCCATCACCACCACGTCGTCGCCGCCGATGGCCACGCCGCGCACCTTCACGATCGTCTTCTCGCGCCGGAACGTGCGGCTGGTGAGCTTGTACGGCTCGCTCACCCGCACCACCTCCTGCACGCCGTCGAACAGCTCGAACTCGCGCGGATCGAGCGTATCGACATGGCCGACCACGCCGAGGACGGTCTGGTCGGAGCCGGTGGACCGGTGGACGTCGAAGCCGCGCGAGATCAGTTCCGCGACGACGTGTTCGATGCTGGCGTCCGGGGCATGTTTCTGCATCACGATGACCATGGAGCTCTCCTATCGCTGGGCCGACTCGCGCTCGACGCGGCGCGACTCGTCGATGATCCGTTCGAAGAGACGGCGGACCGCATCGCCCTCGAGCGGTCCCATGGACGCGCACTCGACGTGACGCAGCACTTCCTTCTCCCGTTCGGGTGAGTAGATGGGCAGGGACAACGTCCCCTTGATCTCGCCGATCTGCACGGCGTACTTGGCCCGCTGGTTGAGGAGCTTGACCAGCACCTCATCCACCCGGTCGATCGCCTCGCGCAGCCGGCTCAGTTCCGACTCGGCATCCTGAATGTCCACCAAGCAAAAACCCCTTTCCGCCGCGACGGAAAGGGGTTCGGAAAGATGGTCAGTGCCGTTTCGCGCGCCCCTTTGCGTCGGGGCACACACGGAGCCCCACGCTAGCTGTAATAGCCGTAGTAATACGCGTAGCGAAAAGCGCCGGAATTCATCTGCGGAGCAGGGTAGCAGGAGATTTGAGGAGCGGCAAGAGGGACAAGAATTTCAGCAGGTAACACTAATCTCGCTGTTGACGACGAACCGCGCGGCGTCCGGCCGGGCGACAGCGCGGCGCGGCTCACGTGCAGCCGCGACGCACTTATCACCTAATGCTCGCTTCGCCCGCGCGGCGCAGCTTCACGCGCTTCGCCGCGTGCGCAGCTCGTGCAGACGTGCCGTAGGGCGGCAGAACGATTCAACCCACTATGACCGAGCGCACAATGCAACGGCGACGACATACATCTCGTGCGGCCTCGCGCGTGAATCGGCGGGTGGGATTCACGCAGCAACTTCGGGTTGGTCATTTCTTCGGGACTGAACAAAAGCCAACAGAACAGCAGGCGGAAGGTAAACACAGTTGGCGCTGCACTGCGTCAGCTACAGCGGTTTCGATGGACGCGAACCCTCACCGCGTCGACGCCGGTCGGGAGCGCCGACGCGGCGCGTGGGGAAACGGTGGGGCGCGCGAGGAGAAAGCGTGTGCTCATCACGATGACTTCGATAAGGATGACGAACTGTGCGGCGGCGGTCGTCGCACGCGAGCGCGGCACACACGCACCCGCGATGACCGACGCCGGCCTATACTCCGCTCGGCTGCACGGCACCGCACGCGCCGCGCGTGCCCCGACCATGAGGATCACGCCGCTGGGAAGCCGCTGCCGCTGCGTTCGCCCGCGCTACGATCACATTCCTCTCCGCGCTCGTTGTGAACGCCGTGACGGCAGCGGGGGTCGGTCGGGGGTAGCAGCAGCGAGCGTTTCGTTAGCCTTTCGTATACTCGACGTAGCGCCAAGCGTCGGGATCATCCGCGTGCTGCCAGAGCACCAACGCTCCTTGATATTCTTCGAGGTTGTATCTCATAGCGCGCGTGCATGGAGTCGACTTATTCGGCTTCGGGGGTGTACCCGGCGAGGTCGTCGCGTTCGTGGCCGGTGAATCGCATCGGGTCGTCGCGGACGAGAAGTTTTCCCATTCCTGTTTGATCGACGTCTGCTCCGCGCCGAAGGGGTAGTAGTCGCGGTGCGCATAGGCGCAGCCGGAGTCGTTTGTGACCGATCCGAGGTGGTCGAGGTGGAAGTGACGACGGCCGCCGCTGGTTGGGACCGTATCGGAGCCGACCGGTCGACCGTCGCAGTAGATGTAGTCCTCCATCCAAGCTAGTCGCGCTAGCTTGATTGAACAAAGGACGGGGCGGACGTTGCCGGGTGCACAGTCGCATCGCTGGCGCGTCCCTGTGAGTCGTGCAGCCCGCAGGCGGGTCGATGTCACGATGCCGCGAACGTTCGGCCATCACTTCCCACCAAACGCTACCGCCGCGCTCCCGGTTAATCGCCACTCATTCAGCGACGATGCGAAGCGCAGTACGCGTGCATGAACCCTCACGCGACCAGTTGCAGCGCCTGCTTCTTGATTTCTTCGTCAAAAAACTCGCAATCTTCCGGCCGATCTTCAGACTCGCTCGCCGCGTAAATAAACGGGTCGAGCTCCGGCACCAGCGTGCCACCGACGTCGAGCGATACGCGCCAGATCGCTTTCGCGCCGTCGTAAGGTCTGATCTCGCCCAAGAGAATACGCTCGCAAATCGAGCGCGCGTATGCGAGCGCCGCCTCGCGCGGCGACAGCGGCGCAAACCCTGCCTCAGCTAGCGCGTCGTCAAACAGTCTGTCGACATCCGGATCGTTATCGCTGACAGCGAGTATGCGAAGCGATCGGCTGTCGTAGCCATCGGAGAGAGCCTCTCTGGCGACATTCGGAAGATCGGTCCCTGCTATTAGCCGCAACTTGTGCATGGCGCGAGCAAGATCAAGGCACGGCACTTGTGTTCGCTGACTCATTTGAACTTGAAGCCTTCCATAACGCCAGTGACGAGATTCTTCCAGTAGTGAATAACGATTTTAACCCCTTCGGGATTCACGTGCACATGCTCCATCTTTGCCCAAATCTGTTCCGGGTAACGTAAGTCGTCGATACGGCCCTCCATGATCCGTCTACCGGCACCTGCTTTCGCTTCCTCGAGCGTCAACTGTTCCGCTAAGTTGGTCGCTTCCGTTCGAACAGCTGCTCGAGCCAGACCGCGTGCCAAACCGATGATGCCGCCAGCGAAGATGAAGTAGGGAGTGTCCTGTTCTTGAAGCCCCGGCGGCGTTTGGCCGAGCTGCATCATTGCGAACTCGTCACCATGAGCAGCTTGGTATTGCAAAGTTGCTTGACGGTCAATGCGCATCCCGTCCGGCAACTGCATCCCGTTCAAGTACCAGGCACCGAAGGAAGCGGACTCCTGCATGTCTCGCCATGGGTCACGCGCGGTCACGGTGATCGTCATGTCGCTACACGGGTCGTCGCCCAGCTTCTGTTCGCACAGCCCCTTCGGATCGACGTACGCTGACGGACTGTTTGAAACATACGCGTAACGGTTCCACGACTGGGGACGGTGCGCGTCGCCGAGCACCGGATCGACGGATAAGAACCGGCCCCATGCCGTCGCGTAGTACCGCGCGTGCATGTAATCGATGTAATCGCTGCTGGAGGTGCTCGGCGGGGTGTAGTAGTCGCGTTCGTGGCCGGTGAAGCGGCGGGGGTCGGTGTCTTGGGCGGGGTCGGTGGCTTCGAGGCCGAAGGGGTAGTAGGTGTGCTCAGAGACTTTGACGCCGCCGTTGCCGGTGATCAGGCGGGGGGTGCCGAGGTGGTCGAGGTGGTAGTGGAGGGTCTTTTCGGGTGACGGCACCTCGGCGGCGAGGAGCTGGCCGCCGCGGTACACGTAGTCCTCCTTCCAGCTCCATGCGCTACCAGTCTGCGTCGCGCGGCGGAGCACGGCGCCGCCGGCGTCGCGAAGCGTCCACTCGTAGGTGGGCGTCGCGCCCGGATGGACGGTGGCGATCCGCTCGTCGGTCGCGCTGTAGAGATAAACCGCGTCGGGATCGCTGGCCGCTCCGGTACTGGTGACGGTGTCCATCAGATCGTAATGATACGTGCGGCCGAGGCGCGAGGTCATCCGTCCCGCCTCATCGTAGGTTGCCGTCGTGCCGGGCGACTTCGTGAGGCGGTTCGTCAGCGGGTCGACGCCGAAGTTGATGCGCGTAGCGGCATTGCCATCCGTCGTGATCGACAGGATGTTGCCGAAACGGTCATAGGTGTAATCCTGCGTCCGCGCCGGGCCGGCCGTACCGCTTTTGAGCGAACCGGTGTCGTAATACGTGAACTGCTCGGTGAAACTCGGATTGGAAGGCACCGGCCGCACGACTTTCCAGACATTCCCGGAGTCGTCATACGAGTAGGTCGCCGACCATTCGTCCGCGAACACTGCAGGCACAACGCCGAGGCTGCAGGCGAGAAGCGCGATTGCGATGGTTCTGATCATGGTGGTCATGGAGCGCTCTCTCTATTGAAACGTGTAGTCGCGATCGGTCCAGCAGCCGGGAGCCGCCGCGTATTGCACGCGCACCCAGTACGTCGAAGGCCGGGTGTTCACCGAAACGTAGACGCTCTTCTGATACGACAGGGGCGTACTGAAATCGCCGAGCGCGCCGGCGTACCAGGTGTAGCCGACCTTCGGCGCGTCGGTGGACGACACACTCGCGGTGAGGAAGTACCCCGTACCGCCCTGATAACTGGTCAGGATCGACACGCCAGGCGCGCTGCTGACCGTTGCGGTCGCCGCGGCACTCCAGGTTCCGGCAGTACCGCTTCGAACGAGACAGGAGAACGTCCCCGAAGTTGTAATGGGAATCGTGAGCGTGGCGGCATTCCCGACAATGTCCACCGTCGCACCGCCGTTGGTGCGGCGACTCCACTCGTAGGAGAGCATGGTCCCGGTCGCCGTTACCGAGAACGTCGCCGTACTACCGGGGCAGACAGTGACGCTGGCCGGCTGCGCCGTAATCGACGGCGGAACGCTCACCAGTGCAGCACGACTGTTGGCCGTGCCGCACGTGCCGCTGACGCGCACCCAGTAGTACTTCGTCGTCGTCGGATTCAACGCCAGGGTGTCGCTGTTCGTGCCGACCGGCGTCGAGGTGTCGCCGACCGTCCCCTGGTACCACTGGTACGACAGTCCGTCGCCGGACGCGTAAACCGTAATCGTCAGCGGATCGCCGCTGGTCGTGACGGTACGGTCGGTGATATCGGTCGTAATGGCCGGCGGGGCGCAGACCGTCACCGTCGCGGCCGCACTGGCCGTGGAACTGCCGGAGCAGCCGCCGTTCGGCGAGCGGACATCCGCCCAGTACGTCGTCGTCGCCGTCAGCGCGCCCGTCGAATAGGAGGTGCCGGTCGCGCCGGAGATCGGCCTGGTCCGGTCGCCGCTCCCGCCGATGTACCACTGGTATGTAAGCGGTTGGGTACCCGTGGCGGCCACCGTGAGCGTTTTCGACGAGCCGGTGGTGATCATGCTCCCCTGCGGCTGCGTGGTGATCGCGGGATAACAGATAAGGACCGTCACTGTTGCGCCGTCGGCGTCGCAGCCGGTGCGTTTGGTACGGACCCAGTAATTCGTCGTATCGAGCGGGTTCACTGTCAGAACCGTCCCGCTCCCAATCAGGGCGGAGGTGGTGCCGCGGGTGCCGCGGTACCACTCGAACGTCTCGCCCGGGCCTGGGCTGGTGATCCGCATCGTCACGGCTCCGCCGCTGGTGAAGGAATAGGGATCGATCGTTACATTCCGCGGCTGACAAACAGTGAGCGTGGCCGTATTGCTGTTTATGACCGCCGCGCCGCTGTTCACTTTCACCCAATAACTCGAGTCCACCGTCACGGGCGGCGTGGTGTACGAACTGGCGGTCGCGCCGGAGATCGGCGTAGTCGTACCGGAGCCGCTGTACCACTGATAAGCGAGTTGCGTCCCTGAGGCAGTGACGGACAGCGTGCGCGTGGTTCCGCTGGTGATCGGACCGCCCGACGGATGGGAACTGATGGTCGCCGGGATGCTCACCTTCGCGGTCGTACTATCCGCGGCGGTACCACAACGGCCGCGCACACGGACCCAGTAATCGGCGGTTTGCGTCAGCCGCACCGATAGTACCGACTGAGTCGCTCCGGCAACCGGCGCGGTCGTGTCGCCACTCAGGCCCTTGTACCACTGGTACGTGAGCTCCGTGCCCGACGCGCCGACGTCGAGAGCGACGTCCTCGTTGGCGACGGCAACTTTGGACGACGGATGGCGGCCGATCGCCGGCGGCACGCACACTGTCACCGTCGCCGCATTGCTATCGCGAACGGCGCAGTTCGTGACGCGCACCCAGTACGTGGTATCGGTCGCGGGCGCCACCGTCAGGACGGCGGTCGCCGACCCGCTGATCTTTGCCGCGGCCGAGTCGGTGAGCGGCCGGGTGGTATCTCCTGACGCGCCCTGGTACCACGCATATTTATTGACTTTTTGGGTTCCCGATCCCGCGAACTGATCCCAGTCGGTGGCGACGCGCAGTGTCGCCGTCGCCGCCGGGTTGGTCACGGTATCGAGCAGAACGGATTGCGGCTGCGATGTGATTGACTCCAGGCAGGCTTCCACGGTCAGCAGCGGCGTATCGGCGTAACAGGCGCCCTGCTGGACCCGCGCCCAGTAGGTGTTCGTCGCTTTCGTCGCCGTGATGGTCAGCGCGTTGTTCGTGCCTGTATAGAGAACGTGCGACGTATCGCCGTTCGGTCCCTCGTAGATGGTATACGTGGCCCCAGGATCGGCGGTGGCGTTGACGCCGACGATCTGCGAGTAATTCGGCGACACCTGCGTCAGGACGTTCGCCGACCAGACGGCGTTCACCGGCTTGTCGCAGGCGGCGACGGTCACCGTCTGGCTGTTCACGTTGCAATCGCCTGAGGTCACGCGCGCCCAATACGCCGCGGGCGGCGTAACCTTCGGCACTGCGTACGTGGCGCCGGTGGAGATTGGGCCGCCGCTCATGTCGCCCGACTGCCCGGCGTACCAGGTGACGGTGTCGTTCCGCGCCACAGTCGTCTGCAGCGTCACCGTCGCATCCTTCATCGCCTTCGCCGGCGTCGCCGACGGTTGTGCGGTGATGGTCGGACATACGCTGATCACGAATTGCTCGGCGACGGTACGATCATCCTGCGGCGGCTGGCAGTCGCTCGTTGCCCGCGCCCAGAAACGAGTAGTGGTGGCCGGTGCGATTTTGAATGCGGGACCGTCGCCGAGTTTCGTGGTCACGGTCGGAGGATCGCCCTGGAACCACTCGTACTTTACTGCCGTCCCGGTGGCCTGGGTCGTGATCCAGAACGGCGTGCTCGGGTTGGCACTGAGGATCGGCGGATGGGACACGACCGGAGGATCGGTCTGCCCCGGGATCGCAATGGCGTCGGTGAAGCGAGGCGGCACGCAGACCCACACCGTCGCCACGTTGCTGTCGATCGCGCAGGTGTTTGCCAGCTTAATGCGCACCCAGTATTTGGTCGTTTTCGACGGGGTCACGGTGAGTGAAGAACCCGTGCCTTTGACAGCGCCCGAATCGTCGCCGCTCTCGCCCTCATACCATTGATAGGTCAATGGCTGTCCACCGGCGGCCGCGGTCACCGACAGCGTGGCCGTACTGCCGTTGATGATCGACGCGGATTGCGGCTGCTGCGAAACCGTAATGCTGCCGCAGGAGGCGACGCGTACCGTGACGATCGCGCTCGCTGCAGAGTGGCAGGAGTTCCGCACTTCCACCCAATACCGCTTGGTGGATTGGAGGTCTTCCGGCGACGGCGTGAAGGTGCGGCCGGTCCCCCTGACCACGTTGCCCGGCAGCTCGTACCAGGTCTGCGAGCTAACCTCCGGCGTGGACGACGCCGCGTAGTCCAGTGTGACCGGCACGCCGGCGGCCGTGCTGACGTTGCGCGGCTGCCTCAGAATCTGAACCGGCGAGCAGTCGTGGTCGTAGACCGTGAGCGTCCTGCTGTCGGCGGTCGTACCGCATTCGGACGTGGCGCGAACCCAGTACGTACCCGCGCCCAGCGGCGGCGTGAGCCGGTCCGGCTGGCCCGCATCGGAGGCGAGCGGATGATCGGTATTGCCGGAATCGCCGGCGTACCACTGGAAGGTCACACTCGTCCAGGGAGACCACGCGGTAAACGTCCGGTTCGACGAGGTGGCGCGGATGGTGGACTGATCGACCTGGAGCGGCGGCACCGGACAGGTCTCCGGGTTCCAGAGGAAGACGGTGCGGCGGGCGAACTTCACGACCTCCACTCCGCCGATGTTGCATTTGCGCTCCACTTCCACGGTCACGGTCGCACTGGTGGTGACCATGATCGGATACGTGGAAACGCTGCCTGCCGTGTCGAGAACGCCGTTGACGAACCAGCGATACGTATCGGTCGCAGAATTCGGCGCGTTGACGTAGATGGCCAACTCGATGGTATGACCGGCCCAATTGACCGGCATCGAGGGCGGAAACACCGATTCGACGGTGAGCGGACAATCGTCGGCGCTCATTTTCCGGACGACGTCCACAATGCGCTGGGCCGTGCCGCCACAGCCGCCGGGGACGCCGGTGACGGTGACGCGGAGCGCGTAGTAGCTCCCGGCCTGGTACGGCGTCGCTGTAATGGTCCACAAGATGTCGGGCGTCACGTCCGGCAGCGCGAACAGCGGCGCACCGGTGATCGTCCAGGAGCCGTCCTGATTCGGACTGACCGGGAGCACTTCCCATTTGTAGGAGGCGCCGGTGCCGACGGCCACGACGTGCTCCGCGAACGTAGTCCCGGTGTAAGCCCCCTGCGGCTTTCCTTTGTAGTCGGCCGTCGGCTGAAGGATCATCGGCGGCTCACAGACCGAGATGAGCGCCGGAGGGCTGTCGACGCTGCCGCAGACCTCGGAGACGCGCACCCAATAAACGGCGGATTTCGTCAGCGCCGGCGTGGTGAACGTCGCCGACGTCCCCACCGGATGGCTGGTATCGCCCGTGACGCCCTGATACCACTGATACGACAGAGGCGGATGTCCGCTGGCGGAAACGCTCAGCGTGACGGTTTGGCCATAATTGGCGTCCTGCGCGCTCACCGGCGGCACGACGATGGTCGGAAGCGGACACTCGGTGATATTGACCGTGGCAGTGGCGCTGTCGATCGACCCGCACGTGTTGGTGACGCGCACCCGATACGTGTGCGGCGTCGTCAGCGGCGGCGTCGTGTACGACGCGGCGGTGGCACCGGCGATGGTGGTCTGGCCGTCGAACCACTGGTAAGACAGCGTGGTGCCGGTGGCGGAGACGCTGAGAGTGGTCGTCTGTCCCGACATGATCGTCGTACTGAGGGGCGAGGCGGTAATGGCCGGAGGCGTGCCGCACGGCGGTCCGCTCGTCGTCACGACGACCACGCGGCTGTCGACGGAGCAGCCCCCGAACGAGGCTCGCGCATAGTAGGCGGTCGTTTGCGGTACCGAGACCGTCAGCGTGGAGCCCGTCTGGCCGGGAATCTCCGTGGCGGAGCCCACCACATACCACTTGTACGTCGCGCCCGTGGCGTCGATGGAAAACGTGACGTTCGCCATCGCTCCGGTGGGAACGGTCTTGTCCTGTGGCTGCGTCAGCGTCGAAATGGCGCAATAGCCGGTGAACTCGATCTTCTTCGGACGCGCGGTGCCGTTGTCCGGCGTCTGCGTGTCCTTCGGCCCGTTGGTGCCGTCACCATTCTTGTGTTGCACCTCGGCGACCATTCCGTTCGGCGCATAGAGCAGCGTGGCGTAATTCCCGACGCTGGTGAGGGCGCCGTGCTGGTACTCGTTCGACACGATGCGCGGCGGCAGTGTACCGGCGGCGCACGACAGGCATTTCGGGTAGTCGACGCTGGCAAGCTGGCCGAATGCCGTATAGCTATACGCGTCTTCGAAGGTCGGGCCGTTCGAGATTTCCGTTTTCTTCTTCGAGAGACGCCCGCCGAGGCCGCCGTACGTGAATGTCTCTTTGACGGTGATGTCGCCGAGCGGCGTCGGGTTCAAACGGCTGGCGTATGCGAGCTTGCCGAGTGCGCTGTCGCCAGTCGAGTTCGCGCGAGCGAAATTGAACTCCTTGAGCACGGTGGTACCGCTCTTCACCTGCGTGAGCCGTTCCGCCGAGTCATAGACGTAGCGCAGCTCGCCGGCCGGCGTGGTGCGTGAGACAACATGACCGCGCGCGTCGTACTTGTACGAGGTTGTCCCCGACTCCGGGTGGGTCTCCTGCGTGAGCAACTGCCGTCCGTCGTAAACGAAGCTACGCGTCTGCGTGGTCGAACCCTCGGCCATGATCACGTTCGCTAAATGGCCGGCGAGGTCGTACTCGTACGCGGTCACTACCGGTGTTGTGGAGTCGGCGTTTTCCGTGACGCGGATCAGCCGGCCGACGCGGTCGTACTCCTCTTTCACCGCTACCTGTGTCTGAGCCGTGGCACTGGTGGCCACGCCGTTCCGGCGGGTGGTGGCGCGCTCGCCGACGTACGTGAACGTCGTCACAGCACCGTCCGGCGCCGTCACAGTGCGGGCGCGGCCGAACGCGTCGAAGTTCGAAAAGGTCGTGAAGTGAGTGGGCGTTCCCGTCTCATCTTCCGAAACCTTGGTCTTCCGACCCAGCGCGTCATAAACGACGACGCGCTTGCTCTTGCTTCCGTCGGGAAGAAGATGACTTTCCGTGACCACGCGTCCCAGCGCGTCGAACTCGAATGTGCGCTCGACGTTCTGGTCGGCGACGTCATTCGTCGACCTGGCCGTGATCTGCGCCGGCGTCGAACCGGAGGCGCGACGATACTCATACTCCGTTTTCGCTTCGTCGGGGGCCTGCACGGACGTCAGGCGGCCACTCGCGTCGTACGTATACGTCGTGACGAGGTTCGCCGTATCGCGGCTCTGCAACGCGAGGCCGGTATTGTGGTCGAGCGTCAGGTCGGAGACAAAGAACGTGAGCCCGCTCACGGGCGCCGGTTCGTACCTCGTCGTCTCCGTGTCGACGCTGGTGCCACGCGTAAATTCATGGACCAGCTTGAACGAGTAGGCGTTGTGCTGCGGCAGCACCATCTCGCGGAGCGGGCCGGTCAGAAGGGACATCATGTCGCCGCCGAAGTACTCCTCGGTCGCGACATAGCCTTCACTGCTCGGTGTGAAGACGGCGAGCAGATCGTGAGAGCCGGCCTCGCCGGTCTGGTTTTCGATGATGCGCTTGCGTGTCAGAAAACCGGTCGCAGGATCGAAGTACGCCTCCTGGTGCGGCCCCGGGCCGCCGTCGGTCTCGGTCACGTTCGAAGTCGTGTACGTGTGGAGGATCCAGGGGCTGCTGGCGGACGGAGTGGTGTACCCTGCGGCACGTCCGTCGGACGCTGTCAGCGCGTAGTCGCCAGTTCCGGCGTTGTAGTCAGTGAACGTGCGCCTGACCTTGGCCGACGAGTCGAACGTACCGCCGGTGACCTCCAACCGGTAATGACCGAGTCCGTCGTAGCGATCGTAGTTCACGTCGGCAGTCTTGTTCGAGTCGGTGATGTAAAGCGTCTGTTGCGATTTGACGCGCTGATTGCGCTCACGCCAACAGACGTCGTCCATCGTACATGGCGCGCCCGAGATATCCATCTCGTATTTGACGTACTGCGCGCGCTCGGCATTACAGGTGCCGGAAGAGCAGTCATACGTCACCGAGGAGAGATAGCGGCCGTCCCGTGGGTTCTCGAAGTCCAACAGCGGCTCGGTCGAAAACGGTAAGCCGAACGTGGAGCCGAAGGTCGGCCCTATGGTGCGATTCGCTTGGAAATAATTCACCGACTTGACAGTCGGCGACGCCGCGTTCGCCGGAGCGTAGCTCTTGACGACGGTCTGCCCTGCCGTCGAAAGCTCGTAGCCGGTTTTGGCAATGAGCGTACCGGCGGCGTCGAATACCTGCTTCTGCTGGACGCCGATCGCTTCATCCCCCGAGTACGGACCGAACATCACCGACTTGTAGGACCATTGGAACCTGCCGCCGGTCGGCAGCGTGGCGTCGGTGAGGGTGCCCGACAAGGATGAACAGGCCGACGGCTCGTCGTAGTGGAATGAGTAGGTCTCCAGCGACGGCAACGTGACCGTGTCCAGAAACTGCGCCTCCTCCGGCGCGGAATTGAGCGCGTCGCACGGCCGCGGCAGATTGGTGGTGTGATGGGTCAGCAGGTACGACGCGGTCTGGCCGCCGACTGCCGCCAGGCGTACGGCTGAAACGACCGGTATCACATCGGAAACCGCCGAGGAAAACTCGACCGTGTGCGTTCGATGGCGGCTGTCCGTGATCGTCCATGTGTTCGGCGAATAGTCGAATTGGACGTAATTCCGATTTCCGTCCGTGTCGACGTGACGGTTGTAGATCAACCGCAACTCCCACAGGCTATTGTTCTTCACGAAGCGATGGCGCAAGCCGTCGGGGAACTCGACCTCGCGCGTGTTTTCGTCGATCTTCTTCAGCCGTAGATACGAGCCGTCGCGGGTGTAGCGGGTGTTGTCGTCGACCGGATCGCAATTAGCGGACTGGCCGGGACCGCACTCCGGCGCGTGCAGCGTCCTGAAAAAAACGTGATCGCCTCCGTCCGGCGAGCGGTACGCCCAGAGGTATCCCGATGAGTCGTACCGCTCCGGCGTCAGTTCCGGCTCGCGCAACTCACCGAATGAGAGGCGCCAGCCGACACCGGCATTGTCGCGGTGCAGGATCTGCCGGTCGGCGCAAATCGGCTCGCGCTTCGAGCTCCGGCTGCACGATTCCCTCTGAGCCCAGAGATTGCCCGAGTACCGCAAGGTGAACGAGTACGAGAGACCGCCGCCAACGGGGTATGACGGGCCGAGCGGCAGTGAGAGGATCAGGTTGCCGTTGAACAAGTTGACGGTGTCGAAGCCGTTGAATTGATAGACGGAATCCGCCTTGAAACCGCGCTCTTTGGCGCGGCTTTCGACGACCTGTCCGGCAGCGGGATAAACGACGGCGACAGCGGCGAAGAGGACGAGCAGCGTGGCATTTCGAATCGATCGCAAGGGAATCCTCAATTCGCCGACAGCACGATGCCGATGGAGGTCTGAAGGGTGAAGAGGTCTACGGCCACGATGATGTCGTTGGCCGCGAAGTCATCGGGCGCGGCTGCCGTCGTGTCGACTGCCTGCATCGACCGCAGACGGCTGGAAACGCGCCGGTTGGGCAGGTTGTCCATGTCCGTCGCGGTAGCGTCGTCGCTGATCGCGCGCCATGCGTCCGATAAGCTGGCGCGAACGCACCAGAACGCAACCGCGCGGCCGGAGTTGCTGACGGATGCGTCGGACGTCGACAAACGCCGGGTGATCGATGCCGCCGGCAGTGTGAGGATGTTCGACCCCTGCGGATCCGCGGGCGTGCCGCCCTTGAACTGCCTCGATTCCAGGTCGACCACCACCCACACGGACTGATTGGCGATCGGATGCGCCGGGTTGGTGTATTCGAACCGGACTACACCATCGTTGTCCGAGTCGACGAGCGCGAACGAGTCGTCGGTAATCACATAGCCGGCGTGCTTCGGCTCGTAGGAAACCACCATCCACATCGTCTTGGCGCCCGGCGTAATACCGGACGCGATGACGGCCGCAGGCTCGAACGTGAGCGTTACGGCCGCGGAAAGCGGAACGGCAGCGGCACAGCAGACGACGGCAACAACGACGTGCACCCAGAGGGTGCCGGTAAGACGTGAGTGCATTCGCGGACCTCGTTGATCGAAATTGGACTATCCGCGAACGTGCGCGCTGAAAACGCAACGTGATCGTCCGTGAGCGCGGAGACGCACTCACTGACGGGCTCGTCTAAATTGTCTTTGCGGTTTGCGGACCTGCGCCCGGCACATTGAGGGAGAACTGGATATTTGTCAATCCGTGAGGATTTCCTGCACGATTTTCGCCGCGCGCGCAGGCGCTTCCTCTCTGGGTCCTTGTGCAATCGCGCGCACAATGGCGCTTCCGACGACGATGGCGTCGCAGTGGGGTGCGAGGAGTTGGTAGTGGTCGTGGCGGGAGATGCCGAAGCCTACGGCGATGGGGTGTTTGAGTTGGGCGCGGACTTCGGTGAGGCGGGTGACCAGTGCGGGGTCGAGGTCGTTCCTTGTGCCGGTGACGCCGGTGGTGGAGACGTAGTAGACGAAGCCGTCGGTGGCGCGGTCGATGGCTTTGATGCGCGCAGCGCTCGAGGTCGGAGCGAGGAGGAAGATGGTGCCGAGGGTTTCGGCGTGCATGGCGGTGCGCAGCTCGGCGGAGGATTCGGGCGGGAGGTCGGTGAGGAGGAGCGCGTCGAGGCCGCATTGTGCGGCGTCGCGGGCGAAGCGTAAGGTGCCGTAGCGCAGCACGGGATTGAGGTAGGAGAAGGCGATCAGCGGGATTTCGCTGCGTTTGCGGATTTCGGCGGCGATGTTGAAGACATCGCGGGTGGTGGTGCCGTTCTGTAATGCGCGCTGGGCGGCGGCCTGGATGACCGGGCCGTCGGCGATGGGGTCGGAGAATGGGATGCCGAGCTCGATGGCGTCGGCGCCGGCTTTCTCGAGCGCTTCGACGATGCGCACGGTGTCGCCGTCGCCGCACGTGACGTAGGCGATGAGGCCGCAGCGCTGATCTCTGCGCAGACGGCGGAAGAGGTCATTGACGCGTTTCATAGCGCCGCCACCTGCGGGACGTCTTTGTCGCCGCGGCCGGAGAGGTTGACTACGACGATGGCGTCTTTGGCGATGCTGTTGCCGTTGCGCAGGAGCCAGCCGAGGGCGTGCGACGACTCGAGCGCGGGAATGATGCCCTCGCTCTCGCTCAGTTTGTGAAAGGCTTCGAGGGCGAGGTCGTCGCTGCAATCGTGATATTCGACCCGTCCGATTTCCTGCAGGTAGGCGTGCTCCGGTCCAATCGACGGGTAATCGAGGCCGGCGGAAATCGAGTGGGTCTCGGCAATTTGGCCGAATTCGTCCTGCAAAACCATCGATCGCGTGCCGTGCAGGACGCCCAATGCGCCGCCGGAAAAGCGGGCGGCGTGCTCGCCGAGGCCGTGCCCTCGCCCACCCGCTTCAATTCCGATCATCCGGATGGGTTCGTGTTTGAGCATTTCGTAGAAGAGGCCGATGGCATTGGAGCCGCCGCCGACACAGGCGATGGCGACGTCCGGCAACGAATTCGTTTTCCGGCGCAATTGCACGAGCGCTTCGCGGCCGATGACGGATTGAAAGTCGCGCACGACTTTCGGATAGGGATGCGGTCCGAGCACGGAGCCGATGATGTAGTGAGTGCCGCGGACGTTCGTCACCCAATCGCGAATCGCTTCATTGATGGCGTCCTTGAGGGTCCGGCTGCCGCTGGTGACGGGCACGACCTCGGCTCCCAACAGGCGCATGCGGAAGACATTGAGCTCCTGACGGGCCATGTCCACTTCGCCCATGTAGACCACGCATTGCAGGCCGAGGAGCGCGCAGGCGGTGGCGGTGGCAACGCCGTGCTGGCCGGCGCCGGTCTCGGCGATGATGCGCTGCTTGCCCATGCGCTTTGCGATGAGCGCCTGGCCGATGGCGTTGTTGATTTTGTGCGCGCCGGTGTGATTGAGGTCTTCCCGTTTCAGAAACAGCCGGAACGCGCCGTCGCACAATGAAGCAAACCGCGGCGCCTCGGTGAGCGGCGTCGGGCGTCCCACGAAATCGGCGAGCACGTCGTCGAGCTCTTTGCGGAAGGAACGGTCACGGCGGAGTTTCTTGTACGCGCTCTCGAATTCGTCGAGCGCGGCCATCAATGTCTCGGGAACGAATTTGCCGCCGTAGGTTCCGAAAAATCCGTGGCGGTCAGGTAGTGCGGTCATCGTTTCACTCTTTCGAAAAAGGTTCGCAATTTCTGATGGTCTTTGATGCCGGGCGAAGACTCGACGCCGCTGGCGACGTCGACGACGTCGGGCGCCACGCGGGCAATGGCCTCGGCCACGTTGTCAGGTGTCAGGCCGCCGGCGAGGAAAAACGGTTTGTCGCGACGATAGGACGAGAGCAATTCCCAGTCAAACGTACGGCCGGTGCCGCCTCCGGTATCGAACAGGACGTAATCGGCGGTGGTCGTGCAATCGGGCAACGACTCCCCTACCCGAAACGCCTGTATCACCGGAAATCCGCTGTACGTGCCGCCGTGCAATTGCACGAGGTCCAGTCGCGCGAGCTCGATGGCTCGCCCGATGAATTCCGCAGTTGCATTGCGGAACACGCCGACGCGCTGTACGCCGTGCGTTTGCGGCGCGCGCGCCGGATCGACGTACCGCGGCGAATCGGGCGCGAAGACGAAGCCGGCAAAGTCGGCGCCGAGCTCGCACACGAGCTCCGCATCCTCGGCGCGCGTAATGCCGCAGATCTTGATGCGGGTCATGCGCCGACGAGCTCCTGCACGGCGGCGGCGCGGTCGTCCTGCCGCAACAGCGACTCGCCGACGAGGAAGGCGTGGAAGCCGGCGTTGCGCAAGCGATCGACGTCGGCGCGCGTGCGGATGCCGCTCTCCGCGACGCGGATGACGTCGCGCGGCATCTGCGCGCCGAGGCGCTCGGACGTGCCGAGATCGACCCGGAAGTCACGCAAGTCGCGATTGTTCACGCCGATCAGTCGCGCGCCGCCGTCGACCGCGCGCGCGAGCTCCGACTCGTCGTGCACCTCGACGAGCGCATCGCAGCCGTAGGCCTCGAGCAGCGCCACGAAATCGCGAATGCGCTCGGCG
The DNA here is from genome assembly GCA_036389275.1 of Thermoanaerobaculia bacterium. GTDB lineage: Bacteria > Acidobacteriota > Thermoanaerobaculia > Gp7-AA8 > Gp7-AA8 > QHVT01. The sequence goes on from DASVQE010000082.1 coordinate 59,481, forward strand.
TCGAGCAGCGACGCGAGCAACAGCACAGCGTCGGCGCCGGCGGCGACGCCGCGCAGAATCTGCGACGGGTCGACGACGAAGTCCTTCATCACTACCGGCAGCCCGGTGACCGCTTTGGCGCGTGCGATCCATTCGCGTGAGCCGCGGAAGAACTCCGGCTCGGTGACGATCGAGATCGCCGCCGCGCCGCCGCGCGCGTAGTCGCGGGCGATCGCCTCGACGTCAGGATCGGGCACGATCGACCCGGCGGACGGCGAGGCCGATTTGATCTCGGCGATCACGTTGACGCGGTCGCGCGAGAGCGCCTCACGAAAGGCGAAGCGCGGGCGCTGCTCGGCCGCCTGCTCCGCGGCGCGGCGATCCGCTTTTCCTTCGACGAGCAAGCGCTCGCGCGTCCGCTCGACGATTTGATCGAGGACGGTGCTCATGCCGCACCTCCGGCCGCGTGCGACTCCTCGATCAACTGCTGCAGCTTCTGCCACGCGCGTCCGCTGGCGATCGACTCGTGCGCGAGCGCGACGCCATCGCGGATCGTCGGCGCGAGTCCCGCGACGTACAGCGCGGCGCCGGCGTTGGCGACGACGATGTCGTGACGCGCGCCGTTCGCGCCGCGCAGCACGTCACGCGCGATCTCCGCGTTGAGGCGCGCGTCGCCGCCGGCCACCGCATCGATGGGATGCGAGCGCAGCCCGAGCTCCTCGGCGGTCAGCTCGTACGTCGACAGCTCGCCGCCGCGCACTTCGCACACGCGCGTCGGCGCGGAGACGGAGATCTCGTCGAGACCGTCGCGGCTGTGCACGACCAGCGCATGCTCGGCGCCGAGCGCATCGAGGACGCGCGCCACCACGTCGACGAGGTGATCGGAGTAGACGCCGAGCACCTGCCGCTTCGCGAAGGCGGGATTCGTCAGCGGGCCGAGGACATTGAAGATGGTGCGCACGCCGAGCTCGCGCCGCACCGTGGCCACGGCGCTCATGGCCGGATGGAGTTTCGGCGCGAAGAGAAAGGCGATGCCGGCGCGGCGCAGCACCTGCGACATGCGCGGCGCGTCGAGATCGATCTGCACGCCGAGCGCGGACAGCAGATCGGCGCTGCCGCACGACGAGGAGACGGCGCGGTTGCCATGCTTGGCGACATTCGCGCCGGCGCCGGCCGCGACGAGCGCGGCGATGGTCGAGATGTTGAAGGTGCCGCGGCCGTCGCCGCCGGTGCCGCAGGTGTCGACGAGGTTGTCGCGATCGATGTCGAGCGGCGTGACGCGCTCGCGCATGGCCAGCGCGGCGCCGGTGATCTCGTCGGCGGTCTCGCCTTTCATGCGCAGCGCGACGAGCAGCGCGCTCTTCTGCACGTCGGTGGCGCGGCCGTCCATGACATCGCCGAAGACCTGGCGCATTTCGTCGCGGCCGAGGTGCTGGCCGTCGACGGCGCGTTTGATGGCTTGCGCGATCATCGCAGTCCTCCGAGAAAGTTCGCGATCAACTGGTCGCCGCCGGCGGTGCCGTACGACTCAGGATGAAACTGGATTCCGTAGACCGGCCGCTCGCGATGCGAGACGGCCATGATGGCGCCGTCGGCAGTTTCGGCGTCGACGGCGAGAAACGGCGGCAGCGTGGCGCGATCGATGACGAGCGAGTGGTAGCGGGCGGTGCGCATCGGGCGCGGACAGCCGGCGAAGAGGCGCTCGCCCTGATGCTGCACCTCGCTGACCTTGCCATGCACCGGAACGTTGCCGCGCACGATGCGCGCGCCGAACGCTTCGGCGATGGCCTGATGCCCGAGGCAGACGCCGAGGAGCGGAATGGAGTCGTTGGCGCGAATGAGATCGATGCAGCGGCCGGCGCGCGACGGAGTGCCGGGGCCGGGAGAGATGACGATGGCGCGCGGCTTCTCGGCGAGGAGCTCCTCGGGATCGAAGGCGTCGTTGCGGACGACGCGCAGGCGCTCGCCGGCCAGTCGCTCGAGCTGCTGCACTAAGTTGTATGTAAATGAATCGTAATTATCGATGACGGTAATCACTGGCGAATTCCTCGTAGCGTGCGGCGGCGGCGGGCGGAGTCAGAGACACCATCGCCAGGGTCGCCAACGCACGATCAACGGGGAATGTTGCCGGAAGGGTCCGTCAGACGAGCCAAAGACACGAGCCGGCGGTGAGGCTTCGCGGCAGCTCGTTCTCCTGGTGGCGCGTCATGGTTTGGGGATTGTACACGAACGGTTCCTCGGTTCCTCGGT
>DASVQE010000083.1:0-20811 GCA_036389275.1 Thermoanaerobaculia bacterium
CCCGAGGAACCGAGGAACTACGAAAGTCTCGTCTTCATCTCATACAGCCGATTCAACGCATCCCGCGGTGAGAGCGTGTCGAGGTCCAGCTCGCGCAATGCGTCGATGATCGACTGTTCGGTCGAGCTGAAGAGGCCGAGCTGGCGCGTTGGGGCGGACGGGTTGCGGCGGCGGGTCTCCTCCACCAGGTCGCGCTCTTTGCGCTCGAGCGTGTCGAGGATCTCGCGGGCGCGGTCGATGACCGAATGCGGGATGCCGGCGAGCTTGGCCACCTGGATGCCGTAGCTCTTGTCGGCCGAGCCTTCCACCACCTTGCGCAGGAAAATGATCTGCTCGTTCCATTCCTTGACGGCCACGTTGTAGTTCGCCACCCGCGGCTTCGTCTTCGCCAGGTCCGTCACCTCGTGATAGTGCGTGGCGAAGAGCGTGATGCCGCTGCGGGCCGGGTTGTCGTGCAGATACTCGATGATGGCCCAGGCCAGCGACAGCCCGTCGAACGTGGCCGTGCCGCGGCCCACTTCGTCGAGGATGATCAGCGAGCGGTCGGTCGCGTTGTTGAGGATGTTGGCCGTCTCGTGCATCTCGACCATGAACGTCGACTCGCCGCGCGCGAGCTGGTCGGAGGCGCCGACGCGGGTGAAGATCCGGTCGAAGATGCCGAGGCGCGCCTTCGCCGCCGGCACGAACGAGCCGGCCTGATTGAGCAGCACGATCAGCGCGACCTGCCGCAGATAGGTCGACTTGCCGCCCATGTTCGGGCCGGTGATGACCTGGATGCCGTTGCGCTCGCGCTCGATGGTGGTGTGATTCGGGATGAACCGCTCCGCGGCGATCTGCTCGATCACCGGGTGCCGTCCGTCCTCGATGCAGATCTCCGCCGCCTCGCTGAGCGTCGGACGGACGTAGCGGTGGCGCACGGCGATGGTCGCCAGCGCCGCGATCGCGTCGATCTCGCCGACCGCGCGGGCGGTGGAGAGGATGGCCGGGCTGACCGCGGCGATCGACGAGAGCAGCGCGTCGAAGAGCCGCAGCTCGATGGCGATCGCCTTCTCTTCCGCGCCGACGATCTTCTCTTCCAGCACTTTGAGATCGGGCGTGATGAAGCGCTCCGCGTTGGCGAGCGTCTGCTTGCGGATGTAGTCGCTGGGGACCTTGGCCAGATTCGTCTTCGAGACCTCGATGTAGTAGCCGAAGACCGAGTTGTAGCGGATCTTGAGCGAGCCGATGCCGGTGCGCTCTTTCTCGCGCGACTCGATCTCCAGCAGCACCGACTTCGAGTCGCGGGCGATGGCGCGCAGCTCGTCGAGCTCGGCATCGACGCCGCCGGCGATGATGCCGCCGTCGCGCGCGTTCTGCGGCGGCTGCGGGTCGAGCGTCTTCGCGATCAGGTCGATCACGTCCTGCCGCGGATCGAGCGCCGCCGCCATGGCCCGCAGCAGCGGCCCGCCGAGCGGCGCCATCACCTCGCGCAGCTCCGCGGCCACGAGCAGCGAGTCGGCCAGGGTCAGGCACTCGCGCGGCGTGGCGGTGCGCAGGGTGATGCGCGAGGCCACGCGCTCGAGATCGGCGATCTTCTGCAGGCGCGCCGTCATCTGCTCGAGGATCAGCCGCGAGCGCGTCAGCTCGTCGACGGCGTCGTGGCGGTCGAAGATCGCCTCGCGCGACACCAGCGGCCGCGTGAGCCAGCGGCGCAGCGTGCGCGTTCCCATGGCCGAGCGCGTGGCGTTCACCACCGACCAGAGCGTCGCCCGCGGACGTCCGGCATCGCGCGACTCGACGATCTCCAGATTCGCCAGCGTGGCCGCATCGAGATGCAGAAAGTCGGCGTCGTTGTCGACGCGCAATGCCCGCACGTGATCGAGCTCGCGCTTGTGGCTGGCGCTGGCGTAGCGGAGCGCGCCGCCGGCCGCGGCGATGCGCGGGTCGTCGCCTTCCAGCCCGAAGCCGCGCAGCGACTGCGTGCCGAAGTGCTTGGAGAGGTACTCGTGCGCGCCGCGCGCCTCGAAGAGCGACGGCTCGACCAGCGTGGTCGGCACGCCCAGCACTTCCGCCGAGCCGCGCGGCACCACCGCCTCGCGCGGAGCGAAGCGCGCCAGATCGTCGTAGAGCCGCGCGTCGTCGAGGGAGCGGTAGGTGGTGACGAAAAAATCGCCCGTCGACACATCGAGATAGGCCGCGCCGGCGCCGCCTTCGAACGGGACGAGGGCGATCAGGTAGCAGCACTCGCGCTCGACGATCGAGCTCTCGGTGGCGGTGCCGGGCGTGACCACGCGCACGATCTCGCGCCGCACCAGCCCTTTCGCCGCGGCCGGATCCTCGACCTGATCGCAGATGGCCACGCGCAGGCCGTGGCGGATCAGTTTGGCGATGTAGCCGTCGGCGGAGTGGTACGGCACGCCGCACATCGGCGCCTCGTGCTCCTGCCCTTTGTTGCGCGCGGTGAGGACGAGGTCGAGCAGCGGCGCCGCTTTCTCGGCGTCCTCGAAGAACATCTCGTAGAAATCGCCGAGGCGGTAGAAGAGGATCGCGTCGGGAACCTGCCGCTTGATCTCGAAATACTGCTCGAGCATGGGAGTGAGCTTGGTGAGAGGCCGGGACAAGGTGCGGCTATTTTACCGGCGCGCGCAGCGCGAGCAATCGCCCATCGCGCGCGCGCAGCTCGACCACCACGCCGCCTCCGCTGTGCGGCACCCGGTCCAGCAGCACGATCCACCGCTCCTCGGCCGCGCCTTCGCCGGCGCGCGCCGCAGCCACATGCACGACTTCCAGCCCGCGCATTCCGCGCTCCTCCGCGATCTGCAGCGCGCGCACGCCGGCGTCGTTCGAGAGGATGCGGCCGTGCGGCCGGGACGGATCTTCGAGCCGGCCGAGGGCGGCGAAGAGGAGCGCGCAGAGCGCAATCCACCCGATGTAGAGCGGCCACCAGCGGCCGGGGCGCCGGAACACGGCTGGTATCATACGGGGCGTGACGCGCGCGGAGATCGAAGAGCAGCTCGTGCGCATCGTCCGTCAGGAAAAAGACGTTCCCGACGAGCTGCTCAAACCGGAGACCGCCCTCGCCGACGCCGGCATCGACTCGCTCGACGCGCTGACCATCCTTTTTGCCATCGAGGAGCAGTTCCGGATTTCCATCCCCGACACGGAAGCGCGGGCCGCGAAGACCTTCGGCGACCTGATCGCCATCATCGAAGCGCGCGCCACCGCATGACTCTCCGCGTCGCCATCACCGGCATCGGCATCCTCTCTCCGTTCGGGCGCGGCAAGGCGGCGGCGCTCGCGGCGTTGCGCGAGGCGCGCAGCGGCATCCGGACCATCACATCGATCGATACGTCGTCGATGCAGTGCCGCATCGCCGGCGAAGTCCCGGCCGACGCCGACGATCCGGCCCAGCGCGGGCACGACCGCTTCACCCGCTTCGCGCTGATCGCCGCGGCGGAGGCGGCGGAGCAGGCCGGCGCGCTCGGCGCCGAACCGGAGCGGGTCGGCGTGCTGCTCGGCACGGGCCTCGGCGGCTGCGAGACGCTCGATTCGAGTTACCGCCGCCTCTACGCCGAAGGGCTGCGCATCCCGCCGGGCGCGATCCCCGGCTCGATGTACAACGCCGCCGCCGCGGCGGTGTCGGCGCAGTTCGACGCGAAGGGTCTCTCCTACGCCGTCGTCTCCGCCTGCGCCTCGAGCGCGCACGCCATCGGGCTGGCCGCGCAGGCCATCCGCGCCGGTCAGGCGGACGCGGTCTTCGCCGGCGGCGCCGACGCGCCGCTCGTGCCGGGGATCATCAAGGGTTGGGAGTCGCTGCGGGTGCTGGCCATCGACAACGAGCATCCGGAGGAGGCCTGCCGTCCGTTCAGCGCCGACCGCAAAGGCCTGGTGCTGGCCGAGGGCGCGGCGGTGTTCGTGCTCGAAGAGCTGGAGCGAGCCCGCGCGCGCGGCGCGGAGATCCTCGGCGAGATCGCCGGCTTCGGCGCGACCAGCGACGCCGGACACGTCACCGATCCTTCCGCCGACGGCGCGGCGCGGGCCATGTCGATGGCGCTCCGCGACGCGCGCATGAACCCCGCGGAGATCGGCTACATCAACGCCCACGGCACCGGCACGCGCGCGAACGATCCGACCGAAACGGCGGCGATCCACGCGGTTTTCGGCGACGACGCGCCGCCGGTCAGCTCGACCAAGTCGCTGCACGGCCACGCCATGGGCGCGTCGGGCGCCATCGAGCTGGCCGCCTCGCTGCTCGCGCTGCGCGACGGCTTCCTCCCGCCGACGATCAATCTCGACACGCGCGATCCGGCCTGCGATCTCGATTACGTCCCGAACGCGCCGCGCCAGGCGCAGGCGGAGGCGTTTCTTTCCAACTCCTTCGGCTTCGGCGGCATGAACGGGGTCGTGGCAGTGCGTTTGCTACGCAACCGATGATTCGGTTCGGAGGCTGTTGTGATCGTAGAAAAGAAGCACCTGGACAACTTCACGATTCTCTACGTGGAAGGCTTGATCAAGCTCGGCGAGAGCGCCGAGTTCTTCTCGTCCGCGCTCGAGAACGTGCTCAAGAACGAGAGCACGAACGTGATCATCGATTTCACGAAGATCGATTACATCGACTCGACCGGAATCGGTGAGCTGGTCGGCTACCTCGGCAAGTTCACGAACCAGAACCGCAAGCTGATCCTCGTCAACCCGTCCGAACGGATCCAGAAGCTGCTCAAGCTGGCCAAGCTCGACGCGGTCTTCAAGATCTACAACACCGAGGAAGAAGCGGTGTCGGCGGAGTCGCCGACGGCGGGCGCGAAGGCGTAAGCGGCCTCTCTCACTCCCGCAGGTACGCCACCGTGGCGACGAGGCAGTACCGCGGATGCTCCGCCGCGAGATCCTTCAGGATGGCCTGATGCCCGGCGCCGATGATCAGCAGGATGCGGTCGTTCGGCTCGGTGATCTCGATGATGTTGGTGAAGATGCGCAGGTTGCGCTTGTACCAGTTCAGCGCGTGATCGGTGTTCTCGTACAGCGCGGCGCTCTGGCCCGGCTCGAGATTCCAGAGCACGTCCCAGCGGTGATTGAGCCGGTAGCGCTCGGGCGAGTTCAGGTGCGCGAGGAAGCGGCTGATGGTCGAGGTCCGCAGCAGCTCGTCATCCTTCCCCACCACCGCCATCACTTCCTTCATCTGCGGTGACTCCGGTTGCGGTCCGGTGGACGCGCTCTGCGAAGGCGACGGCTTCGGCTGATGCTGCTCGGCCGGCGTGATGCCGCTCATCCACATCGGATAGTCGACCGGCCAGACCTTCTCGTGACCGAGCTTCGCCGCGAGGCGGTAGCCGATCTGGTCGATCTCGTTCGCGGTGAGCTGGTACTTGCCGGCGCGATAGTCGGCGTACTGCCGGGGCACGGTCGTGGAGATGCGGGAGGCCTCGAGCGCCACCTTCGTCGGACGGAACGCGGCGAGCTGCTCGACGAGATGCGCGATCTCCTGCTGCCGCTTCGGCGCGAGCACGTCGTCGACCTTGGCGTTGACCGCGTCGAGGCCGGGGCTGGCCATGTGATACGTGCCGAGGATCAGGATCGGCGTGCGGCCGGCCGGACACTGCTCCGCTTTCTGCGCGTGCGCGGCCGGCGTGAGGAGAGCGAGAGCGAGAACGAGAACGATCGTCGTGCGCATGACGCGATCGTACGATGCGCGCGAGCAAAGGTTAGACTGCACGGCGAATGAGCGTCCCGCTCGTGAAGGTGATGCGCGGCGCGCAGGTCGAGTCGGTGCATCGCGGCTCGATCGCCGTCGTCGACTCGCGCGGCACGCTGCTCGCGTTCGCGGGCGATGCGTCGCTGCGCACCTGTCTCCGCTCCTGCGCCAAGCCGTTCCAGGGCATCCCGCTCCTCGAATACGGCGGCGTCGACGAGTTCGACCTGACCGGCGAAGAGATCGCCCTCACCTGCGCCTCGCACGGCGGCGAGCCGCTGCACGTGGCCACGGCCGCGGCGCTGCTGCGCAAAGGCGAGCTCGATGAAGAGGACCTTCTCTGCGGCGCGCACGAGCCGTACGACGAGAAAGCGTCGGCCGATTTGCGCGCGTCCGGTGAAGCGCCCTCGCCGCTGCACAACAACTGCTCCGGCAAGCACGCCGGGATGCTGCTGGCCACGCGGGTGATGGACGTCCCCAGCCTCCGCTACATCGATGCCGATCATCCGGTGCAGGTGCTGATGCGCTCGACGCTGGCCGATTTCGCCGGCCTCACTTCCGATGAGATTCCGATCGCCGTCGACGGCTGCGGCGTGCCGGCGTTCTTCCTCTCGCTCCATCGCACTGCCCTCGCCTACGCGCGCCTGATGGCCACGAGCCTCCGCGCCGAATCGCCCGGCGCGCTCGACCGCTACGCCGACAGCGCGTCGCGCGTGGTCGAGTCGATGACGATGTTCCCGCACTACGTGGCCGGCAACTGGAGCATCACCACTCCGCTGCTGACGGCGTTCGGCGGCGAGCTGCTCGCCAAGGAAGGCGCCGAAGGGCTCTACGCGATGGCCGTCGCGCCGGCGCTGGCGGCCGCATTGACCGAACGGCTGCGGGTCGCCGATGATGCGTCGATCGGAATCGCCATGAAGATCGACGACGGCTCGATGGGACGAGGACGCGATCCCGTCATCCTGCGCCTCCTCGAGCTCCTCGGCATCGATCTCGACGCACATCCGGAATTACACCCTTACCGCCACTGGCCGCTGCACAATCACGCCGGAACGTACGTCGGCGAAGTGCGGGCGGATTTCGACCTGGAGGTGCTATGAAGAACGAGGAACGCGGAACGATGAACGCTGAACAGAGGCTGACGACACGAGGACGTTCATCGTTCATCGTTCATCGTTCATCGTTGGCGGCGGCGGCGGCGTTGCTCCTCGCGCTGAGCGGCACCGCCTGTAAGACCGTCGGCATCTCCATGACCCCGGGCGGCTACGCCGAGGTCGCGCCGACGATCGCCAATGAAATGATCCTCGACAGCCGGCAGGTGGTGATCCTCGACGTGCGGCCGGCCGCGGCCTATCGCGGCGCCGAAGGGCACATCGCCGGCGCGCTGAGCGCTCCGTTCGAGACCATCGAGCGGCAGTTGCCGGAGCTGCTGCCGTATCAGAACCAGACCGTCCTCGTGTATGGCGAGACCGACGTCGAGGGCGCGCTGGCGTCGAAGCTCCTGGTGCTGGCCGGCTTCCGCAACGTCGTGCATATCGACGGCGGAATGAAGACGTGGATTGAACGCGGGTATCGCACTGTTAACTCGCAGTAATGTTTACGAAACGCGCTCTCCTCGCCGCCGCGCTTCTCGCCTGCACCGCCGCCGCCCAGGCGCAGCAGAAGGACCCGAACGCCATCCTGAAGAACTACGCGGCGAAGATGCTGCCGCGCTGTCCGGGCGGCACGCTCACCATCGAGCCGATGGCGGCCGGGCCGCGCAACTTCAGCGCCTTCACCGTGACGCAGCGCTCGACCGACCAGTACTGCGGCAGCCAGAAGTACCTGCTCTATTCGCCGACGACGCAGCAGATTCTCCTCGGCAGCGTGATTCCGCTGCCGAATGACGGCCGGCCGGTGAACGTGCGCATCGCGGCCGAGTCGTCGCGCCTGCTCAATCAGCCGCTGACGGCCAACGTCGCGCCGTTCCCGCTGCCCGACGGCATCCACGCGGTGAACATCGTCCGCCAGACGCCGTTCGGATCGTTCGCGTACAAAGGCTTCGTCGACGCCAGCCAGCAGTTCCTGATCATCGCCTCGCGCGGCAGCCTGAAGACCGATCCGGCCACTTCCATCCGTGAGGCTCTCGGCGTGACGAACGCGATGCGCCGCGGCAACTCGAAGTCGAACGTGGAGATCCTCGAGCTCTCCGACTTCCAGTGCCCGACCTGCGCCCGCGCGCACCAGAACATCGAGCCGATCATCAAGAAGAACCTCTCGAAGATCAACTACGCGCGCCTCGACCTGCCGCTCTTCGAGCATCACGACTGGTCGGTGCCGGCGGCGATGGGCGCGCGCGCATTGCAGCGCGTGGCGCCGAAGGTCTACTGGGATTATGTCGATTTCATCTTCAGCAACCAGGACAAGATCACCTCGGCCAACGTCGAGAAGATGATCAAGGACTTTTGCGAAGACCACGACGTCGACTGGAACGCCATGAACAAGATCTACGGCTCGAAGGCCGAGCGGCAGGCGCTGCTCGAACAGGTCAGCTCCGCCTTCGGCATCGGCGTCGCGTCGACTCCGACCTACATCGTGAACGGCCAGATCATGGGCTTCGGCCCCGAGGGCGGCTTCACGCTGGAAGCGATCCAGACCGCCATCGCCGGCGCGAAAGCGTCGTCCGCGCCGGCGAAGAGCACGCCGGCGAAGAAGAAAGCGACGAGCAAGTCGAAGTAAGGCTCAGCGCTGCCGCGGCCAATGACGGTCATGCGGCTTCACGTACGTGCCGTCGTCTTTGTAGTAGCCGTCGATGTGGATCATTGGTTCGGGTGCCGCGCGGCTGTACGCGTCGGCACTCTCCCGTTCTGAAGTCGCAGTCACCACCGGCGGCAGCCATACCTCTCCCAGATACCGCACCCGCATCTCCGGGTGACAGTCCGCCGCCGGCTCGAGCCCTTTCGCCACCGCCGCGGTACGCGACAGCCGCGGCATGCGCGCCACGTCCACGCTCGGGCACCACGCCTCGTGATAGATCCCCTGGCCGCTCGCCGTCAGTGCGAGCGACAGAACGAACGCGACGCGGATGAGTGCGTGCATGCGTCTCCTCCTCCTTCAGAGACGGACACGCATCGCGGCGCTTTGTGGCGCTACAACCCGAAACTGATCTTCGCCGCGTAGCTCCGCACCTCGGCCTGCGTCGCTTCCACCACGATCTTCGGCAGGAGCAACGACAGCTTCACGCCGACGGTGATGCGGTTCTGGTCGGCCTGATCGCGCAGCGTGCGCGCGAGCGGCGCGGGAACGGTGCCGCGGGCGTCGCTGCGCGAGCGGCCGACGCCGGCGTAGGGCGTGACCGGGCCGAAGCCTTTCGAGAGAAACACTTCCACGCCGTACGTCTTGAGCTCGAAGTTCTCGACGCCCTGCAGTTGCGAGTAGGCGCCGCGCACGGCCAGCGTCGGCTTGAGCAGGCCGCCGCTGATGAGCGGCACGTCGAGCGCGCCGCCGAGGACGCGGATGTCGCTGTCCGGCACCTTCGCGTACATCGCCGACACCGTCGCCACCGACAATCCCTTCGACACGATCAGCCGCGGCACGGCCACATAGTCTTTGATGGTGAAATCGTTCGTGGTCGACTGCTGGTAGTACGGCGCGTTCGGATCGACCGGCACCGCAGTCGCCGCGACCCCGATGTCGAAGCCGAGCAGTCCGCGCGCGCGCGCCGGATCGACGGGCGTCGCGTAGATGCCTTGCGCGACCAGGCGCGAGAACTCCGCAAACTGCGCGTCGGTGATGGTCGGATCGAAGGCGATGTCGTCTTCGCTCTGCGCGTGCGCCGGCGGCGAGAGAAGGAGCGCCAGCGCGATCAGAACAGCCGCGAGATGAGCTCGTTGCTTTGCAGGAATCCCGCGGGCGTGAAGGCCACGCTCCCGTCCACCCGATGCAGCCAACCTTCCGCCAGTCCGCGTTCCGTCCATGCAATCGCCTCCTGCCCGCAGAGCCGCACGAGCGCTTCATAGTCTATGCCGGAGGTCTGGCGCAGCCCGAGGAAGATCGCCTCGCGGCGCACCTCATCGTCGCCGAGCTGCTCGTGAAACTCGCGCGCGGCCGGACTCGCGGCGATGTAGCGGCGGATGTCGCGCGTGTTCGCGAACCGCTCCGCGCCGTCGAACGAATGCGCGCCGAGGCCGAGGCCGGCATACGCGCCGCGCGTCCAGTAGCGGAGATTGTGCAGGCACTCCTGCCCCGGCCGGGCGAAGTTGCTGATCTCGTACTGATGCAATCCGTGGCGCGCCAGAAACTCCACCGCCTCCAGATACGCATCGGCCACGAAGACATCGTCCGGCAGCGTCACCCGGCCGCGCGCCACCTGCGCCTCCAGCGGCGAGCGCTCCTCCAGATCGAGCATGTAGAGCGAGAGATGTCCGGCGCCGAGCTCCACCGCCGTCGCCAGCGTCGCCAGAAACGATGCGCGCGTCTGCTCCGGTAGTCCGAGGATCAGGTCGAGATTCGTGCGGATGCCGGAGGCGACGGCGAGCGACACCGCCTCGAGCGCGCGCGCGCGGTCGTGCGCGCGGCCGATCGCGCGCAACTCGCCCTCGTCGAACGACTGCACGCCGATCGAGAGCCGGTTGATGCCGAGCGCGCGCCACCCGTCCAGCGCCTCGGCGGTGACGTCCTCCGGATTCGCCTCCATCGAGATCTCCGCGTCGGCCGCGACGTCGAAGCGCTCCCGGATGCGCGCGATCATCCGCGCGAGCAGCGCCCGGTCCGTGCGCGATGGCGTCCCGCCGCCGAGGTAGAGCGACGTCACGCGCTCGCCGCGGCCGCGCGCGTCGATCTCGCGCAGCACCGCCTCCGCGTACTCCGCCTGCAGCGAGAGGTCGGTCGAGATCGCGAATGCGCAGTAGGTGCAATGCACCGCGCAGAACGGCAGGTGGACGTAGACGCCGTGGGACATGGTCCGTATCATCGACGTTAATGTCCGACGTCCCGGCTCCTGTTCCCGAATCGCGCCCGCGCGGCCCTCGCCTCCTCTGGACTCTCCTCGGCGCGATGATCCTGGTCGGCCTGCTGCCGCTCGTCGTCTCCCACTACTTTCTGATCGGCATCAACCGCGACTCGCTGGAGACCCTCGAGAAGAAATATCTGACGCGCTCCGCGGTCGGCATCGCCAACGATCTGCAGAACCTGCTCAGCAGCAACCACCAGCAGCTCACGCGCGTGGCCAGCAGCATCAGCGTGATGCGCGCGGCGCTGCCGGCCGGCATCGATCCGTTCGCCTACGTTTCGCAGACGCAGTGGGTGGCGCAGTCGATCACCTCCGACGGCGACCTGGTCGCGCTGCGCGTGGTCAACCGCGCCGGCGACGGCGCGTTCGCGAAGCTGGTCGACATCGACGCCGCCGTCACCAACGAGATGAACGTCGCCCGCGACGTGGCGTTGGCCGGACAGGATTCGACCGGCCGCATCGTGCAGGCCGGCGCGACGCCGTCGATCGTGCTGTCGGTACCGGTCGTCGACGACGGCCGGGTCATCGGCGCGGTGGTCGGGCTGGTCAGCCTGCGCCGCATCGTGGCGCGCATCCGCGAAGAAGGCAAAGGCGACGTCACGGCGTTCCTGGTCGACAAGGACGGGCGCGTGCTGATGCACAGCGAGCCGAGCGTCGACGTACAACATCCAGATTTTTCGTATCTGAAAATCGTGCAGGATTTTTCGCGCGCGCCGCTGCGGCTCACCGAGTCGTACCGCGACACGCGCGATGCCCGCAAGCCGACGCTCCTCGGCACCGTCGCGCCGGCGCTGCCGAACGTCGGCGTGATCGTGCAGAAGCCGGAGGCGAGTGCCTTCGCCTCTGTGCAGAAGATGATCCGCGCCACGATCCAGTGGGTGGCCATCGCCCTGGTGCTGGCCATCGGCGTGTCGATCCTCTTCGCCTCCGGCATCGCCCGCCCGATCCGCGTGCTGGCCGAGCGCACGCGCGAGATCGCCGAGGGCAACTACCAGCAGCGCGTCGAGCTCAAGACCCACACCGAGATCGGCGAGCTGGCCAACAACTTCAACGTGATGTCGGAGTCGATCGAGCAGGCCGTCGAGCAGCTCAAGCGCGCCGCGCACGAGAATCACCTGCTCTTCATCAACTCCGTGCGCATGCTGGCCGCCGCCATCGACGCGAAGGACCCCTACACGCGCGGCCATTCCGAGCGCGTGGCCCGCTACTCGATCGGCATCGGCAAGAACCTCAACCTGCCGGACAAAGAGATGCGCAACCTGCGCATCAGCGCGCTGCTGCACGACGTCGGGAAGATCGGCATCGACGACCGCATCCTCCGCAAACCGGGCGCGCTGAGCGACGACGAGTTCGAGGTGATGAAGCAGCATCCGGCCAAGGGCGCGGCGATCATGAGCGGCGTCGCGCAGCTCATCGACATCATCCCCGGCATGAAGTACCACCACGAGAAGTGGTCCGGCGGCGGCTATCCGGACGGGCTCGAAGGCGAGCAGATCCCGATGCAGGCGCGCATCGTGGCCATCGCCGATACGTTCGACGCCATGACCACGAATCGTCCGTATCAGAAGGCGATGGAGCTCGGCTACGTGGTCGAGAAGATCAAGAGCTTCGCCGGGACGCGCTTCGATCCGCGCGTGGTGGAGGCGTTCGTCAACGCGGTCAAGCGCGGCGACGTGGCCATCGACGAACAAGTGCGAGGCGCGGCCTGATCGCGCTCGTGGCCGCGCTGCTGCTGGCCGCGCCGCAGACGGCGTGCGACCGCAGCGTCTACTACATCCTCCGCGGCCAGTACGACGCGGCGCTGCAGCAGCTCGACGGCGCGAAGTCGTCGGGCGGCTCGCCGGCCGAAATCGAGGATCTGCGCGGGCTGGCGCTGCTGCTCGCAGGCGACGCGCGCAAGGCGCTGGCGAGCTTCGACCGCGCGCTGGCGCTCGATGCGTCGCTCGGCTCCGCGCGTCTCAATCGCGGCGTGGCGCTGCTGCGCCTCGGCGAAGCGGCGAAAGCGTCCGCCGATTTTCAAGCGCTTTACGCGAACGAGCACTCGCCGCTGCGCGCCGACGCCGCGTATCACAACGCCATCGCCCTCGACCGCCTCGGCCGCGCCGCCGACGCGGAGACGTGGCTCGGGCGCGCGCTCGCGCTGAATCCGAAGCTCGACGGCGCGCTGCTGTACACCGGGCTACTGCGTGAGCGGCGCGGCGATCTGCAGGGCGCCGGACGCGCGTATCGCGACTATCTCGCCGCGCATCCCGACTCGCCGGTGGCGCTGCTGCGCTTCGGCGTCGCCGCGCAGAAGTCCGGCAGCATCGACACGGCGAAGTCGTATCTGAAGCGCGTCATCGCCGCCGCGCCCGATTCGGCCGAGGCGATGGAAGCGCGCAAATATCTGGTGATGTGGGAGTGACGCCGTGTTCCGGATGATCCTGCACGAGCTGATCGCCACCACGCGCGGCGCGCTGGCCGCGCTCTTTCTCGATTACGAAGGCGAGACCGTCGACCTGGTGTGCGAGCACGATCTCAACGATCACGAGCTGCGCATCCTCGGCGCGTATCAAGGCATCTTCCTGACGCGGCTCAAGGAGCTCTGCACGCACCTCGAGGCAGGCGCGCCGCAGCGCTACAAAATCGATTTCTCCGACGCCACGGTGCTGAGCTTCGACGTGAAGGACGGCTACTACCTCGTCCTCCTCGGCGACGGCACGATCAACGAGGGCCTGGCCTGGCGCGCACTGGAAAAGTGCCGGGAAAAGGTGCTGGCGGAGATGTGAGGACGAGTCCTCGCTACTCGCTTTCCAGCGCCTCCAGACTCCCCAGAATGTTCTCGATCCGGTTGCGGATCTCGTCGCGCTCGCGGCGGAAGCGCTCCGACTCTTCTTCGAGCGTTTCGAGGCGGCCGGCGGTCTCGTCCTGGTCGCGGAGGCGCGACTCGAGCTCGGTGACGCGCGCGCGGAGCTGCTCGCGCTCGCGGCGGAGCTCCTGGATGGTGGTGACGGCTTTCTCGACGCGCTCGCCGAGGCGGGCAAGGATCTCAGACTCGTCAGCGGAAGAATCGTTCTCGCGGGACTTTTTCATGCGGCGCGGATTGTAGCTACAAACGCTCGCCGCGCGCCGAGGCCTCGATCAATTTTTCGAGGCGCCGCAACCGCGTCGACTCCTGCTTCGCGCTCATCACCCGGAACTCCATCTGCCGGCGGTACCCCGGCGGCTGCGCCGAGAAGAACGCATACGCCTTCGCATTCGCGCGCAGCCGCGCCTCGTACTCCGGCGCCAGCGCGCGCGGCTGCTCCGCGTACGAGTACACGGCCGCGGTTCCGCGCTCGAACGCCGCCAAGCCCGCCGGTGCGACCAGCCCGAGCGCGCGCAGCTCGCCGAAGCGCTTGATGTTCACCTTGCTCCAGTTGCTCTTCGCCTTCCGCGGCGTGAAGCGGATCACGTAACTCGTCTCGTCGATCCCTTTGCGAACCCCGTCGATCCACCCGAAGCACAGCGCCACGTCCACCGACTGCGGCCAGGTGATGCTTTTCTTCCCCGACCCGACCTTGTGAAACCCCACCCACAACTCCTCCGCGGAGTCGTGGTGTTTCTCCAGCCACTTCCGGAACGCGGCAGGTGTGGCAAAGAAGCGCGGCGTCATGAGAAAAGTGTAGCGGTGAAGCGGCCTCGCTACATCGTGGCCGGCGCGCACGTCGACCGCCTCACCCCAAATCCGTCCAGAGCCGCACGTACGTGTCGTAGCGCGCGGCGTTGATGTCGCCGGCTTCGACGCGCTCCTTCACTTCGCAGTCGGGCTCGTGGACGTGAGTGCAGTTCGTGAAGCGGCAGAGCTCCGCCGCTTCTTCGAACTCCGGGAAGTAATCGCGCAGGGCGTCGCGGGTGAGATCCCAGAGGCCGAACTCGCGGATGCCGGGGGTGTCGATCAGGTATGTGCCGCCGCCGAAGTCGTAGAGCGTCGAGGCCGTCGTGGTGTGGCGGCCGGTGCCTCGCTTGTGCAGCGTGTTGGTGGCGAGCTGCAGCGACTCGTCGAGCGCGTTGAGGATCGACGACTTGCCGACGCCGCTGTGGCCGACGAGCGCGGCCAGCTTGCCGCGCACCTCGTCGCGGAGTTGGGCGAGACCTTCGCCGGTGCGCGTCGAGCAGCCGATCACCGGCACGCCGAGCTCGAGATACGGCGCGAGCTTCTCGATCTCCGCCTCGCGCGATTCCGCGTCGAGCAGATCGACCTTGTTCACGCAGATCACCGGCTGCGCGCCGCCGCGTTGAATGGCGATCAGATAACGATCGATGAGGCGCGGACGCAGCGGCGGCGCCTTCACCGAGACGACGTGCACCACCACGTCGACGTTCGCGGCGATGAGGCGCTGACGGTGCGCGTGCAGCGGATCGGGCCGGGCCAGCACCGTGCGGCGCGGTAGCACCGACTGCACGCGCCAGATCCCGCCGTCCTCGGCGGCGCGCACGCGGTCGCCGACCGCCAACGCGCTTTTCTGCAGCGCCGCCAGCTCGGGCGGCGTGAAGCAGTCGAGCTCCGCGCCCTCGCGGAAGACGCGGCAGCGGCCGCTGGCCACGCTCATCACGATGCCGCTCTCCGCGAGCTCCGCATCGGAAGCCTCCGCCGCGCCGACGTTGGCGCGCTCGACATGCTCGAGCAACTCCTCGAGCGACGGCCGTTTGCGCGCCTGGCCGTGGCGGTCGAGCAGCGACTCCCAGTTGTCCTCCGTGAGCCGCTGCGCGCCGAGGTCGCCCTTCCCTTTGCGGATGGCCCGGCGCAGCTTCCCCTGTCTCTTTTCGTCTCTCATGCCGCGCGTGGTCTATAGGTTACAATCGCCGCATCGTCCAGGATGGGGGTCGGGTCAGCCAAAGTGGAGAAACCGTTCGTGTTGGTCGCGGACGACAATGAAGCGACTTGTACGCTCATTACCGCCCTGCTGCAGAACGACTTCGTCGTCGACGTCGCCGCGGACGGCGGCGAAGCGAACGACAAGCTGCGCACGCGCAAGTATGACGCCGTGCTGCTCGATCTGCTGATGCCGAACGTCGACGGCTACGCCGTGCTCGACATGATGCAGAGCGAGCGTCCCGAACTGCTGCGCCGCACCATCGTCGTCACCGCCTCGCTCTCGCAGCGCCAGATGCAGCGCGTGCGCGAGTATCCGGTCTGCGCCATCATCGCCAAGCCCTTCGACGTCGAAGTGCTGCTGCGCACCACCAAGTCGTGCGCGGCGCAGGACGAGAAGGATGTCGACGACGACGAGACGCCGGCGCGCGGCGGGCGCATCCTCTCAAGCGGGATGATCCTGCTGCTGGCCGATCTGCTCCGGCAGAAGTGGGTCTAGCGCGCGACTACAGCTTCGTGCTCGCCCACCAGGCGATCAGCGGTGCGCCGCTGATCATCGTCGTGAGCGCCATCGTCTCGAACGCGCTGCGGCCGCGGATGTCGGCGCAGGCGGCGACGACGTCGGCCAGCTCGTGCGGGTCGAAAGGCTTGCGCACGACGCCATGGATGCGGCGTGAGTCGAGCCTCTCGACCATCGACCGGTCGGCGCCGGTGACGACCAGGACCACCGGCGGCGTGATGGCATCGGCGGCCAGCGCGTCGAGCACGCCGAAGCCGTCGAGCTCCGGCATGATCAGGTCGAGCAGGACCACGCTGTAGCGATTCTCGCGCAGCAGCTCGACGGCCTCGTCGCCGTCGCCGGCGGCATCGACGGTGAGCGCGCGTTGACGGAGCGTCGTCGAGAGGAGCTCGCGCACCTCGGCGTCATCGTCAACGACCAGGATTCGGCGATGGTGCAGCTCTGCGGTCATGCTCTCTCGGCGCGGGCGGATACTGCAATGTTGCTCCCGCCTTGTCAACCTCAGGCTTTTCACGCGGCTTTTCAAACGATGGGATGCAGCCGCGGGCCGGCGGTCGCCGGGCGCAGCACGCCGCGCAGCGTCCGCTCGAACTCCTGCGCCGGCAGCGGCTCGCTGTAGAGAAAGCCCTGGATCTCCGCGCACTGCTGGCGCCGCAGAAACGCGAGCTGCTCCTCCGTCTCCACACCCTCGGCCACGACACGCAGGTTGAGCGCGCGCGCCATCGAGATCACCGCCGCGATGATGGCCTCGTCGTCGCTCGTGAGATCGCGCACGAAGTCGTGGTCGATCTTGACCGTGTCGATCGGAAAGCGCTTGAGGTAACTGAGCGACGAGTAGCCGGTGCCGAAGTCGTCGATGGAGATGCGCACGCCCATTTCCTTGATGCGATTCAGAATCGCGATCGAGAGCTCGGCGTTCTGCATGGCCGTCGACTCGGTGATCTCGAGATCGAGGAACTGCGGCGGAAAGCCGGTCTGGGCGAGGATCTTCTCGATGCGCGAGGCGAGCTCCGGATCCTGAAACTGCCGCGGCGAGAGATTCACCGCCATGCGCAGTCGGGCGTGTCCTGCCTCGTGCCACGCCTTCATCTGCGCGCACGCGGCGCGCAGCACCCACTCGCCGAGCGGCACGATGAGCTGCGTCTCCTCGGCCAGCGGAATGAAGTCCTCCGGCTGCAGCAGTCCGTTCTCCGGATGGTTCCAGCGCACCAGCGCCTCGGCGCCGGTCACGCGCCCGGACGCCAGCTCGACCATCGGCTGATAGTGCACCTCGAGCTCGTCGCGCTCGATGGCGTGATGGAGGCTGCGCTCGAGCGTGAGGCGCGCGTCGGCGCCGGCGAACGGCACCGGTGTGGCGAACTGGTAATTGTCGCGGCCCGCTTCCTTGGCCCGGTACATGGCGCGGTCGGCGTTCTTGAGCAGCGTCTCCGCGTCTTCGCCGTCATCCGGAAAGATGGCAATCCCGATGGACGTCGTGACGTACAACTCGTGCTCGTCGACGACCACCGGATGGCGCACCGCCTCGAGCACTTTCTGCGCGACGCCGGCCGCGCCGCGGCGGTCCGTCAGCTCGGCGAGCAGCACCGTGAACTCGTCGCCGCCCATGCGCGCCACGGTGTCCTCGGCGCGCACGCAGTTCACCAGCCGCGCGCCGATGGCCTGCAGCAGGCGGTCGCCGACGGTGTGGCCGAGGGTGTCGTTGACGAGCTTGAACTGATCGAGATCGAAGAACATCACCGCGCTCTGGCGTCCGTTGCGCTTCGCATGCGCGAGCGCGACGGTGATGCGGTCGCGGAACAGCAGCCGGTTCGGCAGGCCGGTCAGCGCGTCGTGATACGCCTGATACTCCATCTGTTCCTGCACGCGCTTGCGGTCGGTGATGTCGATGATCGTGCCTTCGAGCACGTCGCTGTCGAGAAGCGTCACGTTCTCGAGCACCCACATGGCGCTGCCGTCGCGGCGTCGCAGGCGGAGCTCGGTGTTGGTGATCTGCTTCTGCACGCGCAGCATCTGCACGAAGCGGTCGCGGTCGAAATCCTCGAAGTAGAAGTCGTGCGCGTCGGCGCCGAGGAACTCCTCGCGCGAGTCGTACCCGAAGAGACGTGCACAAGCATCGTTGCAGTCCAGAATCTGGCCGGTGGTGGTGGTGCGGTAGACGCCGGCGAGATTGCGCTCGAACAGCAGCCGGTAGCGCGCCTCGTTCGCCTTGCGTTCGGTGACGTCGCGGCCGACGCCCTGCACTCCGATGGCCACGCCGTCGCGGAAGATCAGCCGCGTGCTCAGCTCGAGCGGAATGCGGCGGCCGTCCTTGGCGATCATGTCGACCTCGTAGAACGTCGACGCGGTCTCGGCGCGCAGCTTGCGCTCCATCGCCTCACGCGCGCGCTCGGCGTGCTCCGGCGCGACCAGCCGCTGGATCTGCGTGCCGAGGAGCTCGTCGCGTGAGTAGCCGGTCACGCGCTCGCAGGCGAGATTCATCGAACTGATGCGGCCCTCGAGGTCGTGCGTGTAGACGAGATCGTTGGCGTTCTCGAACAGCTCGCGATAGCGCTCCTCGCTGCGGCGCAGCTCTTCATCGGCGCGCTTGCGATCGGTGATGTCCTGGGCGATCGCCAGACGCGAGCGCCGTCCGCCGGAGACGAACTCGAAGGAGGTGATCTCGACGTCGATGATCGTGCCGTCCTTCTTGCGATGGCGGAACTGCCGCGGGCCGCGCCGCTCCTCGAGCGTGGCCAGCGAAGCGATCATCGCCGGCACCTCCTCTTCCGGACGGATCTCGGTGATCTTCATCCGGAGGAACTCGCTGCGCGTGTAGCGGTAGTGGCGCACCGCGGCGTCGTTGACGGCGGTGAACTGCAGGGTCTCGAAGTCGTAGACCCACATCGGCAGCGGGTTCATCTCGAAGAGCGTGCGGTAGCGATGCTCGCTCTCGCGCAGCGCCTGCTCGGAGCGTTTGCGCTCGGTGAAGTCGCTGGCGACGTAGACCACGGCCACCGGCGCGCCGTCGGCGTCGCGCAGGAACGACGACGAGGCCAGCACGTCGACGGTGGTGCCGTCGGCGGCGCGCCAGGCCATCATGTGCTCGAGCACGCCCATGCTGTTGAGGAGCTGGCCGGTGCTGAGGTTCTGATCGCGCTGCAGGATGTCGCGCACGTGCGTGCCGTGCAGCGACTCGGCGGCGTAGCCGAGGAGATTGCCGGCGGCGCGGTTGGCCACGCGGATTCGGCCGCTCATGTCGACGACGATGACCGCGCCTTTCATCGTTTCGAGGATCTGCCCGGCCGCGTACTCCGGGGTGATGTCGGCGAGCTCGAAGCCCCAGAGGGCCGTGGCGGCGACGATGACGAATGCGAGCGCGGCGACGAAGCCGACCGGCTGCAGCTCGACGCCGATCGACGGCAGGTAGTCGAACATCGCCAGCGATCCGAGGATGAAGGCGAGCAGCAGCGCGCCGGCGCGCTCGTGCGCTTTCCCTTCGGAACCGCGATACGCGCGCAGAAAGAGTTGCGCGCTGACGATCAAAATGGCGGCGAAGCAGAGGACGATCAGGCCGCCGAACGGCCGGCCCGCGGGATAGAAGCCCCACGAGTAATGGCGCACGCTGGGGATGAGCGCGTCGGTGGTGAGGCCGACCGCGGCGATGCCGGCGCCGGCGGTCCAGAAGAGCGCGGCCGGCATGGTGTAGTAGCGGCGGCGTCCGACCAGATCGGCGGCGAAGTGAAAGACGGCGGCCGGAATCAGGGCGCCGAAGACGTAGCCGCTACGCGCCCAGAAGAGCGCCACCGCCGGATCGAGGGCGGCGTACATGATGGCGAAGCAGCCGAGCCAGCCGGCGGCACAGAAGGTGACGAGAAAAAACAGTGTGCTGACGCTGGCGCGCGTGCGCAGCAGCACGGCCGCGCCGAGGAGCAGAATCGACACCGCCGCCACCGCCGTCGCGAACGACAGCGCATGCGCGGCGTATCCGCCGGACGCGAAGAGAAGACGAAGCTCGGGCACAGGAGGAGATTGCCGGAACGATCCTAACCGCGCCCCGGAGTCGCAGTGTGAGCGGCATCACACTTTGCGGTTAGTCGTAGTCGCGCTTTTTGAAGTAGGAGTCGCGCTTGGCGCCGCCTTCGTTGCCGTTGACGCTCTGCACAGGATCGGTTGCACCGGTGGCGATGCCTTCGATCTGCTGGTTCTCGGCGAGCTGGACCTCGGAGACTTTGCCGCCCTGCGACATCTGCGACGAGGTCTCTTCCGATTCGCGGCGCTCGTCGTAGAAGTCGCGGTGCTCGGCGGGCGGCGGCGCTTTCGGATCGTTGACTTTCTGCCCGGTGGTGCCGGTCGACCAGTCGCTGCCGCTGCCGTAGCTCTGCGGCTCTTTGCCTTCGTTCGCCATGCGCTCGGCTCAAGCACAACCACTGCCATAGAATCGCGCGCATGCAGAGAGTCGCCGCAGCCGTGCTCGCAGTTCTTCTCCTCGTCTCGGCCGCGCCACGCAAGCCGTCACCGGCCGCACCGGAGTCGGTGCCCCATCCGATCGCGCAGTTTCTGCGCGAGCTGTCGCGCGACGGCGCCCGCACGGTGACGTTCAAAGCCACAGCCGTCGGTACGCGCTTCTACTTCGAAGAGCCGGCCGGCGTAACGATCTACCGCTTCCAGAAAGGCGCCTACGTAAAAGAGCAGTTCCTCCGCGCCACCACACTCGCGCAGGCGCTCAAGAAGCGCTGATGTTCGGTGGTAAATGGGGACGACGAGGGGCCTCCGGCGGCTGGGGCCACGGGCCCCAGACCCCGCTTATTGGCCTAGCCTCCGCG
>DASVQE010000084.1:0-8985 GCA_036389275.1 Thermoanaerobaculia bacterium
CATCCAGAGCGTAGCGAGGGACCTGGGTGGGTGGGTGCGGCAGGGATGGGCACGCGCACGCACGTCACCCGAGCGTAGCGAGCGACCTGACCGCGCGGCCGCAGCAACCACCTGCACCCCACACCCACCCACCCAGGTCCCTCGCTACGCTCTGGATGACAGCGGGGCTACAACTGCGTGCGCGCCGCGTCCGCGGCGTTGCGGATCGCCGGCTGCCGCGGGTCGATGCTCAGCGAGCGGTTCCAGAAATCCAACGCGCGGGCGTAGTCCTTCTGCTTCGCGTAGAAGATGCCGAGGTTGTTCAGCACGAGCGGTGAGCTCGGCTGGAGGCCGAGGGCTCGCTCGAGCTCGGGAAGCCCCTCGGTGTAGCGGTCGGCTTGCGCCAGCGCCGAGCCGAGGTTTGCGGCGATCAGGTACGACTGCGGGAAGATCTGCTTGCCCTTGTAGAGCAACTGAATCGCGCGCGAGGTCATGTTGCGCGAGCGGTAGAGCGCCGCGAAGTCGCAGAACCAGCGGTCGGCGTTCGGGAGGCCGCGCGCCACCGCCATCACGAACACGTCGTCCGCGGCCGTGAACTGCTGGCGGTCGAACAGCACCATGGCCATGTTCAGATACGGCGCGGGACGCGAGGGATTGAGGTCGATGGCGTGCTGCAGAGCCTCCACCGACTCGCGCAGCTTCCCCTGCTTCCGCAACTGAATGCCGAGATTGTTGTAGTACGCGTACGCGCCCCATTGCGCGGGCGCCAGCGGCGCGGCGGCGGTCTGCGCCGGCTGATCCTCATCCTCGAACACCGGCTGCATGCGCGACGGATCGGAGAGATGTCCGATGGCCTGCAACTGCTGCGTGTAGCGGCGCGGGTCCACCGTCGGCACGCCGCCGATCGGCCGTCCGGCGAAGAACTCGTTGTAGCTCACCACGCGCACCGACGTCACCGGCGGCACGTTCGCGAAGACCCACGGCGCCTGATTGCCCGGCATCTCCGTCGCCTTCGGCAGGCCGAGGAGCGAGAGCACGGTGGGCGCGATGTCGTAGACCGACAGCACGTGCGTGCCGCGATTCGGCGCGACGTGATTGCCGTACGCGATGAAGACGCCGGGATTGCGGTGATCGGAGAGCGCGCTGCGGCCGATCGGCTGCGTGCGCGGACGGTTCTTGCCCCAGCGGAAGCCGTGCGCCGACACGATGATCACCGTGGTGTCGTCGCTCAGGACGTTCATCCATTCGCCGATGAGCCGGTCGACCTCGGAGTAGTAATTCGCCACCGTCGGCCAGTAGCGGCGGTAATTCGTCTCGTCGATCCCTTCGCGGTACGGCGGATGGTACGGAGCGAAGAGATGATTGACCGCGTCCGTGCCTTCATACGACACCATCGTCAGCAGCGGCTCCTGCTGCTGATAGAGGTTGATCGCGACGCGATGATCCGACCACGTCTTCGCCAGCACGTTGCGGAAGACGTTGACCGGATCGTTCGGATTGTTGCTGGTGACCGAGGTATTGAACTCGGCCGCGGTGATGTTGAGGAAGCGGCCCACCTGACCGTACTGCAGCGACGCCGGCTCGATGTCGAGCGGCGCGACGCGCGAGGTGAGCTCGCGCGGATAGACGGCGCTCGGCAGCAGCTCGACCGGCGAGTCGTACGTGACGGCGGCGTCGGGCATCGGCGGCCAGTCGGTCCACCAGTTCACGACCATGGCCCGGCGGCCGAACGCTTCGGCGATGTCCCAAAGCGCGGGCGCGCGGCGCGTCGCCGCATCGACCGGGAAGTTGCGCGCGCGGTCCATGAACTCCAGCACGCCGTGGCGGTCGGGCGGCAGGCCGGTGGCGACGGTGGTCCAGACCAGCGGCGAGACGGTCGGCTGGATGGTCTGCAGCGAGGCGGTCGTGCCGCCTTTCGCCAGCGCGGAGATGTTCGGGATGCGGCCGTCGTCGGAGAGCTCGGAGAGCAGCTCCCAGTCGGCGCCGTCGATGGCGAAGATGGCCACGCGACCGGCCACGCCGCGCGCGTTGCGGCGCAGCTCCATCCGTTTCACTTCGAGCAGCGCGCGGCGATCGGGCTCGATGCGCGCGATCTCGAACGCCGTCACCTGCAGCCCGCTCTCGGCGAGGTGGCGCGCGACGACGTTCCGCAGCGTGTCGCGGCGGCGGGAAAACTGCGAGGTCGGCGAGAGCAGCTCTTCGATCGGCACCTGCTGCGTCACGACCGACACCGCCTCGCCGACGCGCGTACGGATCCAGGCGCTGAAGCCGTCGCGCACCAGCGTGCGTGCGTCGGGGATGCGCGCGCCCGGGACGCTGAAGCGCAGCCGGTAGGTGATCGTCACCGGCACGTGCTCTTTCGAGAGGATGCGCAGCGAGCCGTCGCGCTGCGCCGCGCCTTCGCGTTTGTCGAAGGTGAGCCGGTAGAACTGATGCGGCGGCAGAAACGTGACGTGGTTCCCGACCAGCCGCACTTTGCCGCTGTGCTTGTCGACGCCGAAGATCAGCCGGCGCGACGACGGCAGGAAGAGGCTGATGACGAGATAGAGCAGCGCAGTCATCCCGGCGAGCAACGCCAGGACTCGGTAGAGTCGGGAGCGGAACATCGGATGAGGCGGTTATGAAAGAAGGGTGCCGGGTTCGTCGAGGAAGCGCGCGATGAGCGCGCCGCCGACCACGGCGCGCGTGGCCACGACCACTCCTTCGCGCTCGCGGATGTGCTCGATCCCGAAGCCGACCAGCACCGGATCGAGGATCTCGCCGGTGCGCGGATCGACGTCGATGCGCCAGACGCCTCCGCCGCTCATGCCGCGCAGGTGCGGCAACTGGTAGCGCCCGCCGCTGAAGTCGACCTCGCGGCCCTCGGGCGCGTAGAGCGCGAAGTGGACGGAAGGATGTTTGGCCACGACTCTCGGGTGGGCGAGATCGCCATGCTCGCGCAGCGCGACGTACGTCGGCTTCGCCTTGAGCTTCGTGAACTTGCGCGGCTTCGGCGCGTTCCTCGAGTGCGGATAGCCGACCCACGCGTACCAGGTGAGCTTGCCCGGCTCCGTCACCTCGCCGAAGTCCTCGGCATACGTGAAGACGAACTCGTTTCCCATCGCATGCGCCTGCTCGTCCGGCAGCGGAATCACCGCGAGATCGCCGTCGATCGTGCGGCCGTCGATGTGGTCGATGGCCAGCGAGCCGCCGAGCAGCGGCACGGTCTGACGATCGTCGAACGTGAACAACGGCCGGCCGGCCGCGTCGCGCAGGACGTGCGCGGCCGTGATCAGAAACGCGCGCCGGCCATACCACACCGGCACGGCGCTGCCGACCAGGTACGCGCGCTTCGCGTCGTCGGGCACGTAAAGCGGAGCGACGCGTGCGCCGAGGCGGAAGCAGGCCTCGTGCAGCGGCTCCAGCGCCACTACTTCTTCCGCTTCACCAACTGCTTCACCTCGTCGTTCCCGATCGGGCTTTGGGCGGAGATGATCACGGCGGCCGTGCCTTCGCGGAAGGGTGGGATGGTGCAGCGGATGACGGCGGTGCCGTCGCCGGCGGTCTTGCCGCGGAAGATGACCCGCGGCGGCTCGACGGTGGAGATGACTTTCACCTCGATCGCGGCGGCCGGGATCGGCGACTGGGAGAGGCTCTTGCGCGCGGCGACGCGCATCTCGATGGGGACGCCGGCGAAGAAGTCGATCTGGTCGACGAGGGCGAGCTCGAGGTGCTCGCTCTCCGCCTCCGAGGCGAGATAGTCGATGATCACCTGATCGAGCGTCTTCTCCTCAGCCGCGCTCGCGGCTGCACGCGCGCCGGCATCGGGAAAGACCACGCCCGCGTCGGCAGGCGGCGCGATGCGCTGCTGCGGGCCGGTCTTGCTGGTCGCATCGGCGGCCTGATCGAAGCGGCCGCGCTTGATGGCCGCGATCATGGTGCGGTGCTGCTGCTCCATCAGACCGCCGATCCACTTCTCGTCGACGCCGGTCTTGAGCTGCTCCGCGTAGGAGGTCTTCTTCGACGCCAGGATCTCGCCGCCGACGTACACGAGCGATTCGATGTAGGGATTCCCCACGCCCTTGTCCTCGGTCTGGACGTGGTAGACCTTCTCGTTGTGCTTGATGTCGGTGTTGAAGCCGGTGATCACGGGATGCGTGATGTTACCAGACGGGAAAAAAGTGCTGAGTGCTGAGTGCTGAGTGCTGAGGTTAGTTCTGGTCGAGCCAGGCACGCAGATATGCGATCTGCTCGCGCACGCGCGACGTGTCGTCGGCCGACGGCATCAGCGCGAGGTATCGCTCGAAGAGCTCGATGGCCTGCCGGTAGCCGTGCATCTGCATCGCTAGCGCGGCGCGGTCGCGCACCTCGTACGCATCGCGATCGTCGAGGATGAGCAGGCGGTCGATCGACGCGGCGGCGCGCGGCAGATCGTGCTGCGCGAGATACGCGGCCTTCAGTTGCGCCAGCTCGCGCGCCAAAATCTCCTTCGGCGCGAATGACCGCAGGTGATGCTCGCGCAGCCGCACGCCGCCGCCGTACATCGCGTCGAGAATCTTCTGCAGCTCGATCGTCGACAGCACGCGCCCGCCGTCGAACGGATCGACGACCACCGTGCCGAACGCGCCGCTGAACTTCACCAGGAACCGTCCCGGCAGCGACACGCCCGCGGCCTCGACGCCGACGCGCCGCGACAGCTCGAGATAGAGCACCGACAGCGTGATCGGCAGGCCGGCGTGACGCTCGAGCGCCTCGCTGAGGAGCGCGCTGCGCGGATCGTAGTAGTCGTCGTTCTCGCCGTGAAAACCTTCCTCGTCGAACAGCACCCGGTTGATCGTCTCGACGATGCGCTCGACGTCGCGCGAGCCTTCCAGCCGCGCGCGCACCGACTCGCTCCAGGCGTTCACCTCGCCGAGGTGGCGCTCCATGTCGAGTGCGGGATTCTCCTCGAGAGCGATCACCAGCGAGCCCTCGACGAGATCGAGCAGCGCGTCGGGCCTTCCGGCGATCTCCAGAAAGCGCCGCCGCGCGAGCGCAGGATGGATCAGGACGCGTCCCGGCTGCATTCCGCTATCTTCCTCCGCAGTTCATCGCCGACCGGTATCTTCGAACGGCGTGCCCAATCGTAGAGCACGACCACAACTTTCCCCGTTGCAGCGACCTGGCCATCCGCTTTGCGAATCTCCGCGAGGAATTCAAACGAGCTGGTCCGCACCTCGGAGATCCGCGTGCAGATCTCGATCGGCTCGAGATAGACCGGCTTGATGAAGTCGCACTCCGCGTGCGCCACGACGAAGCCGATGTCGGTGGCGCCGCCCCAGTCCGTCAGCGCGAACCAGAGCTGCGTGCGGCCCCATTCGAAGTAGGTGAAGAAGACCGCGTTGTTGACGTGGCCGAAGGCGTCGATGTCGCGGAAGAGCACGTGATACGGAACCACGTACCAGCCGTCGCGCCACGTCCCACGAAACTGCTCGGCGTTCAAGGCCTCATTGTACGGCGGCGCTCGTCGCGAACGGGACCGTTCCCTTCGTACAAGCCTGCAGGTAGCGGCCGGGCAGCGGATGATCGAGGTACGGCGCGATGATCGCCGACGCGGCGACGAGGCGCTTCATGTCGACGCCGGTATCGATGGCCATCTTGTCGAGCATGTAGACCAGATCCTCGGTGGCCATGTTGCCCGACGCACCCGGCGCATACGGACAGCCGCCCAATCCGCCGGCCGACGCATCGAAGGTGGTAATGCCCATCTCCAGCGCCGCGAGCGTATTCGCCAGCGCCGTGCCGCGCGTATCGTGAAAGTGCATCGCCAGCTTCGACGGCGGGATCACCTGCAGCAGCACGCCGATCACGCCCTGCACCTGCATCGGCGTGCCGACGCCAATCGTGTCGCCGACTGAGACTTCGTAGCAGCCGAGATCGAGCAGGCGCGCGCAGACTTCGAGCACTTTCTCCGGCGCAACCTCTCCTTCGTACGGACAGCCGAACGCCGTCGAGACGTAGCCGCGCACGCGAATCCCTTCGGCGCGCGCGCGCGCCGCCACCGGCGCGTAGTTCTCGAACGACTCGTCGATCGACATGTTGATGTTGCGCTTGTTGAACGTCTCCGACGCGGCGGTGAAGATGGCGATCGACTTCACGCCCGCCTCGATGGCGCGCTCCAGTCCCTTCATGTTCGGGACGAGCACCGGATACTCGACGCCCGGGTCCTTCGGGATCTCGCGATAGACGTCCGCGGTGTCGGCCATCTGCGGCACCCACTTCGGCGAGACGAAGGCGCCCGCTTCGATCACGCGCAGACCGGCATCGCCGAGGGCCGTGATGTAGTCGATCTTCGCCTCGGTCGGGATCGTGACTTTCTCGTTCTGCAGGCCGTCGCGCGGACCGACCTCGACGATCTTGACGCGGTCAACTGCGATCTTCATCGAACGTCACCAGTTCCACACCCGGCTGCACCATCTCGCCTTCGACGCAGTGCACCGCGGCGATGGTCGCATCGCGCGGCGCCGTGATCACATGCTCCATCTTCATGGCTTCGAGGATCACCAACGGGGCTCCCTTTGCAACAACGTCGCCCTGCTTGACCAGTATTTTCAGGACCACGCCCGGCATCGGCGCGCCGGTCGACTGCTCGCGATGACGCCCGCGGCCGCGCGCCCCTTTCTCCGCGACCTCGGCCGTGTAGGTCTCTCCTTCGTACGCGAAGCTGACGGTCGAACCCTGCACGACGTACGGCACGACGTGCGTCCTGCCGTCGATGCGCACTTCCAACTCATCCGCTCGCACGGCCACGACCTCGAGGCCGCCGCGGTCGACTTCATAATCGTGACCATTAATCGTGACGATTTTCATGAGCGATTAAAACGCGAGCCGGGCGCGTCGAGGGCGATGCCGTTCGCGCAGAGCGGACAGCTCTCCTCCGCGTACGTGTCGAGCGAGAGTGCGAAGAGCGATTCGTACGGCGCGTCGAACGGATTCGGCTGGCCGCTGCGATTGAGGATCGAGGCGAACGCCGCCACGATGCCGCCGTGCTGCGTCACGACGTCCGCCGTCTCGCGCGTCGACTTGCCGGTCGTGACCACGTCTTCCACGATGGCCACGCGCTCGCCTTCGCCGATGCGGAAGCCGCGCCGCAGCGTCATCGCGCCGTCCTTCCGCTCGGTGAAGACGAACGGCAGGTCGAGCGCTTCCGCCACCGCGTAGCCGATCACCACGCCGCCGAGGGCCGGCGCGACGATGCGCGCGACGCCGAGATCGCGCAGCCGCGCGCCGAGCGCCTCGCCGAGTGCCTTGGCGTTGCGCGGATGCTCGAGCAGCAGCGCGCACTGCACGTAGTTCGGGCTGTGCAATCCGGAGGAGAGCCTGAAGTGTCCCTGGAGCAGCGCGCCGCTCTCAGCGAGGAGCGCGCGGACGTCTGGCGGCATGGCGCGCGAGAATAGAATGCGCCGAGAGGTGAACGCAACATGGGCTCACTGAGCGAGAAGATCCGCGCCGACATGACCGAGGCGATGAAGGCGCAGGAGAAAGAACGCCTGTCGACGCTGCGCATGCTGCAGTCGGCCATCAAGAACGAGCAGATCAACTCCGGCCACGAGCTGTCGGACGAAGAGGCGATGGCGGTGATCCGCAAGGCGGTCAAGCAGCGCCAGGACTCGATCGAGCAGTACACGAAAGGCAACCGTCCCGAGCTCGCCGAGAAAGAGCGCGTCGAGATGGACCTGCTCAAGCAGTACCTGCCGCCCGAGGTCACTGACGAGGAGCTGGAGGTCAGCATCCGCGAGATCATCGCCTCGACCGGCGCGCAGTCGAAGAAGGACATGGGGAAGGTGATGAAGGAAGCGACGGCGCGCTACAAAGGGCGCGTCGACGGCCGCAAGATCCAGGAGATCGTGTCACGGCTCCTTCCGTGACGCGCTTACGCGCGGCCACTGCCATGGATCGGTACGCCCGGCAAACCATCCTTCCGGAGCTCGGCACTTCCGGACAGGCGAAGTTGCGCAACTCCGCCGTGCTGATCGTCGGCGCCGGCGGCCTCGGCGCGCCGGTGTCGCTCTACCTCGCCGCGGCGGGAGTCGGGAAGCTCGGCTTGGTCGACTTCGACCGCGTCGACATCACCAATCTCCATCGCCAGATTCTCTACGGCTCCTCGAGCGTCGGACGTCCGAAGCTCGAGGCCGCACGCGAGCGGCTGCACGATCTCAACGACGAGGTCGAGCTGGTGACGCACGAGGCGCGGCTCTCATCCGACAACGCGCTCGAGATCCTGCGCGATTACGACGTGGTCATCGACGGCACCGACAACTTCGCCACGCGCTATCTGGTCAACGACGCCTGCGTGATCCTCGGCAAGCCGAACGTCTACGGCTCGGTGTTCCGCTTCGACGGGCAGGTGTCGGTGTTCGCGACCGCCGACGGTCCGTGCTACCGCTGTCTCTATCCCGAGCCTCCGCCGCCGCACCTGGTGCCGAACTGCGCCGAAGGCGGCGTCCTCGGCGTGCTGCCCGGCGTGATCGGAACGCTGCAGGCGACGGAGGCGATCAAGCTGCTGACCGGCATCGGCGAGACGCTCGCCGGCCGTCTGCTACTCTTCGACGCGCTGCGGATGACGTTCCGCACGATGAACGTCCGCAAGCGCTGTCACGAGCACGCAGCCATCACGAAACTGATCGACTACGAGGAGTTCTGCAGCCCGATGAACCAGACCGACATCACACCCGAGGAGCTGTCGCGCCGCCTCGCCGCCGGCGAGAAACTGGTGCTCGTCGACGTGCGCGAGCCGCACGAATGGGACGCCGGACACCTGCCGGAAGCGATGCACATTCCGCTCGGCCAGCTCGTCGCGCGCGCGTCCGAGATCCCGAACGACGCCGAGGTGGTGATGATCTGCCGCAGCGGCGGCCGCAGCGCGCGTGCGCAACAGCATCTGCTGGCGAGCGGGTGGTCGCGAGTGAAGAACTTGGTGGGCGGGATGCAGCGGTGGTCGCGCGAGGTGGATCCGTCGGTTCGCGTCGTCTGATGTCATCCCGAGCG
>DASVQE010000085.1:0-9689 GCA_036389275.1 Thermoanaerobaculia bacterium
CAATGTTTACGTCAAGATCCCGGTGACCAACACCCGCGCCGAGCCGAGCTATCCTCTCCTGCGCCGCCTCGCTGCGGCCGGCGTCAAGACAAACGTGACCGCCCTCTTCACCCTCGAGCAGGTCCGCCTCGTCCGCGACAGCCTCGCCGGCGGCCCGTCCGGCTGCGTCTCGGTCTTCGCCGGCCGCATCGCCGACACCGGCCGCGATCCGGTGCCGCTCATGCGCGAGGCCGCCGCGATCTGCGCCGCGAAACCGAAAGCGCAACTGCTCTGGGCCAGCCCGCGCGAGCTGCTCAACGTCATGCAGGCCGACGAGTGCGGCTGCCACATCATCACCGTCACGCCCGACATCCTCAAGAAGCTGGCGATGGTCGGCATGCCGCTCGAGGAGCTGTCGCTCGACACGGTGAAGATGTTCTTCAACGACGCCGCCGCGGCCGGATTCCGACTGTGATCGTCACCCGCACTCCATTCCGCGTCACCCTCGGCGGCGGCGGCACCGATCTCCCGTCGTACTACTCGCAGCACGGCGGTTTCATCTTCGGCATGGGCCTCGACAAGTACATGTACGTCGTGGTCAACCGCCCCACCGTCGGACGCAAGATCCGCCTGCATTACTCGCAGAGCGAAGTGGTCGATCACGTCGACGAGCTGCGCCACGAGCTCGCCCGCGAAGCGCTGCGCGCGCACGGCATCGAAGACTCGTTCGAGGTCGCGTCGATCGCCGACCTGCCGGCCGGCACCGGCCTCGGCTCGTCGAGCTGCTATCTGGTCGGGCTGCTCAACGCGCTGCATCACGACCGGCGCGACTACGTTCCGCTGCAGGCGCTCGCCGAAGAGGCGTGTCACATCGAGCTGAACATCCTCAAGCAACCGATCGGCAAGCAGGACCAGTACATGGCCGCGTACGGCGGACTGGCCGTGCTCGAGATCGCGCGCGACGGCTCGGTGGCGGTGCGGCAGTTGCGTCTCAACGCCAGCGACACCGCGGAGCTGGTGGCGCACACGCACATCTACTACACCGGCGCGCAGCGCGACGCGCGCGAGGTGCTGCAGGACCAGAACCTGGCCATGCAGCAGAAGACGGGCGCCGATCACGCGCGCGTCGCCGACAGCCTGCATCGCATCAAGGACCTCGGCTACCGCATCCTCGAAGCGATCGAGCAGTCGAACTTCGACCGCTGGGGACAGCTCCTCGACGAGCATTGGCAGCAGAAGAAAAAACTCTCCGGCAAGATCTCGCTGCAAACCGTCGACGCGGTCTACGACGAAGTGCGCGAGCGCTTCGGAGTCCTCGGCGGGAAGATCATCGGCGCGGGCGGCGGCGGCTTCCTGATGCTCTACTGCCCGCAGCGGCACGCGCCGATCGAGGCGTTCATGGCCGCGCACGGGATGCCGCGCATGCACTACACCGTCGAGCCCGAGGGGACCAAAGTCGTCGCGCAGATCGGCCATGGCCTGCTCGACGCGGCGCGCGCACTCTCCGCCGCTCCCCAGGTGACGGTGTGACGGCGAGAGTCGGGATTCTCGGCGGCGGAATCTCCGGCGTCGCGCTCGCCGCGTACCTCGGCGACGACGTGGAAGTGCTCGAGAAGCGCGAGCGCATCGGCGGTCTCTGCGCGACGATCAAAGAGAACGGCTTCACCTTCGACGCCGCCGGTCCGCACATCCTCTTCAGCAAGAACCAGGACGTGCTGCAACTGATGATCTCCGTCCTCCGCGACAACGTGCGGCAGGCGCGACGCGAGAACCGCATCTGGTTCAAAGGCTGCCTGGTGAAGTACCCGTTCGAGAACGATCTCGCCTCGCTGCCGAAGGAAGACAACTACGAGTGCATCCTCGGCTACATCCGCAATCCGCGCGCGGATGACAAGCCGGCGAATCTCGCCGAATGGTCGTACGCCACCTTCGGGGCCGGCATCAGCGAGAAGTACTTCATACCGTACAACAAAAAGATCTGGAATTATGATCCAGAGAAAATAGGACTCGAATTCGTCTCGCGAATTCCGCGGCCGCCGATGGAAGACGTAATCAAGTCGGCCATCGGAATTCCGACCGAGGGCTACCTGCACCAGTTGTACTTTTCGTATCCGCTCGAGGGCGGCTTCGAAGCGATCGTCGACGCCT
Organism: Thermoanaerobaculia bacterium; assembly: GCA_036389275.1. Taxonomy (GTDB): domain Bacteria; phylum Acidobacteriota; class Thermoanaerobaculia; order Gp7-AA8; family Gp7-AA8; genus QHVT01. The sequence continues at coordinate 2,128 of DASVQE010000085.1, forward strand.
TCGCCGCGCGCGTGACCGGCACCATCGAGACCGGACGGCGCGTGACGGCGTTGGCGAAAGACGGACCGCGATGGGTGGTGGGCACCGACGACGGCCGCGAGCGCGCGTACGACACGCTGGTCTCAACGATCCCCATCCACGAGCTGCTGAAGGTGTGGGAGCACGCGCCGGCGGAAGCGCGCGAAGCGGCGTCGCGGCTGCGCTACAACTCGCTCATCAACGTGCTGGTCGGCTCGAATGCCGAAGCCGGACATCCGTACACGGCGCTCTACGTGCCCGATCCGGAGATCGCCTTTCATCGCGTGTCGTTCCCGAATGCCTTCAGCCCGAACTGCTCGCCGCCGGGCTGCACCGCGCTCATGGCCGAGATCACCACCAACGAAGGCGACGGAGTGTTCGAGCTGAACGACGAGCAGGTGACGTCGCGCGTGATCGGCGATCTGGAGAAGATCGGCTTCCTCGATCCCGCCACCGTGATCTACACGCGCGTGGCGCGCTTCCTCTACGGCTATCCGGTGTACGACCTCGACTACCGGCAGAACGTGCGCGACATGCGCGAGGCAGTCGAGCGCACCGGTTTGCATCTGCTGGGGCGCTTCGCGCAATTCGACTACATCAACTCCGACGTCTGCGTGGAGCGCGCGCTCGCGCTGGCCGAGCGGCTGCGCGCCGGGTGAGCGCGATGAAGCTCACCGTCTCGATGATCACCATGAACGAGGAGCGTGCCATCGCGAAGGTGGTCGGCGACATCCGGCGCGTGGTGCCGGAGGCGGAGATTCTGGTGGTCGACTCGAGCCGCGATCGCACGGCCGAGGTCGCGCAGGAGCTCGGCTGCCGCGTCATCAAGCAATTTCCGCCGCAGGGCTACGGGCCGGCCATGGACCGCGCGGTGCGCGAGGCGGCGGGCGAGATCGTGGTCACGCTCGACTGCGACGACACCTATCCGGTGGAGGTGATCCCGCGTCTGGTGCAGCTCATCGACGAAGGGTACGACCTCGTCAACACGACGCGCGTCCGGAGGCGGCCGAAGGCGATGCCGCTGGTGAATTTTCTGGCGAACCGGATCTTCGCGCTGACGGCGCGGCTCGCGTACGGGCTGAAGACCACCGACCTGCACAGCGGCATGCGCGCGTATCGCAAGTCGATGATCGACGCGGTGCAGTGGACCGCGCGCGGCGCGGCGCTGCCGGTGGACATGTTCGTCGTCCCGTTCCGCCGCGGCTTTCGCGTGACCGAGGTGCCGATCGATTATCGCGAGCGCATCGGCCAGACCACGCTGCACCGGTGGGACAGCACGAAGTGGACGTTCAAGCGACTCTGGAACGCGCGCAAGGTGAGGCGCGCGTGAAGGTGGCGGTGCTTTGCGGCGGCCTCGCCACGCGACTCGGCGCGCTCGCCGAAGGACGGCCGAAGGCGATGATCGAGATCGGCGGACGGCCGTATCTCGAACGGATCGTGGAGGCGTTCGCGAACGGCGGCCTGCGCGAGTTCGTCTTTCTGACCGGCTATCGCGCCGAAGTCATCGAGCGCCACTTCGGCGACGGCGCGGCGTTCGGCGTGTCGATCGAATACAGCCGCGAGCCGGAGCCGCTCGGCACCGGCGGTGCGCTGCGCGAGGCGCGCGCGCTCCTCGGCGAGCGTTTCGTGCCGACGTACGGCGACGTCCTGCGCGCGTACGACTACGCCGGCTTCGTGCGGCGTCACGCGGCGAACGCGCTGGCGGTCTATCCGCGGCTCACGGTCGGCAACGCGGATGTGGAGGATGGGCGGGTGGTGCGGTTCGACAAACGCGCGCACGAGTTGCCGTACATCGACGCCGGCTTTTCAGTGATCGAGACCGCGCATCTCGATCTGCTTCCGGCCGCCGGTGCGGCGTCGTTCGAGGAGATCGTCTACGCCGAGCTGGCGCGGCGCGGCACGCTGGAGGCGGAGCTCGTCGATCGCGACTTTTTCGACATCGGCACGCCGGACGAGCTGGCGCGCACGCGCGCGGCGTTGGAGGAGCGATGAGAATTCTGGTGACCGGCGCGGCCGGCTTCATCGCCTCGAACCTCATCCCGCGGCTGCTGCGGCGCGGCGACGAGGTGGCCGGCGTCGACAACTTCTTTCTCGGCAAGCGCGCCTACCTCGAGCCGCTGCGCGCGCACGAGCGCTTCACCTTTCACGAGCTCGACCTGCTCGAGCTCGAGCGCGTGGTCGAGCTGGTGCAGTCGTTCCGGCCCGATCGCGTCTGGCATCTCGCCGCGAACAGCGACATCAGCTTCGGCACGAAGTACACCGACTTCGATCTGAAGGGCGGCACGCTCGTCACCTACAACGTGCTCGAGGCCATGCGCCGCGCGTCGGTGGGCGAGATCGTCTTCTCCAGCAGCGGCGCGGTCTACGGCGAGCCGTCGGTGATGCCGACGCCGGAGGACTACGGCCCGATCCTGCCGATCTCGCTCTACGCCGCCAGCAAGGCGGCGTGCGAGGCGCTCGTCACCGCGTTCGTGCACAACTACGACATGCGCGCCTGGATCTTCCGCTTCGGCAACGTGGTCGGACCGAATCCGACTCACGGCGTGATCCACGACTTCGTGCTGCGGCTGCGCGACGATCCATCGCGCCTCGACGTCCTCGGCGACGGCACGCAGGCCAAGCCGTACGTCTACGTCGACGATTGTCTCGACGGCATGGAGTTCGGCGTGGCCAATGCGCGCGAGGCGGTGAACTACTACAACCTCGCCGTCGACGACCAGACCTCGGTGCGCGAGATCGCCGAGTGGACCATCGAGGCGATGGGCATCGACCGCGCGCGCATCGACGTGCGCTACGGCGAAGGGCCGCGCGGCTGGCGCGGCGACGTGCCGCAGGTGCGGCTCGACACGGCGAAGATGACCCGGCTCGGCTGGCGGCCGAAGCGCTCCAGCGGCGAGGCGGTGCGCGCGACGATCGCGGCGGTGGTCGCGCAGTTCGCGCGCGGGCCGCTCTCCTGACGCGGACTCGTATACTCGCGGCGATGGAGTCGCGCAGGCTGACGGCGGTGGCGATCGCGCTCGCGGTCAGCGCCGCGGCCATCCGCCTCGTGCCGCTCGGCTGGCTGCATCCGCTCAACTGGGACGAGCTGGAGCTCTACCGCGTGGCGCGCTGGATCGCCGAAGGGCGCGTGCCGTTCCGCGATTTCTGGGAGCACCACACGCCGGTGGCCTGGTATCTCTTCGCGCCGTTCACGCGCCTGACCGACTCGCCCGGCGCCGATGCGGTGCTGCTGCTGCGGTGGGCGCAGATCCCGGTCTGGGTGGCGGTGTTCGCGATGACGTTCGCGCTGATGCGCGAGGCGGGCGTGAGCCGCTTCGCGCGCTGGTCGGCCGCGGCCATCGCCCTGTCGAGCTCCTTCTTCATGCTGCCGGCCATCGAGACGCGGCTCGACTCCGTGGCCTGCCTCTTCTACGTGATCGGCATGGTCTGCGCACAACGCGCCTGGCGCGCGGCCGCGCCGCGGATGTGGTGGCTGCTGGGCGGCTCGTCGTTCGCGCTGGCCGGACTGACCAATCTCCGCCTCGGCCCGCTGCTCGCGTGTACGGCGCTGTTGCTGTTCGTCGCCGATCCGCGCGTGCGCCGCTGGCGCGTGAATGCGAATGCGCTCTGGATGGCGGCGGGCGTCTTCGCCATCGTGTGGGTGGCGCTCGGCGCGTGGGCGGCGAACGGCTCGCTCGCGCCGATGATCCGGCAGGTCTGGACGGAGAACAACATCGGCAACCGCTACGGCCAGCCCATCGCACATGGATTTGTGCACCGCCTGCTCGTGCCGTTCGGCGTGCGGATGATCGCCAGCGATCGTCTCTTCGAGCTCGCCGCCGTCGATGCCGGCGGCATTGCGCTGCTCGTCTTCGGCGCGATCGGTATCGTGCTGGCGCTGCGCGCGCGCCGCGAGCCGGACGATCTCTTCCTCGTCGCGCTGCTGCAGGTCGTCAACCTGGCCGTCATCGCCAGCATGAACTTCATCTACAACTATCACTTCGAGATCGCGGTGGTGCTGATGCTGCCGCTGGTCGCGCTGGCCGTCGATCGCCTTCCTCGCAAGCAACTCGTGGTGGCCGTGCTCGCGCTCGCGTGGTGCGTCAACGTTTTCGCCTCGGTATTTCGCGGCAAGGAGCTCGATCTCGCGTATCAGGATTTCGTGATGCGCGAAGTCCATCGCCGCACCGCGCCGCCGCAAAAAGTGTGGAGCGGGATGAGCTGGGCGCTGCGGCGCGAGCCGGCGTACTGGTTCTGGTTCCTGCCGGACATGACCCGGCATCTGGTGCGGCTCGGCTACTCGCGGCCGTATGCGATGAGCGACGTGCTGCGCGATCCGCCGGCGGTCGTCGTCGCCGATCACTACGCGCTGGTCTGGATGGCCGGCGTGCAGCGCGAGCTCGGGCGCTACTTCGTCCATCACTACATCCCGGCCTCGCGCAACATCTGGATCCCCGGCTTGAGCGGCGTGATCGCACCGGGCGGAAGCGCGAGGTGGATCGCGCCGGCGGACGGCGTCTATCGGATCTACGCGGGCGCACCGCTCGCGCGCCATCCCTGGTTCCGCGCGCCGCTCTCCACCGCCTCGTACGAAGCGGCCGATGCCGCGCGGCTGGAGTTGCGTTTGCCGTCACCGGCGGCATCGCCCGAGCTCGAGCTGCGCGTCGACGGCGTCGCCGTCGCGCCGGCGGCCACGATCGCGCTGCGGCGCGGCCAGCGCGTCGAGCTGCATTCGCGCGCCGCGCAACCGCTCGCCGTCATCCTGCTGCCCGGCTCAGATACCATTCTCTTCCGTCAGCCGCCGCCCGGTGCCACGCTCGAAGGAGCGTCGACGCGCGTCACGCACGTGCCGAACTTTCATGTCCGCATCGAATAGAGCGCTCTTCCTCGACCGCGACGGCGTCCTCGACGAGCTCGTGTTCTACCAGTCGAGCGGCGAGTGGGAAGCGCCGCGATCGGTCGCCGAGCTGGCGATGATCCCCGGCATCGCCGAGCCGCTGCGCCGCTTCGCCGCAGACGGCTGGCTGCTCTTCATCGTCACCAATCAGCCGAGCTACGCGAAAGGGAAAGTGGCGCGGCAGCCGCTCGTCGACGTGCACGAGGTGGTGCTACGCAACCTCGCCGACGCCGGCGTGCCGATCGCCGACAGCTATCAATGCTTCCATCACCCGGAGGCGGTGATCGAGGAGCTGCGCGTCCGCTGCGACTGCCGGAAACCGGGGACGCTGTTTCTGCGCACCGCGGCCGAACGCTACGACGTTGATCTCGCGCGCTCGTGGATGGTGGGCGACCAGGACAGCGACCTCGCCTGCGGCCGCGCCGCCGGCTGCCGCGTGGCGCTGCTCGCGCATCACGGCTCGGCGCACAAACGCGGCGCCATCGAGCCCGATCTGCGCGTGGCCACGCTCGAGGAGCTGGCTAACGCACTGATTCCCACTTCGTCTGCACCGCCTTGAGCGCGGGATGCGAGACGACCAGGTGCCACACCACCGCGCACAACCCTTCCGTGTGCGGCGTGATGCGCTCGCTGCTGATCACCGGAATGACCACGCAGGCGTCGGCGGCCTGCTTCGTGTAGCCGCCGTCCTTGCCGACGATGCCGTAGACCTTCGCGCCGGCGTTGCGCGCCTCGTCGATGGCGCGCACGAGATTCACGCTCACGTTCTTCTCGACGCTGCCGCCGCCGACGGAGAAGACCAGCAGCGCGTCGTTCGCGCGCAGCCGGGAGATCTTCAGCCACTCCGCGAAGCAGCTCTCCCAACCTTCGTCGTTGATGCGCGCGGTCAGCTCGCTGACGTTGTCGGTCGGCGTGTAGGCCTCGAAGCGGCAGATCTTGCGGAAGTCGTTCACCGCGTGCGAGGCATGTCCGGCAGACCCGCCGACGCCGAGGATGAAGAGCCGTCCGCCGGCGTCGCGCGCGGCCGCCAGTCCGACCGCGAGGCGATCGACTTCGTCCGCGTCGATGCGCCGGATCACTTCGATCGTCTCGTCGAGAAAGGCGCGCGCGAACGGATCGGTCATGCGCTCTGCGTCTGTGTGTGCGCCTGCTCGGCCGCGTGCGGCTTCGTCGCCACCGCCACCAGACTCAGTCCGTTCGACGGATCGGCCGGCTCGAGCCGCCGCAGCAGCGGCACGAGCATGTCGAAGACGCGCGACTGTCCGGCCGGCATGTGCGTCCGCTTCAGCACCTTGCCGTTCAGCCACCAGCCGAAGCGGCCGAAGCGGTTCTGGTAGGTGATCTTGTCGGTGATGAAGCCGGCCGCCTCGATCACCCGCTGCAGCGACTCGCGCGAGTAGCGGCGGAAGTGGCCGACCTGTTTGTCGAGCGTGCCGTAGAGTTTCTGGTCCGCCGGCACGAAGAGCAGCAGCCGTCCGCCCGGCACGAGCACGTCGTAGAGGTTGTGCAGCGCCTGCTCGTCGTACTCGATGTGCTCGAGGACGTTGAGGCAGACCACGGTGTCGAAGGCGTGGTCCTTGAGCGGCAGATGGTCGTCGGAGTTGAGGTCGAGCTTCGCCACGCGGATGGTCGGGTTGCGCGCGAAGCGGTTGCGCAGCACGTGCAGGTACGGGACCTCGATGTCGGTGGCCACGATCAGGTCGCGGCCGTAGAGGACGCGCGTCATGTTGCCGATGCCCGCGCCCACTTCGAGCACGCGGCGGCCGACGTACGGCGCGATGCTCTGCCAGATCCAGCCGTTGTAGCGCGAGAGCCGTCCCATCCGCTCGAGGGTGATGTAGCCGCCCGCCTCCGAGTCGCCCTTCACCAGGAAGCCGTACTTGAAGATGGTCCAGACAGCCGACACGCCGTCTTTCCAGTTGATCTTCTTTCCTTCCCAGTAGTCGCGGCCGTGATACGAGATCGGCACTTCGTAGATGCGGTAGCCGCGGCGCGCGATCTTGGCGGTGATCTCCGGCTCGAAGCCGAAGCGGTTGGACTGGATGCGCAGCGACTGGATGACCTCGCGCCGGAAGGCTTTGTAGCCGGTCTCCATGTCGGTGAGGTTGAGGTTCGTGGTGAGGTTCGAGAGCCAGGTGAGCAGCGAGTTGCCGAGGGTGTGCCAGTACATCATCACGCGCCGCGGATGGCCTTCGAAGCGCGAGCCGTAGACGACGTCGGCGTCGCCGTCGAGGATCGGCTGGACGATTTTCGGATAGTCGCGCGGGTCGTATTCGAGGTCGGCGTCCTGCACGATGACGATCTCGCCGCGCGCCTCGGCGAAGGCGCGCCGCAGCGCGGCGCCTTTGCCCTGATTGTGGGTCTGCCGGAACAGTCGGATCGACGGCTCGCGGCGCGCAATCTCCTCGACGATGTCCGGCGAGCCGTCAGTCGAGCAGTCGTCGATGACGAGGATCTCCTTCGAGATCGGCACCGCCAGCACCCGCTCGAGCACCGTGGCCACGGTCGGCCGCTCGTTGTAGACCGGAACGATCACCGACAAAGTCGGCACTTCACGATTCATCGTGCGCATCTTATCGATACGGACTCGCTTTCTATTCCGCCCAGGCGGAATGCGAATCGGGGGACGACCGGGGGCCTCCGGCGGCTGGGGCCGAGGGCCCCAGAC
>DASVQE010000086.1:0-3912 GCA_036389275.1 Thermoanaerobaculia bacterium
TGCGCAAGGCGAAGTACGACCTCGATCAGAACGAGGTGAAGCAGTACCTGCAGCTCGAGAAGCTTCGCGAAGGGATGTTCTGGGTGGCCGGGCAGCTCTTCGGCTTCCAGTTCACGCCGATCAACAACGTGCCGGTCTATCACCCCGACGTGCGGGTGTGGGAAGTGACGGACAAGAACACGGGGCGGCACATCGGAGTCTGGTACTTCGATCCGTACGCGCGGCCGGGCAAGCGCTCCGGCGCCTGGATGAATGCGTACCGGAATCAGGAGCGCTTCGACCGCGAGGTGACGACGATCGTCTCGAACAACGCGAACTTCGTGAAGGGTGCGCCGGGCGAGCCGGTGCTGATCTCATGGGATGACGCGACCACGCTGTTCCATGAATTCGGCCACGCGCTGCATGGGCTGTCGTCGAACGTCAACTACCCGTCGCTTTCCGGCACGTCCGTGGCGCGCGACTATGTGGAGTTCCCGTCGCAGCTGCTCGAGCATTGGGTGTCGACGCCGGAAGTGCTCAGCAAGTTCGCGCTGCACTACAAGACCGGACAGCCGATTCCGCAGCGGCTGGTCGAGCGGATCGAGCGGGCGTCGAAGTTCAATCAGGGCTTCGCCACGGTCGAGTATCTGTCGAGCGCGCTGGTCGACATGAAGATGCATCTGGCCGGCGAGACGCCGATCGACGCCGACCGTTTCGAGAAGGAAACGCTGGCGGAGCTCGGCATGCCGAAAGAGATCGTCATGCGCCACCGTCCGACGCAGTTCCTGCACGTCTTCGCGGGCGACGGCTACTCGGCCGGCTACTACAGCTACCTCTGGTCGGACACGCTCTCGGCGGATGCGTACGAAGCCTTCGTGGAAGGCGGCGGTCCGTACGACCCGGCGGTGGCGGCGCGGCTGACGAAGTACATCTACAGCGTCGGCAACACCATCGATCCGGCCGAGGCGTACCGTAACTTCCGCGGCCGCGACCCCGGCATCGGCGCGCTGATGCGGAAGCGCGGGTTCCCAAACATGACCTCGTCGTCATCCGCGGAGCCGGCCGCTGCGCCGCGCGAGCGGATGAAAAAGCAGTAACTCGCTCTACCCGGGGGCGGCGCCCGCCGCCCCCGAGGTACACTTTTTCCCGTGACGGACGAGCAGTTCATCGCCTTGTTCGAAGCGGCCCGCCGCGAAAGCCTGGACGGCTTCGCCGCACTCCGCGCCCAGATCGAGGGAACCGCCGAGCGGCTGGAAGCGCAATCCGCCGAGCTGGCCGCCGTGCGCAGCGAGACGGCAGCGGGATTCGCGGAAGTGCGGCGGGAGATGACGGTCGGGTTCGCGGAGGTGCGCAGCGAGATGACCGTCGGCTTCGCCAAGGCGGCCGGTGGACTGGTCGAGGTGCGCAGCGAGACGGCGGCCGGACTGGCCGAGGTGCGGCGCGAGATGACCGCGGGCTTCGCCGAGGCGGCGGCTGGGCTGGCCGACGTGCGGCTGCACATTGACGGTACCGCGGAGCGTCTCGAGGCGCAGAACGCGAACACGCGCCGCGAGATGGCAGAGGGCCTGGAGAACGCCCGCCGCGAACTGGCCGCCGCGGTAGCCGAGCTGCGGCAGCACATCGATGGCACGGCGGAGCGGCTCGAGGCGCAGAACGCGGAGACGCGGCGTGAGAACGCTGTTGGACTGGTGAACGCCCGGCGCGAGCTCGCTGCGGCAGTCACGGAGCTGCGGCAATACATTGACGAGCAGTTGGTGCAAACGCGCGCGCATTCGGAAGCGCTCGCCGCGGCCACGAGGGAGCACTCGGAGGCTCTTGCCGCCGACACGCGGCGTTATCTCGAGGCGCAGAACGCGGAGACGCGCCGCGAGAACGCAGCCGGACTGGTGAACGCGCGGCGCGAGAACGCCGCGGCGGTGACGGAGCTGCGGCAATACATCGACGAGCAGTTGGTGCAAACGCGCGCGCATTCGGAGGCGGTCGCCGCCGAGACGCGCCGGCACTTCGAGCTGGTCGCGGCGGACTCGCGGCGGCACTTCGAGATCGTCACCGAGGAGTTGCGGCGGCAGTTGCAGTTGGTGGCGGAGAAGACACTCGGTGTAGAGGAGGAGCTGCATCGGGAGGCGGCGGATATTCGCGGCGAGATGCGGCGCGGGTTTTCGGAGACGCAGGCGCTGATCGCCGCGTATGTGGAGCGCGACCGGCCGAATTAGCCGATCTGCACGCTCAGCATCGAGACCGAGCCGCCGTCGACGCCTTCCACCGGGAAGGTGACCTGGTCGTCGGGATGGGCGGCGCCGAGGACGTAGAGGAGCGGCAGGTAGTGATCGGGCGTGGGGGCGGAGCGCATCGCGTCGGGGCCCATGGCCTCGTAGTCGATGAGCGGCTGGTGGTTGCCTGACTGCATCAGCTCGCGCGCCTTCGTCTCGAAGCGCACCGCCCAGTCGAACGGCTCGGACACCTGGCGGCCCCACGCGTAGGTATGGAGGTTGTGCACGAGGTTCCCGCTGCCGATCACCAGAATGCCTTCGTCGCGCAGCGGCGCGAGCTTGCGGCCGAGGTCGTAGTGAAACTGCGCGGGCTGCGTCTCGTCGATGCTCAACTGGATGATCGGGATGCTGGCGTCGGGATAGACATGACAGAGCACCGACCAGGTGCCGTGGTCGAGTCCCCAGCGATGATCCTGGCCCGTTCCGACCGGTGCCAACAGCTCGGCCACGCGCGCGGCGAGGTCGGGCGCGCCGGGCGCGGGATACTGAAACTCGTACAGCGGCCGCGGAAAGCCGCCGAAGTCGTGGATGGTGCGCGGCCGTTCCATGGCCGTCACCAGCGTGCCGGGGAGATACCAGTGCGCGGAGACAGAGACGATCGCCCGCGGACGCGGAAGCGCGCGGCCGATCGCCGACCACGCCTCCGTGTACGCGTTCCGCTCGATGGCGTTCATCGGATTTCCATGGCCGAAAAAGACCGCCGGCATGCGCGCGCTCATCCGAACCTCCCGAGCTGATAGTCGCGAATGGCCTCGAGGATCTCCTCGCGCGTGTTCATCACGAAGGGTCCGTGCGCGACCACCGGCTCGCGAAACGGCGTGCCGTAGCCGAAGAGCGCCAGCGCAGCCGTCGATGCTTCCAACTCGATGAATTCGCCGTCATCCTCAAACTCCGCCAGATGAAAGGCCGGCACCGGCGTGCCCGACGCGTGCAGCTCGCCGCGGACGACGTAGAAGAAGATCGTCGCGCGGCGCGGCACCGGCAGCGTCGCCCGCCCGCCGGGCTCGATCAGCAGCGTGGCCATGGCCACGTCGGTCTGCGGCTCGACCGGTCCGCGCACTCCTTCCATCGTTCCGGAAATCACGTGCAGCGTCATTCCGTCCATCCGGACGGACGCAATGTCGTCCTTCTGCAATCCGACATAGCGCGGCTCGGTCATCTTCAGCCGCGCCGGCAGGTTCACCCACAACTGCAGGATCTCCAGCGCGCCGCCGTCGCGCAGAAACGCCGGCGGCGAGAGCTCGGCATGTTCGAGCCCGCGCCCGGCCGTCATCCACTGCACGCCGCCGGCGTGAATGACGCTCTCGTGACCGCCGGTGTCGCGGTGCAGCAGCGAGCCCTCGACGATGAAGGTGCAGGTCTCGAAGCCGCGATGCGGATGCGGCCCGAACGGCAGCCCGCGATTGTTCGGCGCATACACCTGCGGCCCGTGATGATTGAGGAAGAGGAATGGGTCGAGCTGCTCGAGCTCCTCGTTCGGCAACGGGCGCTGCGTACGGAGGTCGCCGATGTCATCCGATTGCGCGCGATGCAGCCGCTTCACCGCGCGCCCATGCGTGCGCGTCGCCATCCCCAACGCCTCTGCACATCCTGCTCCTGCCTGGCCGACGAATGGGGACGACCAGAGGCCTCCGGCGGCTGGGGCCCCAAGCCCCAGACCCCC
>DASVQE010000087.1:0-54488 GCA_036389275.1 Thermoanaerobaculia bacterium
CGACACTGCCTCCAAGCTCACGACACTGTGTCGCGGAGGCTAGGCCAACCAATGGGGGTCCGGGGCCCTCGGCCCCGGCCGCCGGAGGCCCCTGGTCGTTCCCCGAGATCAGCGGATCACTTCGCCGTCTTTCATGACGAACGTCACGTGCTGCAGTACGTCGATGTCGGCGAGGACGTCGCCGCGCACGGCGATCAGATCGGCGGCCTTGCCGGGCTCGATGGTGCCGATCCGCTCCTGCATGCCGAGGAGCTCTGCGGCGGTGATGGTTGCGGCGCGGATCGCCTCGGCGGTAGTGAAGCCGGCCGAGACGAGCGCGCGCAGCTCCGCGGCGTTCGCGCCGTGATACTTCGTCTCGCCGGCGTCGGAGCCGACGGCGACGCTCACGCCGAGCTCGTGCGCGAGCCGCAGGCTCTCTCCTTTCTTCTCGAGATACGCGCGCACCTCGGCACGCGCATCCTCCGGCACCTCATCGACCACCGCGAGCTCGCGCGAATACGTCGGCACCAGCCAGACGTGCTTCGCCTTCATCTCCAGCAGCGTGGCGCGATCGGCCTTGTCGCCATGCTCGATCGAGTCGACGCCGGCGGTCACGGCGTTGCGAATACCTTCCGTCGTGGTCGCGTGCGCGGCCACTTTGCGGCCGGCCTTGTGCGCTTCCTCGACGACGGTGCGGAGCTCGTCGATGGTGAGCGTCGGATAGTCCCAGTCGGCGTAGACCTTGATCAGATCGGCGCCGTTGCCGATCTGATCGCGCACGGCGCGGCGGACCTCGTCGACGCCGCTGACCATCTGCGCGCCGCGCGGAAAATCGGGCAGGTCACTCGACACGCCGAACGGGTAGTACTGCCCGACCGCGGCGATGCCGCGCGTCGCGACCTTCATGCGCGGACCCGGCACGAGCCCTCTGCGGATGGCGTTGCGCAAGTCGACGTCGGCGTAGCCGGAGCCTTCGTTCTCGACGTCGCGCACAGTCGTGAAGCCGGCCAGCAGCGTCTTGCGCGCGTTCGCCGCGCCTTCGAGCGCGCGGTACGCCTGCGACTTGGTCAGCAGCATCGTCGCGTACTCGGGGCCGGACGAGGACGAGAGCAGATGGGTGTGACAATCGATCATACCCGGCAGGACGGTCGCGTCGCCGAGCTCGATCACCGTCGCGCCGTCCGGCACCGCCAGACCCGCACCCGCTGCGACGATGTCGTGGCCGCGCACGATCACCACCGCATCGTCGATCAGCTTGCCGTTGCGCACGTCGAGCATGTGCCGCGCGCGAATGGCGGTCGTGGTTTGCGCGGCGAGGTTCGCCGCGAGGAACAAGACGCAGAGTGCGAGGCGCATGGCCGCTCCTTCAGCCGCGCGGACGGCGCGGGCGTTGATTGTTCGAAATCGATTTCACGATCAGTTTCCCGTTCGCGAACGACTTGCCGTGCGTGGCCTGCGCGATGAGCGCGCGGACGTCATCGCGGTCGAGATCGCGCGCGTCCTCGAGCACGATGTGGCGCACGAGCTTGCCGCTGCCGCGGAGGATTCGTCCCGGATCGTCGAGCGTCACGCCGCGCAGAAAGAAGAGCGTGACCCATCGCGGATAGAGCGCGAGCGAGAGGATGGCCTCGGAGGTGCGGTCGCTCGGCGCGTAGCCGATCGCGAGCGCGTTGTAGTTGTCGTAGACGAGCTCGAAGGCGCCCGGCAGGAGCTTGCGCAGCTTCGCGCGCGCGGCGCGTGCGGTCGCGGCGATCTCCGGATCGTAGCGCGCCAGGAACGCGTCGAGCGGCGAAGGCATCAGCCGTTCGCCTGCAGCTCGAAGAGGATCTCCTCGATGGCGTCGGCCGCGCGCTCGAGCGGCAGCACGCACGTGCCGGCGCCGCGATGTCCGCCGCCGCCGTAGCGCGACATCAGATCGCCGACCGAGGTGTTGCAGGTGCGGTTGAAGATGCTGTGGCCGACCGCGGCGACGACGGTGTTGTCGCGCAGTCCCCAATGCACGCGCAGCGACACGTTCGCGTCGGGGAAGAGCGAGTAGACCAGGAAGCGGTTGCCGGCCGGCAGGCGCTCGATCTCGCGCAGGTCCGTCACGACGACGTTGTTGAGCTGGAAGCTGTTGCGCGACAGGAGGCTCTTGAACTCGTGCTGCTCGGCGCGAATGCGGTCGACGCGCGCGCGCACTTCCGGCTGTTCGAGCACCTCTTCGATCGACATCGTCTTCAGCCACTCGACGAGGCGGCGGAAGTAGTCTTCGAACGAGCCGAGGCCGGTGCGGCTGTCGATCGTGTAGCCGAGGAGAATGTAGTCGCGCGGCGCCTCGACGTCGTCGGGAGTGAGCTGCGCGGCATCGAGCCTGTCGGTCTCTTCGACGAGTTGCGCGAGCCGCAGCAGCGCCGGATCGCGGGGTTCCTTCTCGAGGTAGTACTCGTACACCAGCCGCGCGGCCGACGGCGCCACGCGATACCGTCCCGCGAATCCCTCGGGCGGCTTCTCGTTGCTGTCGGTGAGGAGATGGTGATCGAACCAGAGGGCACAGCGCGGGTCGTACGGCAGGTTCGCCAGGATGTCGGCGGCGGTGATGTCGACGCGTTTGTCGGTGATGTCCTGCGGATGGACGAGCAGGATGTCCTCGATCGACTCCTTCGTCGTGATGATGACGGCGCTGGTGAGACCGTCGAGATCACCGCGCGTGACCAGGCGCATCGCGATTCCTCCGGAAGACTCTTTTTTACCTCTGCCGCGCGCCGCGCGCAAGCATCAGAACAGCCGCGCCAGCAGCGCCGCCACGGCGGTCTCGACGCGCAGCACGCGCGGACCGAGGGACACCGCCGCGCATCCAGCGCGTTCGAGCGACGAGAGCTCCTGCGCGATGAAGCCGCCCTCGGGGCCGATGACGAGCGTGACCGCGCGTCCGGCCTCGCGCGGACAGTCGCGCGTTGCGTGCGGATGCGCGACCAGCGCGAGCGTGTCGCGGGCCATCGCCGGCAGCTCGTTCTCGACGAACGGCCGGAAGAGTCGGTGCAATTCGATCGACGGCAGGATCGTGTCGCGCGCCTGCTCCAGTCCGAGCACGCGCTGCAGCAGGAGGTTGTCGTCGGACAGACGCGGCGAGCTCCAGTAGCTCTTCTCGACGCGCCAGGCGTTGATCAGCACGATGCGCTTCACGCCGAGGGACGTCGCGGCGGCGATGACGCGGTTGAGCACTTTCGGACGCGGCAGCGCGAGCACGAGCGTCACCGGAAGCGGCGGCGGCGGATCGTCGGTCAGCGTCACCTGCAGTTCGAGGGCGTCGTCGTCGAGTTGCGTGACGACGCCGCGGCCGAGCTTTCCGCCGAGGCGACCGACGACGAGCTCATCGCCGGCGGCGGCGTGATGAACGGAGCGCACGTGCTTGAGGCGGCGGCCGGAAAGGCGGACCCGATCGGCGCCGGTGAAGTCGCCGTCGAACAGCAGGATCAGGTTCACGATTGCAGTATGATCCGCCGCGCATGGACATCGGAGTTCGCGAACAGGGCGACGTGACGATCGTCGACTTCAAGGGGCGGATGGCGGTCGGCGTCAGCGACAGCATCCTGCCGCAGATGATTCTCGACATTCTCTCGGGCGGCAGCCGGAAAATCCTGCTGAACCTCTCCGAGATGGACTACATCGACAGCAACGGCCTCGGCGAGCTCGTGCAGGCCTACCGCGAGTCCCAACGCCGCGGCGCCTCGCTCCGCCTGCTCAAACCGCAGGACCGCGTCGCCAAGACCCTCCGCCTCACCAACCTCCTCCCGATGTTCTCGGTGTACGAGACCGAGGACGAGGCGCTGAAGGCGTTCAAGGGCTAGAGAAATCGCGAGCGGCGTCCCTCAGTAACGTCGGAGGGATGCATGAATCGATTCGTCACTACGGTCGTTCTCTGTCTGCTCGTGCCGGTCATGGGGCTGGCGCAGGGCACCTGCGATACGCAAACGGCGGTCAAGGAGTACCTGCTCGCCAAGTCGAAGGGCCACCCGATGCGCGTGGCGGTCTATGACCACCGCACGAAAGAGTGGCTCGCCTTCGAGTGGAACGGCAGCGAGCCGACGCGCAGCGACGACAGTATCGAAGTCTCGCCGAACAACGAGCCGACGCTCTACGTACCGCGCGGCGAGCAGGTGGCCGTCCTCGTGGTCAACACCAACCCGCTCCTCTACACGAGCGAGGTGACGAAGGTCGAGCAGGCCGACATCGAAGGGCTGGCGGCTCTGCAGAAGATTGCCGGGCTCGGCGGGTCGCTGGTGCCGAAGGTGATCCCGGGAATCACGCATACCGTGGCAGCGGCCGCGGCTCCGCAGACAACGGCGCGCCACCCGTCGGGGACCACGCCCGCGCCGAGGATCACCAGCATCGACCGTCTCGGCCGCCTCGAGCTCGACAATCTCGTGACCGCGTTCCTCGACGCGCTGCGTCCGCACAACGACACGCTCGGCAAGGCGGTGCAGGCCGCGAAGCAGCGCGTCGGCGCGGCGAAGACGCTGGTCGGCAAAACCGAAGCAAACCGCACCACGATCATCGATCTGCTGCAGCTCGCCGACCTCGGCACCAGCGGCACACTGTCGCCCTACGTCCTCACGGATCTGAAGAATCTCACCGCGTCGACGCAGGCGTCGTTCGCGCAGGCGGCGCTTGACGTGAAGACGCTCGAAGGCACTGACGTCATCTGCGGCGACTCGATCTCCGCGCTCGATACGCTTCTCCGCGTGACACTCCTCGGCTCCGACGCCGACGAGGACGACGAGAAAGCGCTCGCCGCCGCGAAACGCGCGCTCGCGTCGGACAGCATCGCACACGACTGTACGGCCGCCGACGTCGCTGCGCCGCTGACCAAGCTCGCCCAGTGGATCATCGCCAATCCCCACGCCGCCGGCGACGTGTGGATGACGGAGTCGCTGAAGACGGCGCGGACCGCGACGAGGAACTACCTCGACGCCGCGGAGCAGCGCGACACGGTGCTCGCCTCCGCCGAGAAACTACTGGAGAAGCGCGGCGCCGCGCTCATGCGGGCCGCGGAGATGGAACGCTTCGGCACGCTCTACTCGTCGTCAGAGATCGCCGGGTCGAATTGCTGGCTGACCCACGGTGTCATCGAGGTGCAGCGCGTCGAGAAGAACCAACTCGCGAAGCTGCCGTGGTTCCGCGTGCAGACCGAGGAGTTCAATCTGATGCTGCGGCCGACGTTCAAAGACGATCTCTCGCTTCTCCGCAGCGGCGACGTTTCCGGCAAATACACGCTCTCGCGCGGCGACTACGGGATCGGGGTCGACACGGCGCTCATCTACACGCACGCGAACGACCGGGAGTACAAGGGGCTGCCGGCGGCGACGAAGGCGGCGGCGGATGATCCGGCGAAGGAGTTGTTCGTCAACGAGACGTCGCGCACCGACCGCACCGGCAAGCTGGCGCTGATGCTGAACGTCTCACCGCGCTGGGCGCGTGGGTTCGGGGCGCAGGTCGGGTTCGGGATGGATACCGACAATCCGTCCGCGTTCATCGGGTTCTCGCACACGATCGGGAAATTCGCGCGGATCAGCGCCGGCCATACGCAGCAGCGGGTGACGCGGCTGGCGAACGGCGTGACGCTCGGCGCGACGACGCCGGAAGAGGTGTCGACGCGCGAGCGGTTCGACGCGAGCTGGTACGCCGCGCTGGCGTTCACGATCTCCGAGCTGCCGATCTTCGGCGGCGGCGACGACAAGTAGCTCATCGCTTCCGCCGCGCGTGCGAACGCGCGGCGGAGCTTCACTCGCCGCTGGCGACCCGTTCGCCTTGCGCGCCGACCGGCACGGCGATGCCCGGTCTCGCGGCTTCGGTGCCGCGCACGCGGCGGTAGAGCGCCCAGTAGACGCTGACGCTGCGCTCGAGGAGCCAGAGCGGCGCGAAGAGGCAGGCGCGTAGCGGGAAGAAGGTTGCGGCGCCGCTGCGGCCGCGGAGTGCGAGGACGACGGAGGCGAAGCCGAGGACGCCGGCGTAGCCTCCGGCGAGTTTGGCGCCGCCGGCGACGGCGAGCAGGGTCAGGATCGGGACGATCGAGAAGAAGAAGGCGCTCTTGACCGGCAGCACGAAGTCTTCGCCGGCGCTGCGCGGGCGGTCGGCGAGCCATTCGCCGAAGGCGCCCGGCTCGCGGCGCACGAAGACGTCGCCGGCGGCGTGCACTTCGGCGCCGACCGCGGAGAGACGGCGCACCGGATCGTCGTGCGTTTCCGACGAGCCGAGCGCGCGCAGCGCGTTGATGCTGCTGCGGCGGAAGCCGAACGTCGCGCCGTGATCGGGGCGCGGCTCGATCCCGCGATGCACCAGGATGCGTCCGGCCTCGATGCTGCCCCACCACGTGAGCGGCTCGAGGTAGTCCTGCGGCTCGACGACCTCATGCAGGTCGAGCAGATCGCAAATCTGGCCGACGGCCTCGGGTGTGTAGCGGACGCCCTGATCGGCGTAGATGACTTTCTCGCACGCGGCAACGCTCGCCGCGGCGCGGATCGGGTCGACGGCGCCGCCCGGCGTGCGGTGCTCCGGACGGACGGCCACGTGCCGGCCGACCCAGCGAAAGATGCGGCTGTTGAGCTCGAACTGGAGCCGCGGCGACGGGTCGAGAATGACGACGTCACAATCCGCGACGCCGAGGGTCGAGAGATAGCTCGCGAGATCGCGCAGCTCGCCCGAGGACGCCGTCGCATGTTCGACGACGACCACGTAGCTGCACCGCCGATCGTGGGCGTTCCTGTTTCGCATCGTGGGTGCGAATAACAGCGAGCGCCGTGCCACGTGGCCCGTTACTTGGTGACGAATTCGTGTTTCACCTCGGCGGCGCGGTGGACGATCTGATAGTCGCCGCGCGACCAGGAGAGCTGGAACGGCACGAGCACTCCGTCGACGGTGCGGTAGTCATCGAAATCGTACGCCTCCGGCAGCGGACCGAGGAGCGTCGCGGCCTCGCGCACGCGCCGCAACAGCACGCCGCGCGCGGCGTCGAAGTAGAGCCGCTCCGGGCGGCCGCCTTCCTCCGGCTGGGCCTCGACCACCCACGCGTCGCGGCCGCGGATTTTCTCGACGCCGACCGTTTTCACCGACGAGTAGCGCTTGCGGATGCCGCGCGCGTTGAAGAATTGCCAGCCGAGCTCGCGATTCGCCTCGGGCGGATACGAGAGCGCGGTGTCGATGCTGACCGTCGACGGCGGCGTCTGCGTCACCTCGTACGGCGCGCTGCGCGCGTCGCCGCGGCCGCTCTGTCCGGTGGCGAGGCCGCGCGTGGTGCGCTTGGCGATCTTCGCAAAGTCGGCCTCACTGCCCCACGCGGCCACATACTTTGTGAAGAGCTCCTCGGCGTTCGGCAAGGCCGGCGTGACGACGCTGCTCTGCGCGACGTGGTAGTAGCCGGCGTCTTCGAGCGACGGCACGTCGTCGACGGCGACGCGGCCGCGATGACAACTGTTGCAGGTGACGACGACCCGGCCGCCGTAGTGCGTGTCGTTGATCGCGCGCGTCATGCGGATCATCCGCCGCGCCGCTTCCTTGGCCGGCTTCGCATCCGATTCCCAGGCCGGCTCGTGACAGTAGTTGCAGGTCACGCCGAGGGAGTTGGCCATGACCGTCATCAGCGGGATGAGCTGGGATGACGGGACGCCGTTGAGCGCCTTGATGTTCTTCTTGGTCTGTTCCATGGGCTTGTCGGGCGCGGTCTGCGCGGCGACGGATGCGGTGAGGAGGAGGATGGCGAAGGCTCGTTTCATCGTGCACGCTCGAAGATGAATTTGCAGTGAGTGGGTGCGGCGCCGCTGCGTTGCACGACGTCGCCTTCGGAGACGAGGCGTTTGCCGTCGGCGGTGACGCCGACGCGGAAGCGTTCGTGGTGGCCGTGGGGCGAGATCATCTCGAGCATGACGGCGTCGCCGCTCCAGCGCCCGCTGCCGCGCGTGCGCTGGCGGTTGCTGACGCGGATGGGACGGGTGACGCCGTCGAGGCGCACTTGCCAGGTGACGCGCTCGACCACGCCGCCGCCGCGGACGCGATGTTGCCGGCTCTCGAGCGTGTCGCCGCGCTGGATGAGCGTCTGCGTCATCGACTCGTACGGCCGCAGACCGCCGGCGTTGCTGGCGGCGACGTTCATCACCCAGGTGCCGGAGAGATCGCGCGGTGCGCGCGCGGTCAGCAGCGGCGTGTGCGCGAGCCAGAGCGCGAGCGACGCCAGCACGAGCGCGGCGGCGGCGAGAGCGACGCGCGCATTGCGGCGGCGCCGCTCGTCGGGCAGCGAGGCGAGGTGCTGCAGGCGCAGCTCGAGCGCGGCGACGTCGCCGAAGGCGAGCGCCGGCGCGACGCGCTCTTGCGCGAGCGCGAGCAGCGTACGCGCGCAGAGACGCGGCTCGACCGCGGCGCGTACGACGCGCTCGTCGCAGGCCATCTCGCGCGCGGCGGCGCCGCGGCGGAGGAGCAGCGCGACCAGCGGATGGAAGGCCAGCGGAATGGTCAACCAGTTGACCATCGCGTGCACGAGACCGTCACGCCGCGCCACGTGCGCGAGCTCGTGGGCGAGCACGACCCGCAGCGCGCCGTCCGGCCACGCACGCGCCACCGGCAGGAGGACGCGCGGCCGGATGGCGCCGACGGTGACGGGGCTGTCGACCGCCTCCGACTCGCGAACGACCGCTGCGTACGAACCGAGGGCGTCGAGCTCGCGTCGCACGTCATCGGGCAGCGGCGCGTCAAGTGCCGAGGCGTACAGGCGGCGCGCCGCGAGCGTGGCCCGGACGAGCTGCGCGAGGCGGCGGAATGCGAAGGCGACGCAGAGCAGCGCCAGCGGCGTAGCGAAGTCGATCGACGGCGCGACCGGTGGCGCGCCGACGACGCTGACGCGCGCCTCCGGCACGACCAAGAACGTGCTCCACAGCGGCACGATCGCGCAGAGCGCCGCCGCGCCGACCAGCAGCGCGTGCTGCAGCTTCGCGTGGCCGCGCGTGCAGCGTGCGGCGAGCAGCGCGACGATCGCGATCACTCCGCTCTGCCAGAGGGCGTTCACGGCAAAGGCGCTAATCGCGTCCATCGCCCGTCTCCTGTTCGTCGAGCGTCTGCTGCAGGCGCCGCAGCGCCTCCGGGGTGAGGCGTTTCGTTTCCACGAGGTTCATCACCAGCTCCTCGGCCGAGCCGCCGAAGACGCGGTCGATCACGGTGCGCACCGCGTCCTGCGCCGCGCGCGTCCGTGTCAGTACCGGCCGATAGTGATAGGCGCGCTCGACGAGAGCCCGCTTCACCTTCCCCTTTTTCCAGAGGACGTTGAGCATGGTCTGCACCGTGGTGTAGGCCAGCGGTCGCGAGGCCTCGAGGCGCTGCTGCACGTCGGTCACCGAGGCGGGCGAGGCTTCCCACAAGACCTGCATGATCTCGTGCTCCAGAGGCGTGAGCTGTTCGTTTCTGCGGCTGCGCGGCACGTTCACCTCCTAACGCTTTAGGAGAATGCTACTACAACTTTAGGAGATGTCCACTGGCACTCTCCTTGCCGTCTTCGCCCGCGCGTGAAAATCTGGCCAGGCAATCCCTTTCCTCTCGGCGCGACGTGGGACGGCGTCGGGACGAACTTCTCTCTCTTCTCCGAGGTCGCGACGCGCGTCGAGCTCTGCCTCTTCGACGAGGCCGGCAACGAGACCCGCGTCGATCTGCCGGAGTCGACCGCCTTCATCTGGCACGGCTACCTGCCGCAGATCGGGCCGGGGCAGCGTTACGGATTTCGCGTACACGGACCGTGGGAGCCCGATCACGGCCACCGCTGCAATCCGGCCAAGCTGCTGCTCGATCCGTACGGCAAGGCGGTGTGCGGCGAAGTGCAGTGGAACGAGTCGATCTTTCCCTACCACTTCGACAATCCGGAAGACTCGCGCAACGACGCCGACAGCGCGGCGTTCATGCCGAAGTCCGTTGTGATCAATCCATTTTTCGACTGGTCGGACGACCGCCGGCCGCGCACGCCGTGGCACCGCACGATCATCTACGAGATGCACGTGAAGGGCTTCACGATGCTGCATCCGCACATCCCGGAGCACCTGCGCGGCACGTACGCCGCCCTCGCCCATCCCGCCGCCATCCGCTACCTGCAGCAGCTCGGCGTGACCGCGGTCGAGCTGCTGCCGATCCATCAGTTCGTGCACGCCAATCAACTGCTCGAGCGCGGCCTGCGCAACTACTGGGGCTACGACTCGATCTCGTTCCTCGCGCCGCACAACGGCTACTCCGCGGCCGGCGACTGCGGGCAGCAGGTGATGGAATTCAAGCAGATGGTGAAGGCGCTGCACGAGGCGGGCATCGAGGTGATTCTCGACGTGGTCTACAACCACACCGCCGAGGGCAATCACCTCGGGCCGGTGCTCTCGATGAAAGGCATCGACAACAACGCCTACTACCGCACCGTGGCCGGGCAGGAGCGGTACTACATGGATTACACCGGCACGGGCAACAGCCTGAACATGCGCCATCCGCACGTGCTGCAGCTCATCATGGACTCGCTGCGGTACTGGCATCTGGAGATGCACGTCGACGGGTTCCGCTTCGACCTCGCGGCGACGCTCGCGCGCGAGCTGCACGACGTCGACCGCCTCTCCGCCTTCTTCGACATCATCCAGCAGGATCCGTTCATCTCGCAGGTGAAGCTGATCGCCGAGCCGTGGGACGTCGGCGAAGGCGGCTATCAGGTCGGCAACTTCCCGTCGCTCTGGAGCGAGTGGAACGGCCGTTATCGCGACGTCGTGCGCGACTACTGGCGCGGCACCGATCAGACCCTCGACGACTTCGCCACGCGCCTGACCGGCAGCTCCGATCTCTACGCGGCGAACGGGCGGCGGCCGTCGGCGAGCGTCAACTTCATCACCGCGCACGACGGCTTCACGCTGCGCGATCTCGTCTCGTACAACGAGAAGCACAACGAGGCGAACAAGGAAGAGAACCGCGACGGCGCCGACGACAACCGCTCCTGGAACTGCGGCGCCGAAGGCGCGAGCGACGACCCGAGCATCCAGGCGCTGCGCGCGCGGCAGCAGCGCAATTTCCTCACGACGCTGCTGCTCTCGCAAGGCGTGCCGATGCTCCTCGGCGGCGACGAGCTCGGGCGGACGCAGGGCGGCAACAACAACGCCTACTGCCAGGACAACGAGATCTCCTGGTTCGACTGGCAGCACACCGACGACGGTCTGCGCGCGTTCGTCGCGCGCGTGATCCAGTTCCGCAAGGACCATCCCGCCTTCCAGCGGCGGCGCTGGTTCCACGGCCGTCCGCTCCGCGGCAGCAACGTCAGCGACATCGGCTGGTTCAAGCCGGACGGCGAGCTGATGACGGATGAGGATTGGCAGAGCAGCTTCGCCCGCACGGTGGGCGTGTTCCTCAACGGCAAGGCCATCGCGACGCCCGACGAGCGCGGCGAGCCGGTGACGGACGACAGTTTCTATCTGCTCTTCAATGCGCACTCGGAGGCGATGCCGTTCAAGCTGCCGACCTGCCCGTGGGGCGACAAGTGGCAGAAGGTGATCGACACCGACGATCCGGTGCCCGACCTGCGCGAGCATCACGAGTGGCGGGCCGGTGAAGAGGTGCGCGTGCAGGCGTACGCGCTGATGGTGTTGCGCCGCGTCGAGTGAGTTAGCATGCGGAACCCTGCGGCGCGCTGGCGCGTCGTACGGATCAACAGCCCATGCGCGTTCGCCATCCGCTCGTTCAGGCCGTCTGTCTCATCGCCGCTGCGCTCGTGCTGGCCGTCGTCGCGAACGGGTTCGCCTCGCGCACGCGCCGGTTGATGTTGCCGGGGTATTACCCGAATGCGTTGAAGGTGCCGGCGGCGGCGAGCACGACCGCGCCGGTGACGACGACGTCGATCACCACCACCGCGCCGACTGCGACCGCCGCTCCGCTGACCACCACCGCGCCGATCGCGACCACGACCATCGCTACCGCTACCGCGCCCACCACCACCCTGCCGCCCGCGGCCACGACTACGCACGCGCCGGCGCCGAGCGCGACCACGACCATCGCGCAAGCGCCGCAGGCGCCGATCGCCCAGACGCCGCCCACCACGCCGCCCGCCCCGGCGCGCCGCGAGTTCGCGCCGCATCCCGACAAGGCCTACGTCGAGCTCTCCGGCGACGACGTGGCGTCGCTGCACGCACAGGGCGCGCTCTTTCTCGACGCGCGGCGCAGCTCCGTCTACGAAGAAGGGCACATCGCCGGCGCGCGGCCGTTCTCGGTGTGGGAGTCGGACATCGACGAGAAGGTCAACGCGCTCTTCAACGAGCGTCCCGACCCGGCCGACCAGAACAAGCCGATCGTCGTCTACTGCACCGGCGGCGCATGCGAAGACTCGCACATGCTCGCCGAAAAACTCTGGGGCATCCAGTTCAACAACGTGTACGTCTATAAGGATGGATTTCCGGATTGGCAGAAGCGCAACGGCGCGGTGCACAAGGGCGCGCAGCCGTGAACTGGCTCACGCATCCCTGGCTCACCATCCGCGTGCAACTGGCCCTCGGCGCGATCTTCGTCGCCGCGGCGCTGCCGAAGATCGCCGATCCGCCCGCCTTCGCCCACATGATCTACAACTACCGCATCCTGCCGGGCGCGCTGATCAACCTGAGCGCGCTGGCGATGCCGTGGGTTGAGCTGCTCTCCGGCCTCGCCCTGATCCTCGGCGTCTGGAAGCGCGGCGCGCGCTGGATCATCACCATCCTGCTGGTGACGTTCATGATCGCCATCAGCATCAACCTCGCGCGCGGCAACGCCATCGACTGCGGCTGCTTCGACGTCTCCGCGGTCGGTAAGACGCACGAGCAGCGCATCGACGACATGTGGTTCGTGCTGATCCGCGACACCGGCATGCTGCTGATGTGCGCGCAGCTCGCGCTCGCCGAGCGGCGGCGCGCGTCCGCGCTCGCGGATCCGTCGTGAATCGCCGCCAGCCGTCCGCCGCCGCGCTCATCGCCGCCGCCGCGCTGGTGGTCTTCTCGCTCGCCGCGCTGGTGCTGCTGCCGTTCGCGGTGACGCGGCAGACGGAGCGCTACCGCGCCGCGAACGAGCAGCACGCCGAGCCGGCGCGCGCGGCGCTCAACGAGATCAACTACCGCCTCAGCCGCGAGATGGCCACCGTCACACGCGCGGCGGTCACGCGCGACTCCGCCTACATCGCCCGCTACCGCGAGGAGCTCCCGCCGCAGCAGGCGGCGATGCAGCGCCTGGCGAAGCAGGCCGGCACGATGGGGCCGGAGTTCGACGCGGCGCTGCGCGAGCTCGAGAGCCGCATCGCCGGCTGGCAGGCGTCGGTGCAGCGCAGCAGCGAGCTGCAGCAGCTCGCCTTCGACGACAACTATCCGGCGGTGATCGAGGCGGTGCACCGCGTCGACGAGGCGATCACCTCGTATCAGTCGATGCGGCGCAGCGAGGTGCGGCGCCTCGGGCAGTTGCAGATGTGGCTCACCGCCGGACTGGTCGTGCTGGCGGCCGTGGCCGCGGCGCTGGTGCTCTGGATGGTGGCGCGGCTGCGCACGCTCGCGTCGATGTTCGCCGAGGAGTCGGCGGCGCGGCAGGCGGCGCTCGAGCAGCAGCAGCAGCTCGTGAAGATCCGCGACGAGATCCTCGGCGTGGTCGCGCACGATCTGCGCAGCCCGCTCACCACCATCACCCTCAGCACGCAACTGATCGCCGGCAGCGCGCCCGACGAACAGGGCGAGCACGTCGGGACAATCCTGGCCACGACGAAGCGGATGCAGCGGCTCATCCAGGATCTGCTCGACGTGACGAAGCTCGAGAACACGAAGCTCTCCGTGCGGCGCGACCGCGTCGATGCGGCGGCACTCGTGCGCGAGGTGATGGCCAGCCAGGGACCGATCGCGGCGTCGAAGCAGGTGACGTTGCAGGCCGAAGTCGGCGAGCCGCTGCCGGCGATCTCCGGCGACGCCGACCGCCTCGCGCAGGCGCTCACGAATCTGATCGGCAACGCGCTGAAGTTCACGCCGGCCGGCGGCACGGTGCGGCTGGTGGTGCAGCCGCGCGACAAGCGCGTTCTCTTCCGCGTCGAGGACACCGGCCCCGGCATCGCGCCGAACGATCTGCCTCACCTCTTCGAGCCGTTCTGGCAGGCGAAGAAGACCGCGCACCTCGGCGCCGGCCTCGGCCTCAAGATCACGCGCGCCATCGTCGAAGCACACGACGGCTCGATCGAAGTGCAGAACCTCGCCACCGGCGGCGCGTGCTTTCTGTTCGAGATTCCGGCGGCGTAATCACGCCCGCGCGAATCGCCCGAACCGCAGCGCCAGCGACGGCAGCACCAGCAGGTTCAGCGCGGTCGAGGTGACGAGGCCGCCGAGGATGACGATGGCCATCGGGCCTTCGATCTCGCGGCCGGGCGCGCCGGCGCCGAGCGCGAGCGGCAGGAGGCCGAGGGCGGTGACGAGCGAGGTCATGACGATCGGCACGAGCCGCTCGCTCGCGCCGCGGATGGCGGTCCGCTCGTTCCACTCCGCGCCTTCGACGTCGATCAGATGCTGCAGGTGCGCGAGCATCATGATCGAGTTGCGCAGCGTGATGCCGAAGAGCGTGACGAAGCCGATCATCGCGCCGGCGCTCATCACGCCGCCGGTGACGACGATGGCGAGAATGCCGCCGGCGAGCGCGAACGGCAGGTTGGCGGCGACGAGCAGCAGATTGCGCGGATGGCCGAGGACCACCGAGAGCAGCAGTGCGACGCCGGCGGCGGCGAGCAGCGAGTGCAGCAGGAGCTCGCGCCGCGACGCCGCTTCCTCCGCGGCCGTGCCGCTGATGTCGAAGGTCATGCGCGGCGGCAGGTCGACGTTGCGGGCGATGGCGGCGCGCGCGTCGCGCACGAACGACGCCGCGTCGCGGCCGGCCACGTTGCAGGTGATGGTCTGCACGCGGCGCGTGTCGTCGTGCAGGATGGCCGAGCGTCCGCTGACGATGCGCACGTCGGCGAGCGCCGAAAGCGGCACGTACGCGCCGCGGCTGGTGCGCATCGGCAGGCGCGCCACCGCGCCGGCGTCGCCGCGCAGTTGCGGCGCGAGGATCACCTCGACGTCGACGGCGCGATTGCCTTCGTACAGCTCGCCCGCGGTCTCGCCGCCGAACGCGGTGTGCACCGCGCTCACGACCTCGCCCGGCGCGATGCCCCAACGCGCCAGCGCTTCGCCGCGCGGCGCGATGCGCACCTGCGGCGCGCCCGGCACGGACGTCATCTGCACGTCGGCCGCGCCGCGCACGTTCTGCAGCGCGCGCACGACGGTCGACGCGGTGCGGTCGAGCGCGTCGAGATCGTCGCCGTAGAGCCGCACCACCACCGCCGCGGTCTCGCCGGTGATGGTCTCTTCGATGCGCTCGGTGAGAAATGTATTGAGCTCAAACGTTGCCCCGGGAACGTGCGCCAGCGCGGCGCGGATCGCTTGCGGTGCGCGCGACGCGGCATCGGAGCCGAGTGGTTTGAGGTCGACTTCGAATTCGCTCGATTCCGGTCCGTACACGTCGTCCGCCTCGGCGCGTCCGACGCGCTGGGCGACGATGCGAACGAACGGCAGCCGCGACAGCCGCGACGTCACCTCGCGCCCGATGGCCAGCGACTCGTCGATCGACGTGCCGGGCGCCGCTTCCATGTGCACGAGGTAGTGGCCTTCGTGCAGCTCGGGCAGGAAGCTCGCGCCGAGGAGCAGCAGCGTGAGCGCGGCGGCGATGGTGAGAAACGCCACCGACGCCATCACGGTGCCGGAGTTGCGCTCGACGCGTGCGAGCAGCGATGCGTAGCGCTCTTTCAGCCGCGTGATGAAGCGGCGCTCGGGACGCTCGGCGGCGTCGCGCAGCAGCACCAGCGACAGCGCCGGCGTCACGGTCAGCGCGACCAGCAGCGACGCCAGGATGGCCAGGATGTACGCGAGCGCGAGCGGTCCGAAGAGGCGGCCGGAGAGTCCCGACAGCAGCAGTACCGGCACGAAGACCATGGCCACGGCCAGCGTCGCGTAGACGACGGCGCTGCGCACTTCGAGCGACGCATCGAAGACGACCTGCAGCGGCGGCAGCGGCTCGGCGAGCTCGCGATTCAGGCGCAGGCGGCGGAGGATGTTCTCGACGTCGATCACCGCGTCGTCGACCACTTCGCCGATGGCGATGGCCAGCCCGCCGAGGGTGAGCGTGTTCAGGGTCATCCCGAACTTCTGCAACAGCGAGATGGCCGTGAAGAGCGAGAGCGGAATGGCGATGCAGGAGATGGCGGCGGAGCGGAAGTTCGCCAGAAAGAGAAAGAGCACCGCCATCACCAGGATGCCGCCGAGGAGCAGCGCGCTCTCGACGTTGCGATTGGCGGTCTCGATGAACGCGGCGGCCCGGAACAGATCGGGATAGAGCTTCACGCCTTCGCGCGCGAGCGCCGGCTGCAAGTCGGCGAGCGCCGCGTCGACGCCGCGCGTGGCTTCGAGCGTGTTCGCGCCGTACTGCGTCCAGAGATTGAGGATCACGGCCGGCTTCTCGCCCACCGCCGCGCCGCTGATGGGCGGCTGCGCGGCGTCGGTGACGCGGGCGACGTCGCCGATGGTGACGTTGCCGACGCTGGTCTGCTCGAGCACCGTGCCTGCGAGCGCGGCGGCGCTCAGCGTCTGCGACTCGGTGCGCACGACCAGGCGCTGGTTGACGGTGTCGATGAAGCCGCCGCCGGCGATGCGCGTGGCGCGCTGCGCGGCGCTGACCACGTCGTCGACGCTGACGTTGCGCGCCACGAGCCGCTCCGGATCGAGCTGGATCTGCAGTTGCCGCACCGCGCCGCCGTAGACGCTGGCCTTGGCGATGCCGGGCACGCCGAGGAGCCGCGGCTGCACGACCGAGTCGGCGAAGGTGCGGAGCTGCATCGGGTCGAGGCGCTGCGAGGTGAGGCCGACGGTCATCAGGTCGCCGGTCGACGAGGTGAGCGGCACGATGGCCGGCGCATCGGCCTCGCGCGGCAGCGACGCGGCGGCGGCGGCGATGCGTTCGGCGACGAGCTGCCGGTCGGCGTTGACGTCGCTGGAGTCGTCGAAGATGACGTTGATCAGCGACAGGCCTTCGACGGAGGTGGAACGGAGATCGCGCAGTCCGGCCGCGCCGTTGAGCGCGAGCTCTAGCGGCCGCGTCACCAGCAGCTCGACTTGATCGGGCGAGAATCCTTTCGCCTCGGTCTGCACATCGATCTGCTTCGCCGCGAACTCGGGAAAGACGTCGAAGCGCGCGTTCGTCAGCGCGAGCCCGCCTTCGATCAGCGCGATGAGCGCCAGCGCGATGACGATGCCGGGCCGCCGGAGCGAGAAGCCGACGATGCGCGCGAGCAACTACTCGATCTCCTTCGGCCTCGCCTCTTCGGAGAGCAGTTGCTGCGCGCCGCGCGTGACGACGAGCGTGCCGGCGGCGATGGACGGATCGAAGTAGCCGCCGCTGACCGGCGCGTCGACCGAGAGCGGCGTCTTGCGATAGCGGCTGCCGTTCTTCACGAAGATCCAGGCGCGGCCGGAGTCGTAGACGACGGCGCTGGCCGGGACGAAGGCGCCGGTGGCGGCGTGCGATTCGAGCGGCGCCTGGAGCGTGGTGCCGGCGGCGAGGCTGGCGTCGCGCGCGAGGTAGAGCCAGGAGCGGCCGGCGAAACGCGCGTCGGCGACGGACATCGGGCCGAGGAGCGAGGCGGTGACGGCGGCGCCATTCGCGGCGGTCATGCGCAGCGAGGGCGGCGGCGCGGCGACGCCGAGCGGCATGCCGACTTCGACGAGGGCGTCGTCGCCGCCGGCGAGCCGCGAAACTTCGCGCCCGCTGCCGGCGGCGTCGGCCGCAGCGGCGCGTCCCCAGCGATGCACGAGCGACTCGGAGGCGGCGGAGATGGTGGCCGACGCGGCGCGCGCGGCCGCTTCGTCGGCGCGCAACTGCGCCTCCGCTTCCTGCAGCACGCGGTCGGAGACGTTCTTGTCGTCGGCGTTCAAGAGGCGCAGACGCGACACTTCGGCGCGGTCGGAGGCGAGCCGCGCGTTCGCGTTCTCGGCTTGCGCGCGCGCGGCGAGAAGCTGTCCGCGCGCGTCGATCAATTCGCGGACGTCGAGGACGGTGCCGAGGGCGTTCACCGCCGTCGCCCGCGCGGTCGACTGCACCGGCTCGGCCACGATGTGCGCGGCGTCGGAAGGTTGCAGGTGCAGCTCCGTCGCGCCGCTCGCGGTATCGACGCGCTGCGGCGTTTCTGCTTCCGGCTCTTCGGCGGCGTCGCGCTTGAGCACCGCGGCGGTGGCGAGCGCGCCGAGCAGGAGCGCGCCGGCGAGGAGCAGTGCGAGTTGCCAGCGGTGGAGTGTCATCGAAGCTCCTCGGATGGCGCGTCCAACGGCCGCTGCACCGCCGCTTCGATGCGCCCTTCCGCGGCGAGCAGTTCCGCTTCCGCCTCGGCGCGCAACAGTTCCGCCGCTTCGAGCTCGAGCTCCGACGTGCGCAGCTCGAGCCGATCCGACTCGCCTGCCGCGAACCTGCGTCGCGCGCGGTCGGTAGCGGTGCGTTGCGCGGCGACGAGGCGCGTCGCTTCCTCGAGCCGCGCCTGCAGCGCGATGCGCGCGGCGAGGGCGCTGTCGAGCTCCGTGAGGATGCGCGACTGCAACGCGAGGATCGCCGCGCCGGCGCTGTCGCGCCGTGCGCGCGCGGCAGCGATCTCGCCTTCGCGTCGATGGAACAGCGGCAGCTCCGCGCCGACGCCGAGCGACCAGGTGGCGGCGCCCTGATCCCAGCCGAGGCCGGGACCGAGATGCACGTCGGGATTGCGCCGCGCCACCTCGAGACGATACGCCGCATCGGCGGCGCGGAACTCCTCCACCGCGGTGGTGATGTCGGAGCGCGCGTGCAAGGCCAGCGTGCGCAGCTCGGAGGCCGGCGGCAGCGTCGTGGTGAAACTCGTGGCGATGCGCACGTTGCCCAGCGCATCGGCCGGCAGCGCGAGCGCGGCGGCGAGAGCGACACGCGCCTGCTCGCGCTCGCGCTCCGCTTGCGCGCGCAGCGCCGACGTCTGCAGCGCGGCGATGCGCGCGCGGCTCAGCTCCGGCGTAGCCGCCTCACCCACCGACACGCGCTTCTCCAGCATCGACGCAATCTCCTGCTGCGTCCGCTCCTCCGCCGCGAGCAACGTCGCACGCGACTCGCTGCTGCGCATCGCCGCCAGCGCCTCGCGCACGTGCGCGCCGACGCCCCAGGCCGTGCTGGTCACGCCGGCCGCGGCGGCGGCGAGCGCGTGACGCGCCTCTTCCACGCGCAGCGCCCGCTTGCCGCTGGTCTCGATGGTGACGTCGGAGGTCAGGCCGATGATCCACGGCGACGTCTCGTTCTTGTACTCGACGCCGAGGTTCACCGTCGGATTCGGACGCTGCGCCGCGACCTGCAGCGCCGCCCGCGCTTCCTCCCACCGCAGCGTGGCCACGCGCACTTCCGGATGAAGAGCGAGCGCGGCGGCGGTCAGCTCGGCGCGCGTCCACGGCGTGTCGGGCGCGTGCGGCAGCGCGGCGTCGGTGAGCGTGCGCGCGCCGATCGTGTCGAGCGACGGAGCGGGCTCAGGCGGCGGCACCGCCGCGCAGCCGGCCACGAGCAGCGTGAGAACAAGACCCTTCACCGCTGGCGGACGCAGCAAGGGACGCGCCGCAGCCCCGAACCGGAATTCATCTCTGCGTTGCCGGGTTGGGAAAGCGATGGCAAAACCGCAAACATCGTTCCTCAAGAGACAGCGCGAGCACGCCAAGCGCGAGCGCCAGCAGCTCAAAGCCGCCCGCCGCGCCGAGCGTAAAGCCGGCAAGGGCGACGAGCCGGAAGACGACATGATGGCCACACCGGAGCCGGTTCCTCCGGTCGAATGAAAAAGGGCAGGTCGCCGACCTGCCCTTTTCCGTTTCGATCACGTGCGGATTACTTCTTGGTGCACTCGCCGAGCCATTTGCCGGAGTACTTCGTCTTCATCTCCTGCTCGCCCATCTGCATCTTCATCCAGCCGGTGTAGCTGTCGTCGGTGTAGGTGATCTGGCCGTTGCCCTTGGTCTTGTCCTTCGGGCAGTCGACGGTCCAGGTGACGGTGTTGCCGTCGACCTTGTAGTCGCCGACCGTGCACTTCGACTTCGCGTCCGTCGGAACCGCCTTCTGCGGATCCTTCAGATCGTCCGCGGTGACGCAGACGTCGACGCTGACCGGCGGCATCTTGAACGGCATGCCGGGGATCTCCATCTCCATCTTGATGTTCCACTTGCCGGGCTTCTGCGGGCTGTCGGCGGCGCTGGCGGTGCCGCCCAGCATCGTCACCGACAACGCGGCGACGAGACACAACGTGGTCTTGCGCATCTGAGAGTCTCTCCTCGATCTTGGTGTATTGCCAATAAGTATACTCGTATTGTGAGACGACTTCTGCTGCTGTTCTTCGCCGCGACGGCTGCGACCACGATGGCCCACCCGCAGAGCGATCCGACTTCACGCGCGTGGAACGAGCCGGTCGAACCGTTCCGCATCGCCGCGAATCTCTACTACGTCGGCGCGGCCGAGGTGACCTCGTACCTGGTGACGACGCCGCAGGGACACATCGTCCTCGACGGCGGCTTCGCCGAGACGGCGCCGCAGATCGCGCGCAACATCGAGAAGCTCGGCTTCCGTTTGCGCGACGTGAAAATCCTGCTCAGCAGCCACGCCCACTACGATCACGCCGGCGGACTGGCGGAGCTGCAGCGCGTGACCGGCGCGCGGCTCCTCGCGCATCCGCTCGAGATTCCGCAACTCGCGCGCGGCGGCCTCGATGATCCGCAGTTCGCCAACCGCTTCCCGTTCCCGCCCGTCTACGCCGACTCGATCATCCGCGACGGCGCCCACGTCCGCCTCGGCGGCGCCGATCTCGTCGCCCACCTCACCCCCGGCCACACCCGCGGCTGCACGAGTTGGACGATGACCCTGCGCGATCGCACGCGCAAGCTCGACGTGGTCTTCCTCTGCAGCCCTAGCGTGCCGGCCGGCTATCAAACTGGTCGGCAACCCGCGCTATCCCGACGCCGTCGCCGACTACCGCGCGCAGTTCGCCTTTCTGCGCTCGCTGCATCCCGACATCTTTCTCGCCGCGCACGGCAGCTTCTTCGATCTCGAGAAGAAGAGGAAGACGAAGCAGTTCATCGACCGCGAAGGCTACGCGCGTTTCGTCGACATGATGGAACAGCGCTTCGAGAGCGTGGTCGCGCAGCAGTCGCCGGCACGGTCGAACGCGCCGGCGACTACGAGCAGCGTCAGTCGCGCAACAGGATCGCGGCGACGGTGATCTGCTCCGCCGCGAACTTCTGCTGATCCTGCGACTGGCCGAACCATTCGAACCGCGTCGGGTCGCTCTGCTTCACGCGCGGATACGACGCGGTGAGCAGATTGCCGATGCCGGTGTCCTGCGAGACGGCCGCGCCGCCGCCGACGAGCTGGTAACCGTCCACGCTCTCGACGTCTTCATGCGGACGCCCGACGGCAGTCGGCGACGTCTGCTGCACGATTCTGCGGTCGAGCGGCACGCCGTCGCGGCGCCGCACGGCGATGTAGTACGCGGTGACGGAGCCGGGGCCGGCGCTGACATGCTCGCGGCTCGCCGCGAACCATCCGCCGCCGTCGGCGGTCGGCGTGCTGGCCACCAGGAACTGCTGCGCGCCGACCGCCCCGTAGTTCGCACACGCGCCGCCGCCGGTGATCACATAGCCGTCGAGCGGCGTGACCGTCACCCAGGGATACGGCTGAAACATGGCGCTGGTCTGGCTGCCGATCTGCACGTCGTACTCGTCGTTCGGATCGTGCAGCGCGAGCACGTTGATCTTGACGGTAGCCGGATCGCCGAGGACCTGATCGCTGGAACGTGCGTACCAGCTCCGGATGCTCGCGGGATACGACGCCGTGAGCATGTTGCCCATGTTGTTGCTGCCGTCGACGTACGCACCGCCGGAGATGATCTTGTATCCGACCGGAACGACGAGCTGCGCTTCCGATTGTGACGCGGTGGTTCCCGTTGCGGACATCAGTTCGAGTTTCATTCCTCTTCTCCTTTCATCGGAGAAGACGGAAGGCGCGCGCTGCTTTTCCGCTACGGCTTCACCCACCCCGCGAATCCCATCTGGCCGTTGCGGATCTGGATGATGGCCACCGGCTTGATGGGGTTGCGGTCGGGTCCCATGGAGATGGTGCCGGAGACGCCCTGGTAGTCTTTCGTCGCGGCGATCTCGTCGCGGATCTTCGCGCGGTCGAGCGAGCCGGCGCGCTTCACCGCATTGGCGAAGATATGCAGCGCGTCGTATCCCAGCGCAGCATTCGCCTCGGGGGCTTTGCCGTGGCGCTGCTTGATCTTGCTGACGAAGGTCTGCACCAGCGGGCGCGGATCGCCGACGAAGTAGTGATCCGAAAAATACGAGCCGTCGATCGACTTGCCGCCGATCTCGATCACCGACGGCGAGTCCCAGCCGTCGCCGCCGACCAGCGGCACGTTGATGCCGAGGTCGCGGGCCTGAATGGCGATCTGTCCCACTTCCGTGTAGAAGCCGGGGATGAAGAGCACCTGCGGAGAGGCGGACTTGATGGTCGTGAGCTGCGGGCGGAACTCCGTATCGCCGCCCGTATAGCTCTGCTGAACGACGACCTTCCCTCCTGCCGCCTCGAATTCTTTCCGGAAAAACTCCGCGAGGCCGACCGAGTAGTCGTTCTTCTTGTCGAGCAGGATCGCGGCGCGGTCGAGGTGCAGCTCGTTCTTCACGAAGGCCGCCAGCGCCTTTCCCTGATACGGGTCGGTGAAGCAGACCCGGAAGATGTAGTCGCCTTTCTCCGTGACGGCCGGATTGGTCGACGACGGCGAGATCATCGGCACCTTGTTGCTCTGGGCGATCGGCGCGGCGGCGAGCGACTGGTTCGAGGAGTTCTCGCCGATCAACGCCACGACGTTATCGCTGGTGATGAGCTTCGTCACCGCGGACGTCGCCTCGACGGCGCGGCCCTGGTCGTCTTCGATGACCAG
This sequence comes from Thermoanaerobaculia bacterium, assembly GCA_036389275.1. Lineage (GTDB taxonomy): Bacteria > Acidobacteriota > Thermoanaerobaculia > Gp7-AA8 > Gp7-AA8 > QHVT01. The sequence continues at coordinate 23,006 of DASVQE010000087.1, forward strand.
GCGGATCTTGCGGCCGAGGACGCCGCCGGCGGCGTTGATCTCATCGGCGGCGAGCTTCACGCCCTGCACGGTAGCGTTGCCGAACGAGGCCTGGTCGCCCGAGAGCGCCGCGAAGACTCCCACTGGAATATCGGCTGTTGCGTCTGCCGTTTGGCCTTCGCGTCCGGGACAGCCCCCGAGTACGAGAAGAGACAGGGCCAGAAGCGCGGCAAATCGAGTACGTCGCATCGCGCCATTCTCTCAGGTTCGCGAAAGGGATTCGAATGCAGGCAAACGACATCCGTAAAGGCATGGTCATCATGTTCGATGGAGAGCTCTGCAAGGTGATGGACTTCCGCCATCACACGCCGGGAAATCTCCGGGCCATGGTCCAAGCCAAGCTGCGCAACCTGCGCACGGGAAATCAGTTCGAGCACCGCTTCCGCTCGAACGACGACATCGAGCAGGCGTTCATCACGCAGCACGAGATGGAGTACCTCTATTCGGACGGCCACGCGCATCACTTCATGAACACGGAGAACTACGAGCAGGTCGAGATCTCCGAGGAGGATCTGGGCGATGCGGCGTCGTGGCTGCAGCCGGGGCTGAAGATCCAGGTGCAGTTCCACGAGCTGCGGCCGATCGGCGTCGAGCTGCCGAAGACGATGCGGGTGAAGATCGCCGAGACGCAGCCGATGGTCAAAGGCTCGACGCAGTCGTCGTCGTACAAGCCGGCCACGCTGGAGAACGGCGTGGTGGTGCAGGTGCCGCCGTTCGTCACCGACGGCGAAGAGATCATCGTCGACCCGACCGACAATCGCTACATCGAGCGCGCGCGCTAACCCGTGCAGCCGTCTTTCCACCTCTCGCTCCCGGTGCCGCGCATCGAGGAGTCGGTGGACTTTTTCACCTCGCTCCTCGGCGCAACAGTCACGCATCGCGACGCGCGCTACGTGAATCTCGAGCTGTGCGGCGTGCAGCTCACGCTCACCATCGGCGACGCGCCGCCGCCGTCCGAGCTGCACTTCGGCGTGAACCTGCCGCTGGCGGACTTCGACGCGCTCGCCGCGCGGCTGCAGATCGAGCCGCTGGTGGTCGATGCGGGCACGCCGCTGGAGCGGCGCAAGCTGTACGTGCGCTGCCCGGCCGGCTATCGCATCGAGGTGAAGGGCTACGCCTGAACGCGCGCGTCGACGTCGACCAGCGACAGCGGCGGTGAGCCGGCCTCGCGCAGCGGCGCGAGCGCATCGACGAGCATCCCGACGTCGACCGGTTTGTGCAGCAGCGCGCGCACCGGAGTCGTGTCGAAGAACTGCAGCGTCTGGTCCGACATGGCCGTGACGACGACGGTCTTGCCGGGCAGCGAGCCGGAGATGCTGCGCATCTCGCGCAGCACGTCGAAGCCGTTCGGGCCGGGAATCATCAGGTCGAGGATCACGCCGTCGAAGTCTTCGCAGCGCAGCCGCGCCAGCGCTTCTTCTCCATCAGCGGCGCACGACACGGTCGCGCCGAAGCACTGCAGTACCGCACTCAGAAGCTGACGCACGGGCGCGTCGTCGTCGATGAGCAGGATGTGCACGATGAGAAAAGGATAGGCAGGCGCCGATACGGCGTCAGTCCGCCAGCAGACAGTGGGGCTAAACTGCACGCGATGGCGAGCGTGCATTTTCTTTGCGGCGCATGCGAGTCGCGCCTCGGCCGCGCGGCCGGCGAGCCGGCGCGTCCGTGCGAGCATTGCGGCGCGGAGTCGCAGGTGGTCGCGCCCGCAGCGGACGCGACGATCGATCGCTGCGCGGCGTGCGCTCACGAGGAGCTCTATTTTCAGAAGGATTTCAATCGCACGACGGGCGTCGCGCTGGTCGCGGTCGGCGCGGTGTTCGTGCCGTGGACGTGGGGTCTGTCGCTGCTCGCGGTGACGGTGCTCGATTACATCGTCTGGCGCGTGGTGAAGGACGTGATCGTCTGCTATCAGTGCCAGGCAGTGCATCGCGGCTATCCGCACAATCCGGCGCTGCAACCGTTCGATCTCGCGACGCACGACCGGCATGTGTACGGCGCGGCGCCTCCGGGTGCGGCGCAGCATTGAACGAGGGACGACGGGGGGCCTCCGGCGGCTGGGGCCACGGGCCCCAGACCCCGTTGGTTGGCCTAGCCTCCGCGACACGGTATGGCGAGCTCGGAAGGCAGTGTCGCGGAGGCTAGGCCAACCAGATGGGGTCTGGGGCCCTCGGCCCCAGCCGCCGGAGGCCTCCGGTCGGTCCCTCGCTCACAGCGGCACGTGCGCGAGTGCCGAGAGCCAGCCGGCCAGGACTTCGCCGATGATCACGGCGACGACATCCACATAGAGAATCCCCGTCGCCGCCATGGTCGAGCGGATCTTCACCGTGCCCCACACCAATGGGTAGAGCGCGAGCGGTCCGAGGAGGCCCCAACCGGCGCGCATCCAGAAGAAGATGTCGGTGAGGGCGCGCTCGGGCCGCGCCACCACGATCGCAATCGCGACGACGGCGATGCGCACGATCGCTGTCACCAGCGTGGCGATGGTGAGGCGCTTGAGCGGATCGATGGACATGCCGCGCACGACCAGGTACCAGTGGCCGAGGAGCATGGCCAGGTTGACGCTGCCGAGGAGCGCGAGCGATGCGAGCGCGCCGGCGATGCTCCAGATGAGATGCGGCGGGCGCACGGCGGCGTGATACGCGAGCACGCTGGCGACGACGTACGCGAGCAGCAGCAACGCCGACGCGGCGCGATAGACGAAGCGCTTCGGATAGCGCAGCACGAGCCAGACCAGCGCGGTGAGCGCGACGATGGCGACGTCGGCGAGAGCGAGGTCGCGGCGCGCGGCCATCGCGTGCGAGATGGCGGCGCCGGCGGCGAGCGCGGCGCCGATCAGGAGGATCATCCGATAGAACTTCACGCCGGCGTTGCGGCGGCCGACGAGCGGCAGGAAGAGGACGAGGCCGGCGGCGGCGTCGACCAGGAAGAGCGCCAGCAGCATGGACGGCGCGCTACCTTACCACTTCGCTCGCGCGCACGAGCCGGAAGCCGCGCGCGCGGAGCTCCGGCAGTCCGGCGGCGAGCACGCGCAGCGTGACCGGGTACGGATGGCCGATGCCGACGGCCACGCCGCGCCGCGCCGCCTCGTCGGCGAGCTCGTCGAGCTGCCGGCGCACGGCGCTCTCGCTCTGCACGTCGTCGAGGAAGACGTTGCGCGCGGCGGTGCGGACGTTCAGCTCGCGCGCGACGTCCGCGGCCACCGAGCCGCCGGTGGTGCGCGAGTCGATGAAGTACATCTCCGGCGGCAGCGTGCGCAGCACCGAGGTCATCACGCGACGGTCGGTGGTCGCGCGCGAGCCCATGTGATTGTTGACGCCGCGCGCGTACGGCACCGCGGCCAGGTTCTCGCGCGTGACGCGCACGATGTCGTCGTCGGAAAGCGAGGTGACGATGGCGTTGCGGCCGGGCGACTCGCCGCCGCGCGGCTCCATCGGCAGGTGGCAGAGGATCTCGAAGCCGCGCGCGTGCAGGGTCTCGGCGAATTGCGCGGTGTGGGTGCCGTTCGGAAGGATGGCGCAGTTGATGTTCGGATCGAGCGCCATGATGCGGTCCAGATGTTGACCATCGAAACCGAGGTCGTCGATGATCAGGGCGATCTCGCCGCCGCCGGTTGCGGTGCGCGGGCGATGTCTGGCGCGCGTGACTTTCGGCAGCGGCGCCTCCTGCGGCGCGGCGGCGACCGTGGCTGCGGACGCGACCGGCGCGGGCGGCGCGGCGACGTTGCGCACTTCGCGGGCGACGTCGCGCGGCGTGACGCCGCCGTGCAGCCAGTTCCAGAGGAAGAACACCGCCAGCCCGGCCAGCGGGACCGCCATCACATAAGCGATCGTGCGGAAGGAACTGCGCTCACCACCCACCCGTCCTTGCATGCGCGCTCACGATTGTAGCGCGAGCCCGGTGCCGGCCGCGACGAGGAGGCCGCCGGCGGCGACGTTCGTGGCGCGCGTGAACCGCGGATTGGCCGCGGCCGCGGCGGCGCGGCCGGCGAACCAGCCGTACATCGCCAGCACGAAGAACTCGGCCACCATCGAGGTCGCGCCGAAGATCAGCATCTGCAGCGGAATCGAGTACGCCGGATTCACGAACTGCGGCAGCAGCGCGGTGAAGAAGAGGAGCGCCTTCGGATTCGCCGCCTGCAGCAGGAAGCCGCGGCCGAGGATGCGCGGGCCGCTGATCTCCGGAATGTCGGCGCCGGCGCGCAGCGCGAAGCCGCCGCCGAACATGGTCCGCACGCCGACGTAGATCAGATACGCAGCGCCGAGGTACTTGATGAAGAGGAAGACCTCATGCGACGCGGCGATGATCGCGCCGAGTCCGATCGCTGAGAGCGCAAAGTAGAACGCGTTCCCGGTGAGGATCCCGCCGTTGGCCCAGAGCGACTTCCGTCCGCCGAAGCGGATGCCGTTCGAGACGACGAAGAGCACCGCCGGACCGGGCGTCAGGCAGAGCGCGACCTCGGTGATCAGGAAGACGAGTCAGACCGACAGCGACACGGCGGCGAGTCTACGCCGCCTTCTTCGCCGCCGCGTCCGCGCCGAAGAGTTGCAGCGCCTTCTCCAGGATCAGGTCGGGCGCGTTCTTGCGCGACTGCCGCGCGCCTTTCGTGTCCTTCTCCTCGAGCGCCTGCGCGGTGAGGTCGACCGTGACGTCGGGCTTCACGCCCGCTTCGGCGATCGGCTTGAGGTCGGGAGTCGTGTAGTGGCCGATGGTCATCTGCACGCCGCCGCCGCTGGGCAGGGTGAGGAAGCGCTGGGTGATCGCTTTGCCGTAGGTGGTCGTGCCGATCACTTTGCCGCGGCTGTTGCCGCGGATCGCGCCGGCGAAGACTTCCGCACCGGCAGCAGTGGCAGAGTCGGCGAGCACTTCGACGTCACCGTCGTACGCCGTATCGCGGTCCGCCTGCCACCGCTTTTCCTGCAGCTTCCGGCCTTCGAGCGAGGTGATCAGACCGCTGGTCAGCAGGTGGTCGGCCGCGGCGATCGCTTCTTCGACCGAGCCGCCGGCGTTGCCGCGCACGTCGACGATGAGCTTGCGCGCGCCGCTCTTGCGGACGCTATCGAGCGCGCCGCGGAACTGGTCGGCCGTCCCTTTCTCAAAGTACGGAATCTTGATGTAGGCGATGCCGGAGATGGTGTCGCTGTGCACGGCCACCGGATGGAACGTGGTGGGCGTGAGCGTGACCTGATCGCGATGCGTCTCGCCGCCGCGCAGCACCTGCAGGTGCACCGGCTTGTTCGAGCGGAGCGCGCTGCGCACCTGCCAGATGGCGAGCTTCTGGGCCGGCTGTCCTTCGACTTTCTCGATGAAGTCGCCGCGCTCGATGCCCGCCTTGTCCGCCGGCGAGCCGTCGACGACGGAGATGACATACGCGTAGCCGAAGCGCTTGGTGATCACCAGTCCGATGCCGTTGTCCTCGACGTCTTCGAAACTCTTGTACGCGGCCATCTGCGCCGGCGGGACGTAGTAGCTGAACTCGTCCACGGCATCGGTGACGCCGGCGAAGGCGCCGTCCATCAACTGATCCGACGAGACCTGCTCGACGTAGTTGCTGCGCACCAGGTCGAAGACCTCGGAGAAGATGCTGAGGTAACGGTACGGACTTCCCTTCGTCGACGACTGCGCGAAGAGCGCGCCGGAGAGCAGCACGATCATCATCGCGACGGAGAGAGTGAGGAAGGCGATTTTTTTCTTCGTCATGTTCGTCAGCGCAGCCATTTCTGCGGATCTTCAGGGCGGTTGTCGCGGCGGATCTCGAAGTAGAGGTGGCCGGCGCGCGCGTCCTCGCTCTCGCCCACTCCTGCAATCGTCTGGCCCGCCGCGATGCGCTCGCCGACGGCCACGCCGACGGCTTTGAGGTTGCCGTAGAGCGAGAAGACGCGATTGCCGTGATCGAGAATGATCAAGTTTCCGTATCCTTTGAACCACTGCGAAAAAAGAACTGTTCCCTGGAACACGGCCCGTACGCCGGCGCCCGGAGCTGCTTCGATTTTCAGGCCGTTGTTGATGGTCCAGGTTGAAAACTTCGGGTTACGCTGCCGCCCGAAGCGCTCGACGACCTTCCCCTGCACCGGCCACGGCAGCGCGCCCTGGACGCTGCGGATGTCGAGCGCAGTCCCGTTTCCCGGCTTCTGCTGCGAGAGGACGTCGACGAGGCGCTGCAGCCGGCGCGCTTTCTCTTCGAGCACGGCGAGCTGCTGCTGCGCGCCGCTTTCCTCCGCATGCAGCCGCACCACCACCGCCTGCTGCTGCTGATACGCGAGCTGCACGGCGCGGCGGCGCTGCTCGACGATGATGCGGGTCTGATGCAGCCGCCGCTGCCGGTCCGCAAGCGCGGCGCGGCGTTGCGCGAGCTGTTGCTGCGCACTTCGAAAACGCGTCACCGCGCGCGCGTCGTGCGAGACGAGGTAGCTGAGCATCGAGACGGCTTCAATCGGATTCTGGTCGCCGCCGAGCGCGAGCAGCAGGCGGATGTAGCTCAGGCCGCCCATGCGGTAGAGCGCGACGAGGCGCTTGCGCAGGTCGCGTTTCTGCTTGGCGATGCGCGGCTCGAGCGTGGCGATCTGGCTTTCGATGGCGCGCTGCTCGCCCGTGAGCTTCGCCTCGGCGGCGGCGGCGAGGTCGAGCTCGCGCGTGCGGATGCCGAGCTCGAGGTCGACTTCTTCGAGCTCGCGCGCCGCCGACTGCGCCTGACGCCGCACTTCGTCGAGCCGCTGGCGCAGGCGCGTGATGTCGGTGCGGATGCGATCGAGGTCGGTGCGCTGCGCGTGCGCCGGCAGGATCAGCGCGGCGAGGACGACGATCGCGGCGGCTCTACGAATCGCGCTCACGCGCTCCGTGCTCGCGCAGCGCATGCCGCGCCGCCTGTTGCTGCGCTTCCTTCTTCGAGGTTCCCTCGCCGCGCGCGACGAGGCTGCCCATCTTCACCTCGACCACGAATTTCTTGTCGTGATCGGGTCCAACTTCGGCGACGACCTGGTATTCGGGCAGCGGCCAGCCGCGACCCTGCGCCACTTCCTGGAGCGCGGTCTTGTAGTCGTGGAAGAGGAGGTCCTGCTCGTCGATGGCGCGAATGTCGTCGTCGAGCGTGCGCTCGATGAGCGCGCGCGCCGCGTCGATGCCGCCGTCGAGGTAGACCGCGGCGATGATGGCCTCGTAGAGGTTCGCGAGCAGCGAGTCTTTCTTCCGCCCGCCGGTTTTCTCTTCGCCGACGCCGAGGAGAATGACCTCGCCCATGCCGAGCGCGCGCGCCTTCTCGGCGAGGCTGGCGGCGCTGACGAGGTAGGCCTTCATCTTCGAGAGCGCACCTTCGTCGAGCTCCGGAAAGCGGCGGAACAGCAGATCGCCGACGACGAATCCGAGCACCGAGTCGCCGAGAAACTCGAACGTCTCGTTGTGCCGCACCTCGCTGTCCTTGGCCTCGTGGGAGAACGACTTGTGCGTGAGCGCGCGCCGCAGCAGATCGCCATTCAGGAAGGTGTAGCCGAGGCGCTGCTCGAATTCGGGGAAGCCGGTTTGCACGTGAGGGAAGTATACGGGGAGGCGGTTCCTCCGAGTGCGCGCACGGCGCCCGGAATGCCCTTTCCACCCATCACGTTGCGCCCGGCGTGTTGCGGCCGGGCGTGGTTCGGATGATTGCGGTGGTGCTGGCGGCGTTGTCGGTCGCCGGTGCGCAGCTTCCCACCATTCCACCCTTACCTCCTTCCGGATGGCCGTCAGTCGGGACCGCGGAGGCGTTTGCGCGCAAGTTGGTGGCGCAGGTGCCGCCGGCGGCGCTCGAGGCGACGTTCGCGGGCGACGCGCAGGCGATGCCGGGCGTGTTGCGCAACCTCGGCTCGGCGCTGATGACGCGCGATGCGGCGTTGCGCGCGCAGCTCGAGCGCTACGTCATGAGCGTCGCCGCGGCGCGGGCGAAGCGGCCGGGCGCCGACGTGCGCATGGTCGTCACGCTGCTGCTCGTCGATCCGATCCGCTACATGCAGGACGGCGAGTTCCGCGCGCGGGTCACGCCGCTGCTGCCGCGCGCCCTCGACGCCACCACGCCACTGTCGCTGCGCCGCGCGGCGCTCGCGGAGCTGAACGAGAACATCGGCATCTCCTTCGACACCGCTGAAGCCATCGGCGTCGGCTGGAAGACCATCTCGCGCGCGAGCAGCGCGCAGCGCGTCGCCTTCACAGGACTGCGCATGCCGGACGATCTCTCCGGACCGATCGACGCCTCGATCTACTCGCTCAACTCCTCGTTCTTCAGCGCGAGCGATGCGCGCACGTTTCTCGCGGCCGTGCGCGCGGCGGCGCCCAAGCGGCGGCTGATCGTGCTCGCCGACGCGCCGATGAAACGCGCCCTCGCCGATCTACAGGTCGAAGCGATCGACACCTACGCGCGGCCGTTCACGCCGTGGCCGCGCGATCCGTTCAGCGTGGCGCGCGCGAAGAGCGGCGGCATCGTCTTCGTGAACCGCCCCAACCTTCAGCCGCAGCGCGAGGAGGACGCGAACATGGTGCGTGCGCTCGTCGACGGCCTCGCCACCGACGCGCGATGGAGCGTCGCGCCGGTGCCGTTCCACAACGGGCTCGTGCTGCTCACGCCGCAAGCTGCGTGGATCAGCATTCACACCGTCGAACTGCGCGCGCTGTCGATTCTCGGATTGCAGCGCGTGCCGGTGCAGACCTTCAACACCGCCGCCGGCGTGACGCGCTATCTCGATGCAGCGAAGCAGGCCGGGCGCGAGCTCGAGGCGCTCTACGGACGTCCGGTGCGTTTCGTTCACGCGCTCGAGGCGAGTCCCGCGCTCATGCAACGCCTCGGCGGCGGCGCCGGGTTCGACCTCGACTCGGTGATGACGCTGCTGCCGCAGAAGGACGGCCCGCTCGTCGCGCTCGTCGGCGACCTGTCGCTCGGCGCGGGCGTCGCGCGCGGCACGGCGAAGGCTGACTGGACGCGCGTGCAGCGCGCGTACGGAATCACCGCCGCGTCCGCGCAGCTCGCCGAAGCGCAGAGCGCGCCGCGCGCCGCCGGCCTGCAGGCCTTCCTCGGCGCGACGGCCGAGCACCTCGCCGCGCACGGCGTGAAAGTGCGCCGCGTTCCGCTGCTCGTCGTGCCGCCCGCGCTCGCCTCCGGCATCGAACGGGAGTTCCTCCTCACCTGGAACAACGTCGTGCTCGAGACGCGCGGCGGCGAGCGGCGCGCCGAAGGGTTCGCCTCGCTGCTGCCGTCCGGCGACGCCGCCGCGCGCAAAGCCTTCACCGACTCCGGCTACGCGCTCTCGCTCTTCCCGCCGCTGGCTCGCAGCGTCGTCCTCAGCGGCGGCTACCGCTGCGCATCAAATCACGTGCGGCCGTAGCGTTCGCGGCATTGCGGTTGCACAAGAGACTGTGCGAAAGGAGCAACCGGAATGTCTGGAAAACGGGAACTGATCGAGCCGCACAAGGGTGACAAGCGCTTCGTGCGGCGGGACGAGAACGGACGCTTCTCCGAGGTGGTCGACGCCGGCCGCTCGATGGCGCAGGACCGCAAGCGCCACGCGAAGACGGCATCGAAATCGGGCTACGGCGACCGCGGCGACCGCAAGAAATGACGACGTGCTGAGCGCGCTATCGCAGCGCGCTCAGCGCCTGTTTCGCCTTGCTGATGTCGGACGCGTAGCGCTGCGGCGGCGCGGTCTTCACGAACTGCGTGAGCGCGGCGCGCGCGACCGGCAGATTGCCCGACTTGCCGGCCACCAGGCCGAGGTTGAAGAGCGCGTCGTACTGCCGCGGATCGATGGTCACCGCGCGCTGCCACGCGGCCACGGCGCGCGGATAGTCGCCCTGCCGCGCGTAAAGCACGCCGAGTGAGTTGAGCGCGAGCGGCATCTTGTCGTTGAGCTGCACGGCGCGATTCAGATACTGCTGCGCGCGCGGCAGATCGCCGACGCGCAGCGCCACCACGCCGAGGTTCTGGAAGGCGGTGGCATTCGTGTGATCGATCTGCAGCGCGTGCTCGAACTGCTGCACCGCCTCCTGGACGCGGCCGAGATCGGCCAGGGCGATGCCGTACGCGTTCAGCAGATCGGGATCCTTCGCATTCGCGAACTGCGAGAGGATCTGCACCGCCTCCGCGGCATCGCCTTGCTCGCTGAGCAGAAGGCCGAGGCGCTTCTTCATCGTGTCGCTGGCCGTGCCTTTCGCGACCGCATCACGCAGCACCGCTTCCGCTTTGCCGGTCTGCTCGGTCTGTGAGAGGACGAAGGCCAGCAGGTCCTTGGCCATCGTCATCTCCGGCCGCTCCTTGAGGAGCTGCTGCGCGACGGCGATGGCTTCGTTCCACTGCCCTTTCTGATAGAGCGCCTCGGCGCGATGCATGCGCGCGTAGAACTCGACCAGGTTCTTCGGATCGTCGTCGGCGGTGTAGGTCTTCTTCGCGGCGGCGGTGCCGGTGAGGTAGCCGAGGCTGCGCAGGTTCTGCGCCTCGGTCTCGGAGATGTTGCGGTTCGCGTTGGCGGCGGTCGGATTCGGCGCGGCGCTGGCGAGCAGCGCGCGCAGGCGCGTGGTGGTGCGGCGGTCCTCGGTGAGGATGTTCTTCTTCTCGAGCGGATCGCGCGGCAGGTTGTAGAGCTCCGCGATCGGGAGGTCGACGTACTTGTTGCCCTCGTGAATGAGGCCGACCAGCGGCGCCCAGCCGAGGTTCAGCGACGCGGTGAGCGACTCGAAGTAAGTGTCGCGCGGCTCCTTCACGTCGAGCAGCGACGCGCCGAGGAGCTCCTTCGGTTTCTCGACGCCGGCGCGCGCGAGGATGGTCGGCACGATGTCGATGTGGCGCACGAAATTCTTTTCGACGCGCGGCTTGATGCGCTGGCGGTCGTAGACGATCAGCGGGATGTGCAGCGTCTCCTCGTACGCGAAGAGGCCGTGCGTGACCTCGCCGTGCTCGCCGCGGCCTTCGCCGTGATCCGCGGTGACGATCACCAGCGTGTCGGGCTTCTTGTCGAGAATGGGCGCGAGAAAGTGCGCGAGGTAATCGTCGGCCGAGGCGATCTCGCCAAAGTACGGCTCGCTCGGATACTGCTCCTTGAACGGCGAGCGCGGCTCGTACGGCGCGTGCGGCTCGTAGAGATGCACCCACATGAAGCGCTTCTTGCCGTCGTTGGCATCCCACCACTGCTGCGCCGCGGCGAGCGTCTCGCTCGACGGCCGCTCCGGCACGACGAACGCCGAGGGCGCGGTGCCCTCGGGATACTTGTCGTCGTACGCGTCGAAGTCGGGCGCGAGGCCGAAGCGCTCGTCGAGCGGATAGGCGCTGACGAAGCCGCCCGTCGCGTAGCCGGCCTGCTTGAGGTAGTACGCGACGGTCTTGTGCTTGGGATCGAGCGTGAAGCCGGCGTTGTCGCGCACGCCGTGCTGATACGGCAGCAGGCCGGTGAGGATGTTCGTGTGCGACGGGAAGGTGACGACGTTGTGCGAGTGCGCGTTCTCGAACCAGATGCCGCCGCGCGCCAGCTCGTCGAGGTACGGCGTCTTCACGGGCGAGTGGCCGGTGAAGCCGACGCAGTCGTAGCGCAGCGTGTCGATGGTGACCAGGATGATGTCCGTCGGCGCGCCGCCGTCGCCTCCGCCGCGGCGATGCAGCGTGAAGGCGATGCCGGCGGCGACGACGATCGCCGCCGCGAGCGCAGCGACGACGAGCCAGCGGCGCGAGCGCTTCGGCGGCGCCGGCGGCGGCGTTGCGGCAGGAATCGGTTTGACGTCGCGCGCGGCGGCGCTGCCGTTCTTTTTCTTCGAGCCCATCAGAGGATCTGGAACGGCATGGTGACGACCGACTGCGCGCCGTCCTTCGCTTTCACCGTGAAGCGTAACTCGTGTGCGCCCGCGGCGAGCCCCTGCGGCTTGAAGGTGAAGAGCAGCTTCGTGCCGCCGCGCTCATCGGCGGCGGTGCGTCCGAGGAGTTTCAGATTCGGAGTCATGCTGTCGCCGTTGTTGCTGACGACCAGCGGCTCGATCTGCAGATTCTCGAGCGGCATGCCGAAGAGGAACAGGGCCAGCTTGTACTCGCCGTTTGCGGAGAGACTCGCATCCGCCTTCGGGATGTACGTCGTCTCGCCTGCCGTGAACGGATACGCGTACTCGTCGCCGCGCTTCGGACCGACCAGCATCACCCAGTTGGCCGGCTCGGTGAAGATCACCGGCGGCAGCGCGGTGGCTTTGTCGAATGCCGGCACGTCGACGCTGGTGCGGAGGAATCCGGCGCGCGCGGTCTCCTCGACGCGCACGAGCGCTTTCAACGCATACGAGCCGGGCGCGAGACGGAGCGTGCCGAGGTAGCGCACGCCGGTCGAACGGACGGCGTTGCCGCTCTTGGTCAGATCGAGGGCGATGCGCTGCTGCAGAAAGTCGACGACCTGATTCTTGTCGTCGAAGGCATACAGATAGAGGTTGGCGGTGGCGGAGTTGCCAGTGACGCCTTCGAGCAGCGTCGAGCCCGGAATCTCGACGAGCACCGGCACGCGCGCGCGACCGTTCGGGCCGGGCAGCGGCGTCGCGCTGACGGCGACCGGCACGTCGTGCATCGGCGCATCGGTGATGAGAATTTCGGCGAGGCTGAGCGTCCGCTCGAGGTCCGTCAGCTTCGAGCCGGCCTCGTAGTAGCCGGCGCGGTGATTCGCCGTGCCGCGCGCGGCCTTCACTTTCAGCTCGTGAAACTTGCCGGGCTTGCCGGTGCTGCGCGCGGTGAAGCCGAGGACGTAGACGATCTCCTGCTGCTTGAGCATGCGCGCGAAGTTCGCGCCGAGGTCGTTGGCGTTCTTGAAGACGGTGCCGCCGGTCGGGCGCGTGATCAGCGCGAGCGACTCGACCGACTTCGCGCCGTAGTTCTCGCCGACCGCGCGCAAGCCTTTGATGTCGATGGCGTGCAGCACGACGTCGGAGCGGCGGAAGAGACGGGCCATGTCGGCGACGTCGTTGTTGGCGCTGTTGTTTCCGTAGCGGTTGTCGTTGTTGACGTTGTAGGCCTCGCCGGAGAGGACCATGTCCGATTCGCCGTTGGTGGTCTCGAATCCGAGATTCTCGCGTCCCTGCACCAGCCGCGCGTCGAAGCCCTCGGAGAGGAGGATGACCTGCTTCTGCCCCGGCACGCGGTCGAGCATGCGCGCGACCGTGCCGAAGTTGCTGAACTGGATGCGCAGCCGCTGCCGCGCCTCGTTGTCGGCCTGATTCTGATTCATCCGATTGAGCTCGGCCGCACCGTCGATCGCCGCGGCGTCGATGGCCGCGCGCGATCCGCCGCCGCGCCCGCCGCCGGTGGCGACGTCGCCGCCGCCCGAGGTGACGGCGGAGATCATCAGCGGATCGGCGACCTTGAAGTACTTCGGATCGCCGAGGGTGGTGACGGCGTTCTCGAGCAGCACGCGGTTGTTGGTGAAGCTGGTGATCATGCGCGCGCCCGATTCGGCGGTGAAGACCGCCACGGCGACGAGGTCGCGCTCGCGCAGGCCGCTGTCGATGAACTGTTTGGCGGCCTCGCTGGCGCGGCTGATCGAGCCGGGGCTCGAGTTCGCGAGATCGAACATCAGCAGGAAGTGCCGCGTGGCCACGCGCGGCGGCGGCACATGCTCGCGCGCCGACTCCTCGGAGACGCGATTCATGTCGACCCTCTCGAAGTATTCGATCGGCACTTTCCTGCCGTCATCGAACAGCTCGAAGTCTGGTTTCGTCAGATCGGCCACGGCGTTGCCGGAGCGATCGACGACGGTGACCGGGACTTCGACCACCGAGACCTGCACGGCATCGCCGAACTGCTGCGCGTACAACAGGGACGCGGCCAGCAAAACGGCCGCGAGGGAAACGAAACGACGCATATCAGAGGACCGTGAACGGCAGCGTCACGATGGATTCGCTGCCTCCTTTCGGAGCAATGTTGAACCGTAACTCGTACGAGCCCGTCTGCAATCCCGCAGGGTCGAAGTCGAAGATGAGCTTCGTGCTGCCGCGTTCATCGGCGGTGGCGCGGCCGAGGAGCTTGAGCTTGGCCGGCAGCGTCTGGCCGTCGGGCGCGACGAGCGTCGGCGTGATGCCGAGATTCTCGAGCGGCATGTTGTAGAGGAAGAGCGCGATCTTCTGCGGAGCGCTCGCGGCGATGGCGGGATTCGCGCGCGCGGCGTAGCGGTCGGCGCCGGCGGAGAACGGATACGGATAGTCGTCGCCGCGCGACGCGCCGGACAGCATCACCCAGTTGCCGGCGTCGGCGAAGAAGACCGCCGGCATGACCGTGGCGGTGTCGAACGACGGCACGGTGATCGACTGCCGCGACATCCCGGCGCGACCCGACTCCTCGACGCGCACGAGCGCCTTCACCGAGTACTCGCCCGGCGGAAGCCGCAGCGAGCCGTAGTAGCGGATGCCGCTCTGGCGCAGGACGTCGGACGCTTTGGTGAGATCGAGGGCGATGCGCTGCGTCAGGTAGTCGGCCACGCGGTTCTGCTTGTCGAACGCGTAGAGGAAGAGATTCGCGGTGGCGGTGTTGGCGGTGATCCCTTCGATGAATTTCGGTCCCTGCATCTCGACCATCACCGGGACGCGCGCCTTGCCGTTCGGGCCGGGCAGCATCGTCGCGGCGATCGAGACCTTCACGTCTTCGAGCGGCGCGTCGCTCAGCAGCAGCTCGGACAGCGAAATGGTCTTCTCGAGATCGGTGAGCTTGCCGCTGCTCTCGTAGTAGCCGGCGCGATGGGAGACCTTCACGCCGCGCTGGTTGGTCTTGACCTTCAGGTCGTGAAACTTGCCCGGCTTGCCGGTCGACTTCGCGGAGAAGCCGAGGACGTAGACGACCGACTGCTGCTCGAGCATGCGCGCGAAGTTCGTGGAGAGATCGTTGCTGTTCTGGAAGACCGTGCCGCCGGTCGGCTTGGTGACGAGGAAGAGCGAGTCGTTCGAGCTCTTCTTCGCGCCGGCCGACGCGTCGACGTTCGAGCGGAGGCCTTTGATGTCGATGGCGTGCAGCACGACGTCGGAACGGCGGAAGATCTCGGCCATGTCGCTGACGACGTTCGCGGCCGCGGCGTTGCCGAAGCGCTGTTCGTTGTCGACCTTGTAGCCTTCGCCGCTGAAGACCTGATCGTTCTGTTCGCGCGTGGCCTGGAACGAGAGGTCTTCCCGTCCCTGCACGAGCCGCGCGTCGAAGCCCTCGGAGAGCAGGATGACTTGCTTGCGGCCGTGCAGCCGGTCGAGCACGCGCGCGATGTTGGCCATGTTCGAGAGCTGGATGCGCAGGCGGTTCTTCTGTTCGGTGTCGTCGGCGGTCTGCGTGGCGCGGTTCTGGATCTCGCCGAACTGCGCGAGGATCGCGTCGATGCCGGCGCTCTCGCGCGCGGAGCTGCCCGCTCCCTTGCCCGAGTCGCTGTCGATCTCGCCCGTCGATGCGCTGATGCCGTTGCCGAGCGAAGCGGTGGCGGCGTAGGAGATCATCAGCGGGTCCATGACTTTGAAATAGTCGGGATGGCCGAGGCTGCGGATCGCGGCGCGCAGCATCTCCTTGTCGCCGGTGAAGCTGGTGATCATGCGCGCGCCTTTTTCGGTCGTGAAGACCGACACGGCGGCCAGATCCTGCGGCGCGAGCTGCGAGTCAATGAACGTTTCAGCCGCGCGCGCGGCGCGCTGGATCGAGCCGACCGACGAGTGCGCGATGTCGAAGAGCAGAAGGAAATTGCGCTTCGCTGCCGGCGGCAGCGGCGTCGAGCGCTGCGCCGCGTCGAGCGTCTTCATGTCGAGCATTTCGAAATACTCGACCGGCACGCGCTTCCCTTCGTCGTATACCTCGAACGAATCCTTGGTGAGGCCGCGCACCGGGTTGCCGGACGCGTCGACGACCGTCACCGGCACCTCCACGACCGTGACCTGCACGTTCTCACTGGCACGCTGCGCGACGGCGGCAGCGGCGAACAACATCGACAAAAGGATCGACAAGGTCCCGAGGACACTGGTGACACGCTTGCTTTTCATCTCTCTCTCCTGCGTGCGTTACTGCAGCACGAACGGCATCCGCACCATCGACTCCGAGCCTTCCTTCGGCTTCACGCTCAGTTGCAGCTCGTACTCGCCTGCCTTCAGTCCGTCAGGACGGAAGTCGAAGACGAGCTTCGTGCCGCCGCGGTCGTCGGCCTGCGTGCGCCCGACCAGCGAGAGGTTAGCGGTCTGCGTCATCTTGCCGTCGCGCGTGGCGATGACCGGCGCGAGACCGAGACCTTCGATCGGCATGCGGTAGAGGAACAGCGCGAGCTTGTACTCGCCGCCGCTCTTGAGCATCGGCTCCGCGCGCGGAATGAACTTCGTGCCGCCGGCGGTGAACGGATAGGGATACTCGTCGCCGCGCGCCGGGCCGGTGAGCATCACCCACTTGCGCGGCTCTTCGAGCATCAGCGGCGGCAGCACGACCGCTTCGTTGAAGGTCGGCACGTGGACGTCGTTGCGGGCGAAGCCGATGCGTCCCGACTCCTCGACGCGCACGAGCGCTTTGAGCGCATAGCGTCCCGGCGGCAGGCGCAGCGTGCCGTAGTAGCGGATGCCGGTGGAGCGCAGCGTCTCGCCAGTCTTCGGCAGGTCGAGCGCGATGCGCTGTTGCAGATGATCGCGCACGCGGCCGGTCGCATCGAAGGCGTAGAGGAAGAGGTTCGCCGTGGCGACGTCGCCTCGTACTTCCTGCAGCAGACGCTTGCCCGGAATCTCGAGCACGACCGGCACGCGCGCGTCTCCGCCGCGTCCCGGCACGGCGGTGGCGGTCACGGAGACGGCCACGTCGTCGATCGGCGCGTCGATGGCCAGGATCTCCGCGAGCGAGAGCGTGCGCTCGAGATCGGAGATGCGCTCCGACTCCTCGTAGTAGCCGCTGCGGTGCGCCACGCGCGACGCTTTGACGTTCGCGGTCTTGACCTTCAGCGTGTGAAACGTGCCCGGCGTGCCGCCCGGCTTCGCGTTGAAGCCGAGGACGTAGACGACTTCCTGCTGCGCGAGCATCCGCTTGAAGTTCTCGCCGAGATCGTTGACGTTCTTGAAGACGGTGCCGCCGGTCGGCGTCGTCAGCAGGAACAGCGCCTCGGCCGATTTTTTCCGGCCGCTGTTCTGCACGTCCATGTCTCCGCGCAAGCCGGCGATATCGATTGCATGCAATACAACGTCGGAGCGGCGGAACAGCTCGGCCATCTCGCTCACGTCGCGCGAGGCGGTGGTGTTGCCGTAGCGCTGGTCGCTGTCGACTTTGAACGCCTGACCGTAGAAGACCTGGTCGACTTCCTCGCGGCTCTGCGGCGACAGCAGGTCCTCACGTCCCTGCACCAGGCGCGCGTCGAAGCCTTCGGAGAGGAGGATGATCTGCTTCTGGCCGTGCAGGTGGTTGAGCACCTGGGCGATGCGGCCGAAGTTGTTGAGCTGCACGCGCAGGCGGTTGCGCATCTGCGTGTCGTTGAACGGTTGCGTGGCGAGGTTGTGCTCGAGCGCGAGCTCGGCGTAGATGGCGTCGCGTCCGGCCAGGCGCCCGCTCGGATCGCCCTCGATGTGCTGCGGAATGGAGGCGGAGAGCAGCAGCGGATCGGTGGCGCGGAAGCGCTTCGGACTGCCGAGGGTCTCGACGGCGCGGCGCGTGAGCTCGCGATCGCTGCTGAAGCTCGTCACGAGCTGCACACCTTTGTGTGCACTGAACGTGGCCACGGCGATGAGATCGCGCTCGCTCAAGCCGCTGCCGAGGAACTCGATGGCGGCGTCCTGGGCGCGGCCGATCACGCCGGGCGACGAGTTCTCGAGATCGAACAGCAGCAGAAAATTACGGGTGGCCACGGGCGGCAGCGGACGCTCCGCTTCCTCGGTGATGCTGCGCACGCCGATGCTGGCCAGATCGACGGCCTCGAAATAGTCGATCGGCACGCGCTTCCCTTCGTCGTACAGCTCGAAGTTCTCGCGCGTGAGTCCGCGCACGGCGTGGCCGTCGCGGTCGACGACCGTCACCGGAACCTCGACGACGTTGACCTGCACCGACTCGCCGTATTGCTGCGCGGCCGCCGGTAAGGAGGTCAGAAGAAGAAAGAGTACGGCGAACGCCCTGCTCTGCATCGGCGAAAGACTCCACTCGTTAACGGTTTGAAGTCATTGTAGGCGCTGCACTGCAGGCGGATCGGTTGCGGAAGCGCAACGACTTGCGAAGATCAGCCCGCCAGGCGGCGCAGCTCGGGATGGGTCGGATAACGCGACAAACCCTGTCGCGCCCAGTAACGGACGCCGCGCGCGTCGCCGAGCGAATGCAGCACCTGACAGACGGCCAGGTATGACGGCGGCGTGGGCGATGCGGCGATCAGGTCGCGAATCAACTGCGTCGCCTCCGGCACGCGCCCTTCGGCAACGAGCAGGAGGACGAGGTTCTTGTACGACGCCGGATCCTCGGGGAAGAGATGGATGTCGCGGCGGAACTCCTGCTCCGCTTCCTCAGCCCGGCCGAGCCGCGCCAGGACGTCGCCGCGCGTGAAGTGCAGGCCCATCACCGGCTGCGAAGGCTTCTCGCGCTGCACCGCCTGATCGAGCGTGCGCAGCGCCGCGTCGAGATCGCCCTTGTCCCGCTGCACGCGCGCGAGCGTCAGCAGCGCCGGAACGCGCTCGCGATCGGTGCCGACGGCGAGCTGCGCTTCCTTTTCGGCGGTCGCGAAATCCTTGCGCGCGGTGGCGATGCGCGCGAGCAGCTCGTGCGCCTGTCCCGGATCGCTCTTGAGCGCGAGCTCGGCGTGCTTGCGCGCGTCCTCGAGCTGATTCGACTCGAGCAGCAGGCCGGCCACGTCGATGGCGATGTTCGACGCGTTCGGCGAGAGACGCAGCGCCGCCTTCCCGGCTTCGATGGCCTCGGCGGGCCGGCCGAGACGCGCCAGCAGTTTCGACTTGAGGTCGTAGAGGTCGAGCATGCGCGGATTCGACGCGAGCAGACGGGTCGTCACCGCGAGCGACTCTTCGAATTTCCCATCGCGGAATGCGGTGAAGGCGTGGCCGATGTCCTGGAAGGTGGGAATCTGGTCCTTTGGATCGGGCAGCACCTCGCCGGGTTTGGTCTGCACGGTCGAGCCGAGATAGCCGAGGGCGGCGAGCTTGGCCGCCTCCTCCGGATCGACCGCGGATGGTGCGACGGCGTCGCGGATCAGCGGCACGATGGCGTTCTTCATCGCGAACGAGCCGCGGCGATCGGAGCCATAGATGTTGCTCTTCTCGTTGAAGTCGTCGACGACGTTGAACAGCTCCGGCTTCGGCGAATGGATGTAGTGGCGCTCGCCGTCGATGAGCGAGTGCTGATCGGCCCAGCCGAAATGAAAGCGCGGATAGTAGGTCTCGCTGTAGACGGCGCGGCGCGGCGGATTCTTCTCGCCGAGAAACGACGTGAGCGCGCGGCCGGCGAGCTTGACCGGCGAGGCGATGCCGGTGCGCTCGAGGATGGTCGGGACGACGTCGATGAGCTGCACCGGCGCGCCCACTGTATCGCCGGCGAATTTCTGCTGCGGCAATTTCACGATGAGCGGAACCTGGATTTCCTCGCGATAGAGGAAAAGTCCGTGCTCTTCATCGCCATGTTCATTGAGACCTTCGCCGTGATCGGAGAGCAGGATGATCAGCGCTTTGTCGTAAAGGCCGGCATCCTTGAGCGACTGCAGATAGTCGCCGACGATCGCGTCGACGCGCGCGATCTCGCCGTCATAGCGGCTCGAGTAGCGGCTCAAATACGGCTCGGGCGGCGTATACGGCGTGTGCGGCTCGTACAAGTGGAGGAAAAAGAAGACCGGCTTGTTCTGCTTGCCGATCCACTCGCGGGCGACCTTCACCGTCTGCGCGCCGTCGCGCTGGATGTTGCCGATGATGCGGGTCTTGAGCGACACCGACTCGGTCTGGTCGTCGTAGTAGTCGAAGCCGCGGTTCAGACCGATCTCGCGCCGCAACACGAACGCGGAGACGGCCGCGCCGGTGGCGTAGCCGTGACCGCGCAGCGTCTCCGCCACCGGTTTGGCGGCGGCGCTCAGCACGAAACCGAGGTTGTCGCGCACGCCGTGGTCGGCCGGAAGCAGACCGGTGAGAATCGACGAGTGCGACGGCCCGGTCAGCGGCGTGTGCGCATACGCGTGCTCGTAGAGGATGCCGTCGCCGCGCAATGCGTCGATGTTCGGCGTCTCCACGTTCTTGTAGCCGTACACCGGCAGGTGATCGGAACGGAGCGTGTCGATGGAGATGAGGAAGACCGGCGTGCCGGACGCGGGTGCCGGAAGCGAGCGACTCCCTTTGCACGCGGAGAGCGCGACAAGAACGAGAGCAAGTACGGCCGGTCGGCGCATGGAGTGAACGCAAAAGAACGGCGGGCCGCCGGCCCGCCGTTCCGAGAAATCACGGCTCGGGTTACTTCAACTGCGCGAGCAGGTCCTTGGCGTCTTTCGCCTCGGAGCTGTCGGGCGCGATGCTGACGACCTTCTGGAAGTCGGCCTTCGCCTCTTTCATCTTCTTCTGCTGCAGCTCGGCGATGCCGCGGTAGTAATACGCGGCCGGCGAGTCGGCGGCGACGGTGACGGCGTTATTGAAGTACGTATAGGCGTCGTCGACCTTGTTCATGTTGATGAAGCGGATGCCGAGATTGATCAGCGTGCCGGCGTCGGAGATGCCGCCCGCGGGAATCGCGGCCAGGATCTTCTTGCCGGCGTCGTACTGCTGATTCTCGAGGAGCATGTCGGCGAGCAGCGTCGCGTAGGTGACGTTGCCGCTGTCGGCGTTGTAGACCTCGGTCAGCGAACCGATGGCCTTCTTGATGTCGCCGGCGCCGTAGTAGGCGCGCGCGAGCGCCGCTTTGAGCTGCGTGTTCGTGGTCAGCACGGCCACGGCCTTCTCGTACTCGACGGCGGCCTCGGCCCACTTCTGCTGCTTCATGAAGTTGTTGGCCGCTTCGAGCGACGCCGCGGTCTCGGGCGAGATCTCGACTCCGCCGACGACGATCGCTTCGCGCGTCTCCTCCGCAGCGGCCGGCTTCGCCTCTTCGACCGGCTTCGGCTCGAGCACGGTGATGATCGGCGCGCTCAGCGTGTTGATCTCGCTGACCTGCGCGGTGCCGGACTTCGGCTGGAAGCCTTCGGCCTGGATGTCGATGTTCCAGGTGCCGCCCATCAGGCCGCCCGCGGCCCAGCGGCCGTTCTTGTCGGCAGTGATGGTTTCGGGGCCGACGTTGCCGACCTTCGGCAACACGACGGTGATCTTGGCGCCCGGGATCGCCTTACCGCTCTGATCGCGGACGACACCCTGCATGCGGCCATTTCCTCGCCAAACCTGCGCCGACGCGGACGCGGCGACGAGGATCGCGAGGAGAGATGCGGACCAAAAAATCGCGATTTTCTTCAACGCTTATCCCTCCTTGTTGAACGAGCCAAACAAGAAAAAACCCGCCGGGAGAATTCCCGGCGGGTTCGTCGAAACAGCGTGGAATAAGAGGCTTAGAACGTGAAGCGGGCGCCGAAGCGAAGCACGCGCGGGCTCTGCAGCTCGCGGATGCGGTTCGCAGCGGAGAGCCGCGCGGTGCCGCGGATGATGTCGGCGTTGCGCTGCAGGACCGTCTGCTCGTTGGTCACGTTGAAGGCATCGAGCGCGAGCTCGAGGCCGACGCCGCGGAAACGGAATTCCTTGGCGAGACGGAGGTCCAGCGAGTAGGGATTCGGCAGGCGGTGCGCGTCGACGTCGCTGACCAGAACGTTCTCACGACCCTGAGCGGTCGAGACCTGATGGACGTACAGGATGGGGTAACCCTCGCGCATGGTGAAGTTCGCGCCGAGGTTCGCCTCGATGAACGGAATCTGGTAGACGGCGGCCGCATTGACGGCCCACTTCGAGTTGATCCAGACAGCGCCCTTGGAACCGGAGATCGTGCCGGAACCCTGAACGACCTGCTGGCCGTCGCAGGTGGAACCGGAGCAACCGGACGCCGCACGGAGCGGAGTCGGATCGGCGAAGGTGTCCTCGCCGACCTGCTGCTGCCAATCGTTCCAGGAGACGTTACCGCGGAGCATCCAGCGGTTGGCCATACGCTTCACAGCGGACAGCTCGAGACCGTCGTAAGTCTGCGTGTAATCCTCGAGGTTCGTCAGGACGCGGAACGGCGGGAGACCGGCGGACACTTCATAGACGGGGATCGTGTACGGATCCACTTCCGTGACGGTCGCCGGACGGGTGATGGTGGTGACGAGCGAGTAATCGGCGCGGGTGAGGAAGTCACCGGCTCCCTGAGTCTTCTCGCGGAGGGTTCCGACGAAGTTGTCCAGGTTGCGGTGGGTGTAGTTGACACCGACGACGAAGTCGCGGATCAGCTCGCGCTCGAAGCCGAGGATGAACTCGTCCGTGGTCGGAGGAGTGATGTCCTGGTCGATGCGGGTGAGCTGCTGAATCGCGGTCGGGTGCTCCGGATCGAAGCCGAACGGAGTGCCGTAGATACCCTCTTCGCGGAGGATTTCGTCGGCGGTGATGAGGTCGTTGTGATCGGCGTCAAACGTGTAGAAGCCGACATAACGATAGCCGGGGATGGTGCCGGTGAAGCCGGTGGTGTTGGAGCCCATCTGTCCGACGTAGCGGTTGTACGCGGCGCGGAGCAGGGTGCGCTTGTCCTGACCGAGTGCGTAGGTCAGGCCGAGGCGCGGCGAGATCGAATCCCAATCGAGCTGCTCGAGGCTGCTGGCCGGGATGTTGAGGGCCGGCAGCAGGTCCGGAACGAGCGAGTTGGCCGGGCTGGTCTGGTCGCCCGCTTCCGCATGCTGGCGGTCGAAACGGAGACCGGCCTGCAGCGTCAGGTTGCCCCAGAGCATCGTGTCGCCGGCGTAGAGATCCTGATACTGGTACTCGTAGTTGTAGGGGCCGATGGCGTAGAAGTACGTGATGCCGAGGCCTTTGGGAACACCGGCGAGGTTGGAGAGGTCGAGGATCAGCTGGTTATTCGGGTAGACGGTGAGGCCCTCGGCGCCCGCGGTGCGGTAGCCGAATCCGAACTTGAGCTCGTGCGACAGCGCGCCCGTGTTGAAGAACGCGGAGCCGTCGAGGCGGTACTGATCCTGCGGGCGCTCGCCCTGCACGGAGAGGAACGTGTTGCGGTTTTCGTTCGAGGCGAGGTCGAGGACCCACGACTTCTTGCCCTGCGTCGCGGAGATGACGCAGTCCATGTCCTGGCAGCCCGCACCCGAGTTCGCCCAGAGGCCGAAGCCGCCGTTGACCTTCGAGTAGAGGCCGGTCAGGTAGAAGTTCGACGAGAAGATGTGCGTGTCTTCGATCTTGTAGGTGCCGGACGGGCCGAAGCCAGCCTGGTTCCACGTGGTGTCAGGAGGACGCGTCGGGCTCGCATTGCGGCCCTGCTTCGACTTCTCGTTGTCGGTGTAGAAGAACGTGCCGCTGTTGTTGCGGGTGATCTGAGCGTTGAACTTGGCGTTCAGCGTCTCGAGCGACGTCTGGTCGGTGAAGCGCACCGTCTGGCCGAACGGCTGGGCGGTGAACAGGTTGACCTGGTTGTCGGCGTAGGCAGCCCACGCCCAGAGACGATCGCGGATGATCGGACCACCGATCTCGACGCCCCATTCGGTGACTTCGTCGATTTCGTTGGTCTTGTTGATGTACGACGCAGCTTCGGTCGGGATCTTGCGCTCACCCTGCGTGTCGCCAGGGGTGAGGAAGTAACGGCCCGAGCCGCTGAAGTCGTTCGTGCCGCGCTTGGTGACCATGTTGATCTGGGCACCCGGCGTCTGCACGCGCGGATCCGTGCCGCCGGTGGCGACCTGGATTTCTTCGAACGCGCCGAAGTCGAAGTACGCCGAAGAACCGCCGGTGGCGATCATGTCGGTGGTGTTCACACCGTCGACGCTGTACGTCGCCTGATCGCTGCCGACACCCTTCGAGGTGAACTGCGACTGCTGGCCCGACTCGTTACCGCCGACGTTGATGCGGTCCATCAGGACACCCGGCACCTGCTGCAGGATGACCCACGGGTCGCGGGCGGTCGGAACCTGCTCGAGCTCGACTTCCGTCACGGTTGCGCCCGTGCCGGTGCGGCGAACGTCGAGCAGCGGTGCTTCGGCCGTGACCGTGATGGTCTGCGAAACCGACGCATTGAGCGTCATCGCCACATCGGCGTTGCGGCCGATGTTGACCGTCACGCCCGAGCGGGTGGCGCTACCGAAGCCAGCCAGCTCTGCGCGAAGCGAATACGTTCCAGGGGAGAGATTGGGAAAGCGGAAGCGGCCCTGGGCATCCGTGACTGTCGTCTGCGGAGCGCCAACACCTGTAAGGGTGACGGTCACGCCCGGGAGGGCGGAACCATCGTTTGCTGTCACCGTACCAAAGATATTACCTGACTGAGCCTGCGCGTACGCACCGACGGCGATCAGTGATACGAGCATTGCGGTTACGACCGCACGTAAAAAAAGAGGAGGGCACCGTTTCATATCGGCTCCTTTCATGAAGTTGGGGCACCTATGTGCAGAATCCCGGCCCCGATGCCAGATTCTGCCAACTTGCTGCACGAATAGAGATTTAGCTGCGAAAGAGCATCAGCCGGACGAGCGTATCGTTCAATGGACCGTTCGCCGGCGTTCTTGGTTTTGAATTCCGAGCAACCCATGTTCGGGCGCCGCGACCCAGGCAGATCGCAGGCGCAAACGGCGCGTACTCTAGCACCATGTCGGAGTTATGGAAAGGTGAACGCCGCCGGAAAGAACAAACGCCGCGAATCGCTTCGCGGCGTTTGCACGGCCGAGCCTTCCGGCTGCCTACGAGGTTAGCTGTCGGGTTCGGGCTGGAAGCCCTAGCAGCTTCTGGCTGCATTCACCCCGGACGGTGGCAAGCCGTCTTCAGTTGGTTCCCCCGTTCCTCGGCGCCGAGGATTCGGCGGCAAGGCCGCCACCATACAGGGCGGCACCGAGGAGTGTACGCGCACCCGGTCGGATGTCAAGCGAAGTGGTCCGGAATGAATCGCACCCACACCACCTTTACTACGCGCGCGCGTGTGGTATCTTCCGCGCCGCCTTCCGGGGCCCAGGTAGCTCAGTTGGTAGAGCAGAGGACTGAAAATCCTCGTGTCGGCGGTTCGATTCCGTCCCTGGGCACCACTCCTTCCCTCTTTTGGCGTGCAGCTTGAAACGTCGGTGTCGCCCGACGCTCGCCGCCCATGGATCGCCGCCGCTCCGATTCCGACGAAGTCACTCCTTCGCCATACGCGACACGCGTACTCATCGTCGACGATGACGATCATTTCCGCGCGTATGTGGCATCGCTGATGACGCGCCTCGACTGCGAGGTCACCGAAGCGCGCAACGGTGAAGAAGGTCTGGCGCTGGTCGCGCGCGGCGGCTTCGATCTGCTCCTGTCCGATCGCGAGATGCCGCTTCTCGACGGCATGGCGCTCATCGCCCAGGTGCGCGCCTCTCCGATCACGCGCGACATGTATGCGGTGATGATCACCTCATACGACGACGTCGAATCGAAGGTGGCGGCACTGACCGCGGGCTACGACGACTTTCTGCCGAAGGGTTGTTCGGAAGTGGAGGTCACGGCACGCATCGTCGCCGCGCGGCGCATTCTGTCGCGTCAACGCACGCTCGGCGATGCGGTGCGGCAGTGGCACACCATCGCCACGCGCGACGATCTGACGAACGTCGCCACGCGCCGCATTTTCAACGAGCGCGCCGAAGAGTGTCTGCGCAGCGGTCACGAGGTGGCGGTGGCGCTGATCGATCTCGACGACTTCAAGCGCGTCAATGACACGCACGGACATTTGATGGGCGACCGCATCCTGCGCGACGTCGGCGCGCTCTTCCTCCGCCGCACGCGCCACCAGGATCTGATTGCGCGTTACGGCGGCGACGAATTCGTACTGCTCATGACCAATGTCTCGCTCGAGGAAGGCACGGTCGTGGCCGAGCGTCTCGCCGTCGAGATCGGAACGCTGGAATGGGAAGCGGGCACGACGCCGGTGAGCATCGGCGCCACGACCGGCATCGCGCACTCGTCACTGCTCGAGGAGCGCACCGTCGACCGCCTCGTCGACGCCGCCGACCGCGCGCTCTATGCCAAGAAATGGCTGCGCAAACATCCGCACGCGGCGGACGACTCGCTCTATCACTACCCTGCCGCCAACGCGATTGTGGTCGAGCTGCCGCTCACCGAGCACGAGCAGCGGCTGCGGCGCGAAAACGAACAAGGGTGATGCGCACTCTCGCCCGCCGCCTGTTCGTGGCGGCGTCGATCGTCTTCGCCATTTTCTTCCTCTACGACGGCATCACCGGACCGCACGGCCACGACCGGGGCGGAGTGCTCATCGGCTTCGGGATGATCCTCGCCTGCGCGCTGGCGATCGGGTCGATCGCGGCCTGGCTGATCGCGTTCGTCAGCGGACGCGGTCGCGCACGATGACGGCGAGCTCGCGCAATGGCGCCGCCGCGGCGCCGAGCGGCTCGATCGCTTGTAATGACGTCTCCACGAGCTCTTCGCTCAATTTGCGCGCGCCGTCGACGCCGGCCAGTTTGACGAAGGTCAATCGCTGCTCGTCTTTGCCGACGTCTTTGCCGAGAGTCTCGGGATTGGAGGTCACGTCGAGAACGTCGTCAGTGATCTGGAATGCGAGGCCAAGGTTTTTGGCGAACACTTCGACGCGCTGTAATGGCGCGGGATGAATGTTGCCGAGCATGCCGCCCACTGCAGCGGCAGCCACGAACAATGCGCCGGTCTTGCGCGAGTGGATGAATTCGAGGGTACCGAAATCGAGATGCGAGCCTTCACTATGAAGATCGACCGCCTCGCCTGCAATGGTACCGTCCCACCCTACTGCATCGATTACGCGCTGTAATACCTGTTGTAATGGCCAGCGGCGCGGCGAGCATTCATTGTGCGCTTCTGTAATGAGTCCATAAGAGTGATTGAGCAACGCCACAGCGGACAGGATGGCTAAATCCTCGCCGAATTCGCGATGCAGCGTCGGAGCGCCGCGTCGCAAGAGCGCGTCGTCCATCGACGGCAAGTCGTCGAGGATCAGCGACGAGGTGTGGATCATCTCCAGTGCCGAGGCGGCGGGCAGCAGTTTCTCGGCGCGGCAGCCGACGGCCTCACCCACGGCGATGGTGAGGACGCCGCGGACGCGCTTGCCGGCGGTGCCGAGGGAACGGCGCAGCGGCGCGGTCAGCGGGACGGGAGCGGCGAGACGGGAGGAGAGTGCGGCAAGGTACTCGTCAATCAGCGCGCGGCGCGCCGAAAAGTAGTCCTTCACTGAGTCGCATGGTAGCATCGCCCCTCGGGAAATCTATGAATATCCGGCACTTCGGACGGGCTCAGCAGATGTGGGTCCTGCTCGTGACCTGCATCGTTCTGTTCGGCATCTTCGTTTCCTTCGTCCCCGGCATCACTTTCTCGATCTGGTGGAAGGTGATGATCGCCGCCCTCGTCGCGGCCGCCATCTGCATCGCCCTCTTCCAGGTGTGGCTGTCGAAGGTGCTGGTGCGGCGCGAAGGCATCATCAAACTGATCGACCGCGTCACCGCTGGCGATCTCTCGCTCACCGCGCGCGACATCGTCAGCGAGACGCAGTCGCAACGGATGGCCGCGGCCATGCGCGCGCTCGTGGCGAACCTCGAGCGCACCATCCGCCGCTTCGGCCAGCTCGCCTCCGACGTCGCCAAGGTGAGCGATCAGATCAGCGGCCGCTCGCGCATCCTGGCGCGCAGCGCGACCGAGCAGCTCACCTCCACCGAGTCGACGTCGTCGTCGGTCACGCAGATCGATCACTCCATCAATAACGTCCGCAAGAGCATGGAAGATCTCTCCGGCAATGCCGAAGAGACCTCCACGTCGATCCTCGAGATGTCGGCCTCGATCGAGGAAGTGAGCCGCATCGCCGACACGCTCTCGGAATTTGTCGAGCAGACCGGCTCGGCCATCGAAGAGATGATCGCCTCGATCAACGAGGTGGCCACGAACACCGAGAGCTTCTCCTCGTTCGCCACGCAGACGGCGTCGTCGATGGTCGAGATGAATGCCACAACGGAGGAGATCGGGAAGTCCGCAAAGCAGTCCTCCGAGCTCGCCCGCTACGTGAAGGACGCGGCGAACGAAGGGCGCGTAGCCGTCGAAGGCACGGTCGACGGCATGCGCAAGATCCAGGTCGCGGTCGAGGAAGCGAAAGGCGCGCTGGGCGATCTCGCCGAGCGCTCGCAGGAGATCGGCGACATCGTGCGCGTGATCGACGACATCGCCGGCCAGACCAATCTGCTCGCGCTGAACGCGGCCATCATCGCCGCGCAGGCCGGCGAGCGCGGACGCGGATTCGCCGTGGTCGCGGACGAGATCCGCGATCTCTCCGAGCGCACGTCGGTGTCGACCGAGGAGATCCGCACGCTTATTCAAAACGTGCAGAAAGGCGTCGGGCGAGCGGCCGAGCAGATGACGATCAGCTCCGACCGCGTCGGCGACGGCGTCGGCCTCACCGCCCGCGCCGCGCAGGTACTCGACAAGATTCTCGAGCTGACCGACCGATCGACCAACTCCATTCAGGAGATCGCGCGCGCCACCGAAGAACAGGCGCGCGGCAGCGCCGCCGCCACGGCCGCCATCGAGGAAGTGACGAAGATGGTGCAGCAGACCGCGGCGGCGACGCAGCAGCAGTCGCAGACGTCGCGCAAGATCGGCGAGCAGGCGGCGATGGTTCGCGACTACACCAAGCATCTCAAGCGCGCCATGGCCGAGCAGGAGACCGGCAGCCGCGCCATCAGCCGCGCCATGGAAAACATCATGGGGCTCGTGCAGACGGTGCTCGAGTCGACGTCGGTGCTGGCCAGCGAGAGCTCGGCCATCGTGAAGTCGATGGACGTGATCAAGCAGGGCTCGCGCGAGTCGAGCTTCGGCGTATCCGATCTCAATCAGATGGCGAACACGCTCAGCCACGAGTCGACGCTGCTCAAGCAGGAGCTCGGGCGCTTCGAGCTGCCGACGCCGGAAGTCGGCGGCCGCGTGCGCACGGCCACCGTGCTGTGGCAGCAGCTCACGTTCGATCCGATCCAGATTTCGTTTCAAGCCCTCGGCTTCATGGCCAAGTCGGTGCACGCGACGCTGGTCAAGTACGGCGAAGGTGCGGAGCTCACCGGCGATCTCGCCGAGCGTTGGGAGATCCTCGAGCAGGGTCACGTCTACCGCTTTCATCTGCGGCGCGGTGTCCGCTTTCACAACGGGCGGATGTTCGAGGCGAAGGACGTGCACGACAGCCTGGTGCGGCTGCTGCTGCCGGAGCTCAAGTCGCCGGCGAACTGGATCCTGCGCAGCGTGCGCGGCGCGGACGACGTGCTGGAAGGCCGCACGCGGCAACTGGCCGGGATCGTGGTGCGCGATCAGTCGACGGTGGAGTTTCACCTCAGCGAGCCGCTGGCGTTCTTCCTCTCGCTGCTGACGATGCATGAGACCGGGATCGTGCCGGCCGAGGAGACGCGCGATCTCGAGCGCTTCCGCCATCACGCGCCGGGCGCCGGTCCGTTCCGCATCGAGGAAGTGGTGCCGGGCGATCACGTGACGGTGAAGAAGTTCCGCGACTACTTCATGCCGGGCGAGCCGCTGCTCGACGAGCTCGAGTACCGCCTCGACGTGCGTACGTTCCGCGAGATGTCGGACGCGTTCCTGCGCGGCGACCTCGACATCGCCCACGGCATTCCGCTCAGCGTGGTGAAGGAGATCCGCAACGACCCGCGCATCGCGCCGTACATGCTGACGACGGTGCTGCTGCATACGTCGTACTTTGGATTCGACACGTCGCACGCGCCGTTCGATCGCCTCGAGGCGCGGCAGGCGCTCGCCTACGCCATCGATCGCGATCGCATCAACGAGCAGGTCTACGGCGGACTGGGCATCGCCGCGCAAGGTCTCCTGCCGCCGGGGCTCCTCGGCTACGACGCAGCGCTGCGCGGCAACTCGTACGATCCGGAGCGCGCGCGTACGCTGCTGCGGCAGGCCGGCGCGTCGTCGGGTCTGACGCTCGAGTACCGCACCTGGGACACGGACGAGTTCAACAACTCCGGCATTGTGCCGATCATCATCGAGAATCTCGAAGCGATCGGCATCCGCGTGAACATGACGCGCCTCGGCTCGTCGGAGGAAGCGCGCGCGCCGCTCGAGCGGCCGGGCCACAACGTCATCTTCTGCGGCAACTGGTACGCCGACTTTCCTGATCCCGACAACTTCTTCTACGTCTTCTTCCACAGCGAGTCGGAGAGCGTGCGCGGGTTCCACTTCCACCGTCCGGAGCTCGACGCGCAGATCATCGACGCGCGCCGCTCGAACGACACGCAGCATCGCGCCGGCGTCTACCGCGCGCTCGATCAGATGGTCGTGCGCGAGGCGCCGCTCATCCCGCTGTTCCACGAGCGTTTCTTCGTGCTGCACAAGCCGGAGATCCGCGGCGTGCGGACGTCGCTGGTGCCGCCGCCGGTGCGCTACCACGACGTCTGGATCGAGCGCGAGTGACGCTGCCGGTGAAGCTGAAGGTCCACGCCGCACTCGTCGGCGTGGCCTTCTTCTTCTCGCTCAACTACATCATCTCGAAGCTGGGGATGCGCGAGCTCGCGCCGCTGGCGTTCGCCTGGATGCGCGTGGCCGGCGGCGCGATCGCGCTCGCGGTGATCGCGCGCAACGAGCCGCCGCTCGCGCGCGACGATGCGCGGCGTGTGATCTCGTGGGGCTTCCTGGGCGTGGCCATCAACGCGACGCTGTTTCTGGTCGGGCTGTCGATGACGACGGTGCAGGCGGCGTCGGTGCTGATCACGTCGATTCCGGTGTTCGCGCTCGGCGCGGCGATCGCGCTCGGCCGCGAGCGGCTGTCGTGGCAGCGCGCCTGCGGGATCGCGCTCGCCTGCGCCGGCGCGTTGCTGGTCGTCGGCGGCGAGAGCATCGCCGGGACGTGGCGCTCGGCGGCCGGCGCGCTGATGATCGTCGTGAACTGTCTGTCGTATTCGCTGTACCTCGTGATCTCGAAGCCGTACATGACGCGGCTGTCCGCGCGTGCGGTGGTTGCGCGCATGTTCGCGGTCGGCGCGACGGTGCTGCTGCCGGTCTGCGCCTGGACGCTGTGGCATCAGCAGTGGCGCGCGGTGTCGCCGCGCGGCTGGCTGGCGCTGGCGCTGGTGATCGCCGGTCCGACGGTCGGCGCGTATCTGCTGCAGGCCTGGGCGTTGCGGCATGCCGAGGCGTCAATGGTGGCTGCGTACACGTACGTCCAGCCGGTGCTGGCCACGACCCTCGGCGCGGTGTTTCTCGGCGAGGAGATCCGCTCGGTCGTGCTCGTTGCGGCGGCGCTGATTTTCGCCGGCGTCTGGCTCGCCGGCCGCGCCGCTCCTATGATGTAAACGAATCCCGTGCTCGACCGTCCAACTTCCGTGAGAAGTAACGTGGCCGCGTTCCGACCGAACGATCCATCCGCCGT
>DASVQE010000088.1:0-9987 GCA_036389275.1 Thermoanaerobaculia bacterium
AGATGAAAGGCGGCGAAGAGCAGCAGCAGCGCGCCCGCCGCGTGCGGGCCGGCGGTGGTCCATGCGATCTGCCGCAGCACGAACGCGGTCAGCAACGCGATCACCGCGCCGATCGCGGCATACGCGGCGATGGAGTTGCCGGTGAGCAGCGTGAGCGCGCCGAGCAGGAGAGGCGCGAGCGGCGGGTAGACGTAGAGCACGTCCGTGTAGAGACGCGCGCCGAGGTGCAACTGCTCGGCGATGTAGAGATCGCGTCCGGCGTCGATGATCGGATCGAGCCACGCCAGCCACGACTGCGCGGCCGCCGCTGCCGCCACCGCGCCGGCCACCGCCAGCCAGACGCGGTCCGCCCGCGTCATTCGCGCATCGTCGCGGCGTCGACGCCGCGCGACGCGCACCACTCCGCGTACGCGGCCGGCGCGATCTCGCTCGGCTTGATCTCGCTGCGCCCGCCCCAGAACACGTTCGTGTACGACACCGGCATGCCGATCGACTCGAGGTAGTCGTCGATGGCGCGCTTGTGCGCCAGCACCGCCTCGCGCTCCGTCCCGTGCGCCACGGCCATGATGTTCACGTTGCGGAACTCCGGACCGCCTTCGCGCCAGTAGCAGTGCGTGAGGATGTGGAAGCGGCCGATCTCCCGTCCCGCCTCCAGCTCCCGTCCCGGCGGCACCGCCCAATGAAAGAGGGCGTTGAAGCGCGTCACGCGCTCGCCGCTCTGCAGCGGCTTCACATGCTCGAGAAACGTCGAGAAGCGGCCCACCACGCCGCGCCGGTTCAGATTCTCCGCGACCTCGTAGAACGTCTCCAGCGGCACGCCGGCTTCGCGCGCGCGCTGCTCCCAGAGATCGCGCCGCACTTCATCCGGCGTGAGCTCGCGCTTGACCGCCGTCAGCACCTGCCACTCGAGGTCCGTCAGCTCGACTTTCGCCGTGTCCTTCACCTCGGCCAGCGCGTCGCTCTTCGAGCCCGGTTCCATCCCTTTGCGGCGCACGTGGCCAACGCCGAGCGCGAAGATCCGTTTGGCCGGCATCACCCGGAAATGCTCCGCACCGGTGAGCCGCGCCAGCACCGCGCAATGCTTCTCGATCGAATATCCCTGCGGCACTTTCACCGTCGTCCAGAGGCGGTAGCTCGAGCCGGGCGTGGCCGCGTCGGTCGAGCGGATGACGACGTGCCCCGAGAAAGGATCCTGCTGGAACATGAAGTCGAACGCGTCGTCGAGCCGCTCGTTCGGGAACTGCCACGCCACCAGCGCACCCTCGGCCAGATTCGTCGCCATCAGCGTCTGCCGCACGCGCCGGATCGTGCCGCCGCGCAGCATGGCCCGGATGCGCTCCATCACCAGCTCCGCGGCGAGGCCCGACTGCTCGGCGATCACTCCGAAGGGGTCGCGCACGAAACCCTGAATGCGATCCTCGGAGACGGCCAGGATCTGCGCGTTGATCGGATCGGTGTGAGCGATGGGCGACTCGGTGGCCGTGGTCATGCCGCGATGATATGCCGGAGTAGACTGCATGCATGCGCCGCCTCATCGTCATGATCGCGCTGCTCGCCGCCGCCTCCGCCGCATCCGCCTCGACCGACGTCGGCATCACCGCCGCCTCTGGAACGCCGCGCGTGCCGGTCGGCTGGCCGGCCACCGTCACCTACCTCGTCGTCAACCACGGCAGCGAGACGGTGCGTGGCGTGCGCGTCACCTTCTCGACCTCGCGCGGCGTCACCGATCCGTCGGTCTACTTCGGCGGCGAGTATTGCGACGGCCTGGTCTGCACGATCGCCGAGCTCGCGCCGGGCGCGACGCGCATCGCCGTCTTCAACGCCACGATGCCCTCGAGCGGCGGTCCGCTCACCGTGTCGGCCGCGCTCTCCGCGCCGGGTGATTCGAATCCCGCGAACGACTCCGTGTCGTACGTCGTCGACGTCGCCGATCAGCCCGACCTGCGGATCTTCCCGATCGTTCCGGAGCGCGGCGCGCTCTTCCAGGGCTACGAGGCGGAAGCGAAGAAGACCGCCGGGGTCCGCATCTTCGCGGACGTCCGCGGCGCGACGAATGTCGTGGTCACGATCGACTTCCCCGAGGGAACGCAAGTGCTGGCGCACGTCGGAAGTGACTCGTTTACGTGCGACCTCGCGGCGCGGCCGGTGGTCTGCCGCGCGCCGGCGATGAGCAAGGGTGAAGAGCAGACGATCCGCCTGCGCGTCGTCCTGCCGCCGCTGTACGCGGGCGGCAACGCCACCATGCGCGCGCACGTCAGCTCCGCCGAGCCCGACTTCGCGCCGGCCACGAACGACACGTCGGTGGATTGGTCCTTCGTCCAGCTCTTCCCGGTCACCAACACGCTCGACGACGGCCCCGGCTCGCTGCGCGCCGCCATCGTCGCCGCGAACGCCTCCGACTGCGCGCGTCCGTGCGTCGTAGCGATGCGCATCCCGCCGCCGCTGCCGCCGTCCGGCTTCTTCGCCATCCAGCCGCTCTCGCCGCTGCCGCCGCTCACGTTCCGCGGACACATCGACGGCGCGTCGGAAGCGAACCTGCTCGAGCGCGACGAGAACGGGCCGCCGCTGGTGATGATCGACGGCGCGGCGCAGCGCAACAGCGACGGCTTCACCTGCCGCAACGGCTGCGCGATGCACGCGCTGGCCGTCGGCAACTTCGCGCACGCCGCGATCTATCGCCCGAACGTGAGCGAAGGACGCAACCCCGACACCACCGTCTGGCTGGTCGGCATGTACCTCGGCCTCGCGCCCGACGGCGCGCCGGCGCCGAACGACCGCGGCCTCGTCGACTTCGGCTCGCTCTTGACGGTGGTGTCGAGCTCCGTGATCGGCAACAACCGCCGCAGCGGCGTCTGGGTCGTAAACGGCGAGGCGATCTTCCGCGACAACTTCGTCGGCGTCACGCGCGACGGCGCTCCGATCCCGAACGGCGCGAGCGGCCTCTTCCTGCCGACCAGACGGCCGGTGGAAGTGAGGCACAACGTCATCGCCAACAATGCTCACGCCGGCGTGGCCCTCGAGCCGGCGCAGCGCAGCGTGGTGATCCGCGACAACGAGATCGCCCACAACGGCGGCGAGCCGGTCGACTACAGCCTCGACGGCCGCACGCCGAATACCGCCGACGACTCGCGCCGCTTCCCGAACCACCCCGAGGTCCTCGAGGCTCGCTACGATCCGGCGCACGACGAGACGCGCATTACCGTGCGCGTCGAGTCGCGCTCGACGCAGCTTCCGCCGGTGTTCGTGCCGTACGAGGGACGGAGCTTCGTGGAGGTGCAGCTCTACGCGAGCGCGACCGATCGCGGCGAGCTGGAACGGCTGATCGCGAACGTCAATCTCGGCTCGCTCGTCTCGACGCAGCCGATCACGCTCACCGGCACCGCGGTGGTGAAGGGCGATCTGCGCGGGCGGTGGATCTCCGGCATCACGCTGCGTTCGCACACCGAGTGCTACACCGACGTCTGCCGCTCCATCTCCGAAAGCTCCGAAGCCGGCGACGCGGTGCCGGTGCAGTGAACACAAACGGCCTCGATCACAGCGCGATGACCTGACGGAGTAGACTGCCCGGATGCGCCGCCTCCTGGTCGTGATCGCGCTTCTCACCGTCTCCTCCGCCGCCTTCGCCGCCGCCGACGTCTCCATCACGGCCACCAGCCTGCCGCAGCGCGTGGCGGTCGGGCAGCCGATCGAAGTCCGGTTCCTGCTCACCAATCCGGGAGAGGAAAGCGCGCGCGACGTGCGCATCTCCTTCTCCACGAACGTGCCGGTGCTCGATCCGCACAGCGACCTCGATTTCATCTCGTGCGAGGGCGTGGTCTGCGCCATTTTCGAGCTGCACCCGCGCGAGACGCGCGTGGTGCGCTTTTTCGCCACCGCGCCGCCGACCGGCGGTCCGGTCATCGTCACCGCGACCGTCACCACGTCCGACGACCCGAATCCCGCGAACAACAGCGCGCAGTTCACCGTCGACGTCGTCGACGCGCCCGATCTCACCGTCTACATGAGCGGCCTGCACTTCGACCCGTACGAGCCGGAAGAGCGCGCCAGCGTCTACCTCGACATCACCAACGACTATCGCCCGGCCACGAACGTCGTGGTCACGCTGGAACTGCCGGAAGGCACGCAGGTCCTCGGCCGCGGCGGCGCGACGGAGTTCACCTGCGATCTCGCGGCGCGGCCGGTGATCTGCCGCGCGCCGTCGCTGCCGGCCAAGGGACGCCACACGCTCCTCTTCGACCTGCGCCTGCCGCCGAGCTTCAGCGGCGGCCTCGTGCGGTTGCGCGCGACCATCGCCTCCGACGAGCCCGACTTCGATCCTCGCAGCAACGCCTCCGGCGCGCAGATCGCGATGTACGAGTTCTTCGCCGTGACCAACACCGCAGACTCCGGCCCCGGCTCGCTGCGCCAGGCCATCCTCGACGCGAACGCGGCGCACTGCGAGTTCGAATGCAAGATCGCCTTCCGCATTCCGCCGCCCGTCCCGACCGGCGGCTTCTTCACCGTGCAACCGCTCTCGCAACTGCCGCCGCTCAACTTCCGCGGCCGCCTCGACGGCTTCTCGAGCGCGAATGACGACGGCACCGGCGATCCCAACCGCCCGCCGGTACTGCTCGACGGCTCGCTGCAGAAGGGCGGCGACGGACTGGTGCTGCTCACCGCGATGATCGTGCGCAACCTCGCCATCGGCAATTTCGCGAGCGCCGGCATCTTCGGCACGCGCACCGCCGAGTCGAAGAACGGCAGCTACACGACGCAGCTCCAGCGCCTCTACCTCGGCCTCGATCCGAACGGACATGCGGCGCCGAACGAGCGCGGCGTGGTCGACTTCGGACCGCAAGGCGCAGCCATCAGCAACTCCGTCATCGGCGGCAACCGCAGGAGCGGCGTCTGGATTGCCGGCGGCGCCGCATCGCTCACGCACAATCTCATCGGCGTCGCGCCTGACGGCTCCGGCGCGCCGCTGCCGAACGGCGCCAGCGGCGTCTTCCTGCCGGGCGAAGGCGGCGTCAGCATCACGAACAACATCATCGCCAACAACGCCCACTTCGGCGTCGCGCTCACCGCGCAGAAACAGCGCAGCGTCTCGATCGGCGACAACAACATCTACGACAACGGCGGCGGCGCCATCGACTACGGCCTCGACGGACCGACGCCGAACGCGGACGACGACTCGCGCCGCTTCCCGAATGCTCCGCGCGTGACCGACGCGTTCTACGACGCATCGACGGATGAGACGGTGATCACCGTCGAGCTGACCTCGCGCTCGCATCCGCAACTCTTCAATCCGACGGAATTGCCGGTGGGAGTGCCGCTGAGCGGCAGCGCGCGTGCGACCGTGGAGCTGTACGTCAGCACGCGCGACGGCTCCGACCTCCGCCGCGGCCTGACGGTCGTGCCGCTCGGCGCGCTGCAGCTCGGCGTCACCACCACACTGCGCAAGACCGTGCGGATCAGCGGCGACCTGCGCGGGCAGTGGATCTCCGGCGTAGCCCGGCGGACGCGCGAGGACTATTACTACGACATCCTCCGCAACATCGCCGAGACCTCGGAGCCGGGGCCGAGCACGCGCGTGCGCTGACGCTTCAACGAACTCGCCGGCCGCGCGTAGGAGAGACATGAGCAACCGCTACTTCGCTCTCCTGCGCGCGCTCTTTTTCGCCGCGCTCTTCGTCTCGCTCTGGACCTGGTTCATCCCGCGCTGGATCGCGGCATCGCAGCGCGTGACGCTCGCGGTCGAGTGGCGCGGCCTCGCGCTGCCGCTGCTCGCCGCCGGCGCGGCGATCATGTGCAAATGCGTCTTCGACTTTGCCTGGTCGGGTCGCGGCACACCCGCCCCGTGGGATCCGCCGCGCCGCCTCGTCGTGACCGGCCTCTATCGCTACGTGCGCAACCCGATGTACGTCGGCATGATCCTCTTCCTCACCGGCGAAGCGCTCGTGCTGCCGCCCATCACGCGCGAGCTGCTGCTGGTCGTGGCCGGATTCTGGGCCGCGGTCATGCTCTTCATCCTGCTCCACGAAGAGCCCGCGCTGCGCGCGCAGTTCGGCGAAGACTACCGCCTCTACTGCGCGAACGTGCGCCGCTGGATCCCGCGGCTCACGCCGTTTGACAACCGATCGATTCGCGGCGTACCCTCGCCCGACCTGGAGTGATTTGCGGGCTGCTTGCAACCAGGATAAAAAAAGCTAAAGAGCCGGCAGCGTCGACGCGTTTCGACTCCAAGCAGCCCCGCACCCGTGGCGGGGCTTTTTCTTTTTCTCGGAGAACATAGATGGCCAGACCCGATCGCACCGAAGAGCTTCGCACTCTGCTGACCCGGCGCATCCTCGTCCTCGACGGGGCCATGGGCACGATGATCCAGCGCTACCAGCTCAGCGAGGAAGACTTCCGCGGCGAGCGCTTCGCCGCGCACCCGCGCGATCTCAAGGGCGCCAACGACCTGCTCAACCTCACTCGGCCGCAGGTCATCGAAGAGATCCATCGCGCCTACCTCGAGGCGGGCGCCGACATCATCGAGACCAACACCTTCAACGCCCAGGCGATCTCGATGTCCGACTACGGACTCGAGGCGGAGGTCTACGAGATCAACAAGGCCGCCGCCGAGATCGCGCGCCGCGCCTGCGACACGCTCTCGACGCCCGAGCGTCCGCGCTTCGTGGCCGGTTCCCTCGGCCCGACCAACCGCACCGCCTCGCTCTCTCCCGACGTCAACAACCCGGCCATCCGCACCGTCACCTTCGACGAGCTCGTCGACGCCTACTACGAGCAGACCCGCGGCCTCGTCGACGGCGGCGCCGACATCCTCATGCCGGAGACGACCTTCGACACGCTGAACCTCAAGGCCGCGCTCTTCGCCATCGAGAAGTACTTCCACGACACCGGCGTGCGGCTGCCGGTCATCGCCTCGATCACCATCACCGACGCCTCCGGCCGCACGCTCTCCGGTCAGACCGTCGAAGCGTGCTGGAACTCGATCCGCCACGCGCCGCTGCTCGCCGTCGGCATCAACTGCGCCCTCGGCGCCGAAGACATGCGGCCGCACGTGGAGGAGCTCTCCTCACTCGCGCCGCTGTTCCTCTCCTGCTATCCGAACGCCGGCCTGCCGAACGCGCTCGGCGGCTACGACGAGACGCCGGAGATGATGGCCGCGGTGCTGCGCGACTACGCCGCGAGCGGCTGGCTGAACCTGGTCGGCGGCTGCTGCGGCACGACGCCCGACTACATCCGCGTGATCGCCGACAGCGTGCGCGACCTCGCGCCGCGCATCCTGCCGCAGCCGCCGCAGTACCTGCGCCTGTCGGGACTCGAGCCGATGAACGTGCGCCCCGAGTCGAACTTCATCATGGTCGGCGAGCGCACCAACGTCACCGGCTCGCCGAAGTTCGCGAAGCTGATCAAGGAGAACGATCTCGACGCCGCGCTGCGCATCGCCCGGCAGCAGATCGAAGGCGGCGCGAACATCCTCGACGTGAACATGGACGAAGGTCTGCTCGACTCGGAAAAGGTGATGACCGAGTTCCTCAACCTCGTCGAGTCGGAGCCCGACATCGCCCGCGTGCCGATCATGGTCGACAGCTCGAAGTGGTCGGTGCTCGAGGCGGGCCTCAAAGTCCTGCAGGGAAAATCGGTCGTCAACTCGATCTCGCTCAAGGAAGGTGAAGAAGTCTTCAAGCAGCACGCGCGCCTCTGCCGCCGCTACGGCGCGGCGGTGATCGTGATGGCCTTCGACGAACAGGGACAGGCCGACACGGTGGAACGCAAGGTCGAGATCTGCTCGCGCGCGTACGACATCCTGGTCAACGACGTCGGCTTCGATCCGACCGACATCATCTTCGACGTCAACGTGCTCACCGTCGCCACCGGCATGGAGGAGCACAACGCGTACGGGGTCAACTTCATCGAGGCGGTGCGCCAGCTCCGCGCGAAGTTCCCGCTCACCAACGCCTCCGGCGGCATCAGCAACGTCTCCTTCTCCTTCCGCGGCAACAACGTCGTGCGCGAGGCGATGCACGCCGCGTTTCTCTATCACGCCATTCGCGCCGGCCTGACCATGGGCATCGTCAACGCCGGCCAGCTCGGCATCTACGAGGAGATCCCGAAAGACCTGCTCGAGCTGGTCGAAGACGTCCTGCTCAACCGCCGTCCCGACGCCACCGAGCGGCTGATCGCCTTCGCCGAAACGGTCAAAGGAACAGGCGAGAAGACGCAGAAGGAAGAAGAAGCGTGGCGCCACGCGAGCGTCGAAGAGCGGCTCTCGCACGCGCTGGTGAAGGGCATCGTCGACCACATCGAGAGCGACGTCGAAGAGGCGCGGCAGCAATATCCGACCGGCCTCTCCATCATCGAAGGGCCGCTGATGGACGGCATGAACATCGTCGGCAATCTCTTCGGCGCCGGCAAGATGTTCCTGCCGCAGGTCGTCAAAAGCGCGCGCGTGATGAAGAAGGCAGTTGCGTACCTCCTGCCTTATATGGAAGCGGAAAAGCTGAAGTCCGGCGATACGTCCGTCCGTGGAAAAGTCCTGATGGCGACCGTGAAGGGCGACGTGCACGACATCGGCAAAAACATCGTCGGCGTCGTCCTCGGCTGCAACAACTACGAGGTCATCGACCTCGGCGTGATGGTCGCGGCGGACAAGATCCTCGACGCCGCCGAACAGCATCGCGCCGACATCATCGGCCTCTCCGGCCTGATCACGCCGTCGCTCGACGAGATGGCCCACGTGGCCCGCGAGATGGAACGCCGCGGCTTCGACGTGCCGCTGCTCATCGGCGGCGCGACGACGTCGAAGCTGCACACGGCCGTCCGCATCGCGCCGCGCTATCACGCGCCGACCATTCACGTGCTCGACGCGTCGCGCGCGGTCGGCGTGGTGAGCGCGCTTCTCGGCGAGAAGCGCGAGGAGCTGACGTCCGGCGTCGCCTCCGAGTACGCGCGGCTGCGCGCCGAGCAGGAAGCGCGCGCCGACGCGCGGACGATGCTATCGATCGAGGAAGCGCGCCGCCGCGCGCCGCGGCTCGCACACGCGCCGGAGACGCCGTCCTTCACCGGCGTGCGCGTGCTCGAGGACGTGCCGCTCGATCGCATCGAGCCGTTCATCGACTGGACGCCGTTCTTCCAGGCGTGGGAGCTGCGCGGCCGCTATCCGCAGATTCTCAACGAGCCGCGGGCGAAGGAGCTCTACGACGACGCACGCAAGCTGCTGAGCGAGATCATCGAGAAGCGCCTGCTGAAAGCGCGCGCGGTCTACGGAATCTGGCCGGCGCGCCGCGAAGGCGACGACATCGTCGTGCCCGGCGCCACGTTCCACACGTTGCGGCAGCAGCAGGAGACGAACACCGGCCACAATCTGGCCCTGGCCGACTTCGTCGCGCCGGAAGGCGACTACATCGGCGGTTTCGCCGTCACGGCCGGCATCGGGGTCGAGGAGCTGGTGGCCGAGTTCCAGAAGGACCACGACGACTACAACTCGATCATGACGAAAGCGCTCGCGGACCGCCTGGCCGAGGCGCTCGCGGAGCTGGTGCATAAGGAAGTGCGCGCGCAGTGGTACGCGCCGAACGAGTCGCTGACCGGCGACGAGCTGATCGCCGAAAAGTACCGCGGCATCCGTCCCGCGCCCGGCTATCCGGCCTCGCCCGATCACACGGAGAAGGGCACGCTGTTCACACTGCTCGGCGCGGAGCAGCTCGGGATCCAACTCACGGAGTCGTACGCGATGATGCCGGCGGCGTCAGTGAGCGGGTTGTACTTTGGACATCCGGAAGCACGCTACTTCGCCGTCGGCAAGATCTCGCGCGATCAGGTCGAGGATTACGCCGCCCGCAAAGGAATGTCGGTCGCCGAAGCCGAACGCTGGCTCGCCCCAAACCTGGCGTACGAGCCGGAGGCCGTGCTGGTCTAATCGGATTGGGGAACGACCGGAGGCCTCCGGCGGCTGGGGCCACGGGCCCCAGACCCCGCTTGTTGGCCTAGCCTCCGCGACAC
>DASVQE010000089.1:0-51904 GCA_036389275.1 Thermoanaerobaculia bacterium
ACTCCCCGAGGAGCCGAGGAGCCGAGGAGCCGAGGACCCAGACAAAAGGAGCAACCATGCCGAATCCCAAACGCCGCCATTCCAAGGCGAGAACGCGCTCGCGGCGCGCCCACGACTTTCTCGACCAGAAGTCGCTCTCGACCTGTCCGCAGTGTCATGAGGCGAAGGAGCCGCACCGCGTCTGCCCGAAGTGCGGGTACTACAAGGGACGCGAAGTCCTCTCCGTCAAAGACGCCCTGTAATCGGGCGCAGTCATGACTGCTGACGCGGCTGCCTCACCTTCGCGCATCGCGCTCGACGCGATGGGCGGCGATCACGCGCCCGCCGAGCTCGTCAAGGGCGCGCTGCTCGCCGTCGCCGAGTACCCGAACGTGCGCGTGACGCTCGTCGGGCGCGAAGAAGTGCTGCGCGAGCACCTCGGTCCCAACGTCCCGTCGCGCATCGACATCGTCGATGCCCGCGAGGTCGTCGACATGACCGACACCGCGCTCGCACCGCTGCGCCGCAAGCGCAACTCGTCCGTGCGCGTCTGCGCGAATCTCGTCGCCGAGAAGAAAGCGGACGTGATGGTCTCCGCCGGCCACACCGGCGCGGCCATGACCTCGGCGTACAAGATCCTCGGCACCATCGAGGGCGTCAGCCGTCCGGCGCTCGCCGCCATCCTGCCGAGCGCGCACGGCCACACCGTGCTGCTCGACGTCGGCGCGAATGTCGACTCGAAGCCCGCCTACCTGCGCGAGTTCGCGGTCATGGGGCACTTCTACGCGCAGATGATCTTCGGCCACGAGGCGCCGCGCGTCGGACTGCTGTCGATCGGCGAAGAAGAAGGAAAAGGGAACGAGCTGACGAAAGAGACCTTCCGCGTCCTCAAGGAGACCGGTCTCAACTTCATCGGCAACGCCGAAGGGCGCGACGTCTTCAACGGCAACGCCGACGTCATCGTCTGCGACGGCTTCATCGGCAATGTCGTGCTGAAAGCGTCCGAGTCCCTCGGCGAGATGGTCAGTAAGATGCTGCGCCGCGAGGTCACGCGCACGCCGGTGCGCAAGGCCGGCGCGCTGATCCTCCGCGGCGCCTTCGACGACATCAAGAAGCGGATGGATTACTCCGAGTACGGCGGCGCGCCGCTGCTCGGCGTCAACGGCGGCTGCATCATCTCGCACGGCCGCTCGAACGCGAAGGCGATCAAGAACGCCATCCGCGTGGCGAACGAGTTCGCCGCCAAGCGCATCGACGCCAAGATCCGCGAGAAGATCAGCGACCTGCACTCGCGCGAGCACGCGTCCGCGGTCCTGGCGCAGTAGAATCCCGCGCCGCAATGGAACATCACACCGCTTTCGTCTTCCCCGGCCAGGGAAGCCAGTACGCCGGCATGGGCCGCGACGTCGCCGAGAAGTATCCGGCCGCACGCAAGGTCTTCGACGACATCGACAGCGCCCTCGGCTTCCCGATCTCGCAACTCTGCTTCGAAGGTCCCGACGATCAACTGAAGCTGACGCAGAACACGCAGCCGGCCATCCTGGCCGTGTCGAGCGCGATTCACGCGGTGCTCGAGGAGCGCGGCGCGGCGCGGCGCGATCTCGTGGCCGGACACTCGCTCGGCGAGTACAGCGCCATCGTCAGCGTCGGCGGGCTCACGCCGGCCGAGGCGGCGAAGATCGTGCGGCAGCGCGGCACGTTCATGCAGGAAGCCGTGCCGGTCGGCGCCGGCGGCATGGCCGCGCTGATCGGGCCGAGCGTCGAGGACGCGCGCGCGATCTGCGAGGAAGCGGCGGATGGCGAGGTGGTGTCGGTGGCGAACATCAACGCGCCGGGACAGATCGTCATCGCCGGCACGAAGAGCGCCGTCGAGCGCGCCATCGACGTGGCCAAGAAGCGCGGCGTGCGCCGCGCGCTGCCGCTGCCGGTCTCCGCGCCGTTCCACTGCGAGCTGATGAAGCCTGCGGAGGAGCGCTTGCGGCCCGTGCTCGACGACGCGCAGTTCAAGGATCTCTGGGTCTCGCTCGTCTCGAACGTCGACGCATCGCCGATCGGCACCGCCACCGCCGTGCGCAACGCGCTGCTGCGCCAGGTCGCCTCGCCGGTGCGCTGGGTCGAGTCGGTGCAGAAGATGATCGCCATGGGCGTGAAGCGCTTCGTCGAAGTCGGCCCCGGCAACGTCCTCACGGGCCTGATCAAACGGATCGACCCGAACGTCGAGCTGGTGAATGTGAGCGACGTGCCGTCGCTGGAGGCCTTTCTCGATGCACATTGATCTCACCGGCAAAACCGCCCTCGTCACCGGCGCCTCGCGCGGGATCGGTGAAGCGATCGCGCGCCGCCTCGGCGAAGCAGGCGCGCACGTGCTCGTCGCCGCCCGAAATGCGGAACGGGTGAATGCCGTCGCTGCGGAAATCGGGAATGCCACAGGTGTGGAGCTCGACATCTCCGCACCCGGCGTGCGCGAGCACATCAGCACGCTGCTCAAGCAACGCCCCATCGACATCCTGGTCAACAACGCCGGCATCACCGAGGACGACCTCTTCATCCGCATGAAGCCGGAGGCGTGGACGAACGTGCTGCGCACGAATCTCGACTCCGCCTTCCACATCACCCAGGAAATCGTGAAGAAGATGATCCGCGCGCGTTGGGGCCGGGTGATCAACATCTCCTCGGTGGTGGGCCTGATGGGAAACGCCGGGCAGGTGAACTACGCGGCGTCGAAGGCGGCGCTGATCGGCTTCACGAAAGCGCTGGCGCTGGAGATCGGCTCGCGCAACGTGACCGTGAACGCGGTCGCGCCGGGCTACATCCAGACGGCGATGACCGAGGCGCTGGCCGACGACGCGCGCACCGCGCTGACCGAGCGCATCGCTCTCAAGCGCCTCGGCACGCCGGACGACGTCGCCTACTCGGTGGTCTTCCTGGCCAGCGAGCAGGCCGGCTACATCACCGGCACGGTAGTGAACGTGAGCGGCGGCCTGTACACGTAAACGTGCGCGACGACGCTCCGCGGCTGCACTTCACGCGCGTGCCGGCGCTCGGGCTCGAGTATTTTCACGCGCGCGAGCTGACGTACGTCTATCCGCCGCATCTGCACGAGGTGCATTCGATCGGGGTGATGCTGCAGGGCGTCGAGACCATCTCGCTCGCGGACGGCCGCGTCTACACCGCGCGCGCCGGCAGCGTGCTGCTGATCAATGCCGAGGAGTTGCACGCGAACGAGTCGGCGGCCTCGGAGTACATCGCCATGAAGGTGCCGCCGGCGACGCTGCGCGAGATCGCGCAGACGGAGGTACGGTTTCGCGAGCCGGTGGCCGACGATGC
The DNA here is from genome assembly GCA_036389275.1 of Thermoanaerobaculia bacterium. Classification (GTDB taxonomy): domain Bacteria; phylum Acidobacteriota; class Thermoanaerobaculia; order Gp7-AA8; family Gp7-AA8; genus QHVT01. The sequence continues at coordinate 3,307 of DASVQE010000089.1, forward strand.
CCAGGCGTTCGCCGCGCTGCAGCAGCTCTTCGCGACGTTTGCCGACGGCTCGCAACTCGAGATCGAGTCGGAGTTCGTGGCGGCGATGTCGCTGCTGCTCGAGCGTTACGCGAATGTCTCCGCGGCGACGGCGTCGAACCGCGCGGCGGTGGCGGCTGCGCGCGATTACCTGAAGGCGCATTTCGCCGATGACGTCTCGCTGGCCGCACTGACGGAGGTGGCGGGACTGAGCGCGTTTCATCTGGTGCGGCTCTTTCACGCGGAGGTCGGCGTGCCGCCGCACGAGTATCAGTTGCAGTTGCGCATCGCCCACGCCCGGCGGCTGCTGCGCGACGGCCAGCCGATCGCCGAGGCGGCGCTGCAGACCGGCTTCTTCGACCAGAGCCACTTCTCGCGCCGCTTCAAGCGCATCGTCGGCATGACGCCCGGGCAGTACGCCGGCGACAGCAAGATCGTGCAAGACGGCGAGGACGACGATCGCTGACACTGCAGGCATGTTCCGCCGCAGGTTTGCTCCCGTTCTCCTTCTCCTTCTCGCTCTTCCGCTCTCCGCCGCCGATTCGCCGGCGATGACGCAGCTCCAGGCGTGGCTGCGCGTGTTCGCCTCCGGCGATCAGCCCGCGTTCGCCCGCTTCATCGCCGCGAACTACGCGAAGGCGCTGCTCGACGAGACCGGCGCCGACGTGCGCGCCGGTCTGGCCGGCCGCACCTGGCTCGACGCACGCGCGTTCGAGATCGTGTCGGTGGAGAAGTCGACCGACACGGAGGTGACGGTGCTGGCGCGCTCGACGCTGACGCGGCTCTGGTTCCGCATCTCCATGACCGTCGAGGCGGAGCCGCCGCATCGCATCGCCGCGTACGCCGCGCAGCGCATCCAGCCGCCGCATCCGAAGCCGCTGTCGAGCGAAGAGCTCGTGCGCGAAGTGTCGGCGTTCGTCGACCGCATCGCCGCCGCGGACGCGTTCTCCGGCACGATCCTCATCGCCAAAGACGGCAAGCCGATCTACCAGACCGCGCGCGGCTACGCCAGCCGCGCGTACGACGCGAAGATCAATCTCGATACGAAGTTCAACCTGGCGTCGATCGGGAAGAACTTCACCGCCATCGCCATCCTGCAGCTCATCGAGGCGGGCAAGCTCTCGTTCGACGACAAGGTCGGCAAACTGCTGCCCGACTACCCGAATGCCGAGGTGCGCGAGAAGGTGACGATTCGCCACCTGCTCACGCACACGTCGGGACTCGGCGAGCTTTACAGCCCAAAGTACGAGTGCCTGAAGGGCAGTCTGCGCGAGGTGCGCGATTACCTGCCGCTGTTCCAGGACGATCCCCATCCGCTGGAGTTCGCGCCGGGCGATCACTGGCAGTACAGCAACGCCGGCTTCATCCTCCTCGGCGCGATCCTGGAGCGGGTCTCCGGCGAGAATTTCTACGAGTACATCCGCCGCCATGTGTTCGCGCCGGCGCGTCTGAGTAGCACGGACTACTACGAAGCGGATGCGGAGGTGCCGAACCGCGCCACCGGCTACACGCACTTTCTCGACCTCGGCGAGAACAACTACGAGTTCCACATCGACGTGCTGCGCAACACGCTCCTGCGCACCACCGTGCGCGGCAACCCGCAGGGCGGCGCGTTCTCCAGCGCGCCCGACATGCTGCGCTACGCCAACGCGCTGCCGACGCTGGTCTCGCCGAAGACGCTGGCCGACATGACCACCGCGAAAGTGGAAGCGCGCCGCGTCGATGCCGCCGTCACGTACTGGGGCTACGGCTTCGAGCTCGAGGAGATCAACGGCCACCACGTCTACGGCCACACCGGCGGCGACTTCGGCGTCAGCTCCGTCTTCCGCGTCTACCCCGACGCCGGCAATTACACCGTGATCGTGCTATCGAATACCGATCGCGGCGGGCAGATCGCGATTTACAAGATTCATGAGTTGATTCTGTTCGGGGGATGAGGCTTAGAACTCCCGATCCCGCAACCGAAATGGCGAATGCCCGCGCTCGACCGCGGGCGCCCACACCACCGCCGTCTGTTCTTTGCGGCCGGCGAAACGGTGCGGGCCTGCGGTGAGCTCGCGCGCGCCGGTGTAGGGCGTGCCGTCGAGGGTGCCGGCGGCGGGACCGCGCTCCGTGACGATCACGTAGCGGCCGGGGACGGCGATCGTGAACGAGCCGTCGTCCTTCAGCCATTGGCCAGAGGCACGCAAGCGGCCCATGTCGAGAAAGTTTTCGCTGAGGAACGCGCGGGCGGCGGGCGGCCACATCGGGCCGTCGGCCTGGGCGACGTGCGTGCGCGTGCGGATCACGTCCGCGGCCACGGTGTCGCGGAGGATGCCGTGCGCGATCTGCGCGCGCGTGATGTATTCGAAGGCGTAGTAGAACGGCCGCGGGCGGAAGATGGTCTCGCCCTTCAGGTCGATGATCGGTTCGCCCGGACGCGTGAGTCGCAGCGCCTGCTCCATCATCGTGGTGTGCCAGGCGGTGCGATTGGCGAAGCCGTCGGCGTAGTACCAGAGCGCGACCAGACATAGCGCCACCGCCACCGCTTGCGCGCGCAGCGTGCGCAACGCGGCGGCGGCGAAGATGGCCGCGAGCGGCATCAGCGGCAGCAGGTCGCGCGGCGAGATCAGGATCCAGAAGCCGCCGAGAAACACGACGTAGGTGCCGATCACCACCGCGAAAAAATGCCGCCACCCGTTTTGCGTCTGACGCAAACGCCACGCGCCGTACAACACGGCAGCGAAGGCGAATGGGAAGAGCGCACGGCCGATCCAGAGCGTCTTGCGCGTGCGGGCGAGATTGCCGTTGAAGGTGACGGTGCAGTAGACCATCGCATCCCACGCGTGCATGGCGGCGAAGGCGGCCAGCACGATGGCCGGCACGATGACGAAGCCGGCCAGCGCCGGCCACCAGTTGCGCCGCCGCGCGAAGAGCGCCGCCACCACGAGCGCGACGAGCAGCAGCGGCGTCTTGAGCGAGACCGCCAATGCCGCGCCGAGGACCAGGCCGATCCAGAAGGGATTGCAGCGGCGCACCAGCAGCACCAGCGCCACCAGCCACAGCGCCGTCCAGAGGTTGTCGGTGCGGAACTCGAGCGACTTTAAGAAAAACGGCGGGAAGAGCGAGAGCAGCAGCGCCGCCCACGCGCCGGTGCGCGCGTCGTACGTTTCACGCCCGATGACGTACGTGCACCAGATCATCAGTGCGAAGAGCGCCAGCATCGGCACGCGCATCCAGAGCAGGATCGTCGGCCGCTCGCCGACGAGCGCGAGCCACGGCGCGGTCAGCAGATGAAAGAGCGGCGCGTGGTTGTCAAAGTAGTCGCGGTACTGCACCAGACCCGCGGTCCAGCCCCACGCCACGTGCGCGTGCTGCTGCTCGTCCGCGTCGAAGCGGTAGCGGAAGAAGGCCACGGCCCGCAGCACGAGCGAGGCTGCCGCGGCCAGGCGGAAGAGCGTGCGTTCGGAGGTCGACAAGCGCGGGCGGTCTGGCGCGCCCTGAGGGACTCGAACCCCCAACCAGCGGTTCCGAAGACCGCTGCTCTATCCATTGAGCTAAGGGCGCGCGCCGCGCCACATCCTACTCGACGCCGCAGCGTGCGGCTACATCGCGGCCGCGGAGCACCTGCGCGACGTAGTAATGCAGCATCTCGCGCAGCCAGGCCGGCTCGTCCTTCGCCACCAGCGGCTGCGCGTCGGCGAGCCAGCCGGCGATGCACGCCTCTTCCGGCTGCTGCGATGCGCCGCAGTCGACGAGGTGCTCGAAGGCGCGGCGATACGTATCGAACTGCGCGTGCGTCATCGGCGGTCCGTGTCCCGGCACCAACGTGCGGAAGTCGAGCGCGCCGAGCCGAGCCAGCGCCGCGCGCCAGTCGCGCGGACAGGCCGTGTCGAAGAAGGGCACCGGCAGCGTCACCAGATCGCCGGCGATGACGATGCCGCTCGCGTCGTCCACCAGCCAGACGTCGCCGGCCGTGACGGCGTTCCGCTCGAGATGCACCTGCAGTCTCCGCCCGTCGATCGTGCGCGGGCCTGACTCGCGTACCACCACGCCCGGTCCCAGGAGGTCTCCCGCATCGATGAGCCGCAACTCGGCCCGATAGCGCTCCTGCGCCTCGGAATCGCTCTTCGGAATGATATCCATTAATTGCTTACGGTAATTGCTGATGAATCCGCCGCGCGCTTTCCAGTAGGCGTCGCTGGCGAAGACCCGCACTTCCGGATAGAGCCCGCGCAGCAGCGCGTTGCCGCCGATGTGATCGAGGTGCCAATGCGTGTTGACGATGGCGGTGACCGGCCGCCGCGCGTCGCGCGCGAAGGCGGCGATCTGCCGCGTGTGCTCCTCGTGGCGTCCCGTATCGACGACGATCAGTCCCGAGCGGCCGCGGAGGATGACCGTGTTTCCGTCCGGCTGCATCCCGCGCACGAACGTCCCCGGCACCACCGTCACGCCGCTGCCGAGGGCGATGGCGGCGACGAGGCTCGCAACGAACTGCATCTTTACCTCCGAGTCGCGGGTGAATAGAATGCGCGCCCGCGCTGTTAGCGTGGTTCCTGCCAAATCGTAAGCCGTTGTAGCTCAGTTGGCAGAGCAGCTGATTCGTAATCAGCAGGTCGCCGGTTCAAATCCGGCCAACGGCTCCACCGATCCTCTCGAGCTTCTTGTTTGCCGCTGCTCGTCGCGGAGAAAACCGCACCCATCGCGCGGCATGAGCGAAAAAACGCTCGCATGCGTCCGTCTGTTCTGGCACATGCAGAAATTGAAGCTGCTCTTCCTCAGTGCCAGTCCGGGATATCTCCGTTCCGACCGCGAGTTGCGCGACATCGAGAACCGCATCCGCAGCGCGCCGTACGGCGCCGCATTCGACGTCGTGGCGGAGTGGGCAGTTCGCTCGACCGACATCACGTCGGCGCTTCTGCGGCACATGCCGAACATCGTGCACTTCAGCGGCCACGGGGAAGCCGGCAGCGGCATCTTCCTCGAGGATGAGCGCGGCCGGCCGCTGCCGCTGAAGGGCGAGACGCTCTGCCGTCTGCTCGAGCCGCTGCGCGGCCGGATCCGGATCGTGCTTCTGAATGCATGCGAGACACGCCCGATCGCGGAAGCGTTGCGATCTCTCGTCGACTACACAATCGCGATGCGGCGCCCGATCACCGACGCGGCGGCGATCGCCTTCGCCTCTGCGTTCTACAGCGCGCTCGCGCACGGACAGTCCGTCGCAGTGGCGTTCGAGCTCGCGCTGGCGCAGCTCGACCTCTCTCGCATTCCGGAGGCGGACATTCCTGATCTGGTTGTGCGCCCCGGCTTGCCGCAGGAGACGCTCTTGCCGCCGCCCACGCCGCCTCCGCCTGTCGCGCCCGAGCCTCCCGTTGCGACGCGCATCGACCAAACGATCAACCTCCACGGGTCGCCGGTGGGGACGTTCAACAACAACACGCTCACGAAAGGGTGATGCGCGATGCAATGCGCCAGCTGCCAAGCGGAAATCGACGCTCACGACGTGAGTTGCGCCAACTGCGGCATGATCGCTCCGCCCGCTCCGCGGTCGGCCGACGGAGTAGCGAACGCCGCGGCAGCAGGAAAGGCGGAAGCGCCGCAGCCGGCGGTCGAGCAGCAGCGTGAAGAGCCGGTAAGCGCTGCGCCGGCGAACGCAACGCCCGGGGCCGCACCGCAGGAGCGGCACGACCGCGAATCAGCCGCGGGTGAGCCCGATCGCAACGAAGCGCCAGCGGCTCAGTCGGAGCGCAGGCCGCAAGACGCGCCACGCGCTGCCGCGCCGCCCGTGATCGAGCAGGCGAAGCCGGCCGACCCGCTCCTGCACGCCGCCGCGCCGCCCGCACCAGTTCCGCTATCGCAGAACGTTGAGGTGCACAACGCGACGATCCACGATTTCAACCACACCACGTCCGTCCATCACCACTACCACGCTGCAGGCGAAGCGGCCTATGCGTCGCTCGTCGAGTTCGTACGGAACCTGCCCGACCAGCCGACCAGCGATCCGGGGCCAACCGCGTTCGTGCGGGAAGAGCTTCGTGTCTACGCCGATCATCTTCGCATCGAGCGGATGATCCTCATCAGCTGCGACGAGCCGGCGTTCTCTCGCGCGGCCGCTGCTGCTTTGATCGAGAGTCTGGGCCTCCCGCCGACGCACCGGAAGATGCTCAACTTCGAGCGGATTCCGGAGTCTCGCGTCGTGAGCCTGTACCAGCTCACGTCCGAGCGGATCGTCGCCAGCGGCGAGGTCGTCGTCGTGGCGGACGCCGGCCGCTCCGAGCGCGCGCACGGATTCGTCGATTCGATTTATCGCTGCGACGGAAACCTGACGCAACTCGATCGCACGAAGACGCTGCACGATGCCGGCGTCTATCTGATCTGCCTGGTTGATCCCGAGCGGATGACGCGCTACAGCAAGCAGCGCGGCGAACTGCCGGTACAGGTGTGGAAACTCTCGTACCTGCGCTTCCTCCTGCGGCCGCGTTTTCCCAAGGAGTATCTGCAGATGGAGGCAATGATCGTTCGTCAGCGGCAGGCCGGCGGATGGGCGAGCGATCCGGCAGAGTTTCACAAGCAGATCGTCTCGCTCACCGACTCCGAGTTACAAGATGCGATCGTCCGCGGCGGCCTTGCTGCGACGCACGACCTCGACCAGGAGCTCGCGGGAAGCGAGCGCCTTCGCCTCGCCGCCCTCTATACGGCGACGTTCTATCCCGGCTTGCCGCCCTACGACTTCGGCGAGGTGCTCACCGCGCTCGCCGGCGACCAGAAGGTGGTCGTCGTCGAGGCAGCGCCGGAAGTGAAGGAAGGCGTTGCACCGCGCGTGGAGAAGCGGGAACGTGAGCTTCGAGACCTATGGGCTGAGCAATCTGATGCCGTGCTCCGCGACTGCGGTCTGATCACCGTTCGGGAGTCCGGGCGCATCATCGCCTTCTCGGAAGCCGGACGGCGCGACCAGCTCCGAAAACAATTCGAAGAGACCTTTGGCGTCTATGTACACAACCTGTTCGTAGCGGCGTACGAGCACGATCTTCTCTTCGGTCGGTCTGACAAGGTGGCGGAAAACGTGATCGCGCTGACGCTCGACATGGCTGAGGCGTATCCCGACCAGTTTGGAGCGGAGTGGTTCTCGTCGGTCATCTCGCGAGTCTGCGGCGCTGTGCCGGACGGCGACAGTGCGCGTGCCACGCTCGTCTACCAGCGGATCGTCGAGCTGCTGCGCGCCATGCTCGCGCAGCAAACGCTCGCGCGAATCGTGGACGAGGTACTGCAGCAGCTTCTTGCGAAAGGCCGACATCGATTCGTGCTGGAGCTTCTGAAGAAGCTGCGGTTCACCCCGGGCTTCGAGGTTTTCCGTTGGTTCGTGCGTGTGCTCGACGAGGGAACCGCCGAGGTGCGCGAGGACGCGTATGGATACCTCTACGGCGAGATGCGGCAGCCCGGTCGTCTCTACCCGCTGCTGTACACCGTGCGGCCATGGCTTCCGGCCGCCGACCGCGAGAACGCGTATTCGGCGTCGAACAAGGTGCCGTTCCGTCTTCTCTTCGACTACTGCCTCGAAGCCACTTTCACCTTTGACCGGCGGAACGCCGGCGCCTGGCCGAGCCGCTTTCCTCTGCTCGCCCTCGACACCGACAACGCCGGTGAACGGCTCGATCTGATCGCGAGTCTGCTGCTGCATCCGGCGCTGGCGGAGATACTCGACGAGCAGGCAGGCCACCCGCCGCTCTCGTGGTTCGTCGAGCGGCCGCTTTCGACGGAGAAGCTCGACGGACTGCTGGCGGCGCTCGTTGCGGAATGGGTGTTCTTTCTCCTCGCGCCGGCGCCGGGGAACGATGCGCGAGGACACATGCCGAACGCCAGTGCCGAGGCGCTTGTCGACCTTCTGATCGCCCGGATGATCGAGCGGACCAACGCGCCGCAGCAGCGCGGGCGGCAGCAGACGTGGCTCGCGTACTGGGAAACGCTGAAGCAGCACTACCTCGAGACGATCGCGACCGCCGGTGACCAGGGGCGTCCGCGGCCGCCGGAGCTGACCTGGAAGCGCGAACTGGTGCGGAAGTTCATCACCCGTTTCCGCGAGATGCAACGCGTCCTGCGGCCGTTGCCGCGTACGAGCCGAGCCACCGCATAGCGACAGGAGACCTTTTCATGAGCCAGGTGTATCAACTCGATCGCGTCATGCGGCGCGTCATGCCGGACTACGTCACCTTCGACCCGGCCGAGCGAATCGTCATCGTCGATGCCAAGCGGCGATCGATCGTCCCGAAAAAGCCGCTGTTCACGTTCGCCGATCTTCGTTTCTTCTCGCTGCTCACCAGCAACGACGCGCGCAACGTGGCCACGGGGCAGATCAACGGATTTCAGCTCCAGGACCTGTCGCACGCGCTGACGGTGTCGATCGCTTATGAAGTCCGATGCAAACCCGGCAGCGAGATGCGTGTGGCGCTGGCGCTGTTCGACGAGGTGTCGTCGCCCGGTGAGATCCTCGAGCGCGCCATCACCCGATGGCTGGTCGAGCTCGGGCAGATCGGAATCGCCGAATTCGTGCGCGCGTATCTTCGCGACAAGTCGACGCTGGAGGCGAAGCTCGCGGCGAAGGCTTTGATCGAGACCGGACTCGAGCTCAATGCGCGTCTGTTCATTGACGCGGAGCGTTCGCTCAACCCGATCATCGTCACGAAAGACCACCTGCGCGTCCTCGTCAGCGACTATCGCGACGAGCACCAGGATCTCGACGTCCGCGTCACGCTCGACGTCGATGACGCGCAGAAGGCGAACGCGATTCTGGCATTTCGCTTCAACACGCAGCTGCACGAGCTGGTGCCGAAGGAGATCGTTCGGTTCGTCCGCGAGAACGTCACCATGGAAGCGTTCTGTACTCACCTGAACGCCCCCGAAGTTCGCGACCCGCTGTCGCGGCACCTCGACGGCGTGCTCGCACCGTACGGCCGCCGCGTCGGAGGCATCCGCCTCGACGCGAAGACGCCGCCGCTCGCGTTCTTCGTCCAGAAACTGGTGAACGTTCCCTGCCGCCTCTACGAATATCCGGAGGAGGTGGTGATCGCAAACGAGGTGCAGATGGTTCTGCGCGACATCGCCCAGTACAAATCGGCAGGCGCGCCGGATCCGGGCGAGTGGCTGCAGGCACGGCTGCGCCAGGTCATTCCCCAACTGCTGTTCGGCGTGAAGTACATCGAGGTGTTGATCCGCTTTTCGCCGTACGAGGACAAGATCAAGCGCAGCCTGAGCAGTGATGCGGCTGCGATCGGCTATGAGATCAAACACCTGATCACTGTGCCCGATCTCGAGCCGATCCGGCTCAAGGACGCGTTCGCGCTGAATGCCTCCGGCACGTTCGAGCTGCGCCTGACGAATTTCTTCGTCACGCTGCAGGTGATCATCACGGCCAGGATTCCTCGACTGGAGACGATCGAGCAGCATTTGAACCGGCTGCAGAACGTGCCCAGGCTCATGGAAGACGCCGTCGTCACGTTGACCAGGAACTATCTCCATGGCGTCGATCCGGAGCGCTTCTACATGCGGTTCGGTTTCACGGAGATCGAGGGCGAGCAGGCGGTCGAGCACGAGCTCGTCGGGAAGATCCGCGATGAGCTCACCGGCGCATTCGGCGCGGAAGTGATTGACGTGGTGGTGAAGGTCGGCGACACCGACATCATCAAACGCCTGCGTGCCCTGCAGAATGAGATCTGTCCTTTCACCGTCGAGATCAAATCGTTGCAGCCGAGCGATTCGACGTGGCTCGAGGGCAACTTTCAGGTCGATATGGTCGACGGCGCGGGCTGGAGCCGGTTCCAACAGCTCACGATCGACGTCAAGCACATCGGTCAGCTGCTCGAACAGCATCTCTACGCCCAGCTCCAGGCGGCGCCGCCGGAATTGATCCAGTTCCGCGATCCGCGGCAGCAGCAGGGATTCGTCGGCCACGTCGCCGGACTGGCCGTGAAGTACATGCGTGAGCAGTTCGGACTGATCATCCGCGTCAGCAACGTTCGCCGTCGCAGAACCACCGTGGAAGAGGGGACGGCGCAGACGCTGCTCGAGGAGAGCGCCGCGATTCTGAAGGAGAGGCGCGCCGCGATTCAGGCGTGGGTCGACTCCGATGTGCTCACCACGGCCCAACGCCTCGCGCGGATGGATCTGTTGCTCAAGGAGCGGCAGAGGCTCTCGATCACCACCGGCAGCGAGGAAGAGGTCGCCGAGTTGGATCGACGCGTGGCTGAAGAAACGCGCGCTCTCAAACCCGAACGCCTGTCGACGTTCGAGGAGGTGCAGAGCTCGTTGCTGCCGCGGCGTCCGAAGGCGCTCACGATTGGCGATCTCGACGCGCTCGCCGGCCTGGCAGAGCCGGCGTCGGGACAGACGCGAAGACCGGAAGAGAGCGCGGAGTGACGGCAGGCGCAGCGAGCGTCGCCGCGACCGCGCCGCACCGGCTCCTGCTGCTGCCTGCTTTCTGGTTGCGCCAACGCGCGTTCCTGGCAGCGGCCGGCGGCGCGGTCGCGGCGGTCGTGCTGCTCTCACCGTTCACCTACGGCGCCGCACGCGGTGTCGATGTCGTGCTGCTGCTGGTCGTGCACGCCCTCGGCGTGTGGGGCGGTTGGATCGCCATGCGCGCGCTCGCGGCAATCGAAGTCGAGCATGCGATCGTCCGCGAGATCGAGCGCAAAGGAACGGAGTTGCTGCGCGAGGTGCGTACCGGTCAGCGGTCGCGGATCGATCTCGAGCAGCTGGAGCAAGCAATCGTTCCAAACAATCCTACCGATCCGCCGCCGGCGATGATCCGGCTCTTCCAGCACATCTGCAAAGAGGCGAAAGACCGCCGATTCGAATCGAGCGTGCACGTGATGCAGCCATACCGCGAAGAGCCGCTGGAGGACCTGTTCAGGCTGCAAAACCTGCAGAAGATCGCCCTGTGGCTGGGGATTCTGGGCACGTTCATCGGCCTCCTTACGGCGGTCACCGCGGTGGACGTGAACGCCGGCGACTTTCAGTCGCTCGTGCAGAGGATGTTCGGCGGGCTGCGGGTGGCCTTCAGCGCGAGTCTGGCCGGCCTGGAGATCGCTGTCTTCATCGGCGTCCTGCTCCTGCTGCTCCGGCGTGCGCAGGAGCGCTACTTCAAGGTGATGGAAGCCGCGGTGGTAACCATGTTGTCGCTTGCGCGGAACTCGCTCAATCGCGACGAATTCATGGCGGAGTTCGCGCAGGTCTCATCGATGATGCAGGAGCTGACGGAGCGCGTCCGGACGCAGACCGCGGAGCACGTGCGCGGCAGCGAAAGCACGCGGCGCGAGATCGCCGAACAGACGGCGTCGATCCGAGACGGCATCGAGAAGCTCGCGCAAACCCGGACGACGTTCGACGGTTTTCTGAACGGTCTCTCGTCCGCGCAGGCGCAGTTCATCGACGAGGTCCGCGGCGTCTACGACACCATTTCGCTGAAGGAGCTCAGCTCGACGCTGCACGGCAGCCTGATGCAGGCGGGACGGGTGATGGCGGATGCGGTGAGCCTTTCGACACGCCAGATCGCCACCCGGCTGACGGACTTCAACTCTGCCGTCGATCAGCTGACGAACACGCTCGACGCACAGGCGCAGGAGTCGGCGCAGCACGCGAAGACGCTGGCGGCGCAGATCGCCGCAACCACGAACGACAGCACCAACGCGCTCCGCGCCATGACCATGCGCCTGCAGGAGATGGCCTCGCGCGAACAGACCATCCGCGGCGACCTGCAGGAGTTGTCGCGCACCGTAGCGATGCTCACGAATGCCATTCATCGTCTCGACCATGGATCCGACAGCGGCGCGCGCAGCATCCGGCGGTTCATCGCGTCGTTGCGCTGGTGACGGCGATGCAGAACCTCGGCGATCTTCTCGGTGACGACACGAATCAGTTCGGCCCAGGGACCGATCTGACCATCTCGCTGGTGGCGATGCTGCTCGTCATCAGCCTTCTGACCTCGCACCTCTACCGCCTCGAGCGCGGCAAGGTCGAGGCGCTGCAGCAGGAGGCGGCGAAGCGTGCCGCCGACCGCCCGCGGACCGCGGCGGGCGGCAACTTCAAACTGGCCTCCGAGTCGTTCAGCGCCGCCGATTTCTACTCGCGTCCGGTCACGCGGCTCGTCGATGAACACGCCGCATCGGCGCGCGTCGAACAGATCGTGCGCGATTACCGGTCGGGTGCGGCCGACTACCCGTTCGTTTTCGTGATCGGTCATTCGAACCAGCTCGATGATCCCGACGCCGAGGATCGGAGCGTCGATGCGAGGCGGCGCCGCAACATGGAGTACGCGCTCCGGCGCGCCGCGCTCGTCGCGAGCCTGCTGCAGGAGCGGCTCACCGGCGCGGAGTGCGAGCACCTCGTTGCGGCCAGCACCGGCGAGTTCGATCTCAGGCGGCCTGACGAGCCGACGTCTTCCGACAATGCGTGGGTCGAGGTCGTATTCGGACGTGAATGGAAGCTGCCGGGCCGCGATCCGGCGTCGGCGGAAAGGAGCAGGAGATGAGATTCGAGACAGCTCTCGATCTGAAGGAGGAGATTCTCGATGCGCTGCCGGCGATGAGCCGCGCACGCGGCGAGTTTCCAGTGCCGATCGGCATCGGTGTGGCGATGGGCATGGGTCGCGACGATTTCAGGGTGGCGGTGCGGCCGCAACGTCCTGAAGATTTCAATGCGACCGCCCGCGCGTATCTATTGAACCTGGTCGGCGACCGCGAGCTCGACATCCGCTATACCGGCATCATCGAGCCGATGGGCCGGTGCGTGACGGTCGGCGCATCCGCTGCGCACCGGTTCGGTCGCGCCGGCACGCTCGGCTTCTTCGCGCGCCGGAATCGCGACGGCGCACTCGGTTTCGTATCGGCGAATCACGTCATCGCGGCGCTCGACCAAGGGAAGGAAGGCGACGAGATCATCCATCCCGCTCCGGCGGATGGCCGCGGTGACGGCGCGAAGTGCATCGGTCTGCTCGCCGGCGACTATCCGCGACTGAACGTGCGCGGCCCGCGGACGGTGGACTGCGCGTTCGCGCGGCTGGTGGACGGAATCGACGTCGAGACGTCGTCGGTAGGGAACGGCGAGCATCTGCGCGCGGAGGCGTTGCCGGCCGCTGCACGGATGGAAGTCAGCAAGGTCGGCCGGACGACCGGAAGAACGTATGGCCGGATCACCGCCTTCGCGTTGGATGATTTCGCCGTGAAGTACGCATTCGGCGAGGCGCTGTTCCGCAACCAGATCGAGATCGAGTCCACCACCCTCGCGTCGTTCAGTGGTCGCGGCGACAGCGGTTCGGCCGTCTTCAGTGCCGCCGGCGAAATGATCGGTCTCATCTACGCGCGCTCGGGAGCCGGAGGTCAGTCGAACGCCGGCCTCACGTTCGCCAATCCGATCAGTGTCGTGCTTGACGCGCTCGACGTCACGGTCGCCGCATGAACGCGGCGACCTTCGAGCAGGCGGAGCTCGCGAAACAGAAAGCTTTCGAGCTCCTGCGCGATCTGCCCGGCTTGAGCGGAATCGGAATCACGGCGGTCGGTCAGGGCTACGGCGTGAAGGTCAATCTGCGGAACGCCGACGCGCACGCCGCGATCCCCGAGGAGATCGACGGCGTGCGCGTGGTGGCCGAGGTCATCGGCGTGATCACCGCCGACTGAGCGCGTGCATCAGCAGCAACCGGTATTCGAGCAGTCGTACGACAGCCCGATCGGTTCGGCGCGCATGAAGAGCCGGTGCTGCGACTGCGACGCTGGAGCACTCGGCAGTGTGGCCGGTGGAGTCAGCGAGACCGGCCGCACGCTCAGCCGCTCGTAGATTCGGAAATGCCCGTGCGGTTCTGCTTCGGATGTGTAGATGTCATCGCCGGCGATGTTGGCGAGCGCGATCTCGGTTCCGGGCGCGAAGCGCATCGTACGCGGCGCTGAGCCGTCGCGCGGCGTAACGGTGACGGAGATGCTCCCGTCATGCGGAACGTCGAGCTGCGAGATCAGCGCATCGCCCCCCGGAATGCGGTATGCCGACAGCGTCCCACGTTTGATCTGCAGTTGTGCGATCGTATCCGCCGTGTTCGGGTCGATCTCGAAGTTTGGGTCGATCGCGCGCAGTTCCGGGACGACGCCGTAGTGCGCCGCGCCGTCGAATGCGCCGGTCGAGTCGAGTCCTTCGAATGCCAGCCAGCACGGCGGCAGCGGGAAGACGCCGGGCGTCGTAACGCTGCCGTTCCATCCCGCCGTCTCTTCGACCGCTTCCGGCGCGACGATGATCGATGCGTAATGAGGGTCGATGCCGACTCCGGGATCGCGGCCGTCGGGCAGGAGCACGCGCCGGCCACCCGACTCGCGCAGAAAACACACCAATCCCACGAACTGAACCTTGTAGGGCATGCAGTCCTCCTTGGAAGCGCTAACTTCCGATGATTTGTACGGCCGCCCACATTCCTGGCGGCGCGTCGTGATGGTGGATCCACTCCAGTTGCGTCGCGCGCAACGCATCGGCCGGAGCGAGTCCGTGCGCAAGGTGGTGATGCAGACGGGGAAAGAATGCTCCGGCCGCGCCGTCGTCGATCGGCCACAACGTGGCCACGACGCTCGGTACGCCGGCAGCGAGGAAGGCCCGAGCCACGCTCATCGTTCCTTCGCCGGTGCGCTGTCCGCGTGCAGTGTTGCAGGCGGCGAGAACGACGGTGCGGGTCCGCTTCAGATGCAGCCGCGCGATTTCCCGCGCGTCGAGGCGATCGTCGTCGCCGCCGGTACGTCCGGTGATCAGCGCCGCCGTGCCGTCGGGTTCTCCTTCAGCGTGACCGGTGAAGTGAATCACGTCGGCGTTCGCGGCGCGATCCGCGAACGCCGCCGAATCTCCTCCTGCGTCGCCGAGGCGCGCCGCGGCAACGTATTCGGCCATCACTGCCGCCGTTTCACCCGCCGTCGCGGTCAACGGTGTGAGCTCACCTTCGACCGTCGACGGACCGGCCACGACGAGCAGATGAAGGTCGCGGCGTTCGGCGCGGGTCCGTGCACGGAGCCGCGTGAAAACCGCTGCACTCGGAGCGACGACCACCGCGTGCTGCTCGACGACGTACCGGCCGGATGCGTCGACGAGGGCCGCGAATGGAACGCCGTCCAGAGCGGGATCGGGAACGATGACGAGCGTGTGTGCCGCGGCAATCTCCCGCGCCACGGGTGCGAGCAGCGCGGTATAGACGCGGGCGGCGCTCTGGCGAAACCGCGCCGCGTCATTCGCTTCCGCGTCGCGAAGGACGTCGCTCACGTTCGCCACGAGAGCGCGACGGTCGACCATCTGTTCGACGAGCCTCACATCTCCGTCGCGGTCGACGAAGATCATGACGCTCTCCGGAAGCAGCGCGTATTCGATGATGACAGTCGCTGACGCCGGCGCGGCAACGGTCGTCGCGGCGGGCGCCTCGCCGATCGACTCCAGCAGCGTTCGCGCCCTGGCACGCTCGGCGTAACGGAACGCCGCTGCCGTGTCGCCGCGGCGCGAAGCAAGCGCGATTGCGTCGCGAAACAAATCGTCGGCACCGGTGAAGATGCCCCAGCGAGCGTCTCCGGCCGCCAGAGATTGTCTCTGCGTTTCGAGCTCGACGATTCCTCTCTCGAAATCAGCCGCGGCAGCGGTCGTGTCACCGAGCGCACGCCAGGCGCGGCCACGGTGTAACAGCAGGTCGGGGAGGAACATCCGGCGACCGCTGCGCTGGTGGTATTCGATGGCGCGCGTCAGCAGCGGAACGGCTTCCCGCGGCGACGGCGCGACCAGTCCTTCGACGGCGAGTTGATCGGCGCGGCCGCGTTCGCGATGTGCCGCGTCGCTGACGCGCGAGAGGACAGCCGATGCGAGATCGAGCTCGTGCTGCACGGTGGCCTGCTGCTGCATCTCGCCGGCGATGCGTGCACGCAGCAGGAGCGTCTGGAAGTACGTGAACTCGTCGCCCGGTCCATGCGTGAGCTCGAGCTTCAAGCCGAGAAGCGACAGGCTCACCGGCCAGTTCCGCGCAATCGCGGCGGTATTCGCCGCAGCTTCGACGGCGATCTTCAACCGCTGATTCGCGACGCGGCCCAGCTCCTGGAATGCGGCGCTCCGGTACCGCCACGCTTTTTGCGGGTCGCCGATGCGATCGTAGACCTCGGCGAGAAGCTCGCACACGTTGGTCGCATAGTTCTTCTCGTTCAGCCGCTCGAACGACGCCATGCTCGTTTCGAGCGAGCGGATCGCTTCGCCCCAGCGGCCGGCGGAGCCGTACACGAGCCCGAGCTCCCACTGTACCTGCGCCCGTTGAGCGATGTAGGCGGCGGGCGCGCGGCGCAGGAGCGCTTCGAGCTGCTGGCGCGCTTCACTGATTCTGCCTTGATCGTAGGTGGCGTTCGCCGCCAGCGCTCCGGCGACCAGCGCCGCAGGGCTGCCGTTGCGTGCGAAGGCGTCGGCGGCGCCTCGAAAGCGGCGCTCCGCATCCGCCGGATTGCCGCTTTTGTAGGCCTTCTCGCCTTCGCGGAGCTGGATGTGTGCCGCGGCCAGTTCATCAGCGGCGACGCCGCTCGCACGCTCGATCGCATCGACCGCGTCGGACAGCAGCGACTCGCCGGAGCGCGCGGCGAGCTCCGCGCCGAATTCTTTTGCGACGCGCAGGTGCGTCCGCGCCGCTGCCTCATCATGCGATTGATGTGCGTGCGCCCAGCGGCTGAGAATCTCGCTTTGGCCCCAGACCCGCGCCTCCTGCGGATACCGCTGGACGAGCGCGCGCGCGACGGCCGGAGTGCCTGCCAGCCGGCCATAGTGTCGCTCCAGCTCCTCGCGGAAGGAGGCGGCGGGCGCGAGTTTCTGCAGATGCTGGCGTGCCTCGCCGGCCCACTCGCTGTGTCGATCGACTTCGAGGTATTTCGTCCACGCCGTCCGCGCAGGCTCACGCAGTCCCATCCGCTCCACGATCAGAGCGCGGTTGAACAACGCCTCCGGCAGGCGCGGATCGACGCGCAACGCGGCGTCCGCCGCCGCGAGCGCATCCGCGAGATGCGATACGTCGTCGGTCTGCAGCGCCGCTTGATATTCAGCGGCGGCGAGGTCGCTCCAGAGGCGGGCATCAGTAGCCGAGGGCGCGACCTGCGCGAGGCGCTCCGATGCTTCACGCGAGCGGCCGGCGATGAGTTGCGCGACCGCGCCCGCGTGGACCGCGGCGGGCGTCGGGTCGTTCCGAACGTGCTCGAGAACCGCGCCCGCCGCGCCCACGAGTTTCATCTGACCGGCATCGAGCTGCGGTTCTCGCGAGCGCACCGACGAGCGCAGCGGCGCCCACGGGAAGCCGCCGCTGAGCCGCGGCTCGATCGATCGCGCGTCGCGCGGCGCCGCATCGACGAGCAGGCGGATTTCAGCCGAGCCGCGCTGCGGCCGCGATGTGAAGTAGAGCACTGCCGCGATCGCCGCAGCCGCCGCCGCCACCCACCACGTCAGTCGCCGTGGGCTCGATGCAGGATGCTCTTCGGCTGCCGCCGGCCGCACCACGCGCTCTTCGCGCGCGGCGCGTGCTGCCTCGCGAACGATCGCGGTACAGTCGTCACAATCCAGCAGGTGCGTCGCGGTCATCTTCAGCTCGTCTCCCGAGAGCTCGCCTGCGACGAATGCCGCAAGGACTTCCGGATCGGGGCAGCGACGCGAATCGCCGGTCATGACGACATATCCTCCTGCCGGCGCGCCTCGCTGCTCTCAATCTCTTCCGACGGAACCGCGTCGCTATTTTTTAGGTGAAAATCGAGCAATACGTCACTTCCGATGACTTTCTCCACGTCCGCAGCGGCGATACCGGCGCGTTCGAGGGCCCACCGCAGATCCCGGTAGAGCTTCTGCAGGCGCCTCCAGAGCGGCTGATAATCGAGACGCAGCGACTGCGAGATCTCACGGACGGACATTTCGGCGTCGAAGCGTAACTTCAGCAGCAGGCGATCATCGGTCTCGAGTCGGGCCATGAATGCCTGCGCGGTGTGCGAGATGCGGACCGCCGTGTCACGCCGTTCAGTGTCCTCGCAGGCGTCGGGAATGACGACGTCGCACGCTTCCTCCAGCGCCACCACCTGCCGCCGGGCGCGCGGCGTGAGTTGCTCGGCCAGCTCGACCAGCTCCGGCCGTGGGATCTCAGGGAATCGCGCGCCGACGATGGTCAACGCTTCTTCCAGCGCACGGCCGTCCCGATAGAGATGACGTTCGAGCTCGACGGCCGCGGTGCCGAGGCGTTCCGCGCCGGCGGAACGGCGCCACTTGCCCCACTCCTCGCGCTGATGATCGATGAGCATCCGCGTGACGACCGACGTGAGATACGTCTTGAACGTGCTGCGTCCCTGAAATGCGCGAAGAACGGCATAGTCGTTCTCGACCATGCGGAGACGCACGACCGCGGAAAACTCCTCGACCTCGTCGAGGGTCATCCCTTTTCTGCGACAGACCGCCGTGATGATCTGTTGAATCGCCGGCAGGTGACGCAGGAGAAGTTCGCTCGCTTCGGACATGTGCCGGGTGTTCTGACGAGGGCTCGCGGACAGTGACTCTGATGGTTGTCACGCGAGAATACAACACTCTCTCCGGAAGGATGGATAGCCGGAGATCAGGAGATCCTCGTCATCCGTATGTATAGCTCGCGCGCGTGGTCGCGCAGCTCCTGCAGACGGTCGTCGTCGACGCCCATATCGGCGGCGTTGATTGAGCCGAGCGCAGCCTCGAATCGGTCGTTCTCGATCCCGAGCCTCACCACGCTGCCGACCCACTGCTCGAAATCCTCGTTCGTCCGCAATCGGGATACGCGGGCGTGACTGAGCACGCTTTCGACCGTCTCTTCAGCGGCTGGCTCCTGCGGCGGTTCCGGCGGTTCACACCGGTGCGGAACCGGAGCGGCAGCTGGCTGTCCGACGCGTTGACAGCCGAATTGCTGACGATAGCGGTCGAGCAGCCGCTCCAGGCGTGGCACGACGACGCGGCGCACTGACGGTGATTGGACCCGCAGAGCGTAGTCGGTGATGTGACTCGGGATCCGCGTCTGCTCGGCCGCGTTCAGGCCGTCGAAGAGGATGCCGAAGGCCAGGTCGTCGTCGCGCGTTTCCAGCAACGCCGAGCCGATCCTCAGCGCCACGTCGAAACTATGCGGCGCGCCGGCGAGAGTTCGTGACGTCGTAAAGAGCTGTCCGCACAGGCAACACGCGCCGGAGGGCAGCGGACGGTCGCCTCGCGGCCGTCCCGTGCGCCGCTCGAACAGGACGCGGCAGAAGGGGCACGCGTCGATGTGGATGCCGCGGACGCGGACTTGTAGCAGGCGCAGTTCCGGGTCACCGCAGATGACGCAGCGGAGATCGGCGCTCGCGGGATACGTGGCGCGAGTCAGATCGGACCCGGCGGCACATCCATAGATATTGTGACAGAAAAGGTCGGACGGATTGCTGCTCGCCCAGGACAAGGTACAGCCGGGGCGTTTCGGCAGCCGGCAACGCGGACACCGCTGATCGCCGGACGCCGGAACTCGGACGGCATGCGCCGGTGTGCAGAACGGGCAGTCGGCAAGGCGCGTGTTGCAACGCATGCAGAAGTCGTGTTCCGCGCGCAAGGGACCACCGCAAACGCCGCAGGCGTAGATCGTTCGCGGATGCGCGTCGCAATGCCAGCGCGCGCCGTCATGCCGCAGCAGGTGCGGTCCATCGCCCTGTTCGCACATCGGCGCGAGATCGACACCGCATTGCGGACACGCCGTGCCGTTCGCGAGCGGCCGCTCGAGCGCGCGCGCAGCCGCCGTCAGGTCTGCGCTCCGGCCGCGGAGAGCGTCCGCGGCCGCTCCCGTCACGCGGAATGGACGCTCCGCTCGTCGCCCGACGCAGCCGGGGCAGATGAACGCATCCGAATGCGCCGGCCGCATCTCGACCACCTCGCGACCCTCGGCCGCGCACCTGGTACAGTGCGACGCAGTGACCGGCATCCGCCCGTGATGACGGCAGGACCACCAGTACGTCCGCAGCGGGTTCTCACAGCTCGGGCACCGCCCGCGCTCGATCACTGCCGCGGCGTCCGGCCGCTCGGCGAGATCGTCGACGGAGCAGACGTTGCCGCAGCGGTTCCGGATCGCATTCCCACATCCGGGACAGAAGATCTCCGCACGCGACACGTGCCGGATGTCTTCACTGCAATCGTGGTTGCCGCACAACGTAGGGCCTGCGGAGCGGAGCGTCGTAATCAAATCGCCGAACTTGCGCGGGATGTCGGCGTGAATGTGAAAGAGCTCGCGCGGCCTCCGCTTGTAATCGTTGTAGTAGTCGTAAATGCCGGTCAGCTCTTCCGCGGAGTGAAAAAGGTCCTCGACGAGAATCAGGATCCGGTTCTCTTCGACTTCGTCGGCCGAGACGTCGCGGACCGCGGCGCCGAGCAGTCCGTTGCAGAGGCCTTTGAGACGCGCCGTCACTGCATCGCTGCCGGCGAAGCTCGGAGGTACGACGATGCGGCCGGTGCGCTTGCGAACTCCATTGTCGACGCGGCCCGAACGAAAAATACGGGTGCGCACGCCGAGAAGAGCGCGGCGCAGGGCGTCGTCCTCGTACGTCGTTTCAGGGGAGAGGTAACGAAAGCGCTCGGCCATTCCGGCCGTGACGCGGCCGCCCGGTTGCAATTCGCGGACGAAGAGATCTCTGAGGTCGGCGATCAGGCCATCCGCGGCGGCGTGATAGTCGCGGCTCCGGTCCGCTTCGGCGAGATGTTGTTTTACCGTCGACAGCATCTGCCGTGCGAGCCCGCGCATCCGCTCCGGCTTCCGGTCGATGCGCTCCATTTCCTGCGCAAGAATGTCGGCGGCCGGACGCGCGTGGCGGAGATCGAGGTCGAACCGCTCACGGCGCCGGTCGTCCAGCGCCGCCGCGGCGGCGGTTACTGATTGCAATGCGGCAACGAGATCGTCGCCGCCTTTCCACTGCGCCTCTTGCGCGTCGATCTCAGCCTGCAATTCGTGAACGGCGGCGGAGCGGATTCCAGAGACGAACCAGGCGAGGCCGGCGCTCTTCCCATGGGTCTTTTGCCATTCCTCGAGCCACTTCTTCAATTTGTCGATCCGCTGGGGCAGGATCGGCTCGGCGAGAAAGCTGTCGAACGTTCCGTCGAGCCACTCGTGAAATTGTTCGAGCTGCTCGTAAGCCACGCGATTCGTTGCGTCCCGATGATGCCCGATCCGATCGCGCAGTAATTGCAGCTCACGAATCAAGGCAAACGGCGTCAGATCGTACGCAGCCGCGAAGTCGCGCAGCTTGTCGCGAAAGGTCGAGCGGAACGACTCGACAGGTTCCTTCAGCAGGTCGGGCAGCTCGACCGCGCCCGCACCGGTGAACTGCGCGAGCTTCCGCGTGAACGTCCGCAGGGTCTCGCGGTTCCACGTCTTCTCCTCCGGCTTGTAGTGCGTGATGAAATCGTCGAGGAGCGCCGCGAAATTGGCCGGGTCGAGATATTTGTCGGCCTGCGATGCTGCGGCGCTCGCCTCCACGTAATCTTCGAGCTTGCGGCTCGCCTCCGGCGAAGGAGGCGTTTGCTGGCGCGCGAAGACGTCGGCCCGGCCTGCAGACGACTGCCATTCCGAGACGAAGTTCGCCGCCCAGCGCGAGGCCAGGTCGTCGTACGTCAGGAGCCGAATCGCCGTCGCCGAGAACGCGCAGAAGACTTGCCGCGCCGCGGTTTCGCCGGCAATCGCGGCTGCATCGGCGTTTTGATCGGCGTCATCGTTGATCTGATAGCTCGCCGCGTTCGAGCGCAGTTCCTTCGTGAGAAAAACGCTCAGCAGATCCGCGACGTGCGCATAAGCGAGGTCTGGTTCGACGAACGGCCGGCGCTCGCCGACATACGGGCCCATGAGATACACGCGCTGAAAGAGCGCATTCTGCGTCCGCTCGTCGATATCAGGCAGCCGCGGATAACGCGCCGTGAACGGCTTCTCCTGGTTCTTGAAGTGCGCGATTTCCGTCAAGGTCGCGTACGCGTTCGCCAGCACTTTCGAGGTGAAATCGACGTGCTCGAAAAATTCGGGAAGCAGGAGGATCAGGCGAATACCGATGTCCGGCCGGTATTTGCGAAGGTTTGCGGCGACATCCATCAAGATGCCGGAGCCGGTTCCGCCCGCGATCGACGTCACGATGCAGATGGCAGCCGGGCGAGGCTCGCCGGCTCGACCACATCGCTCGTCCAGTTCGACGAGGCCCTCGCGCAGCGGCGCCATGATCTCGACATCGTTCAGGAAGAAGCCGATGCGGCCTAACGGGCGCCATTGGCGCGCGCCGACTGCCTCCGCCTGTGCGTAGCGGATGACATGGCCGTCGATGTCGGGATACCACTCCGCGATTTCGCGAAACGGCTTTCGCGGCGCCTCTCCGCTCCTGACGCGCAGTTCCGCGCGGAGATTTCCGACGCAATCGGCGATCGAAGAAGCATCGAAATAATGGAACTCGCCGTCGGCGAGCGGACCGGTACGCGAACCGGAATTCGCGTCGAGGTCGAAATCGATTCCGCGATAGACCAGCAGGTCGCGCGACGGGTCGACGCCCGACCGTTTCTGCTGCTCGCGCAGCCATCGGAGGACCTTGACGCCGCTGCCGCCAAGGCCGACGAGGAGTGTCGGTGCGTAGCGCGTCATGACGCGGTAACCGGGTGGAGGAGGTGCGCGGTGCCGAGGGTGTGGTTCAGCGCAAGCCAGATCGCGACCGTCGCCACGGCTGCGCCGGCCATGACCAGCCGGGCGAGAAGCGTCCGCGTCGATCGCGCCTGCGCCGTTTGCATGAGCCGCGGCTCGATCCGCGGCCAGACGATGTACACGGCAGTGTTTCGCAGCAGGTACAGCGTCAGGATCCCGCCGAGGATCGCCCAGACGGAACTTTCGACGGGGCCGAAACGCGTCCATGTGCCGAAGGGCCGCGACAGCGTCGCGATGCCCGCCCACCGTGCCACTTTCTTGACACCGCTGCCGAGCGCGCCTGTGAAGATGTGGCCCTCATGGATTAGGTGGAACAGATGCCACCACTTTTTCCACTTGATGGGGAGCAGGTTCAGTACGCCGAGCAGCATTCCGATGCATGACAGCACCGCCATGCCGTCGACGATGGGCATCGTCATCTCTGACAGCGCTTCGTCACCGGCCGACACTTCGGCCGCGGCTTGCTCCTGCACGCCCTTGTCGGATTTGACGAAGAGCGCGCCCGTGGTCGATACGACCCTGATCCGGTTCTCGTGCGACGCCGCGTCACCGCGGATTGTCAGTGCGACTGGGCCTCCTCCTGGCGGGACGCGGTACGTCAGGGGATCCTCGTGGCCGGGAATGCCCGTCACCGAGAGCTTGGCGTCGCCGAGTGTGTTCTCTACCTTCAGATCGATGACATACGTGCTGTCGTGGAAGAAGTGCTCGAATACGTTGACTCGCGGCGGTGTGATCACGACATAGCTGCTTTTGAGCGGCAGCGCTTTCACCTCCGGCGTGTCTACGTCGACTTTCAGCGTCAGCTTTGTTTCAGACGCCAGCGTGTCCGGGATCTCTGCCTGCAGTATCTGGCGGCTCTGACAGCCGATCACGTCTTTGCGCGAGGAGTGTTCCTGTTTGCCGCCGCTCCCGGAGAGCGTCAACCCGCTCACCGTTACCGGGAATGGGTTGGGATTCTTAACGGCGACCGCGACACTACCGGACGTTGACGCCGGTATTTGTTCGAGCGTCACCGGGTCGGCGATTGCCTGCCGGATCGAATTCGCGATCCGATTCGTGCTTTGCGTGATCGGCACCTGCTCGCCGGCGTTGAGGATCTCGCCGAACGTCTGCTTGACGGCCTTCGCGACGGTTGCGTCGGCGTCTCCGCACGATGGCGCAACGACGTCGCTGGTGATCAGCGCGAGCTTGATTTCCTGAAGTTCGGGTGCGAGCCCGGCCAGCCGCCGTGCCGCGGCGCGGAAGTCGCCGCTCCGGCCGGAGGTGTTCCTGCACTGGAAGCGCGACGGGTGATGTGCAAAATCACTGGCGATGAGGAAGATCTGTTTTCGCGACGGATCGATTCGCCGGGCGATGTCGGCTCCGACGGAAGCGAGATCGGTGTATTCCTTATTGCCGACCCACTCGTCCGAAAGAGCTGCCGCACTCTCTGCAAACGAGTCAATCGCATCGGCAGCGACGGCGACTTCGTGCGTGTCGCGTACCGCATGGGCTTTCTCGGCGAACACGATCACGACGAGACGGTCGTCGGGGTCGACGAAGTGCTCGCCGCGCAAGAGGTACGAGATCGCGCCGGTGAACTGCCCTTCCGCCGTGACGCCGTCTTGTAGCTTGTACATCGATCGCGATACGTCGAAGTAGAAGAAGATGTCTTTCGGGCACGTTGACGCTGCGTCGGCGGCGGCCACCGGCGCGGCGTGGAGTGCTATGACGACCGCGGCAGCAATCGAGATCAACAGTCGCATGGTTGCCCCGTCCGATCGTGCTGCGCGAAACGGCAGCCGAACTGCTGAGAATAAAGGTCGAGAATGCGCTCGATGCGTGCGGCGGCGACGCGCCGCACCTCGACACGTTGAATTCCGTCCACGAATGCGAGGAGCTTCCGTTCCAGTCCATCCGGTGTCAGACGCTCGACCAGCATCCGGAAGGCCTCCTCGTCGTCGACCGTGCAGCGGAGGACGCAACTGATCGTCGTCACGTCCTTTCGGCGATCCTCGGTCATCGCGTCGAGCGCCGCGGCGCCGTGGCCGCAAAGGCAACAGTGACCTTCCGTACTCGACTCGGTGTCGCCGGACGCTTTCCGCTTTGCACTGAAGCCGAAGAGTTGCGAACAGAGAGAGCACGTGCCGAGGTGCTCTTCACGCGTGAATGCGCGCAACAGCGGAAGATCGGCGGCGCGGCAGAATGGACACTCGAGCGTGTGCGGCGGGAAGGTCGTATTGTGGAGATTGCCTCCTGCCGGGCAGCCGAACAGGTTCGAGCAGAAGAGTTCATCAGGCTCAGCCGGGCTCAACGTGTCGTCGCCAATGTGTGACTTTGCCCGCGACGGCTTCGTCGAGCAGTTGGGGCAGCGTGCGTCGTCCGCGCCCACGGGAATGCGGATGTGGAACAGAGGAGTGCAGAAGCGGCACTCGGTGAGCGCATTTCCGCACCGCCCGCAATTCGCGTCGCCGCGCCGCACCGGGAATTCACAGTGGGCGCAGGTGAAGAACTCCTCGGCCGGATGGAGGTAGCAGCGGAACCGATCGGCCACACCTCCGTCGCGATGGCGATAGACGTAATGTGGACGCTCGGGATGTTCGCGGTCCGCCACCGGGCAGAACGGCGCCAGCTGCGCCGCGCATCGCGGGCAGAACCCACCGCGGTTGAGCCGCGTCCTGAATTCGTTTTCCGCCTCGAGCAGGTCGTGGCCATTCACGCCGTCATTGAGGTAGCGCGCGATCGGTCCGGTCACCGAGAACGGCGGTACGACATTCCGGCGCACGCACGACGGGCAGGTGAAGCGATCGAGCCGGTCGGGCCGGTGACTGATCCTCACCAGCGGACGGCCGGCGCGTACGCAATAGGGACAATGCGGCTTGTCGATCGGCACGTCGCCGTGATCCGCACATTTCCACCACGACGTCCACAGCAATCCGCGGCAATCGGGGCACGTGCGGCTCTCGATGAATTTCGCCCGGTCCGGCCGGCCGGCAAGGTCGTTGGCAAGGCAACCATCGTTACCGCAGCGATTGCGGATCGGCTGATCGCATTCGGGACAGAACCGCGCGCGGCGCGATAGCGACCGGATGTCGGCCGGGCAGCCGGGGTTCCCGCATGGCACTCGCGTGCGATCGCCGGCGCGTGTGATCAGCGGCGGGAACAGCGACGGCCACTCGCGGTGGATGTGGAACAGCAGTCGATTCGACTGGGCGATGTAATGCGAGTGGTAATCGTAGATCCCGATGATGTCCTCAGCTGGATGGAAGAGGTCTTCGACGACGACGACGATCCTGTTTTCGTCATTTGCGCCGTTCGCCTGCAGCGAACTGGTTGCCGCGTTCAGCAGTCCTTTCGCCCAGTTCCGCATTTTTGTGTAGTACGCGCCGCGCTCGCGGAAACCGGCCGGCACGAGCAGACGCGCGATCCGCAACGCGGCCGGACTTGCCACTCGTCCCGGCTGAAAGATCCGGTTGCGGCAGCGGAGCAGGGCGGACGTGACCTCGCGGTCGGTGAAGAGCGACTCGGGTGAGACCAGCCGGTAATACGCGGCGCGCGTGTCAGTGTCGTCGGCGGGAATGCCGGCGAGCTGCCGTTCGAAGAGGCGGCGTGTGGCGGCGATCCAACGTTCCACGGCGGCCTTTTCGCCGCTGCCGCGATAGTCGTCGTAAAACGTCTGAAACTCGGCGATCAGGTCGCGGTGGAATGCGCGGGCGCGCGACGGATCGAGACGCCGCAGCTCATGCTGCAGAACGAACGTGGCGTCGGCGCGTCGCCCATCGAGGTAAATCTGCTCGCTGCGCTCCTCGACGGAGTCGCCCGCGGCGGCGAGCAATTCGTCCGAGAGCTCCCGAATTGCGCCGACGTTTTCCCACCGGGCCTCTTCCGCGGCGCGCAATCTGCCGATGACGTCGCGCGCAGCGCTCTCCACCGCCTGGCGAAGCCACAGTCTGTAGTCGGAGTCGCGGGGCACGGTGTTGAACCATGTCCGCGCCTCGTCATACAGCCGGTCGAGGTGCGCAGGCGTCAATTGCTGCGCGAGCGACCCCCACGACCTTCCCGTGTCGAGCCACGACTCGAAATTGTCGATGCTCTGCAGGTCGCTCAGAGCCTTCCGGCTGCGGCGTTCCGGCAGACGCCGCTCGAGCTGGACGAGCAGGCCCTCGAGCGCGCGTGGGTAGCCGCCGTAGTTTTCAGCCAGCGCGACGAGCCGTTCTTCCAATCGCGATGCGAATTCGCGCCGAATCCGGTTCAGCAGTTCCGGCGGCTCGTCCATCGGCGCCATCGGATCGGTTCCGCAGAAGCGCCGAAGATCGTGCCGGATCTGTTCGAGGTGTTGTGGCTTCCACAACGTGGGATAGGAACTGCGCTCGCGCACGAACGTCGCCAGCGCGAGCGCCCGGTAAGTCTCGTTCACGGCAAAGGCCGCGTCATTTCCGCCGGCGGCCGTCTCGATCCAGTCGAGAATCTCGCCGATTGGGGCATTGGTCGGCCGCCCCGGCGCCAGCGTGTCGAGCAGCGGACGTTCGCCGTCCGGATTGAGCTCTTTGAGAAACTGCCGCATGACCAGATCCGCGAGCTCCGCGTAGCTGATCAGCCGGATGGCCATCGCCGACATCGCACAGAAGACGTGCAAGGAGGTCGGATCGGTCAGCGGGGCCCCACTATCGGCCGATGCGTTCGCCTCGGCTGATAATGCCGCAGCGCGGATTTCCGGAGTGATGGACATGCGCAGCAGTTGCGCGACGTACGGATAAACCTGGTCCGGCTCGCTGAACGGCTTCCGCTCGCCGATCCACGGCCCGATCAGGAACACGCGCTGAAACGGCGGCGGACTGTCCGCGCTCGTGACCGCGGGCGTACGGGGATAGCGCGCATTGAAGACGACGTGCTGATTCTTCAGCGCGGCCACTTCCCAGAGGGTCGCGTAGGAATTCGGGAAGACGCGATCCCGGAAATCGATCTGCTCGAACAATTCCGGGAGCAGCAGAAAGGCTCGCACCGCGATGCCTCTGCGAATCTTCCGTACAGCGACGGCCACATCGAACAGGATCGATGAACCGGTACCGCCGGCAATCGATGAGACGATGATCACCGTCGGCGAGTCGCCGGCCTGATTACTCCAGCCGCGCCGCCGGTCCAGTTCCGTGAGCGCGTCGGCGAGCGCGTCGTGAATTTCACGATCGTTGCGGAAATAGCCCACCCTTCCGAGCGGCCGCCATTGTGCAGCGCCGGTGGCTTCAGTCTGTGCGTAGCGGATCACACGTTGTTCGGGATCGGGGTACCAGTCGCGAATTTCCGGGAACTCCCAGCGCTCTTCTCCCGTTGCGCTGGTCGCGTCGCGCGAAGCGCGTTCGCGATCGATGTTGTTTACGGTCGCGGCGATCGACGACGGGTCGTAATAGCGGAATTCGGTCGCGCCGAGCGGCTCCAGGGTTTCCTTGGCGTGGTTCGAAGCGGCGTCGAAGTCGATGCCGAGGAATGCCACGGGCTCCTTGTCGCGCTCGGCCGCGGGCATGCCGGAATAAATGGCTTGCCGCAGCCATCGCAGGACTTTGACGCCACTGCCGCCGAGGCCGATGAACAGCGTGGGAGCATGCCGCGTCATCGCGCTACCTCCTGCAGGACGCTGGCGCCGGGAGGTGGAGCCGCGGGCGGAGCCCAGAAGAACAAGTACAGCGCCGCCACGGCGATCGTCACCGCGAGCGCGTAGATCAATCCATTCCACCCGCGGCGCGCCCGAATGGCGCGCTCCGCCGGCAGCAGTCGCGGCTCGACGTACGGTTTCCAGAGCATCTCGACGAGTGCGCTGCGGATGAGAAAGAACGTCGCCACCGCGCTGGCGAACGCGCGCCACGTCGCCAGCGCCCAGATCCGCTCGTCGAGAAACGGCGTGCCGAACCGCGTTGCCAGCAGTGACACCGCGGCGACCGCCCCTGGAACGAGCTTGCGGACGCGCGGCAGCCACACCGCGGACTGTCCGTCCGCATCGTCACCATGTTTTGCGTACGTGGTGAAGACGATCATCACGAGCAGAAGCACGTGGCCGCCGAGCGTCACCGCGCCGACCCAATCGATCCAGTTCGCCGCTTGTGAGGCGACGGCCACCGTCAGCGGCGCGGTCAGGTTCGCTGCCGCGGTCGTGTCGTCAGTGAGCAGGCGGATCCCGGTCGTGCCCAGCGTCGCCATTGTCCCGGCGCCCGACAATCGGCCGACCAGCGCTTCATTGAGGTCGAACGGCAGCATGTACAGTTGTTCTCCGCCACCTCGGGGCAGCTGGAAGAGGCGTGGCCGGCTCCCGGCGTCGACGCCGGCAACGCTGAGGCCCGCCGTTGCGCGCAGGCTGCGCTCGACGGTGGCTGCGACGAGTGTCTGTCCTTCCCGAAACGACCGCGGGTAGAGGTACGGCGACATGCCACGCACACGAATCCAGTCGCCCATCCAGAACGATTGCGACGGTTCGGTGTTCAGCGACGTCCCGGGCTCGATCACGGGCGTTACGCGTACGTCCTGATTCCACAGCGTCGCCACTTTGTCGACGTCCAGCCGCACCTCGCGAGTGCTGCCACTGACGACGAACGGCGTGATGTCGACCCGTTGCGTCCGCGGTCCGTCGAATTGCAGCGCTGTGATCCGGGCGTCGACGCAGTTCGGGTTCGCGACGACAAACGGCAACCGGTTGTCGGGTCCGAGGTGTATGACGCCCGGCGTCGTGGGTTGGGCGGTGACCGTGCCGATCAACTCATTGTTGATAGTCAGCGCCGCCTCGGCGGCGTCCTGGTCGTAGCGGTAGAAGCGGACGCCGACACTTTCGAGCCCTTCCTGTACCTGGCGCGCGACTTCGTTGTCGCTTCTGCAGGAACCCTCGGGTGCGAAGAGGCCGGCGATCTCGACGCGGCGCAACGGCTCTCCGCCTTGCGCCGGCTGTTCGGTAAGGCGCGGCCGAATGCGCGCGAGCGCCGCCTGGAAGCTCTGCACGCGCGGCGCGACGTCGTCCGGACAGCCGGCGTTGTTCAGCGGATCGTGTGCGAAATCGCTGGCTACGAAAATGATCTGCCGCCGCGACGCGGCATTCTTGACGCGGTTTTCCAGGTCGTCGAACAGGCGCGCAAAGTCCGTGAGGTTGTGCAGATCGCCTGCGTGTAATGCCGCCGCGGCGGCGGCGGCCGTGGATGGATCGGCGAGCTGCGTCAGGAGCGCAACCGATGCGGCGCGGTTCTCCGCCTGGGTGCGCACAGCCGAGCCGAAATACTTGACCGTGACGGTGTCGGAACTCGTGAGGAAATTCTCGGCGGTGATGAAACGGAGAAGGGTCTGTGCGACGTCGCTGATCGGCAGTCGATTCCCGCGATTACGCATCGGCTGCGTCATCGTGCCCGAGGTGTCGAGATAGATTGTGATCGCCTTCGCGCAGACGTTCGTATCGGGGACGGGCGTGGCGTTCTGTAGTGGCGGCGCGCTCTGTGCGAGTACGAAACAGAGCGGCAGCGCGATCAATGCGAGGAAGACGCCGGTTCTCATTGTGAGCCGGTCATGAGGCAACGGCAATGCCGCGGCCGTCGACGTTGTGCTAGTCGCGCTAATTGCAATCGCTGCTGCTGTTTGGGCGATTGTGCGGCGTTGGCAGCGCGCGTCGATGGTGCGCACGCGGCTGCGCTAGTGTGCTCGTTTCTGCGCACCGTCACAGGCCGTACTTGAGGATTTTTCCCTGGAGGGTACGGCGGCCGATTTTCAGAAGCCGGGCGGCGTGGACGCGATTGCCGTCAGTTCGCCGCAAGGCCTCTGCGATCAGGTCGCGCTCGACGTCTCCGCGCGCGCCGGCAAGCGACAATTCCAATCCGGCGGGAGCCGCGGCCGGACGAAGGCGTCCGTTGAGCAGAAGCGTAACCGAAGCGGTGTCGATCACCGGATTGTCGCCGTTGAGATAGGCGGCAACATAGACCACACTCTTGAGCTCGCGGATGTTGCCCGGCCACGGATAATCCTGCAGCGCGCGCAGCGCGTCCGCAGACCAGCGCACGTCTTTGAGTCCGAACTGTACTCGCGCCTCTTCGAGAAACCGCCCCGCCAGAAAGGTGATGTCCTCGGGGTGCTCGCGCAGCGGCGGAATGCGGAGCACGGCCCACGTAATGCGGGCGAGCAGGTCGGCTCGGAAAGAGCCATCTTCGACCATCTGCCACAAGTCGCGGTTTGTGGTGAAGATCAGGCTGGCCGGCGATTTGTGCGTGTCGCGTCCGCCGACGCGTTCGAACGTTTTGCGATCGACGAAACGCAGCAGTTTCGGCTGCGTGCGCGGATCTACGCAGTCGATCTCATCGAACAACACCGTACCGCGGCCCGCGACCTCGACTCGGCCTTCGCGGCGCTCGCGCGCGTCTGTGAATGCGCCGCGCTCGTGCCCGAACAGAATTGCTTCGAACAGAGTCTCCGTGAGATTGGCGCAATGGACGTCGACGAACGGTTGCGCATTACGCGACGAATTCTCATGAATCCAGACCGCGAGCTCGTATTTTCCGCATCCGGTCTCGCCGCAAATCAGCAGCGGATACGGGAAATTCGCTAACCGTGCGCCCATGCGGCGCAATTCGGCCATCGCTCGACCATCTCCGGCGAAATTGGCTCGCGGCGGCGGCATCGCTCATCCCTGTTCGTCTCTGACAGCGGCCCGGCCGGACCATTGCTTCGGTCCTGGCGCGATCCGCCGTACGAACGACTATCTCAGCCGGATAGACGGCCGGAAGGATGGAAATTTTCACGTGCGGAGCTGTAATGACGTCAATCGCCGATCGCGGCGATATTGTCATCCGGTTCGCGGTCGAGCAGTACGGGGTCGGGATCGAGTCCCGCCCGCACTGGCTGCCGCGCCACCGTCAGCGTCACGACTTGTGCGCCGGAGCGGATGCGCTGCAGACGACGCGCGATCACTTTGCCGTCTGCGT
Organism: Thermoanaerobaculia bacterium; assembly: GCA_036389275.1. Taxonomy (GTDB): domain Bacteria; phylum Acidobacteriota; class Thermoanaerobaculia; order Gp7-AA8; family Gp7-AA8; genus QHVT01. The sequence goes on from DASVQE010000089.1 coordinate 34,930, forward strand.
CGAAGGCCGCCACCCACACCAGATCGTCCATCGGCACCGGCCGCTCGTTGCCGGCAAAGTCGGCGTGCAGCTTCTCCGCTTCGACGTGCAGCGTCACGCACCACATGCCGCCGCCCGCGCGCTGCGCCTCGACGCGTTTCGTGCGCAGGTTCCAGAAGGTGAGGTTCTCGAAGAGATCGACCAGCAGCGGCCGCGCCTCGGCCGGCGTGACCGCGCGCAGCTCGGCGTAGAGATCGAGGGAGGTGGGGTAGGGCGGACGCGCCGGATCGAACTTCGCCAGCAGCTTGCGCAGCGCGCCGTCGACGCGCTCCGCGCCGATGGTCTCGCGCAGCGCGAACATGGCGAACGGGCCGGTGCGATAGGCGTCGATCGACTCGGTGATGCGCAGCAGCGGCACGCGGCGGGCCTGGTGCGGTGCGAAGTACTGCGAGCGCATGATGTCGAGCAGGCGGATCAGATGATCGCGTCCGCGCGAGGCTTCAACGACGCGCATGCCGCTGTACCAGGCCAGGCTCTCGGAGAGCAGCGCCGCACCTTCGACGCGCGCCGGCACGAGCCGGTGGCCCCACCACTGATGCGCCATCTCGTGCGCGATCACCGCGAACGGCAGATCGATGCGTCGCGCGTCGGTGTCCGGCTGCATCAGCGCGAAGCTCTCCGGATACTGGATCATCATGTCGTGCGCGGTGAGGCTGCCGCGCGCGTGGCCGGGCGACGGGAACTCGATGAGGCGGATCAGGCGGTGCGGATACGGCGCGAAGGCGCGCGCGTTCTGTTCGAGCGAGGCCTGAACGCTGCGCACCATGCGCTGCACGTTCGCCGCGTGCGCAGGGTGGTGGTAGATCTCGATGGCCACGTCGCGCCAGCGCGCGCGGTGCACGGCGTAGCGCGCCGAGAAGATCGCGTAGGCGTTGCTGATCGGCGCGTCGGCGACGTAGCGCGCGTAGCGGCGTCCGCGCGCGAGCCAGGTGCGCTGCAGGATGCCGGGCGCGACACCGAGCTGATCGCCGTCGGTGCCGATCACCGCCTCGAAGTCGATCTTCTCCAGGCCACGGCCGTCCTGTCGCGCGGCGACGTCTTCGAGCGGCGGCACCGCCGGCCGCTTGCGCAGGCCGTACTGCTGCCGCGCCGCCGCGCCGTCGAGCTCGCGCGCCGACTGGTAGCCGACGAACGGCAGCCAGCGCCGCGGACCGGTGGTCGCGCCGGGGCGATGCTCGAACCACGAGCCGTTCGGCAGCACGGTTGAGTCGTAGCCTTCGTTGGTGAAGCCGCGCGGCGCGAAGGCGACGTCGAACTGCATCGTCAGCGACTGCCGCGGCGCGAGCGGCCGCGCGAGCGCGTAGATGCGATAGCCGAAGTTGTCATCGCGCAGCGTGAGCCGTGACGCGCGGTCGAACGTCACCGCCTTCGTCTCGATGGACGGATTGAGGACGAGATGAATGGCGTCGATGGCCACGTCGCTGCGATTCTCCAGCCGATAGCTGCCGCGGATCGAGGCCGCGCGCTGCCGCGGATAGAAATCGACCTGCAGCTTCGTCGCCGCGACGCTCGGCTGCGCGAGCGCCGCGTATTTGCCGAAGCGCCGCTCGTAGTCTGCGCGCCAGCGCTCGAATTGCTCGTCGGAGCGATCGCTGTTGACGACGTTCGTGTTGTAGAAAATGAAGGCGCCCGTGCCCGCGGCGATCGTCACCGCCACGGCCACGATCGCGACGGTGACGCGAGTGCAACGGCGTCGCGCGGCGGCGAGCCGCTGGCGCAGCGAGCGCTCTTCGCCGCGCATCCAGAAGAGATACGCCGCCGCGCCGAGCAGCAGCGCCCAGCCGCTCCAGTAGAGCGTGAACCAGCACCACGGCCCGAGCGACCAGCCGAAGCCCGACATCTCCGAGTACGCCGGCTCCGGCGCGCTGGCGTACAGCAGGAGGTTGTGAGTCACGCCGAGGTTGCGCAGCACCTCCGGAATGAAGAACGCGAGCAGCACCGTCACCACGATGGCGACGTATTTCTGATTCACCAGCACGTGCACCGCCATCGCCAGCGCCGCCACGAGCAGATAGCCGGCGAGCTGCGTGCCGAGGAGGAGCTCCGCGTAGAGCGCGAGCTCGATGTCGCCGAGCCGCGCGCCTTGCACGAGCTGCAGCACGATGCCGGTGACGATGAGCAGCGCCTGCGCGGCGGCGAGCATCAGCCCGAGGCCGAGGAACTTGCCGAGGAGCGTGAGCCACTCCGGCAGCGGCGCCGCGTCGGCGATCGGATCGAGCCGCGCCTCTCGCTCGCGCCACACCAGCTCTCCCGCCGCGAGCGCGATCAGCAGCGTGAAGAGGAGGAACGTCTCCGGCACGCCGAAGAGCATGGCCACGCGCGCCGTCGTCGCGGCGCCCGGCGTGCCCAGCTCGACCTCGAGCAGCTCCGGGCCGCTGAGCAGAAGCAGCACCGCGGTCAGCGGCACGATCAGCCAGCCGCGCCGCTTGTGCAGCTCGCGGCAGGAATCGAAGGCGATGGCGCGCAACTGCAGGAGGCGCGTGCGCCATCCGAACGAGCGCCGCGCCGCGGGCACCGTCAGTCCGCTCCAGCGCACCGGCGGCGCGTCGGCGATCGTCGTTGCTCGTCCGCCGCGCGCGCCGCTGTCGTACGCAAAGCGGAAGCGCGCCCACGCGACCGCGAGCAGCGACGCCGCGAGCGCGATCCAGAGCATGCGATTCGCCAGCAGCGTGCTGTCGAGCGTCAGCAGGCGCGTGTTCTTCTGCACCGCGTTCGACGACTTCCAGAGCGCGCGAATGGTGGTGAAGGCGAGCGGGTCGACGAGCTGGCCGAGACTCCAGCGGCCGAGGTGATTGCCGAGAAACTCATCGCAGCCGAGCGAAGCGAAGAAGAGCGCGATGGCCGTTGCGAACGCGGCGATGGCGCGCCGCGCCGCGCCCGCCGTGGCGAAGAGCAGCGCGGTCGAGACGAACGCGTTCGGCAGCGCCACGATGGCGTACGCGCGCAGGTAGTCTGCGGCGCGGAATGGTCCGAGCAGCGCCGGCTCGACGTTCGGCAGGAGCGTGGCGAGCAGCAATCCGAGCGGCACCGCCAGCAGCAGCAGCGAGGTCACCGTCAGCGCGCCGAGAAATCGTCCGCCGAGGTAGGCGCCTTTGGTCAGCGGCGTCGTGAACAGCAGCGCATCGAGCCGCACCTCGGCATCGCGCGTGGCGGCATCGCCGGCCATCGCCGCCGTCACCAGCAGCGAGATCATGCTGCCGATCACCGTCACCGCGGCGATGATCAGCGGCGCGTTGAAGTAGTAGTAATCCTCGCGCGCGTCGTCGAGAAAGACCTGCGTCAGCAGCAGCGTGATGCCGAGGAAGATCGCAAAGTAAATGCGCGTCGACGTGCGCCGCAACTGATAGGCGAGCTCGAATCGCAACACCTCGGCGAGGTGCTTCAATGCGACACCGGCTGCCGCTGGTGCATGACGGAAAAGTAGACGTCCTGCAGGTCGGGCTCGACGGCGCGAAAGTCGGGCGACGGCGCGGCGTCGCTGCTGACCCGCACCAGCGTCCGCCCGGCCAGCAGCTTCGTCGAGAGCACGGTCTGCTCGCGCTCGAGCGCCGGCAGCTCCTCTTTCGTGGCGATCCGTTCCCACACCCGGCCGCGCATCGTCTCGACCGCGCGCAGCGGCTCGGCCTCGAGCAGGATCCGCCCTTTGTCGATGATGGCCATGCGCGTACAGAGCTCCGCCACGTCCTCGACGATGTGCGTCGAGAGGATGACGATGCTGTTCTCACCGAGCTCGCTGAGCAGGTTGAGGAAGCGCACGCGCTCGGCGGGATCGAGTCCGGCGGTCGGCTCGTCGACGATCAGCAGCTTCGGGTTGCCGAGCAGCGCGATGGCGATGCCGAAGCGCTGGCGCATGCCGCCGGAGTAGCCGCCGAGCTTCTGCTTGCGGACCTGCCAGAGGTTGGTCTGCTGCAGCAGCGTCTCGACGACGGCGCGGCGCTCGCGGCGATCGGCGATGCCTTCGAGCACGGCGAAGTGGTCGAGCAAACGTTCGGCGGAGACGTTGCGGTAGACGCCGAAGTCCTGCGGCAGATAGCCGAGGGTCTCGCGCACGAGGTCTTTGCGGCGCAGGCAGTCGATCTCGCCGAGCCGCACGCTGCCGGCGTCCGGCTCCTGCAGCGTCGCCAGGATGCGCATGAGCGTCGACTTGCCGGCGCCGTTCGGTCCGAGCAGGCCGTACATGCCGGCCGGGATGGTGAGCGTGACGTTCTGCAGCGCGCGCACGCCGTTGGGATAGGTCTTGGAGAGTTGGTCGATGCGAAGCTCGAGCGCCATCGCGTGGGATTACGCGCGGCGACTCGAGTGGTGTACAGCGCGCTAGCGGATGGTCGAGCGCGAAACGCTCACGTTCATCACCATCGTGTCGGAGAAGATGGTGGTGGAGCGGAGCGAGAGAAAGTTCGTCTGCGACGGCAGGAGCTGCGGCGCGGTGAGTTGGTCGTTGCCCGTTTGCGCGAAGGTCGCGGTGATGTTGTTCCAGTCGACCGGTTTCGCGCTCACGCGCACGTTGGTGTCGTCGACGCGCGAGCCGAGTCCGAGCAGCGGCGTCTGCGCGGCGGAGGCGAAGAACCAGATGCGGTCGGGCACGAGCGAGCCGCCGAAGGTGCCTTCGTAGCCGGCACGGCGGCCGCCGCTGGTATGGGTGAGGCCGAGGGTGCCGGAGAGATTGCGGCCGTGACGGATGCTCGCGGCGATCTCGCCGCCCGAGCCGCGGCCGAACTCGCCCGGCGAGCTCTGCGCGAAGATCGCGGTGGCGGCGATCAGCGCGAGCAGGAGCGATCCGCACCGATGATTTTTCATTCGGCCGCCAGTCTATGCTGGTGAAGGAGGAAGTTCCATGGATAGCGTGATTCATTTCGAGATGCCGTATCAGGATCGTGACCGGATGAAGTCGTTCTACGAGACGGCTTTCGGCTGGCAGACACAAACCCTCGGCCCGGAGATGGGCAACTACGTTCTGGCCATGACCACCGAGACCGAGCCCGGCGGCCGCCCGAAAACTCCCGGCGCCATCAACGGCGGCTTCTACGAACGCCCAGCCGATCCGGTCGGCCAGGCCCCGTCGGTCGTCATCGCCGTCGATGACGTGCACGCCGCGATGCAAAAGATCACCGCCGCCGGCGGCACCATGCTCGGCGAGCCGATGCTCATCCCCGGCGTCGGCCAGTACGCCTCGCTCCGCGATCCGGAAGGAAACCGCGTGAGCATCCTGCAGCCGCTGCCGATGGGCGGACAGGCATAGGTGAGCGGCGGCTCGCAGCGCGCCCGCGCTGCGAGCCCGCGCTCGTGCGCTTCGGCGGTAAGATCGCGGTCGTGGAGAACGACGTCGATCCCGTCATCGAGGCGTACAAGAAGGACGTCGACCGTACGCTGATCCGCGAGAACCTGACGAAGTCGTACGAGGAACGGGTGCTCGCGCTCCAGCAGATGCTCGAGGTGGTGGCCGAGGTTCGCCGCGCCGGGGAAGAGCTGCGACGCGGGAAGGCCTGATGGATTTCCGCACGCTGCTCGGCAGCGTGGCAATGCACGACGCGTCGCGGCGCTCGCTCCGTTGAAACCGTATTTGCGCGGCGCGCCGCCCGGCTTACCGTTCACGTTCGACGTCGAGACTCTGCGCCGCGGCCTGAACTTCACGCTCACGACCGACGCCGGCCCGATCGACCTCCTGGCCCACGCGATACCGGCAATCCTCTTCGGCGCCGCCTGCTCCTTCATCGATCTCGATACGTTGATCGCGTCGAAGAAAGCGGCCGGCCGCCCGAAGGATCTCGAGACCATTGCCGAGCTCGAAGCGATCCGCGAAGAGCGGCGCTCCGGCTGATCGCGCCGTGGCACTTGCCCTGCTAGGCACTCACCCTGGAGGACAGTCATGGCCAACGAGCGAGAGGTGAATCCCGAGAACGCGGCGACCGATCCGCGGGCGGCGGCGCAGCAGGATCGCATGCGGGCCGACCGCGATGCTCTGCAGGAGTCGGCGCGGCGCGTCGAGGCGTCGGTGCCGGGGAACACGATCGATCCGGGCGCGGCGGCCACCGATCCGGCAGCGGCGGCGCGGCAGGATCAGGTGCGCGCCGACCATGACGCTCTGCAGGAGTCGGCGCGGCGCGTCGAAGCGTCGGTGCCGGGGAACGCGAGCGATCCTCGCGGTGCGGCCACCGATCCGGCAGCGGCAGCGCGGCAGGATCAGACGCGCGCCGACCACGACGCGCTGCAGGAATCGGCGCGGCGGGTCGAGGCATCGGTGCCGTCGAACACGCGCGATCCGCGCGCCGCGGCCACCGATCCGGAAGCGGCGGCGCGACAGGATCAGGTGCGCGCCGATCACGACGCGCTGCAGCAGTCGGCGCGGCGCATCGAGTCGTCGGTTCCGGCCGAGGTGCGCGACACACCCATCGACGAGGCCAATCGCAACGACCGGAATCGCGACGAGCGCAATCGCCGCTGACAGGAGACATCGACATGCATCGCATCACCATCACCACCCTCGCCGCGCTGCTGCTGCTCGCCGGCGCGTGCAAGAACAACGAGTCCGCGAACGCGACGGACACGAACACCACCGAGACCATGGCCAGCAGCGAGACCACCGGCACGACCGTGACTTCGCCCGCGGGTGAGGTGACGCCGCCGCCGCCGGCGAACGTGAACCCCGGCGACCGCGAGTTCGTCGAGACCGCGGCGCGCACCGGTATGGCCGAGGTGCAGCTCGCGACGAAAGTGACGCAACGCGCTGCATCGGCGGACGTGCGCGCCTTCGCCCAGAAGATGATCGACGAGCACAACGCCTCGAATCAGGAGCTGACCACGCTCGCCGCCGGCAAGGGCATCGATCCGCCGGCCGATCTCGATCCGGAGCACAAGCAGCTCGACACGCAGCTCGAGAAACTCACCGGCGCCGCGCTCGACAAGGCCTACATGGAAGCGATGGTGAAGGACCACACCAAAGCGGCCACGGCGTTCGAAGCGGCGACGCAGACGCTCGCCGATCCCGACATCAAAGCGTGGGCGACGAAGACGCTGCCGGTGCTGCACCAGCATCACCAGATGGCTGCCGACATCCTCGCGAAGCTGAAGTAGTCGTGATTCAATCGTTCCCCTGAAAAAAGGGGAACGATTGATGCGACGAGCGGCCGGCCTGTTCCTGATGCTGCTCGCGCTGCTGCCGGTTGCGGCACGCGCGAGCGAGAGCTTCCTCCTCAACATTCCGCAGCGCGGCGCGGCCACGCAGGAGATCGGCGAGGTGCGGATCGTGTTCGATCTCGCCACCGACGCCACCGATCTCGAGCTCGTGGTCGGCGGCACCACCACGGTGCCGCTCGGACAGACCCAGACCGTCGCCGGCGACTCGGTGACGTTCGAGCCGCTGACGCCGTCGACGCGCGTGCAGATCCGCTACCGCCCGCTCTCGAATTTCAGCGGCGACTTCTGCGCCGGCGCGAACGCCACCGCCAAGAGCATCCCCATGCGCCTCTCCGGAACGCAGGACGTGCTCGCCTTCCGCATGTCGTCGTACATCGTCGCGGCGCCCGCCGCCGACTGCTCCGCGCCGTCGAAGCGCGTCGGCGAGAACGCCGCAACCGTGCTTCCCGCGGCCGACGATGTCGCGCCGGAAATGGACGCCGCATTCCTCGGCCGGCTCCCGATGGACGTGATCCTCGTGCTCGACAAGTCGGGCAGCATCGCCGACCTGCCGCCCGGCGCACCGTCCGATTCGACCACCACCAAAGCGATGATCCTGAAGTCGGCGGCGAAAGCATTCGTCGCCTACTGGCGCGAGATCGACGCGCCCTTCGAAGGTCTCGACTGGAGCGAAGACCGCATCGGCGTGGTCTTCTTCGACACGTTCCCGAGCGCGCAGACGCTCGCCGGCGGCGATCCTCCGGCCAGCTTCTTCGTCCGCCGCGGCAACTCGCATGTCCCGGGTCCGTGGGACGCCGTCATCGCCACCATCGACTCGCTCACGCCCGGCGCCAACACCTCCATCGGCGGCGGCATCAACATGGCCATGCAGCAGTGGCTCGCCGATCCGGCGCACGACGTGAACCTGGTGCTCGTCACCGACGGCATCCAGAACAGCGCGCCGATGGTGACGCAAGGCGCCAGCGGTTTCCTGACGCTGTCGCCGGTGACCGGTTTGCCCGAGGAGCTGCGCCAGCGTCACATCCCGATCCAGACCATCGGCTTCGGCACTCCGGCCACCGTCGACGCCGCGCTGCTCGACGACATCTCCGAACAGACCGCCGGTCACTCGTTCATGGCCGTCAACGCGACCACGATCTTCGAAGACTTTGCGCTCGCGCTGACGTCGGTGCTGAAAGGCAACACCGCTTCCATCGCCACGCGCCGCAAGGCGACGCTGGTCACGGGCACCGCGAACGCCATGCCGGTGACGATCGACTCCTCGGTGCGCCGCGTCGTCTTCGGCGTGCAGTGGGCGCCGCCGCTGCGCAACGCGCTCGACCTCGAGGTCTTCCGTCCCGGCAGCGCGGCCGTGGCCACGCCGACGCGGCAGGAGCGTCTGGCCCAGACGGCCATTCAGGCCTTCGATCTTTCCGGAAGGAAGGATGTCGGTACGTGGAAGGTGCGCGTGCGGCGCAGCGCGCAATCGCTGGCGAGCAAGGTCGCCGTGCCGTACACGCTGAGCGCCTTCTTCCTCGAGCGGAATCTCGACTACCGCCTCTCCGTCGAGCCGGCGCACGCGCGCAAAGGGCAGCCGGTGCGGCTGCGCGCCGAGCTCTCGTTCGACGGCAAGCCGCTCGTGAACCTTCCGTCCGGCGCGGTGCGCGTGCGCGTGCTCCGTCCCACCGCGACGCTCGCCGCCGTGCTGCGCGACGCGAAGCCGCTCAAGCGCCGCAAGTTCGCCCGCGATCCGCAGACGGAGCTGCAGCGCAAAATCGCCGCGCTGCCGGAGTCGGCGATCAAACAGCTCCTGCCGACCGAACGTGAGACGGTGACCCTGCGCGAGGAAAAGCACGGCGTCTACGTGGCCACCGTCGCCAACACACCCATCGAAGGCTCCTACGCCTTCGAGCTCGTGCTCGACTTCGACCACCCGAGCGCCGGCCACATCCATCGCGAGGAACGCGTCGAAGCGGTGGTGACGGAGAAAAGGTAGAGAAGATGCGCCGCGCGACCCTCTAACGTTCCGGAGGGCGCGATGCGAATTCACCTTACGGTCATTGCGGCGCTGTTGCTCGCGACGCCGGCCGCGGCGCAGACGACCTTCAGCCTGCAGGAGGAGAACGACTCGCACCTCAGCGGCACCGACCGCGGCTACACGAACGGCACGCGGCTGCTGTGGACGTGGAGGCCGGCCGCGACGTCGCGGCTGGACCGGCTGGCCACGCGCTTGTGCGGCCGCGGCTCGTCGGACTGCGACCGCATCGTCAGCGCGGGCATCGGGCAGACGATGTACACGCCGGAGAACCTCGCCGCGCGCGGCCGGATCCTCTTCGACCGGCCGTACGGAGGATGGCTCTTCGGCGTGCTGATGATCGATGCGACGCATCCGAAGACGAACGATCACTTCGAGTTTTACGCCGGCGTGATCGGCCGCGACTCACACGCTGCAGACGCGCAGCGCTTCGTCCATCAGCACGTCACACCTGCCGCCACTGACCCGGAAGGGTGGGACAACCAGATCGGCGAATGGGCCGGCGTCCTCGCGTCGTACGAACGCAGCGTGACGCTCTGGCCGGCGCAGGATCGCACCAGCGGCATCCGCTGGTTCGACGTGACGCCTGCGATCGGAGCCGCGGCTGGAAACGTGTTCGTGAATGCGAATGCGACCGCCACGGTGCGGCTCGGATACAACCTGCCGCGGCACTTCATCCGTCCCATCCGGCAGGCACCGATGGCTCTGCGCATCGATCCGAACCTCAAGCCGGTGCCGCTGCATGTTCCCAGGTGGGACGCCTATCTCTTCGTTGCCGCGAACGCCGCGTACGTGCAGCGGAACGTCTTCCTCGACGCGGAGGACGAAACGTATAGGATCGCGCGCGAGCCGAAGGTGCGCGAGCATCGCATGGGCGCCAGCGTGCGCGTCGGACGCGTGCGCGTCGCGTATCAACACACCTGGCGCAGCCCGGAGTTCGAGGCGCTGCTGCGGCGGCCGCGGAAGGCCGGCTCGCACGGCTACGACGTCCTTCTCCTCAGCTTCGGCGCCGATCCCTGACGCGCGCGTTCACGCGCCCTGCAGCCGCCGCTCGATCCGCGGATCCGGCACGAGCCAGATGAGCGCCACGATCACGTAGAGCACGTCCGCGATCCACGGCTGCACGAACGCGAGGGCCACGGCCGAGGCGTAGAGCGCGAGCGACACTTTGCCTTTGCGGTCGCTGGCCACGGCGCGCGCGAGCGTCGACTCGTTGCCGTCGACGGCGATGATCGTCGACTGCAGGATCGTGTAGGCCACGGCCGCCATCAGCAGGATCGCGCCGTACACCGCGGTCGGCAGCGCGGCGGTGTAGTGCTCGCCGACCCAGCGCGTCATGAACGGCACGAGCGACAGCCAGAAGAGCAGGTGCAGGTTCGCCCACAACACGCCGCCGCTGATGTGCCGCGTGGCGTGCAGCATGTGATGGTGGTTGTTCCAGTAGATGCCGAGATAGATGAAGCTGAGCAGATAGCTGAGCAGCGCCGGCACGAGCGGGCGGAGCGCGGCGAGATCGCCGCCGGCCGGCGCGCGCAGCTCCAGCACCATGATCGTGATCAGGATCGCGATCACGCCGTCGCTGAACGCTTCCAGTCGCTGCTTGGTCACGCGGTGTGCTGACTATAAGCCGAGATAGCGCCGCAGGTACGGCGCGGTGCGGCTGGCGCGCACTTTGGCGAGCTCGCGCGGCGCGCCGGCGCCGACGACGCGGCCGCCTTCGTCGCCCGCGCCGGGGCCGATGTCGATCACCCAGTCGCTGCCGGCGATGACGCTCATGTCGTGCTCGACGACGATCACGCTGTTGCCGTTGTCGACGAGCGTCTGCAACTGCGTCATCAGCCGCTCGACGTCGGCCGGATGGAGCCCGGTGGTCGGCTCGTCGAGGACGTACAGCGTGTCGCCGCGGCCGATGCGCTGCAGCTCGGTGGCGAGCTTGATGCGCTGCGCCTCGCCGCCGGAGAGCTCCGTCGCCGGCTGGCCGAGGCGGAGATAGCCGAGGCCGACCTGCCGCAGCACGTCGAGCGCGCGGTGGATGTGCGGCTCGTCGGCGAAAAAGTCCCACGCGGTGTCGACGGTCATCCCCAGCACCTCGGCGATGTTGCGGTCGCGGTACGTGATCTCCAGCGTTTTCTCGTTGTAGCGCGCGCCGCGGCAGGTCGGACAAGGGGCGTAGACGCTCGGCAGGAACAGCAGCTCGACCATCACGAACCCTTCGCCTTCGCATGTCTCGCAGCGGCCTTTGGCGACGTTGAATGAGAAGCGTCCGGCGTCGTAGCGCCGCGCGCGCGCCGCTTTCGTCGACGCGAAGAGCCGCCGCACGTGATCGAAGAGTCCCGTGTACGTGGCCAGGTTCGAGCGCGGCGTCCGCCCGATCGGTTTCTGATCGACGCGCACCAGCCGCCGCACCGCTTCCATTCCGCTCGTGATGCGCCCGCCCTCGGTCACCACTTTCCGCACCAGCGGATCGTTCTCGTCTTCCTCGGCATCGAGGTGACGCCCCAGCTCCGCCGCCACGAGCTCGACCAGCACGTGGCTGATCAGGCTCGATTTCCCGGAGCCCGACACGCCGGTGACGCAGGTGAAGACGCCGAGCGGCAGGTCGGCATCGAGCGCGCGCAGGTTGTTGCGCGTGACGCCTTCGAGCCGCAGCCATGCGCGCGGCGTGCGTCCGCGCGACTCCGCCGGCGCCGCCTCTTCGAAGAGGTACTCGCGCGTGTGCGACTGCGCGATGCGCCGCAGTCCCGCGGGCGGCCCGCTGTAGAGAATCTCGCCGCCATGCTCGCCGGCCAGCGGCCCGACGTCGACGATCCAGTCGGCGTGGCGGATCACGTCGAGCTCGTGCTCCACGACGAAGAGCGAGTTGCCCGATTCCTTCAATCCGTCGAGCGCTTTCAGCAGCGCCTCGGTGTCCGCCGGATGAAGTCCCGCGCTCGGCTCGTCGAGCACGTAGACGACGCCGAAGAGATTCGAGCGCACCTGCGTCGCGAGCCGCAACCGCTGCAGCTCGCCGGGCGAGAGCGTCGGCGTGCTGCGCTCGAGCGACAGATAGCCGAGGCCGAGGTCGAGCAGCACGTCGAGCCGCGCGGCGAGATCGCAGGCGATGCGGTGCGTGACGATCGCTTTCTCCGGATGGGCGTCGTCGACCTTCGTCTCCTTCGCGTACGGGCGCACCACCTCGGCCAGGCGCGAGAGCGGCAGCGCGGAGATCTCGGCGATGTCGTGGCCGGCGAACTTCACCGACAGCGACTCGCGCCGCAGCCGCTTGCCGCCGCATTGCGGACAGTCGACGCCGATCATGTACTGCGAGACGCGCTTCTTCATCAGCGCGCTTTCGGTGTTGGCGAACGTGTGCAGAATCCAGCGGCGCGCGCTGGAGAACGTGCCCATGTAGCTCGGCTCTTCTTTGCGCTTGAGCGCGCGGCGCGTCTCGGCCGGCGTGAGGCCGGCGTAGACCGGCACGGTCGGGGTCTCGTCGGTGAAGAGGATCCAGTCGCGCTGCTTCTTCGGCAGGTCGCGCCACGGCACGTCGACGTCGTAGCCGAGGGTGACCAGGATGTCGCGCAGGTTCTGGCCGTGCCACGCAGGCGGCCAGGCGGCGATGGCGCGCTCGCGGATCGTCAGCGACGGATCGGGCACCATCGACTCCTCGGTCACGGTGTAGATGCGTCCCAGGCCGTGACACTCCGGGCAGGCGCCCTCGGGCGTGTTCGGCGAGAACGACTCGGCGTAGAGCAGCGGCTGATTGCGCGGATAGTCGCCGGCGCGCGAGTAGAGCATGCGCAGCAGGTTCGAGAGCGTGGTCACGCTGCCGACCGACGAGCGCGTCGTCGAGCCGCCGCGCTGCTGCTGCAACGCCACCGCCGGCGGCAGCCCGTCGATCTCGTCGACTTCCGGGACCGACATCTGATGGAAGAGCCGCCGCGCGTAGGGCGAGACCGATTCGAGATAGCGCCGCTGCGCCTCGGCGTACAGCGTCCCGAACGCCAGCGACGACTTGCCCGATCCCGAGACGCCGGTGAAGACCACCAGTGCGTCCCGCGGGATTTCCACACTGATGTTTTTCAGGTTGTGCTCGCGCGCGCCGCGCACGCGGACGAAGTTCTCTGCAGCCACGGTGGAGCACGCTTCGCATTTCGTGCCATGCGGATTGCAGACGTTTGCCTGCATGAAGAAACCGCACATCGATTTCGAGCGCAGCGTGGCGGATGAGCCGCCGCAGAGCACGGACCGCGATCCTCTCGACCGCGATCGTCACTTCGGCGGCGAGCCGGAGCTCGATCGTCCGACGGAGGTCGACGCCGAGCACGAGTCGGAGGAGTGGGAAAAGCGCTACGGCACCGAGGAGAGCCGCGACAAGGTGGGATTCGACGGCGCCTGAGGCCGCGGGCAAACGGCAAGCGTTCTCTTGGCAATCACTTTGCTGCCGCACTCGGCCATGCAGGAGCGTGTCTTCTTTCAGTCCGACTCGACGCGCAATGTCGAGCGGTGGACTCCGTCCGTCTGCGGCTTTTGCTCGATCGGCTGCGGTCTCGAGATCGGCTCGAGCGGCAATGAGATCGTGGCGGTGCGCGGCCGCGGCGCCTATCCGGTGAATCGCGGCCGCCTCGGGCCGAAGGGTCTCAATCAGTTCTACGCGAACCGCCACCCGACGCGCGCGCTCTATCCGATGGTGCGCAATGCGAAAGGAAAACTGGTGCGGGCCACGTGGGACGAGGCCATGAACGCGATCGTCAACAAGTTCCACGAGACGCTCATCACTGACGGCCCCGACGGCGTCGCGTTCTACAACAGCGGACAATTGCTGCTCGAGGAGTATTACACGCTCGGGAAAATCGCGCGGGCCGGAGTCGGCACGGCGAATATCGACGCCAATACCCGGCTCTGTACGGCCACGACCGCGGCCTCATTGATGGAGAATTTCGGAGCCGACGGGCCGCCCGGCGCGTACGAGGATTTCGAGAAGACCGAGTGCATCGTCCTCGTCGGCCACAATGCCGCGGAACAGAGCACCGTGCTTTGGATGCGCATTCTCGCGGCGAAGGACGGGCCATTACAGCCGAAGATCATCGTCATCGATCCGCGGCGCACCTTCACCGTGGAGAGCGGCGCCGATCTGCATCTGCAATTGCGGCCGGGCACGAACGTGGCCCTGCTCAATGGGATTTGCAATCTATTGATCCGCAATGGCTGGATCGATCAGAAATTCATCCGCCGGCATACGGTCTATTTCGACCGCTTCAGGAAAATCGTGTCGAAATATACGCCGGCACTCGTCGAAAAAATCACCGGCGTTCCGCAGAAGCAATTGAAGCAGGCGGCGGAATGGATCGGGAAATCGCGCTCGACCGTCACCACCTGCCTGCAGGGCGTTTATCAGAGCAATCAGGCCACGGCCACGGCGTGCATCGTCAATTCCATGCATCTGCTCATGGGGAAAATCGGCAAGCCGGGCAGCGCACCGTTCCAGTTCGCCGGCCAGCCGAGCTCCATGAATACGCGCGAGACCGGCGCGGACGGGACGTATCCGGCCTATCGCAATTGGGAAGACCTCGGGCACATGCGCGATCTCGCCGCGCGCTGGAACGTGCCGGTGGAATTGCTCGGCAAGAAACCGGTCTCCGCGCCGGAGATTTTCGAGCTGGTGGAAAAAGGGTTCGTAAAAGTCTTATGGGTAATGGGTACGAATCCGGCCGTGAGCATGACCGACCGGATGAAGCAGCTTCGCAGTATGGCCGGCACGTTCCTGATCGTGCAGGACGCCTTCGTCAATACCGAGACCGCGCAATTTGCCGATGTCATCCTGCCCGCGGCGATGTGGGGCGAGAAGACCGGGTGTATGACGAATGCGGAGCGGCGCTGCAGTCTGCTCTTGAAAGCGGTCGATGCGCCCGGCGAGGCCCGCAGTGATTTCGACATTTACGTCGATTTCGCCTGGCGCATGAATCTGCGCGACCGCAGCGGCGAGCCGCTCATTCAGTACACCGATCCCGAGGGAGCGTTCAATGAGTGGCGCGAAATTTCGCGCGGCACCATTCCCGATTACAGCGGGATGACGTACGCGAAGCTCCTCGAGCGCGGCGGCATTCAGTGGCCGTGCAATGACGATCATCCCGACGGTACGGTGCGGCTCTATACGAAGCCGGAGTTTCCGACGGAGTGGCGGATCTCCGAGGTGTACGAGAAAGACCTCGAGACCGGGCACGAGCACACGCAGTGGGAGTATCGGAAAAAGCGCGATCCGAAGGGGAGAGCGGTGCTGGTCACGACCGATTTTCACGAGCCGGCGGAGGCGCCCGATCGCGAGTATCCCTTCACCGCCATCACTGGCCGGCAGGTCTATCACTGGCACACGCGCACGAAGACCATGAAGTCGCCGCTGCTGCGCGAGGCGGCGCCGGGCGTGTTCGTGTCGATCCATCGTACCGACGCGAAGAGGCTCGGCATCGCCGACGGCGACATCGTGCGCGTGACCTCACGCCGCGCCTTCGTCGAAGGGCCGGCCCGCGTCGGCGACGTCGTCGCGCGCGGCACGGTCTTCATCCCGTTTCATTACGGCCAGCTCGATCGCAGCGAGGCCGCGAACAACCTGATGCCGAAGACGCACGACGCGGTGTCGAAACAGCCGGTGCAGAAGAGCGCCGCCGTGCGCGTCGAGAAAGTGAGGTCTGCCGATGGCCGCACGTGGTGGTAGCGCGAAGAAGAAACTGCGCGTGCAGCGCGAGCCGCAGCCGCTCGATCTGCCGCTGCCGGCCGAGCAGTTGCGCGACCTCCTCGAGCCGCTGATCGCGCGCGAGCTGGCCACGATCGGCGCGATCGACTCGGTCGCGCCGCGCGAGAGCCGCCCCGGCTACGTGATGCTCATGCGCGCGACGAAGCTCGGCAAACAGGCCAGCATCGAGCAGTTGTCCGCCATGCTGCGCGTCGCTGGTTTGCAGCCGGTGCAAACGGGCAATCCAGTCGAGGCGATGCTCAAGTTGCAGTCGGCGTTGGCGCGGCGCCTCGGCACGACACCGCTGCTGCGCGCGATGCGCCTGGCCGAGGCGGAGATCGTGCGCGCGTACGGCGACGCGTACGGGCAGCTCGACGGGATTTTCCAGAAGGGTCTCGAAAAGTGCTGGCATCGCGCGATCAAGCACCTGACCGTGCTCACCGCGCACATCGCCATGCGCGGCGCGAAGCCGGAGCTGGAGGAGATGGCCGCGCTGCCGATGCCGCTCGACCGCTACTTCGCCAACGGTGAAGACCGCGTCTGCTTCCGATGCCTCTTCGACCGCCCCGGCAAGCTGCCGCCGCTCGAGCGCGACGATCCGCATCCGTACACGTATCTGTGTGCAGCGTGCCACGAAGAAGTCCTCGGCGATTTCCCGCCCGATCTCGTCGATTCCGCACGCCGCTGGTCGCCCGACGAGCTCGAAGCGCACGTCCTCGAACGCGCCCTCGGCCGGCCGTCGAAGCTCAAGGCCGAAATGCTGATCATCGCCAAAATGAGCGGCATCGCCCCCGATATGCCGCCACCTCCGCTGCCACGCAAAGAGGCCGAGGACGCATCCCCGAAACGCCGCGCCCCAGCCCAACCACGCCCACGCGTCGAGCTCGGCGGCCTCGCCGACTCACCACGCGAGCAGGAGTACGCCGACGCACTCTTCGACTACGACACGGTGCGGGCGAACTGGTGAAGTAGGGGAACGACGAGGGGCCTCCGGCGGCTGGGGCCGAGGGCCCCAGACCCCATCGGTTGGCCTAGCCTCCGCGACACTGTGTCGCCAGCTTGGAAGGCAGTGTCGCGGA
>DASVQE010000090.1:0-19100 GCA_036389275.1 Thermoanaerobaculia bacterium
CCCACCCATGTCCGCCGTGTACGCCCCACCACTGCGCACCACGACCACCGTCCCCCGCCCATCCGGCCCAAACCGCTGCTTCGCCTTCCACAACCCGGCGAGATCGTCATCCGCAAGAACCGGCAGCGCGAGAAGTGCAACGAGGACCAGCGAGATTCGCGTCATGCCCGCAAGATAGTGCCGGGCGGCGGGTGGTGTCTTGTCAGCGGCGAACGGGTTTGGTTGGGGTTAGCGGGATGGGCGGTGACGCGACACCGCTGGAGCGGCGAGCGCCACGTCGTCGACTGCGCAGGTGGCGACGCTTCGTCGCCGTCCCCAATGCGTTGCCGTTCGCTCGCGAGACAATCCGAGCCTACGCTGCGCATGCGTCTTACGCAGCGCGTACGTGATATGCAGTCGCGCGTGATGTCCGCTCGAAAACGGATTAGCCGGGCCGCTTGCGGCTGGTCACGCGTTGCGGTGCTCCCGGGCCTGTACGCTCCTGCTTGAGACGATCCGCGAGGAATACCTTCAAGAGCGACTGGTACGGCACGTCCCGCTGATTCGCGAGAAGCTTCAGTTCCGCGATCATCGATTCCGGCAGCCGTAACGAGATTGTCCGGAGGGTCGGCCGAAGATTGGGAGTCGCGAGCACCTGTGCTCGCGACCAATCGATGTGGTCCGTCGAATCGGCGCTCGCCCAGAACTCGCGCTCTGCGTCCTCATCCTTGAACGTCGGGATCTTCTTTCGTCTTTTCATAGGCTTTCCGCTCACGTGCAGTCATGTCGCGCGCCGAGATCGGGCGGATCAAGTCGCGCCGGATCGTGAAGGCGACGAACAGCCTGCGCCCGCGGTTCGTCTGGCCGAGCGCGAAGTAGCGCGCTTCCGCGTGCGAATGGGCCGTATCGGCCGCAAATGCGATGGGCGCGTTGAAGAACACCTCTTCGATTTCCCAGTCGGTGACGCGATGCTTGAGCCAGTTCTTACCAATGTTCCCTTCGTCCCAGTCGAATCCTTCCCAGTCGGAGGGATCGATGCGCGTCACGAAGCCACGTATATGTCAGGCATATACGTTTCGTCAAGCATACCGAGAAGCACCTCAACCAAGTAGCGCATCGTCAGCGACGAACAGCGCGGTACGCCGCGGGCGTCTCGCCGGTCATGCGTTTGAAGGTCTTCGTGAGTTGGCTCTGGTCGGCGAAGCCGGCGGCCAGGGCGATGGTGGCGATGGGTTCATCCGTGGCGGCGAGTTGGTGGCGGGCGTAGGTGATGCGGATTTGGCGGATGTAGTCGCCGACGGTGCAGGCGTGGGCGGCGCGGAACTCGCGGGCGAGGTGGACGGGGTGGACGCCGACGGCGGCGGCGATGGTGGTGAGTGAGAGCGGCGCGGCAAAGTCGGACTCGATGAGGCGGCGGGCGCGCTCGGCGCAGGCGTTGGGGCGCGGGCGGCGCGGGTCGCGCGAGCGGCGGGTGCCGAAGACGATCACTTCGGTGGCCAGCGCTTCGATCACCATCTCCGACATGGAGTCGGGCGCGGCCAGCTCGGCTTCGAGGCGGTCGCCGAACTGCCGCACGAATGGCGAGCGGACGCTGAAGCGCTCATCGGTGAAGCCGGCCTCGCGCAGACGTTCGAGCCAGGCGGCGTGCACGTCGATGGCGGTGAGCAGCGCGCCGCCTTCGCTGAAGTCGTTCGCATGCTCGTCGAGGCGCGGGCGGTAGATGCAGGTGAAGCGGTCAAAGCGCTCGCGCCGCCGCCCATGCTCCTCGGCGAAGGTGCCCTCGCGCACGAACAGCACGAACGCGGAGGCGTGCGCGTGCGCCGGCAGGTGCAAGCCGGACGCGTATGTGGTCGCGGTCAGCGTCGAGGCTGGCAGCGCGACGCGGCGCAGCAGCGTCCCGGCTGCGGCGTCTCCGACGGTCGGCCCGTAGATCACCTGGCTCATCGTTCTTCTCCTTCGACGCTACCGCCGCTGATGAGGTTAGGAGGTGACCAAGCGGTGAACGAAAAAGATTTCGCTTGCGTCCCACGCAAACCAGGCCTAATCTTACGACTGTAAGACATGAGCAAGAATCTACACGAACTGACGGATCTGCAGCTCTCCATCATGCAGGAAGTGTGGAGTCGCGGCACCGCGACGGTGACGGACGTCCATGACGCCATCGCCAAATCCACCGGCCTCGCCAAGAAAACGGTCGGCACCATGATGGCTCGCCTCGAGAAGCAGGGCTTCCTCGCCCACTACGTCGAAGGGCGCGAGTTCATCTACGAGCCGACGGTGACGCGATACGAAGTCGGCCGCGCGAAGATGCGCAACGTCCTCGACCACCTCTTCGGCGGAAGCCTGCCGGCGCTGGTGAGCCACGCCCTCGAGGCGAAGGACGTGGGGCCGGGCGACGTGGAGCGCGTGCGCAGCCTGATCAACGAGTGGGAAAAGAAAGACAGGAAAAAGAAATGAGCGCGATCGTATCTGCCTGGGTCGTGACGTACCTCGTTCACAGCACGCTGCTGACGGCGCTGGTCCTCGTGGCCTCGCGCTGGATCCGTTCCGCCTCCGTGCGCGACACGCTCTGGAAGCTCGCGCTCCTCGGCGGGATCGCCACGGCAACGCTGCAGCTCGCGCTGCCGCTCGAGCGCCTCGTGCCGCGCACCGCACCGCAGCGGATGACGATGGAGCTGCCGGCCGCAACGATCGCGCCGCAGCCGATCGCGCCGCAACCGATGGAGCCGGTGACGATCGCCACGGACGTGCAGACACCGCCGGCGGCGCAGCGGCGCGTGATGCCCATCGGTCAATACGCCACGATTGCGTACGCGTTCTGCGCGCTGCTACTGATTGCGCGCATCGCCGTCGGCCGCCGCCGCTTTCTCGCCGCCATCGGTCGCCGCGTGGAGATCCTGCGCGGCCGCGAGCGCGAGCTGCTCGACCGACTCGCACGCACCGCGCGCCTGCGACGTCCGGTGCGTCTCTCTGAATCGTCGGAGGTTGCCTCGCCCGTGGCCATGCTCGGCTGGGAGATCGTCATCCCGACCGACGTCTTCGCACGGCTGTCAGACGACCAGCGCGAAACGATCCTCGCGCACGAAGTCGCCCATCTGGCGCGCCGCGACGCGCTCTGGCTGACCATCGCCGAAGTGGTGAAAGCGATCCTCTGGTTCCAGCCGATGAACTGGCTGGTGCAGGCGCGCATGAAAGAAACCGCGGAGTTCCTTTGCGACGACGCGGCGGTGCTGCACACTGGAAATCCGCGCGCGCTCGCGGAGACGCTGGCGGAGCTGGCGACGAGCTTTGCGCCGCGCGTGGTCACCGTCGCGGCGATGGCCGAGGGCGGGTCGCATCTGATCGAGCGGGTGACGCGCGTGCTGCGGGCGACGCCGGAGTCACCGCTGCGGTGGCACTCGCGCGTCGCCATCGCGTTGCTGGTGCTGGCGACGACGGCGGCATTCGCGCCGGGCATGATCGTGCGCGAGACGAGCGATGCGAAGATCACCATCACCGACGATGCGCCGGCCATCGCTGCCGCGCGGCGTGCGGTCTCGCAGTTCTCGCCGCGGACGCCGGAGAGCGCCGCGCGCGCGCAGGTGTCGACCGGCACCGACGCGAAACCGGCCAGCCGCGCCGTCCTGGCCGAACGCGCCGCCGCCGCCGCCGCCGCTCCGGAGCAACCGTCGTCGGTCGCGCAGCTCGCATCGGTCGCCGCCGACGCCGTCGGCTCCGCGGTCCGGGAGCTCACCGATCGCGACGTGCGCACGACCTCCGGGAGCAACTACTTCCGCGACGGCGAGCTCAATCGCCACTTCCAGGGACCGGAAGGTGACACGCGGGTCGAGCTCGTCGCGCACGAAGCGGGCGTTTCGGAAGATGCCTCGCTGGTGCAGTTCGGCAGCACCAGCGGCTACATCCGCGTGCATCAGACCGTGGAGAACGGCACGAAGCGCGACATCGAGATCACGCCGGGACGCGACGGCCAGCCGGTCTATCGCTACCGTGTGAACGGCCACGACGAGCCGTGGTGCAACGACGCGCGGCTGATCCTCCTCTCCGCGTTCCAGTCGGACCGCGCGTACACGAACGCGAGTGCGACGCGCTCCAAAGCGGACGCGAAGTCGACCTGGAACGCGACCATCGAGCTCACCGGCACGCGCGACGGCCTGGCCACGTACCTCAACATCGTCGCGCGCGACGTCCGCTACGACGCCGACGGCGTGGTGCAGTTCGACAGCGGCTCGTCGGTGCACGTCGAAGAGCGGGTCGGCACGCGCACGCGCACGACCGACATCGATGCGGACGGCAACCACTACAGCAGCAACGAAGACGACCAGCTCGACCGCGAAGAGCGCGCGTCGTGGCTGCGCGGACTGCTGCGGAAGAACACCACCCTGCCGCCGCGCGTGATCGACGCCATCGCGCGCCAGTAACGCAGCGACATCTCACACCTGTAGGAGAAAAACGCATGAAGTCTCTCGTGCTCACGCTGGCCGTGTGCCTCGCCGCCGGCGCGCTCGCGCAGGAGAAAAGCGTCCGGGCCGTACGCGCGAGTCACGCGCCGGTCATCGACGCCGACCTCTCCGACGAAGTCTGGAGCAGCGCGCCGGAGATCACCGGCCTGGTGCAGCGCGATCCCGATGAAGGGCAGCCGGAGTCGGAGCGCAGCGTGATCCGCATCGCGTACGACGATCACGCCATGTACTTTGCGGCGCATCTCTACGACCGCAGCCCGGTGACCTCGCGGCTCGGCCGGCGCGACACGACCATCGAGTCGGACTGGTTCCGCGTCTACCTCGATCCCGATCTCGACCGCCGCACCGGCGTCACGTTCCAGGTGAATCCGGCCAACGTGCAATACGACGCGGCGATCCACAGCGACTCGATCAGCGACACGAACTGGGACGCGGTGTGGGCGTCGGCGACGAAGATCGTGCCCGACGGGTGGATCGTGGAGATGGCCGTGCCGCTCTCGCAGCTCCGCTTTCCCGACCGCGGCGCGCAGCCGTGGGGCATCAACATCGGCCGGCAGATCTCGCGCCGCAACGAAGTGTCGCGGCTCGTCTTCACGCCGAAGAAAGACGCCGGCTTCGTCTCGCGCTTCGCGCTGCTGACCGGCATCGAAGGCGTCGCGCCGCGGCGCGGCCTGGAGCTGCTGCCGTACACGTCGGCGCGGCTCGACCAGGACGCGCGCGCGCTCGACCGGCGCGACACGCGCGGCGGCGCCGGCATCGATCTCAAGTACGCGCTCAGCGGCAACCTCACGCTCACCGGCACGATCAATCCCGACTTCGGCCAGGTCGAAGTCGATCCGGCGCGCGTGAACCTCTCGCAGTACGAGCTCTTCTTCCCCGAGAAGCGGCCGTTCTTCGTGGAAGGCTCGAGCCTCTTCGATCCGGACGTGCCGTCGAATCACATCTTCTCGTTCAACTTCGACCAGCCGATGCTCTTCTACTCGCGTCGCGTCGGGCGGCAGCCGCAGGCGGCCGGTCTCCTCGGCGCGACGTCGCCCGAACAGACCACGATCCTCGGCGCGGCGAAGGTCACCGGCAAGATCGCCGGCGGCTGGACGGTGGCGCTGCTCGACGCGCTGACTGACAAGGAAGAAGGGCGCTTCGACCTCGGCGGACGTGGCGAGGTCGAGCCGCGCACGAACTACTTCATCGGCCGCATCGCGAAAGACTTCGGCGAGAAGAGCTCGGCCGGCCTGCGCGTGACCTCGGTGACGCGCGAGCTCGACGCGCGTCTCGAGCCGTTTCTGCGCAGCGCCGCGCACTCGGCCGCGCTCGACGGCTATCGCCTCTTCGGCGACAACACGCATGTCTTACAGTGGTCGGCGAGCGCCACGCGTATCGACGGCTCGGCCGCGGCGATCGCGCGCGCGCAACGCTCGTCCGCCCGCTACTATCAGCGTCCCGACGCCGGACATCTCACCTACGATCCGTCGCGCACGTCGCTCTCCGGCTACGGCGGATACGCGATGTTCGCGAAACACGCCGGCAAGTGGCAGTACAACATCGAGGCGGATGCGTTCTCGCCCGGCTACGAGACCAACGACGTCGGCTTCATGACGCGCAGCGACATCCTCACCACGCACGCGGTGCTGCTCTACGTCGATCCCGATCCGTGGCGCAACACGCGCCGCCGCAACTTCTGGGTCGGCAAGTTCCAGCACTGGAATTGGGACGGCGACCTGATTCAGAACGGCCTCTGGTACGACGGCAACGTGACGTTCAACAGCTACCGCCGCGGCTACGTCTGGGGCGGCACGGAGCTGTCGACCATCGACGACCGCGCCACGCGCGGCGGTCCGGCCATCCGCCGCCCGCGCCGGATCTGGTCGGGCGCGCAGTACGGCACCGACACGCGCAAGCCGCTGTCGTTCGACGTCTGGAGCGAGCAGTTGCGCGAGGAAGGCGGCGGCTGGGACAACGTCTATGCCGTGAGCGCGACGTATCGCCCGACCACGCGCATGTCGCTGAAGGTGACGCCGTCGTACCGCAGCTCGCGCCTCTCGCAGCAGTACGTGCTCACCACCGACGGCCGCTACATCTTCTCCGGCATCGACCAGAACATCGTCGATGTGGCCATGCGCGCCGACTACACCTTCACCTCGCGCCTTTCCTTACAGGTGTATCTGCAGCCGTACGTCGCCACCGGCGACTATCACGACTTCAAGGAAGTGTCGCGGCCGCGCAGCCACGAGTTCAACGTCTACGACGACATCGCGTACGACCCGGAGACCGACTTTTACACGGTGGGCGGCGTGACGCCGCGGGCGTTCTCGTTCAGCGATCCCGACTTCAACTACCGCAGCGTGCGCGGCAACGCGGTGGTGCGGTGGGAGTTCCGTCCGGGGTCGTCGCTGTACGTGGTTTGGAATGAGAGCCGCGAGGACGAGTTGCCGTTCGGCGATTTCCGGCCGGGGCGCGATGTGCGCTCGACGTTCACCGCGCCGTCGCGCGATGTGTTCATGGTGAAGGTGAGTTATTGGTTTGGGACGTGATGGCGTCGCGAGCGTGAGCGAGAGATGACAGGAGCGGTTACGCTACGCGCTCGAAGGTCGCTACGGGGGAATGTCATCCCGAGCGTGAGCGAGGGACCTGGGCGGGCGGGCGGCACGAGGCATCGGCATCGCACCGCCGCCCGCCCAGGTCCCTCGCTACGCTCGGGATGACGCGAGCGGTTAGGCCACGCGCTCGAAGATCGCGACGGGGAACGATGCGAAGACGTCGCGCAGCGCGAGCCGTTCGCCTTCGATCACTTCATCCGTGAACGCGTTTCGCCAGCGGCCGCCGATACCGAGGGCGTGCTCGCCCCATGTTTCGGCGAGTGGCAGGGTTGGTGGCTGGACGAGTCGCGTGGTGAGGCGCGGCACGACCACCAGCACGTCGTCGCCGCGCGTGAACGCGACCGCGTGCGGCGTGCCGGTGTCGACGGCGCGATAGCTGCCGTCGCGGAACGACTCGATGTGGCGCGCGCGCGTCTGCAGCGCGCGTGACGTGACGAAGAGCTTCACCCGGCCGTCCTTCCACTGCCGCAGCAGCGTGGCCGGCGGCGCGCTTTTCTCGAGGAGTTGCGCGCGCAGCTCGTAGTTGACCGGGCGGCGGTTGTCGGGATCGACGAGGCTGAAGTCCCACAGCTCCGTCCCCTGATAGAAATCCGGAACTCCGGAACTGCACACTTTCACCACCACCTGCGCCAGCGAGCCGAGAAAGCCGTGGAAGGCGATGCGCTTGTGGAAGCGGCGCAGCGCGGTGACGAACGGCTCGTGCTCGAGGATCTTCGTGGCGAACGACTTCAGCGCGTTCTCGTAACGCTCGTTCACCGCGAGCCAGCTCGAGTGCGTCTTCGCTTCGCGCGCCGCCTTCTCCAGATACTGATGCAGCCGGTCGCGCACGCCGCCGATCTCCTCTTCCTCGAGCGGCCACATGCCGACCAGGGTCTGATAGATCAGCAGCTCCTCGTTCGCGTCGGGCGCGCCGTCTTCTTTCAGCGCCGCGTTCATGCGCGACCACCGCTTCACCTCGCGCGACCAGACATCGGGAATCTCCGAGAGGACATTCAGCCGCGCGCGCACATCCTCGGAGCGCTTGGTGTCGTGCGTCGAGGTCGCGTTCATCGTGTGCGGCCAGTCGCGCGCGATCGACTCGTTGCGCGCGTGCAGCTCCGCGACCGGATCGAAGTCGCTGTCGCGTCCCGGCTCGCCGCCGACCTCGTTGAGCGAGATCAGACGGTTGTAGTTGTAGAAGGCCGTGTCCTCGACGCCTTTCGCCATCACCCGTCCGGTGAACTGCTGCCAGCGCATGACGAAGGCGAGCCACTTGTCGCGCTCCGCGGCGATGTACGCCGGCGGCTCGAGCAGCAGCACGCGCTCGACGAAATCGAACAGCCGCGGATCGAGCGCCGTGGCGCGGCCGCGCGCATCGGCGAAGGCGCGCCCTAAAAACGCGCGGTCGCTCTCGCTGACCGGAGCCTCGCGCACGTACGTGCGATAGACCGGCATGCACGCCGTGACCTCGACCAGCGCCGCCAGCAGCTCGCTCGGCGCGAAATCGCGCGCGTTGCGGTCGGCGACCGCGAGCGAGCCGAGGTGCCAGCCGAGGGCGCGCATCTCACCGTAGAACAGCGCCTCGATCACCTGTTTCTTACGCTCGTAAACGACATCCTCGAAATCGGCACTAAAACCGGTGAAGGAGCGATAGAAATCGGTCAGCACGCCGAGTCCGGCCGGATCGACGAAGAGCGCGTTGGCCGTATCCATGAAGTCGTAGCCGGTGGTGCCGGCGCAGCGGAAGGTCGGCGGCAGCACTTCGCCGTGCTCGAGGATTTTCTCGACGACCACGTAGAAGCCTTCGCCGAGCCGCATCTGCAACTTCGACAGATAGCCGACCGGCTCGAAGAGTCCGTCGATGTGATCGATGCGCACGCCGGTGATCTGGCCCGCGGCGATGAAGTCGAGGATGCGCCGGTTTCGCGCCTCGAATACTTCCGGATTCTCGACGCGCACGCCGACCAGGTCGGTCACGTCGAAGAAGCGCCTGTAATTAATGGTCTCGCTGGCGATGCGCCAATACGCGAGGCGGTACCACTGCATCGCGATCAGTTTGTCGAGCAGATCGAAGTCGGAGTTGAAGCGCTGCAGTGCGTTCTCGAGCGCGCTCCGGAACTGCGGCGACTGCTCGTGCACGCGCCAGAGCGTCTCCTTGAGGAAGCGGCTGTTCGCGACCGCGCCGCCGCTCTGCACGAGATCGCGCACCTCGCTGGCCACGCCGCCGGCCGGCAGCGCGCCGACGCACTCGCGCAGCACGAGGTGATACGAGTGCGGCGCGAGCGGCAGCCGCTTGTCGAAGTAGCAGAACGAGAAGCCGTCGGCGTCGAAGTGCAACTGGATCTCGCCCGATTCGAGCGCTTCGCCGTACGGCCGGCCGAGGATCGGCAGGATCACTTTGTCGTCGCGCCAGTCGATGTCGAAGTAGTGCAGGTAGCGCGACTGCGCGCCGTTCTCGAGGACGCTCATCCACCAGGCGTTCTCGTGGCTCGCGGCCATGTGGTTCGGCACGATGTCGAGCAGCAAGCCCATGTCGTGACGATCGAGCTCGCCGTGCAGCTCCGCGAAATCGTCTTCGCTGCCGAGCTCCGGATTGAGCTCGTTCGCATCGACCACGTCGTAGCCGTGCGTCGAGCCTTTGCGCGCGCGCAGCAGCGGCGACGCGTAGAGATCGCTGATGCCGAGGCGCTTCAGATAGGCGACGATGCGCTTCGCGTCCTGAAACGTGAACTCCGCGTTGAACTGAATCCGATACGTGGCGACCGGTACGCGCAAGCTCAGGCCTCGGCGCTCCAGAGCGCGAACGCATGCGGCGGAATGGTGACGCGGCCGCCGTCGATCTTCGCGCCGGTGTCGATCAGCATCGACCACTGCGCCGGCGCGAACGGCAACTCGAGCGTCTGCGCGGCGTCGCTGAAGTTGAAGCCGATCAGCGCCTGATCGCGATCGCTCCAGCGGCGCACCAGCAGGGTGGCGCGCTCGTCATCGGCGTGCGTTTCGATCGCGTTCAGATCGAGGCGCTTGAGCGCGCGCGTATTGCGGCGCAGCGATAGCAGCTCGCGATACAGCCTGCGCAGCGACGCGTGCTCTTCGCGCTCGAGCTGCCACCACTGCAGCTTCGAGCGGCGGAACGTCTCCTCGTCGTGCGGGTCGGGCGCTTCGCCGGCCCAGGCGAAATCCTCGAACTCTTCGCGGCGG
Organism: Thermoanaerobaculia bacterium; assembly: GCA_036389275.1. GTDB lineage: Bacteria > Acidobacteriota > Thermoanaerobaculia > Gp7-AA8 > Gp7-AA8 > QHVT01. The sequence goes on from DASVQE010000090.1 coordinate 10,214, forward strand.
CCCTTGCGCACCGCCTCGATCAGATCGGCGTCGGAGTGCGAGGTGAAGTAGAGAAACGGCGCTTTCTCGCCGTACTCCTCACCCATGAAGAGCATCGGGATGAACGGCGCCAGCACGGTCGCCGCGGCGGCGAGGCGGACATGGTCGAGTGACACGAGCTCGGGCAGGCGCTCGCCCATCATGCGGTTGCCGACCTGATCGTGATTCTGCATCGAGATCACGAACTGCGCGCCGTTCTTCGTCTTCGGCCGCAGTCCGTACTTGCGTCCGCGATACGGCGAGTGCTGGCCGGTGTAGAGGTAGCCGGTGGTCAGCACGCGCGCGAGGTTGCTCACCTTCGGCGCGAAGCCGGAGTAGTAGCCGGCCTGCTCGCCGGTGAGCAGCGCGTGCAGCGTGTGGTGATAGTCGTCGGCCCATTGCGAGTCGAAGTCGAGGCCGAATTCATCGCGGCTCATGATCACGCGCGGATCGTTCAAGTCGCTTTCGGCGATGCTGTAGATGCGCCGCCCGAGCTGCTGCGCGCGCGCGTGAATGGCCACGTTCATGTCCTGCAGGAACGGCTCGGCGGAGTGATCGACGATGGCGTGCACGGCGTCGACGCGCAGCGCGTCGAAGTGAAACTCGTCGACCCACTGCAGCGCGCTGTGGATGAAGAGCCAGCGCACGTCGTCGCTGTGCGGCCCGTCGAAATTGAGCGCGAGACCCCACGGCGTTTTGTAGCGGTCGGTGAAGTACGGACCGTACTCGCCGAGGTAATTGCCCTCCGGCCCGAGGTGGTTGTAGACCACGTCGAGGATCGCGGCGAGACCGCGTTGATGACAGGCGTCGACGAGGCGCTTGAGCGCGCGCGGCCCGCCGTACGAATTCTGCGTCGCGCAGACGTACGTGCCGTCGTAGCCCCAGTTGCGCGAGCCGGGAAACTGCGCGACCGGCAGCAGCTCGACCGCGGTGATGCCGAGGTCGACGAGCGCATCGAGGCGCTCGATCGCCGCGTCGAACGTGCCTTCCTCGGTGAAGGTGCCGACGTGCAATTCGTAGATGACGTAGTCCTCGAGCGGCACACCGCGCCACCCGCGGTCGTGCCATTCGAACTCTTTGCCGACCACTTCGGACGGACCATGCACGCCTTCCGGCTGCAGGCGCGAGGCGGGATCGGGACGCTCGTCGCCGCCGTCGAGGACGTAGAAGTAGCGCGTGCCTTCGGAGCAGTCGTCGACCACCGCTTCGTGATAGCCGTCGGAGGTCTTCTGCAGCGCGACGCGGCGCTCGTGCGGCGCGACGATGTGCAGCTCGATGCGCTCGCGCTGCGGCGCCCAGACGCGAAACTCGCATCGGGTGCGATCGACCAGATTCGCGCCGAGGGCGATGCCGCGCGGCGAGGCGATGCGCTGCTCGCCCGCGGGCGGAAAGGTCTCCAGCCCGGGTACGGATGCGGCGTCGACGTCGGTGGTATCAGGCAAGCGCGAGCTCCTCGGTCATGGTCTCGGACACGTTTGCGTCAGACGCAACATCCACGCCTTCGTTTTGCGCTATCAGGAAAACCGCACCGAGCGGCGGAAGGGTCAGCGTGACCGACCAGCGCCGCCCGTGCAGCGGGATCGGCGCGGCGTCGACGCCGCCGAAATTGCCCTGGCCGCTGCCGCCGTACAGCGGCGCGTCGCTGTTGAGCACCTCGCGCCAGTGACCGCCTTTCGGCACGCCGACGCGATAGTTGTAGCGCGCCATCGGCGTGAAGTTCATTGCGATGACGACCGCCGGCGCATCGGGCGATTTGGCGCGGCGCATCATCGTGACGATGCTGTTCTCGGTGTCGCAGCAGTCGATCCACTCGAAGCCGCTGGGTGAGGTGTCGAGCTCGTGCAGCGCGGCGATGTCGCGATAGGCCTTGTTCAGGTCCTCGACCCAGCGGTTCAGCGCGGCGTGCGGCGGCGCGTCGAGCAGATCCCAGTCGAGACTGCCGTCGTGGTTCCATTCGCGCCACTGCCCGATCTCGCCGCCCATGAACAGCAGCTTCTTGCCGGGGTTCGCGTACATGTGTGCGAAGAGCAGCCGCAGGTTGGCGAGCCGCTGCCATTCGTCGCCGGTCATCTTGCCGATGAGCGAGCCTTTGCCGTGCACCACCTCGTCGTGCGAGAGCGGCAGCACGAAGTTCTCCGTGAAGGCGTACATCATCCGGAAGGTGAGGTCGTTGTGGTGGAACTTGCGATGCACCGGGTCCTTCGAAAAGTACCGCAGGGTGTCGTGCATCCAGCCCATGTCCCACTTCATGCCGAAACCTAGGCCACCGACGTAGGTCGGTCTCGAGACCATCGGCCACGCCGTCGACTCCTCGGCGATGACCTGCACGTCGGGATGTTCCTTGTACATGTCCTCGTTCAGCCGGCGCAGGAAGGAGATGGCCTCGATGTTCTCCCGGCCGCCGAACTCGTTCGGGATCCACTCGCCGGCCTTGCGCGAGTAGTCGAGGTAGAGCATCGAGGCGACGGCGTCCACGCGCAGTCCGTCGGCGTGATACTCCTCGAGCCAGTAGAGCGCGCTCGAGAGCAGAAACGCGCGCACCTCGTTGCGCCCGTAGTTGAAGATGAACGACTTCCAGTCGGGATGAAAGCCTTTGCGCGGATCGGAGTGCTCGAACAGGTGCGTGCCGTCGAAATACGAGAGGCCGTGTTCGTCGGTGGGAAAGTGCGACGGCACCCAGTCGAGGATCACACCGATTCCGTACTGATGTAAGACGTCGATTAAATACTTCAGGTCCTGCGGCGTTCCGTAACGGCTGGTCGGCGCAAAGAAGCCGGTGCACTGGTAGCCCCAGGAGCCGTAGAAGGGATGCTCCATGATGGGCAGCAGCTCGACGTGGGTGAAGTTCATCTTGCGCACGTACTCGGCCAGCGGATGGGCGACCTCGCGATAGCTCATCGAGCGCCACTGCTGGCCGTCGTCGGTGGTGCGCCGCCACGAGCCGAGGTGGATCTCGTAGATAGACATCGGCGCGTCGTAGGCGTTGCGCGCGCGGCGCGTGCGCATCCACTCGGCGTCGTTCCATTCGTAGTCGAGGTCCCAGACGATGGAGGCGGTGGCCGGCGAGGTCTCGTGATGCACGCCGAACGGATCGGCCTTGTCGACGCTGTAGTCGTTGAAGCGCGAGACGATGCGATATTTGTAGTGCGTGCCCTTGCCAATGTCGGGCACGAAGCCTTCCCACACACCCGACGGTCCACGCGCCTCGAGCACATGCGCGTCGGGATTCCACCCGTTGAAGTCGCCGATGACGGACACGCGAGCCGCATTCGGCGCCCAAACCCCGAACATGACGCCGCCCGGGACGATGTGCGCGCCGAGCTTCTGCCAGAGGCGGTTGTGGGTGCCTTCGTTGAAGAGGTGATAGTCCCAGTCGGAGAGGAGTGAGTGAGGGTGGGTGGTGGGTGCGGTTGGCGCATCGGTGCTCGCGCGGTCAGTCGTTGCGGCGCTGCTCGCGCGATCGATCGTTGAGTCGCTGCTCGCGCGATCGCTGGTTGCACCGGCGCTTGCCCGATCAATCGTTGCACCGCTGCTTGCGTCATCGTTCGTTGCAGCGCCGGTCGCGCGATCACTCATCGCACCGCTGCTTACGCGATCACTCGTTCCACCGGCGCTTGCACGGTCGCTCGTCGCGTCGCTACTTGTACGACCAGTCGTTGCATCGGCGCTTGCACGATCGTTCGTCGTACCGCTGCTTGCGCGATCGTTCGTCGTACCGCTGCTTGTACCGTCGTTCGTCGTACCGCTGCTTGTACGGTCGTTCGTCGTACCGCTGCTTGTACGGTCGTTCGTCGCAGCGCCGCTGGCGCGATCAGTCGTTGCACCGGCGCTTGCGCGATCACTCGTTGCACCGCTGCTTGGGCGATCGTTCGTCGCACCGCCGCTTGTGCGATCAGTCGTCGTACCGGCGCTTGCACGATCACTCGTTGCATCGCTGCTCGCGCGATCGTTCGTCGTACCGCTGCTTGCGCGATCAGTCGTCGCGCCAGCGCTTGCACGATCAGTCGTCGCACCGGCGCTTGCACGATCGCTCATGGCATCGGCACTCGCAGCACCACGGGCTGCGGTAGCAGTCGTCGCGTCACGCTTCGCAGCATCGCTATTCGCGGCGTCGCTCGCGCCGCCGCTCGCGCGATCACTCGACGCGTTCGCACTCGTCGTTCCACTCTTCGCGCCAGTGCTCGCACCACTCTTCGTGCCGCCGCGCGCGCCGCCGCTCACGCGATCACTCGTCGCACCGCCGCTTGCCGCACCACTCTTCGCGCCAGCGCTCGCACCATTCTTCGCACCGCCACTCGCGCGATCAGGCGTCGCGTCGGCACTCGTAGCACCGCTCTTCGCGCCGGTGCTCGCACCACTCTTCGCACCGCGCGCGCGATCGCTCGTCGCGCCGCTGCTCTTCGAGCCACCGCTCGCCGCACCGATCGGTCCGGCTTCGCTCATGGCGTCGAGGCCGACGTTTGCATCCTGCAGGATCGGGCCGGCTTCGCTCATCAGCGGCGCTGGCGCGTTGTGACCGCCGCCTCCGCCCGAGATCCCGTTCGCATCGCTGCCGCGGCGCGCCGTGCCTTTCGCAGCGGGCGCGCTCTTGCCGCGCGCGGCGACGGCGCGCGGCTCGTCGCCCGACGGCGCGTCCTGCAGGATCGGGCCGGCCTCGCTGATGCTCGAGTCGGGGGCATTCACGATCGCCGCTGCGCCCGGCGGCAGCGAGGCGGTCACGTCCGCTTCGACCGTGCCTTGGGGCACGACGTCGGCGCCGACGGTCTGCAGCTCGTCCACCACCACGTTCCGTTTCGCCGGCGGCGCGGCCGCAGCCTTGCGGCGCGGCGCTGCCGCCACACGACGACTCTTCGCTCCCGGCGTCGACTTTTTCGAGCCGCCGGAACTCTTCTTCCCTCTGACTGCCATCAATCGTCCTTCAACAGATTTCTCGGGCCGGAAAAAAGCAAGTCGCGGGCCTCACTGCCGGGCTTCGTCGTCGCGCCGCTGCTCGTGCTCCGCTTCGCGGTTGCGCGACGCGCGCGCACCGCCGCGGCCCTCGTTCACCGCCGCCAGCACCCGCTGCACGCGCGCGTCGCGCTGCGCCTCCTCGAGGCTCAGCCGGAACTTCTGCCGCCAGCTCCGCTCCGGCACGCCCGGCACGTTCTGCGGCCGCGTCTCGCCCCAGAGGTCCTCCAGATTCACGAGCACCACCTCGGCATCGCTGCGCGCCAGCGCGCCGAGCACGCCTTCCAGCACGTGCGGCTCATCCTCTTCACGCGCCCGGACGTAGCGCGACAGCGCCGCGCGCATCTTCGCGCGCGTCTCGCGCTCCTCGTTCGCGCCGTCCTCATCGAGCAGCTCCTGCTCGACGCGGTCGTCCACGTCCTGCTCGCGCCAGAAGCCGGCGAACGTCGGCATGTCGTGCGTGTTCACGCTGGCCACCGACTGCCGCGGCGGCTCCGCGAGCGGCGGCTGCTGCGGCTTGATCTCGTACTGCACCACGTACATCCGCCGCAGCCCATGCTTCTCCATCATCCGCGGCACGTACTCCGGCACGGTGCCGAGGTCCTCGCCGACCAGCGCGCAGCCGTTCCGCCGCGACTCGAGCGTGAGGATCGCGTACAACTCCTCTTCCGGATAACGCACGTACACGCCGTCCTTCGCCTCCGCACCCTCGGGGATCCAGTACAGGCGGTGCAACCCCATGACGTGATCGAGGCGGAGGATGCCGGCGTGCGCGGCGTGATTGCGCACCGCGGCGATGAAGTAGTCGTAGCGCCGTTCCCGAAGTCCATCCGGATGGAAGGGCGGAAATCCCCAGTTCTGCCCTTTCGTAAAGAAGAGATCGGGCGGCGCGCCGACCGACACGCCGCCGGCGAACGACTCCCGATAGCGCTGCACGTCGTAGCCGCCGCCGTTCACGCCGAGCGGAAAATCGAGATACAGCCCCGGCCCGGCGCGGCGCGCCGCATCGGACATGGCCTGCATCTGCTGCTTCATGCGGTACTGCACGTAGAGGTGGTAGCGCTCGTCGCCGCGGAAGCGGGCGTAATCGCCGGCCTCCTTTGCGTGAGACGCAAAACCGTCGTCCGGCTGAAAACGCTCCGCACAGGCCGCCAGGATCTCCGCCTTCGGGCCGCGCTCGCCGCGATACTCCGGCAGCTTCTCCACGTCGAGGTAGCGCTCGTTCCAGAACAGCCGCGATACCGGCGAGTACGGACTCGGCTCGTCGTCGAACTGCGCCAGCAGCGGCAGCGTGGCCACCAGTCCACCGCCTGCGGACTGAATCCACTGGAGATAGCGCTCGAGCACGCCGAGGTCGCCCTCGGGACGGGCCGAGGTATGCGCGGCGTAGAGCGGCAGAAACGCGCCCCACGTCTTGCGAGGGAGCTCATGCGCGCGGCGCGGTGCGGAAATGATCAGCGTGTCGCCGCGATGGTGATAGCCGAGCGGCAGGCGTCCGCGGCCGTTCCAGGGAGCCCCTTCTTCCAGGACGACCTCTTCCGGGCCGCGGTCAAATTTTCCGTCCCACGCAACAAGCACCGGCGGCTCCTCGGCAACGCCGCGCCGCTTCCGTTCGAGGGCTTCGTCGAGGGAAAGCCCTTCCGGAAGGCGTTTGCGCAGCACCGCTTCGAGCGCGTCGCGAGACGGCTCGCGCCGCTTGCCGCCCGCATCTTCGTAACTCAGTTGAACGCCGTACGACCGCGCGAGCTCGCGCAGATCTGAAGTCCTCATCTCGCATCGCGCAACTGCAGCATCTGCGCCGTCACGCTGATGGCGATCTCCTGCGGATGATTCGATCCGAGCTCGAGTCCAACCGGGCAGAAGAATGCGCGCGTCGACTCCTGCGGCAGCCCTGCGTCGAGCACATCCTGCCGCAGCCGTTTCGCCTTGGCGTTGCTGCCGATCACGCCGAGGTACGGGAACGTGCGCGTGCGCAGAATCTCGATGAGGATGGGGCGGTCGGTGGTGTGCCCCATGGTCATCAGCAGCACGAACGCGCCGTCCGGAATCTTCGCGACCTCAGCCGGCATGTCGGTCGAATGCACGCGCGTCAGCTTCGGCGACTCCGGCAGCCGCGCCAGCCATTCCTCGCGCGGATCGATGCACGTGACGCGGCAGTCGAGCTTGAGTAGGATCTCGATGAGTGCCGAGGCGCAGTGGCCGGCGCCGAACACGACGATGTTCCAGCGTGTCACGTTGAAGGCCTCGAAGTAGACGCGCACGATGCCGCCGCACGTCATCTTGATGTCCTTCTCCAGCGACCACTGATAGAAGCGCGTCTTCGGCGCGGAGTCGTCCTCGAGCAGCGCGCGCGCCTCTTCGATGCAGCGCACCTCGATCTTGCCGCCGCCGACGGTGCCGAAGTAGCGGCCGTCGCGCGTGACCAGCATCTTCGCGCCGCGATCCTGCGGCGTCGAGCCGAGGGTGTCGACGACGGTGACGGACACGAACGGCACGTGCGCCTCGTCGAGCTCGTTGAGCGCTTCGAAGAAAGTGGTCATCGCCATCGGAGTGTAATGCGCGCGACGCGGCGAGTACCATCGGCGCCGTCATGCGCATCCGCAGCACCCGCGTCCTCCTGCCCGACGGAATTAGTCCGGCGACCATCACCATCGACGACGGCCGCATCGTCTCCATCGAAGACGATGCAACGGCCGACGTCGACCACGGCAGCGACGTGATCATGCCCGGCCTGGTCGACTCGCACGTGCACGTCAACGAGCCGGGGCGCACGGAGTGGGAAGGCTACGCCTCGGCCACGCGCGCGGCGAGGGCAGGCGGCATCACCACCATCGTCGACATGCCGCTCAACAGCATTCCGCCGACGACCACCGTGGCCGCGCTCGAGCGCAAGCAGCAGCACGCGCGCGGCGAGGTGCACGTCGAGCTCTGGGGCGGCGTGGTGCCGGGGAACACGCGCGAGTTGCGGCCGATGCTGGAGCGCGGCGTGCGCGGCTTCAAGTGCTTCCTCGTCGACAGCGGCGTCGAGGAGTTCCCGCACGTGAACGAGGCGCAGCTGCGTGAGGCCGCGCGCGAGCTCGCGCCGACCGGCGCGCCGCTGCTCGTGCACGCGGAGCTCGGCGAGCATCTGCACGTGCCGCACGGCGATCCCGACGACTACGGCACGTATCTCCGCTCCCGTCCGCGCGCTGCCGAGGATGCGGCCATCGAGCTGCTGATCCGCGTCTGCCGCGAGACCGGTGCGCGCATGCACATCGTCCATCTCTCCTCCGCGAGCGCTTTGCGTCTGCTGCAAAACGCCCGCGACCTGCCGATCACCGCCGAGACCACGCCGCACTATCTGCACTTCGAGGCGGAGTCGGTGCCGCGCGGCCGCACGGAGTTCAAGTGCGCGCCTCCGATCCGCGAGCAGGCGAACCGCGAGGAGCTCTGGCGCGGGCTGCGCGACGGTTTGATCGACCTGGTCGTCAGCGATCACTCGCCTTGCACGCCCGAGCTGAAACGGGGCGATTTCATGAACGCGTGGGGCGGCATCGCCTCGCTGCAGTTCGTCCTGCCGATCGTCTGGAGCGGCGCCCGCACGCGCGGCTTCACGCTGCACGACGTGTCACGCTGGTGCAGCGCCGCGCCGGCGCAACTGGCGCGGCTCGAGGGCAAGGGCGCGATCGCAGTCGGCAACGACGCCGACTTTGTGGTGTGGTCGCCAGAGGAGAGTTTCACGGTCACGCCGGAGCTGATCCGGCATCGCCATAAGACCACGCCGTACCTCGGCGCGGAGCTGCACGGAGTGGTGCACGCGACGTACGTCGGCGGCAGGTGACGACCGGGGGCCTCCGGCGGCTGGGGCCACAGGCCCCAGACCCCGTTTGGTTGGCCTAGCCTCCGCGACACAGCGTCGCGAGCTTGGACCAGGTGTCGCGGA
>DASVQE010000091.1:0-22905 GCA_036389275.1 Thermoanaerobaculia bacterium
ATGCCGGTGTCGCGGCGGTAGCGGAGCTGCACCGGCAGCGTCGCGCTCGCGCGGACGTCGAAGCCGCGCTCGCGCGCGGCGGCGGCGGCCTCGGCGAGCGCCGCCGCGACTTCCGTCACCAGTTCCGAGACGCGCATCAGCCGATCGGAGGCAGTGTGCGCGTCTGGAACTGCAGCTTCACTTCGCCGACGAGCTGCGCATCCATCGTCACCTTGTTGAAGTTGCTCGTGTTCACCGTCGCCACGCTGACCCGGCTCGCCGAGTAGGCGGCGCTCGCCTTCAGCCAGTGATACGACGCGCTCGCGTTTGCGCCGAAGGAGCTCTGGCGCACGTTGAACTGCGACGAGTTCGTGGTCGACTGATCGATCGCCGAGACGCTGAACGTCAGCTTCGCGTTGATCTCGCCCGAGGTGACGGCCACGAACTGCATCCCATCGCGGGCCATCGCCCGCAGTTGGTCGAGGCCGCTCTTCGCCAGGAACCGTCGTACGCCGGCGCGGATCGCCTTCACCGTCGCGTCGTCCCACGTCGTCGTACCGCTGCTCGGCGCGGTCGGCTTCGTCACCTCGCTGCTCCAGACGTTCTTGAGGCGCACGTCGACGATGTCATCGAACACCGCCTGATCAAACGCCGCGCCCGAGGTGATGGACGTACCGCCCGAACCATCCGGATAGTTCTGCTTCAGAAAGTCGTCGATGCGATCGTCGGTGACGCTGCTCGACTCGAACTCCTGCACCGTCTTCGCCAGCTCCGCCACCAGCTCCGCGTACGCCTTCGACTGATTGATGTGCGCAGTGACGATCGCGTCGAACGTCCCGGTGACCAGCTTCGCCACGAACTCCGGAAAGGGGAGGTTCGCCGCCCGCTGCATCAGATCGGCACCCGCCGAAGTCCCGGTCGTGTCGAGCGCGGCCGCGACCATCGGTCCGTCCGGCACCACGTCCGCCGGCGCCACCACCTGCATCACGCAGCGCTCCACGACGGGCAGCAGCGAATCCACCCGATCGGGCGCCACCTCGCTCAGGATCGATCGCAGATGAGTCGTGATCGCGCCGCCGCCATTCGCCGGCGCGCGTCGCGTGATCGGAACCGTATTGCGTGCATGTCTGGCCATCTCTCATTCCTCCTGCGCATTAGTGCAGGAGGAAGAGAGAGCGTTACAGAGCACGTGGCGATCGCGCGGCGGCGAAGAGCAGACGCGCCTGCGCGGTGACGAGGCGCATCCCTTTCGCCGGACCTCTCCAGTGCCACGCGGCGCGCAGCGGCCGCTCCAGCCGCTCCGACAGCAGCCAGAGCGTCGCGGCGGCCATCGCCGGCAGATGGCCGTGCGAGAGCAGCAGCGGCACGAGCATCAGGTTCCAGCAGGAGCCGGCGCACCAGACGGAGTGTACGAGACCGAATCGCAACGCGTCTCGATCAGCGGCCGGCGCGAACGCGCGCAGCGGCGGATGCTCGTGGCCGCGGTTGAGGCAGCGCTGTTTCGCGGGCGAGCACTGCCACGCGGCGGCGACGAGGCACGCCGCGACGGCAGCAGCGTTTCCGGCAGCGAGCAGGCGAGCCGCGAGGACGATGAGCAGCATTCCGAACGCGGTCCAGACGCCGCCATAGCCGGCGATGAACAGCAGCACCGCGCGCGAGCGGCGGCGCGCGAAGCTGCGCTCGCGCACGTGGCGCAGCGGCGCGCCCGCGGCCGGCAGCATCATCGAGGCGAACATCAGCTCCGACGCGAGCGCCAGCGCGCCCGGATGGGCGAGGGTCGCGCGGTGCAGCGCGTGCGGCGCGAGCGCGAGCGCGAGCCAGGCGGCGCCGCTCACGGCGAGCAGCGGAATCCGGACGCGCAGGCGTTCGCGCGCAGCGGCTGTCATGCGCCGCTCACTCGCCCTGACGGAAGATCGCGATGTTTGCGATCTGCACGGCCGCGTCGTCCGGCACCGGCAGCAGCGGAATGATCCGGATGTGCAGCGCGTCCGCGGTGAGCGCGTCGTTGAGGTGCAGACGATCGATCACATCGGTGATCTCGATGACCGGCGAGATGCCCGACCGCTCCTCCTCTGAGACTGTGGCTTTCCGCGCGCCGAACAGCGAGACCGTGCCGGCCAGACACTCCGGATGATCGTCCGGATCGGCGTCTTCGGGCAGGTTGATGTACACCTGCAGGATCGTGCCGTCGGCAGTGGAGCGGACGTTCTCGAGGCGGAGGAACACGCGGTCCGGCGACCGCGGTGCGGCAGCCATTTCCGCGCCGTCGAGACTGGCCATCACGCGCGCGCGCGCCGCGTGGTCAAAGTGCACCGACGTCGACGCTTCGCTGCCGACCACCGTCACCGGCCCGCGGCTCGCGCCGACCATCTCTACCCGTTTATTCGATGCCATCGGCTGCTCTCGATCGATCCGCAGGGTTTCAAAGTCTACGCCGAGGCGGCGGAGACGCTCGCGGCGCGCCGGCGATCCGACCGGGGTGAGATCGTCGTACGTGTAGTCGAGCTTCGAGAGCTCCGAGACGTCGTCGGGCGTGAATGGCCAGCCGCTGCCGTCCGGCTTCGGGAGAGCGAACGCACGCTCGCCGAACGAGCCCGGACCTTTCCGCCATTTCTCCTCGGCCGGGTCGGAGTGCGTCGCCGAAGGATCGCGCCGCCAGACTTCCCACAGACGATCGATGTTCGCATGATGCAGCCAGAAGATCGGATCGAGTGCAGCCGTCTCGGGATACGACATGAGTCCGGGACGGCGCGGATTCGGACCGCCGACCAGACCGTGCACGACGTTGTGAGGCTGCCCTTCGAGATGGCCGGGCACAATATTGTGCTCGCCGTGCTCGAAGCCGGTGTCGACGCCGCCGAATTCAGGAGCGGTCGTCGTTCCGGCGAATTCATCCTCGCGCAGCGCGTCGAGGTTCACGAAACGCGACGAGATGACGACGTTGCCATCGTCACGCGGACCGTAACGATGCTCGACGAACAGTGGATTGTCGCGGGGACCGTCCGGCCACGACCGTGACGCGAACGCTTTCGGCAGCGCGCTCTCGCGCGGCTTGAAGTAGTTCCAGTACGGCAGCGCCCAATCGGCCGGCCCGCCGAGCTTCACGATCTCGGCGCGCACGACCGCCTCGAACGCGAGCAGGTATCCGCGGTGCCACGGCAGAAAGTACCAGGTGCCGTGCTGGCACTGCAGCCAGTACTGCTTCTGCAGCGCGTCCGACGGCAGCACGTCGTTGTTGTCGAGATACCCGACCTCGCGCCAGAAGCCCTCGTCGAAGCCATGAATCGCCGCGTAGAACCGCCAGCTCGTCGGATGATCGAGCGGCCGTTTCTTCATCGCCTGCACCGCGCGCGCGTACCAGAGGATCGGTTCCGCCCACGTGCCGCCGAGCTCCCAGACGTTTCTGCGAATGATCGTCATGCCGTTAGGAGAGACGCGTCGCCGCTTTTCCCTACCCGCAAAACGAAAAGCGCCGGCTTCGCAGCCGGCGCTTTCAACTCACGAGTCGCGCTTCGCCGTCAGCGGCGATTGCCGCCGAGGATGCGCAGCATGAAGAGGAAGAGGTTGATGAAGTCGAGGTAGAGCTGCAGGGCGCCGTAGACGGCGAGGTTCTCGCGCAGTTGCGGCGCGGTGGCGTAGGACTTCAGCTTCTGCGTGTCGTATGCGGTCAGGCCGAGGAAGATGAAGACGCCGAGGATGGAGATGGCCCAGGCCAGTCCCGGCGAGTGCAGAAAGATGTTGACCACGCTGCAGATGATGATGCCGATCAGCCCCATGAACATGAACGACCCCATCGAAGTCAGGTCGCGTTTCGTGACCATGCCGTAGACGCTCATCGCGCCGAACATGCCGGCGGCGGTGGCGAAGGCCTGGAAGATCGTGCCCGACGTATAGATGAAGAAGATCACGCTCAGCGACAGACCGTTGAGCAGCGAGAAGACGAGAAATGCGGCGGCGGCGGCGCCGGGCGACATCCGGGTGATGCGCGCGCCGAGGAAGAAGACGAGCCCGAGCTCGCCGATGAACAACACCCACGGCATGGTGCGGTTGAACAGCAGCTGCTGCATCGCCGGCGACATCACCACCCACAGCGCGGCCGCGGCGGTGATGGCGAGACCGCCGAACATCCAGGCGTAGACGCTGCGGATGAACGAGCGCTCGCGCTCGACCGTCTGCGCCGTCGAGGCGTCGATCCAGGCGGGTTGCGGTTGGAACTGGCTCATGTCTGCTCTCCTCCGATTTCGACGCATGATAACCCCGGAAGGTGGCGGCGTACTCCTTGCACGAACGGAATTTACAATGCTAGACTCAGGTTTCGAAGGACAGCGAAACTTGACAGCGGGACGCTCAACTATCCCGAAGTCATAGAAGGAGAACCACTTATGTCAAAGATCATCGGCATTGACCTCGGCACGACCAACTCCGTCGTCGCGGTCATGGAAGGCAACGAGCCGAAGGTCATTGTGAACGCCGAAGGCAGCCGCATCACGCCGTCGGTGGTCGGCTTCGCCAAGAACGGCGAGCGTCTCGTCGGCCAGGTCGCCAAACGCCAGGCCGTCACCAATCCCGAGAACACCGTCTTCTCCATCAAGCGCTTCATGGGGCGCAAGTTCAATGAAGTCAACGAAGAGATGAAGATGGTGCCGTACAAGGTCACGCACGCGTCCAATAGCGACGTGCGCGTCGACGTCCAGGGCAAGCTCTACTCGCCGCCCGAGATCTCCGCGATGATCCTGCAGAAGCTCAAGCAGGCCGCCGAAGACTACCTCGGCGAGAAGGTCGAGCGCGCCGTCATCACCGTCCCAGCCTACTTCAACGACTCGCAGCGCCAGGCCACCAAGGACGCGGGCGAGATCGCCGGCCTCAAGGTCGAGCGCCTCGTCAACGAGCCGACCGCCGCCGCGCTCGCGTACGGCCTCGACAAGAAGACCAACGAGACCATCGCCGTCTATGACTTCGGCGGCGGTACGTTCGACATCTCGATCCTCGAGGTCGGCGACGGCGTCGTCGAAGTGAAGTCGACCAACGGCGACACGCACCTCGGCGGCGACAACATCGACCAGAAGCTCATCGACTGGATCATCGACGAGTTCCGCAAGGACCAGGGCATCGACCTGTCGAAAGACAAGATGGCTCTGCAGCGCCTCAAGGAAGCGGCCGAGAAGGCGAAGATCGAGCTGTCGTCGACGATGTCGACCGACATCAATCTGCCGTTCATCACCGCCGACGCCTCCGGTCCGAAGCACCTCAACCTGCAGCTCACGCGGGCGAAGTTCGAGCAGCTCATCGGCGACATCGTGCAGCGCACGATGAACCCGGTGAAGCAGGCGCTCTCCGACGCCGGCATGTCGCCGAAGGACATTCACGAAGTCGTCCTCGTCGGCGGTTCCACGCGCATCCCGATGGTGCAGCAACTGGTGAAGGACTTCTTCGGGAAGGAACCCCATAAGGGTGTCAATCCGGATGAAGTGGTCGCGGTCGGCGCGGCGGTGCAGGGCGGCGTGTTGCGCGGCGACGTCAAGGACGTGCTGCTGCTCGACGTCACTCCGCTCTCGCTCGGCATCGAGACCCTCGGCGGCGTGATGACGAAGCTCATCGAGCGCAACACGACTATCCCGACGCGCAAGTCGGAGACCTTCTCCACCGCCGCCGACAATCAGACGTCGGTCGAGATCAAGGTCTATCAAGGCGAGCGCGAGATGGCCGCCGCGAACAAGCTGCTCGGTGCGTTCCACCTGATCGGCATTCCGCCGGCGCCGCGCGGCATCCCGCAGATCGAAGTCACGTTCGACATCGACGCGAACGGCATCATGAACGTCTCGGCCAAGGACCTCGGCACCGGCAAGGAGCAGAAGATCACGATCACCAGCTCCTCCGGTCTGTCGAAGGACGAGGTCGACCGCCTGGTGAAGGACGCCGAGTCGCACGCCGACGAGGACAAGAAACGCCGCGAGGAGATCGAGGCGAAGAACCAGCTCGACGGTCTCGTCTATCAGGTCGAGAAGATGCTGAGCGAGAACCGCGAGAAGCTCGCCGGCGGCGACGTGCAGTCGCTCGAGAGCGCGATCAGCGAGGCTCGCAAGGCGATGGAGCAGGGCGGTCTCGACGAGATGCGCCGCGCCACGGAAAACCTGACCAAGGCGTCGCACAAGCTCGCCGAGGTGATGTACCAGCAGGCCAGTGCGGGCGGTGCGGGTGGCGGCGATGCGAGCGGCGGCACGAACGCCGGCGGCAACGCCAAGGACGACGTGATCGAAGCGGAAGTCGTCGACGAGAACAAGTAATGAGGCTCGGGCGCGCCGCGCATGCGGCGCGCCCGTTTCATGACCATGGGACGAAGACGAGCAGACGGCTACGTGATGATCTCGATCATCGCGGAACGCTACAACATCCATCCGCAGACGCTGCGTCTCTACGAGCGTGAAGGGCTGATCCGGCCGGCGCGCACGTCCGGCAACACGCGCCTCTACGGCGAGGACGAGATCCGCAAGCTGGAGATGATTCTCACGCTCACGCGCGACCTCGGCGTGAATCTCGCCGGCGTCGAAGTGGTGCTGCGGCTCCAG
Source organism: Thermoanaerobaculia bacterium (assembly GCA_036389275.1). Taxonomy (GTDB): domain Bacteria; phylum Acidobacteriota; class Thermoanaerobaculia; order Gp7-AA8; family Gp7-AA8; genus QHVT01. Next base: position 6,546 of record DASVQE010000091.1, read on the forward strand.
CAGATGATGCACGACGCCGACATGGATTTTCAGCGCCTCATGGATTACATCCGCCAGTGCGTGCTCGACAAGCGCCACGGCATCGAGCGCGAGAACGCGCTGGTGAAAGCCGAGCCGCGCGGCCTGACCAAACTGCGCTGACCTAACCATCCCGCGCATCGCGCGTCTGAACGATCATGGCGCGCGATGCGGATTGGCTCGACGTGCGCTACGCGCCCGGCGCCTCGATGGCCGCGCACGGACACGAGCGTCCCTTCTTCACCGCCGTCCTCGACGGCTCCTGCGAAGAAACGCGCGGCCGCGAGACGCTGCAGTTGCGCAGCGGCTCGTTGCGGCTGCATGCCGCCGGCGACGTGCATGCAGTGCGCTTCGGACCGCGCGGCGCACGCGTGCTGCGGGTCGAGGTCGACGTCGACGTTCCGCGCAGCTGCCTGATCGATCCGGCGCGCGCCGCGCCGCTCGTGCGGCGGATGCTCAGCGGTGAGCGCGGCGTGGTCGAGGCGCTCATTGCCGCGCTCGACGAGCCGCGCGCCGTGCGTCCGCCGCAATGGCTTCGTCGCGTGGCCGAGTGGATCGAGGAGGAGCATGGCGCACCGCTGGCGCTGCGCGAGCTCGCCGCGCGCGCCGGCGTGCATCCGGTCACGCTCGCGCGCGAGTTCCGCCGCTGCTACGGCGTCACGGCCGGCGAGCATCTGCGCGCCGTGCGCGTGCGCGCCGCCTGCGCCGCGCTGCGCCACACCGACGCGCCGCTCGCCGAGGTCGCGCTGAGCAGCGGCTTCGCCGACCAGCCGCATTTCGCGCGCACGTTCGCGCGCGCCACCGGCACCACGCCGTCGCGCTTTCGCGCGCGCTTCCGCTAACTCCGTTCAAGACGCAACGCGGCGTGGCGCGTTACGTTGCCCGCATGTTCCGCGCGCTGCCGCTGCTACTGCTCCTCACCGCCTGCGCGAGCTCTCCCGTCGCGCGGCTCCTCGACCGCTACGAGCAGTACGGATTCTCCGGCGCCGTCTACGCCACCGACGGCGCGCGCCTGCTGGTCGACGATGCCTACGGCCGCGGCAACACGCGCCGCACCGGCTTCGAAGTCGGCTCGGTGACGAAGACCTTCACCGCGCGCGCCGTGCTGCTGCTCGAGTCGCGCGGCAAGCTGCGCGTCGACGATCCGATCGCGCGCTACATCGGCGCGGTGCCGCCGGACAAGGAGACGATCACACTGCGGCATCTCCTCACGCATACGTCGGGACTCGTGCCGAACGTCTGGGACGCCGCCGTCGCGAAGAACGCCACGCGCGACGAAATGCTGGCAGCGGTGAAAGCCTCGAAGCTGCTCTTCGCGCCCGGCGCGCGCACGCGCTACTCGAACACCGGCTTCACTGTCCTCGCCGCGATCATCGAGCTCGTCTCCGGCGAGCCGTACGAGACGTTCATCCGCCGCGAGGTCATCGCGCCGGGCGGCCTGCGCGAGACCGGATTCGCCGATGATGATCTCTGGCCGCAACGCGCCCGCGGCATCGCCGAGCCGGACGATGAGGTGAGCGGCCCGCAGCAGCCCGGCCCGCGGAGTTGGGGCTCGCATCGCGGCGCCGGTGGCATCGTCAGCACCGCCGCCGATCTGCATCGCTGGCTCATTGCCGCGCATCCCGTGCAGTCGCCGCTCGGCTGGTTCTCCGAGAAGACCAACCTCGGCCGCGCCATCGTCTATCACGACGGCCACATTCCTGGCTTTCGCGCGAACGCGATCGCATTCGCCGAGCGGCCGCTGCTCGTCGCCTACGCCATCAACGACGAACGGTTCAAGATGCCGGTCGGGGAGGCCGTCGAGCGGATCGTCTTCGGCGACCGCGTGCTCGTGCCGCCGCGGCCGCGCCGCTTCGCGCCGCTCGAGCCGTCGCGCATCACCGGCACGTACGCCGCCGGCGACGCGCGGATCATCGTGCGCATCGACAACGGCCTCCTCGTCGCCGGCGCGTTGGGGCAGCACGCCATCGACCTGCTGATGAACGGCGGCCGCGAGCTGCCGGGCGCGCGCGCCACGACCGAGCGGACGCGCGCAACGCTCGAACGGCTCGCGCGCGGAGAAGCCGACGCCGAGCTCGCGCAGTGGTGGCGCGCGCAGTGCGGCGATCGCGCGGCGGAGCTGCGCGGCACCGCGCCGCGCTCGCCCGTGCTGCTGCAGACCTTCGTCACCTGCGGCGACACCGTGCTCCGCTTCGTCTGGCGCGGCGACCAGCTCGCCGGACAGGGCGGCGGCGTCCCGGCGGCCGGCACCGTCGCGCTGCGCCAGTACGACGCGCACGCCTTCGTCGCCTTCGAGAACTTGCTAGCGACCGAAGTGGCCAAGCTGACCTTCGGCGACGGCACGCTCACCACCGCCGGCGAGACCCTGCGCCGCGTCAGCGAGGACGAGCGATGACGTAGACCGGGACGACGTCGCCCTGCATGGCGATCTTCTTTCCCGGCGTATCGAGATACATCTGCGCCGAAGGGCCGCCGTCGAAGAGCATGGCGTCGCGGCATTCGAGACTCGCTGCCAGCTCGACCATCTCGAGCACGTCGACGAACGTCGTCTGCGGCGTGACGAAGAAGCGCAGCGCACCGGAGCTCGCGATGCAGACGCCGCTGCGCAACGACGGCGTGCCTTTCGCGACGCGATTGCGCTGACCATCGATCATGAGGCGTGGTCCTGCCTGGACCGCTGCGAATGCGCGCTGTGAGACGCGATCCCATCCGTCGCGCGCGGTGATCGCCGGCCGCCCTTTGCGATCGAGCCAGAAGATCGACTGCCAGGAGACGGGATGCGCGGGCTGCAGGCTTTTGCCGGAGGCGATCACCACGCCGAGGGCACGGTCGTCGCGGTCGAAAAAATTCGCATTGATGGCGAAGCGCGCGCCCGACTCCGCAACGGCGGCGGCCATCGCGCGGCGCGGACCGGCGACCGCATCGATCTGCCACTTTGCCGGATCGATCTCGACGACGTGCAGCACGAACCCGCCGCTGCTGTTGCACGGCGTCGTGCGGTAGCGAACACCGTCCGCGACGTTGCGCCACTCCGGCATGCACGCTTCACGCGGCGCCGGACGCTTCGCCTCGCGCGCGACGCGCGCTTCACGCGGCGCGTCGCCACACGCCGCGATCAGAAGGAGAATCGCCAGTACCGCGCCCCTGGTCATCGCCGCCGACCGGTCGCAAGCGATGTGCCGCGTCAGCGAGTGAACCGCTCGCGCTCGAGGAACGCGAACGTTTGCGCGATCGCATCGCGCGACCATGGCAGGAACGTATGCGTGCGGCGCAGCACGAGGAAGTCGCGCATGCCGTCGAGCTTCGTCCGCTCCACCGCCACCACGCCGTCGCTCGCTCCTTCGATCCAGCGCAGCGGCAGATGTTTGCGCGAGCCGGCGATGACGCCGACGGCGAAGCGCACGGCCGGCGACTGGCGCGCCGTCGTCAGCTCGCGCACCGGCTTGCCGGCCAGACGCGAGGCGAGCGGCGAGCGCGTCACTCGGTCGGCGATCTCGCTGCCGCCGTTCGGCGGCGCGAGCATCACCACGCGGCCGAGGTTCGGCAGCTCGTGCGAGGAGAGAAACTCGCGCACCACGATCCCGCCGAGGGAATGCGTCACGAAATGCACGTGCGCCGCGCGTTGCATCCGCGGCCCGAGCTCGCGACCGAGCCGCGCCGCATGCTCGGCGATCGCGTCGCGCCGCGAGCGGTAATGCCAGTTCACCACCTCGTATCCGCGCCGGCACGCCTCCAGCTCCAGCGCCCACATCGACGCCGGCGTGCGGCCGAGACCATGAACGAGGATCACCAGCTCGCGCATACGTTCACCGGATGAGCACCACGTCCACCGAATCCGCGGCGTGCGCCACCACCGCGTGGCGCCCGTCCTTCGACCAGGCGTACTGCGCGATCGCGCCGTCGCTGAACTGCGTGAGTCTTTGCGGCTCGCCGCCGGCCACCGGCGCGACGTAGAGATCGTGCTCGCGGACGAAGCTGATCTCGCGGCCGGACGGATGCCAGCGATACGCCATTCCTCCGTACTTCCGCACATCCGCACGTCCACCCGTGAGCGGCACCAGCGCCAGATCGCCGCTGTGCTCTCCGCCGAAGCCTCCGGCGATCACGGCCGCCGTCGTGCCGTCGGGAGACACCGCGGCATCGGAGGCGCGGTCGTCGAGCAACATGACCGGCGTGCCGCCGCTGAGCGCCACGCGATAGACGTGCAGCTTGTCGCGCTCGTAGCCGGTGAAGAGCAGCGAGCGCCCGTCGGCCGTGTAGCGCACCTGCTCGAGCACGTTCGCGCGCGAGGTCACCCGATGCTTCGCGCCGCCTTGCAGCGGCCCTTGCAACGGCATGGTCCAGAGCACCCACTCGTTCGTCTGCGGATCGAGCGAGGTCCAGGCCAGCGAGCGCGAGTCGGGCGAGATCGCGAACTGCCAGTCCCGCGGACCGCTCGAGAGCTGCACGCGCTCGCTGCCGTCCGGCCGCATCCGCCAGATCGTCTGCTGCTCCTGCGACTGCGACAGGTACACCACGAACCGGCCGTCCGGCGACACCGCCGGCATCGCTTCCACCGCCTCATCCTCGGTCAGCCGCGCCGTCTCGCCCGTCGACGGCCGCAGCGTCCAGAGGTCCGGCTTCCCGTCCGAGCTCGACGCGTAGATCACGCGGTCGCCGGCCCACACCACGCCGGTGAGGCCGTTGCCGGCGCCGATCCCGGTAGTCAACTGCTTGACCATTCCGTCGCGCGTCACCTCGAACAGATTCGCCTGCCGGATCACCTGCAGCGCGGCGATGGTCTTGCCGTCCGCCGCCACCACCGGCGCATAGAGATCAGTCAGCTCGCTCGTGAGCGGCGTCGCGTTGCCGGCGCCGTCGATGCTCCAGAGCCGGAACCGTCCGGCCGTCTCCGAGCTCGTCGCCGCGGCGGCGATGATCCGCGCGCGCTCCGGCCAGGCCACGCCGCGGAAAGCGGCGAAGCGCACCGACGTCTTCCGCACCTCGCTCCGTCCGCTCGCCGCATCGACCTCCACGAGATCGGAGTTGCGCGTCACCACGATGCGCGTGCCGTCGGGCGACCACGCCGGCCACATCACCCGGTCGGGCATCTGGAAGACCGCCAGCGCGCGCACGTTCGAGCCGTCCGCATTCGCCAGCATCAGCGACGACGTGCCGTGATTGAAATCATCGCGCGTGAAGGCGAGCCGCTTACCGTCGGGCGAGACCGCGGCGCGGCTGTCGATGTCGCGCAGGATCGGCCGCGCCGTGCCGCCGAGGATCGAGACGCGGGAGAGCTCCGCCATCGGATCGAGGTCGTAGCGCGAGAAGTACACCGAGTCGCCGTCGGGCGAGAAGCTCACGCCGGCGTAATGCCCGTTCGACGGCGGCACCACCGCCAGCCGCGTGCCGCTGCCGAGCTGCTCGACCCAGAGCGTCTGCTGCTTGCCGTCCATCGACACGTACGCGAGATAGCGCCCGTCGTTCGACAGCGTCGCGAACATGGCCCGGCCGTCGTTCGTGATGCGTCGCACGCTCGCATCCACCGGCACCGTTGCGCCGCGCCGGTGCATGGTGATGCCGACCACGATGCAGGCGATGAAGAGCGCCGCCACCACGATCGATGCGAAGAGCAGCCGCCCGTCGTTGCGCGGCATCGACACGACCACGCCCGGCTGCGACGCCGCCAGCCAGCGCCGCAGATCGGAGGCCACTTCGCGGATCGATTGATAGCGCTGCTCGCGATCTTTCTCGAGGCACTTCTCGACGATGCGCTGCAGCTCCGGATCGGTCTCCGCCGGCAGCGGCGCCGGCTGCTCGTGCATGATCTTGTAGAGCGTGTCGACGAACGACTCCGCCTCGAACGCGCGCGTGCCCGCCACCGCTTCATAAAGGATGCAGCCGAAGGAGAAGACGTCGGCGCGCGCGTCGAGCATCTTGCCGCCGATCTGCTCCGGCGCCATGTAGCCCGGCGTGCCCAGCAGCTCGCCGTGCGCGGTCAGCGCGCGCAGCGTCGGCGAGTCGGCGCCGATCGGATTCCAGGTCGTGTCGATGAGCTTCGCCAGTCCGAAGTCGACGATCTTCGCGTAGCCGTCGCGCGCGACGAGGATGTTGTCCGGCTTCAGATCGCGATGGATGATGCCGGCCGCGTGCGCCTTGCCGAGGCCGTCGGCGACCTGCGCGAGCAGCTCCACGGTGCGGCGCAGCGGCGTCGCGTGCGAGAGCGCGTCGCGCAGCGTCTCGCCCTCGACGTACTCCATGGCGATGTAGTGCACTTCGCCGGCGCGCGCCGGACGCTCGCCGATGGCGCGCACGCTCAGCGCCGGCCGGGCGTGTCCGACTTCGTGGATGGTGACGATGTGCGGATGGCTGAGCGCCGAGGCCGCGCGCGCTTCCTGCGCGAACCGCCGCACGCGCTCGCGGTCGCCGACCAGTTCCGGCGGCAGCACTTTCAGCGCGACTTCGCGATCGAGGCCGCGGTCGTGCGCGCGGTAGACGTCGCCCATCGCGCCGGAGCCGATGAACGAGAGCAGGCGGTAACGCGCGATGGTCGTCCCGGCCGGAAACGGCTCACTCCGAACGGCCTCGCCCGGGGAATCGGCACGCTTCAGTTGTTCCATCTCGGACCCCTCGTCATTACGGTATACGCCTTACAACACCGCCTCGGCGTGTCGCGTTCGTTACAATGCGCGCCCATGACGACCATCACCACATCCACTCCGGGCACGTTCTGCTGGATCGAGCTCGCCACGAGCGACGCCGCCGGCGCGCGCGCCTTCTACACCGCGCTCTTCGACTGGAGCGTCGAGGAGCAGCAGACGCCGCAGGGTGCCTACTACATCTTCAAGAACCGCGAGCGCAGCGCCGGCGCGATGTACGAGAACAACGATCTGCCGCCGCACTGGCTCTCGTACGTCAGCGTCGCCAGCGCCGACGACACCGCCGCGAAAGCGAAAGAGCTCGGCGGAAGCGTCAAGATGGGTCCCTTCGACGTGATGGACCTCGGCCGCATGGCCGAGATCAACGATCCGCAGGGCGCGACGCTCGCCATCTGGCAGCCGAAGTCGAACATCGGCGTCCAGGTGCGCAACGAGTTGAGCTCGCTCTGCTGGAACGAGCTGATGGCGCGCGATCTCGAGGCCTGCAAGCGCTTCTATCCCGCGCTCTTCGGCTGGACGATGAAGGAGTCTCCCGAGTACACCGAGTGGCACCTCGGCGGGCTGCCCATCGGCGGGATGATGAAGATGCACGGACCCGACGAAGCGCCCACGGTCTGGCTGCCGTACTTTTGCGTCGCCGACGCCGATGCCATCGCCGCGCAGGCGCAAGGCCTCGGCGCGAAGCTCTACGCCGGACCGCAGGACATCCCCGGCGTCGGCCGTTTCGCATTGCTGAGCGACCCGCAGGGCGCCTTCTTTTACGTCATTCGCCTCAGCATGTGACGCGGAATGTAGTCCGCAAACGGCGTGTTGACGATGGAGCTTCCCCGATGAGATTTCGCAGCACCTGTGGATCTCCGTCAGGCAGCTAGATTCGAGAAAGGAGATTCCACACCATGCGTCAAAGAGGAACCGTCAAGTGGTTCAATGATGCCAAGGGCTTCGGCTTCATCACGACCGAAGGTGGCGAAGACGTCTTCGTGCACTTCAGCGCCATCCAGTCCCGCGGCTTCCGCTCGCTGCAGGAAGGTGCGAGCGTCGAGTTCGATGTGACTCAGGGTCCGAAGGGCCTTCAGGCTGCGAACGTCGCCCTCACCTAGACTTCATCCGACATTCGGCCAATGAGAAAAAGCGGGCTCCGGCCCGCTTTTTCGTTTTCACTCCCACGGCCGCGAGATCACGCACGAGTTGATGCCGCCCACTCCCATGCTCAGCTTCCCGCTGTAGCCGCGCGGCGCCTCGGTACCTTCGCGCTGCACGAAGCGCACGGTGTGCACTTTCACGTCCGCGTGCAGCTCGCCCTCGGTGAGCGGCATCGGGAACAGCTTGCCCTTCGCCATGCCGAGGTGCTGCGCGGTCAGCTCCCAGCCGCCGCCGACCGACATCCCGTGGCCGAACGTTCCTTTGCGCGCGGTGAAAATCACGTCGCGCGGCAACAGCTCGAGCGAGTGCGCGATCTCCGTCGCATCGCCCGGCGTCGCCGTCGCGTGCATGTCCCACGTCGTCACCTCGCCGTCGCGCGCGCCTTCGAGCGCCTGCTTCATCGCGAGCTGCGGTCCGCCTTTCGACGGCGTGATGATGTGATGCGCATCTGACGACGTGCCGACGCCGACGATCTCCAGACCGATCGGACGAAAGCCTTTTTCGCGCATGGCGTCGGCGTCGGCGACGATCCAGACGCAGGCGCCGCCGGCGACGTGCGTCCCTTTGAGGCCGGTCAGCGGGCGCGAGACGTCGGCGTCCGCGGAGAGCACGTTCGCGTTGTAGAACGCGGAGATCACCATCGGATGTGGCGGCGGATCGGTCATCCCGACCACGACCGCGGTCGCTTCGCCGCGTTGGATGGCGTCGTAGGCGAGCTTCATCGCCAGGCCGAATGACGCGCAGGCGGCCACCGGCGCGAACGAGGTCCCGACGATCTTGCCCACCATCGTGATCTGCGCGGCCGGGATGTTGGCGATGTTCCAGAGCATGTTCGGCGAGACCGCCGCCCACGGTTCTTCCGGACATCCATACTTGCGGTTGAGCGCACGGATTTTATTCAGCTTCTGCCGAATGGAGGAAAGCTTCGCCGAGCCGGACGACGGCGGCACCGGATCGGCGTGAATGGCGCGCGCTTCCGCGAGGTACTCGCCGAGGGCGTCGCTCTGGAGCGCCCAATACGCTTCCCAGGCGTGCTTCGCGTCGATCCATTCTTCCGAGCCGAGCGGCGCGTGATCGGGCGAGGCCGGCGCTTCGGCGTCGTGCGCGCCGTCGAGATGGCGGCGCAGCGCGGAGCAGCGCTCCGGCTTGGCCCAGAACTCGTTCCAGCGGCGCAGCGCGCGGTCGTACGCCAGCGCCTCCGCTTCGGTGATGGTGATGTCGCCGAGGCCGGTGCCGACGTAGACGTGGCAGCGCGTGCCGAGGGACTGTAGATATTGTTCGATGCCCTCGTTCTGCCCGAGCGACTGGATGAACGCGCCGATGGCGTACTGCACCATCGGGCCCATCTTCTCTTTCAGTTGCGCGAACTTCGCCGGCGGAAAGCGGGCGTCGAACCAGGGGCGGTAGGTTTCGAAGTCGAATTCCGGATAGCCGACCAGGAAATTCGACTGCCCATAGCCGGTGAACGGCGAGAGCCACGTGCCGGCCTGCTCGAGGTTGCGCTCGAACGCGGCGACGTCGGGAGATTTCGGAGCGACGAGGCCCCACCCGAACACCCCGACCCGCCTGCGCTCCGACATTGGCGGTGCATTGTACCGAAATTGCATCAGTGGCCTGCCGCACCGCCAACACTCGACGTGAGAGAGGTTTTCGTGAAGAAATCGAGCACGCGCATCCTGATCGTTCTGTTCGCCGCCGCCGTCGCCTTCGCTTCCTGCAACGGCCGCGAGGCGGCTTCGAAAGATGGAGGCACGGAGACGATCGCGCCGGCGCAGCCGCAGCCGGCATCGAGTGGAACGGATGAGGCGATGACGCAGACCGTCGACATCGAAGACAGCCGCTCCGAAGCGGACGGCGGCGCGCTGACCGACACCGCCCATCCGCCCGCCGCGACGAACAACACCGCCGCCGGCATGCCCGTGCCGCCGACGACCACCGCCACCGGCACCGCCGCGAAGACGACCACGGCCACCACCACCACCCGCACCACCACCCGGTGAGGTGGATGCGCGATCCGGAGCGCGACGCTTCGCATCGCCCAGCACCATGCCGAACGCCACCACCGCACTCTACGAGCCGCTCATCGAGCGCGACCTCGACGCGATTCCGTCCGCGGCACGAGCGTTCGTCGCCGCGCAGTCGGTCTACGACTTGTGGGTGGCGGTGACGCGCTTTGCCGTGCTCGCGTACGCGCCGTCAATGCACGCGCGGCACGCGCTGCTCGCCTGCCGCGCCGCGTACGAGCTGCGCGAGGCGATTGGTGAGCGGTGGGTAGAGTTGCTGATCGAGTGCGCCCGCTACACCGCGGAGAGCCGCGCGCCGTGGAGCGAGCCACCGCTGGTAGATCCACCGGCGGTGGAATCGGTCGGGTCGCTCGCCGATACTCTGCGTAGCGGCGAGCGGCTCGCTGCGGAGCAGTGGCTCGCCGCGCATCTGCACGATGAGTCGCTCGAGGACGAGTTGCGCAATGCCGCGTCGGACGAAGCGATCCTTCTCATCGATGCTGCCTTCGCTCTCGCGCCGCTCCTCGGCGAGAAAGGGCGCTACGCGCTGCTGCGCACGGTGGTGTGGGAGTTGGTGGCGGCGGCGCGTGGCGGTTCCTTCGCGATGACCCGCAACGCATCGCTCGATGCGCTCATCGCCGACGCGGTGGCGGCGCGCGGCGCCGTCGATGCCGTCCAGGCAGTGCTCGTCCACATCGCCCGCGAGCGGCTTCCCATCATCGCCGCTGCTCCTTCGCTCGATCCCTATCCGCTCGCCCGCGACTACGCCCAGACCTTGCTCGCCCACGCCGCCGCCCGCCGCCTCCCGTCGCCCGACGCGCTGCTCGCGGCCGTGCACGACAATCTGCAGCATGGAGAGAGCTATGCCGATCTCAGCTTCGCGTAGCGTCGCCGCTCTTCTCCTTCTCTTCCTCGCCGGATGTGCATCGCGCGTTGCGGTGCAGGCGCCGGCACCGTCGTCACTCGCCGCCGATCTCGACCGCATCGTCGACGCGCCGCCGTTCGATCGCGCCGTCTGGGGCATCGACGTCGAGGACGACGCCGGCCGCACGCTCTACGCGCGCAACGCCGGCAAGCTGATGATTCCCGCGTCGAATCGCAAGCTGTTTTCCGCCGCGATGGTGATCGATTGTCTCGGCGCCGACGCGCGCCTCGCCACCAGCATCTGGCGCGACGGCGACGATCTGGTCGTCGTCGGCGACGGCGATCCATCCCTCGGCTCCGCGCGCTACGAGCGCGACGGCGACTTTGATCTCATCGCCGAACAGTTGCGCGCCCGCGGCATCACCCGCGTACGCGACCTAGTGATGGACGTCTCGCACTTTGACCGCATCACCGTGCCGCCGGGCTGGAAGGTGAACTACCTCACCGACGCCTACGGCGCGCCGGTCGACGCCATCGCCTGGCAGGAGAACGCGCGCGGCGAGCACGCCGTCGCCGATCCGCCCGGCTCCGCGCTGGCGGCCTTGCGCGACGTGCTCACGCTGCACGACATCACCGTGGCCGGCGTCTCGCGCATCAACACCGCGCCGCGCACCTGGCAGGAGAAACTCTTCGAGCTCCCGTCACCCTTCGTCGCCCAGCTCCTGACGACGGTGCTCAAAAACAGCCACAACCTCTACGCGGAGATGCTCTACAAGCGCGCCGCCGGCGGCACCTACGAACAGGCCTTCGCCACCGAACGCGCCTTTCTCCTCGCCGACGCCCACGTAGCGGACGGCTCGTTCCGCTTCATGGACGGCAGCGGCCTCGCCCCCGACGACCTCGTGGCCCCGGAAAGCGTGGTGCGCATCCTCCGCTGGATGAACGATCCGTCCCGACGCGGCTTCTGGTGGACCGTCCTCGCCCAACCGGCCAACGAAGGCACCCTCCGCCGCCGCCTGATCACCCTCGAACCGCGCCTCCGCGGCAAGACCGGCACCCTGGCCAGCGTCAACACCCTCAGCGGCATCATCGCCATGCCCGACGGCACCTACCGCTACTTCACCATCCTCCTCAACCACCACCTCGCCGCGGAAGCGACGAAGGCCGTGGACGCGATCGCCGCGCGCATCGCGGAGCGGTAGCGCGGCGACGCGCTCGCTGGGAATGGTCAACGTCTTTACTTCTCCGCGGACCGACTAGTACGAAGGTGACTTCCGCATCACTCCCGCGAAGCCGCCACCCGCACCGTGACCGCGCGCATCGCGCCTGAACGCGGTTCGTCGCCCGAACGTACCGCTGGCCGAGCTCTCCGCGCTCGCGATTCCGAGGGCCAATTCCACATCACTCGCACGACGCCGCCACCCGCACCATCATCGCGCGCATCGCCGCCATGAGCGCGGTTTGTCGCCCGAATCAACCGCTGGCCGAGCTCTCCGCGCCAATTCCTCATCACTCGCACGACGCCGCCATCCGCACCATCACCGCGCGCGCCGCCATGAGCGCGGTTTATCGCCCGAATGAACCGCTGGCCGAGCTCTCCGCGCTCGTACTTCCGACCGGCACGTCCGCAGCGAAGTCGTCGCGAGCCGGAGCCATCAGCCGGCTCACTCCCTGACCAACCGCACGCCGACTGGTCCACGCTCCGCGATTCACCATCGTCACTTGCACATCCACACCGCCACGCGTCCGTCGATGCCATCGCCGCGCGGACCGCCGAGTGGTGAGGTCGATGCGTCCTCGGCAAAGCGATCGCCGATTCGAACATGCTTCCTCATCGACGCCCATCGCCCACTCGTGAACAGACGCACGCCGACTGCTCCGCGCGCGGCGATTCACCAACGTCACTTGCGCATCCACACCGCCGCGCGTCTGTCGATGCCATAGCCGCGCGGACCGCCCAGTGGTGACGCCGATGCGTCCTCGGCGAAGCGATCGCCGATTCGAACGTTCTTCCTCATCGACGCCCATCGCCCACTCGTGAACAACCGCACGCCGACTGCTCCGCGGTCGGCGATTCACCAACGTCACTTGCGCATCCACACCGCCACGCGTCCGTCGATGCCATCGCCGCCTGGGCCGCCGCGTGGTGAGGCCGGTGCGTTCTCGGCGAAGCGATCGCCCATTCGAACGTTCTCCTAACGACGCCCATCGCCGCGTGCACCACAGAGCCGTGAGCGCAGCCAGTCATCGACGAACCGCTCGCCGACTTCTTCGCACCACGTCGATTCCGCACGTCATGCGGCAATGAAGACAATCGCCGCCCTCGGCGCGCGCCTCGCAGCGCCGTCCGCGCGTCTAATCTTCGACGGCCGCTCGCTGATTCTGCGCGCTCTCCGCACGTCGCAGCGCACGCGGCGCCGCCCTGCGAACGCAGCTCACTCCTTCACGAACCGCTCGCCGAAGATGGTCAACGTCTTGACCTCTCCGCGCTCGCCGATTCCGAACGTCACTTCCTCATCCACATCATCCGCCTCGGAATAGGCGGTGAACGTGTCGTAGTGAAAGTGCGTGAGCGGCAGCGTCATCCGGCTCCACTGCACCACCAGCGCTCCATTCACCAGCTTCACCGTCGCCGAGCCGTACGCCTCGTTTCGATACGTGCCGGTGTATGCCTCCAGCGGGTGCGACGGGTTGGTGTTCGGCACGCGCCGCGCGGCCCGCTCGTCGCGGGCCTTGTTGGCCTGATCGGCGGCTTTGCGATCGAGCATCAGATAGTAAGCATTCCAGTCGCGGCCGGGCTTGCCGCTCAGCAGATCGGCGAGCGTGTTGCGCAGCGCGAGCAGCGCGCGCGAGCGGCCGGCGTTCGTCAGCAGCACGAATCCGGAGTTGCGCCGCGGCAGCAGATTCGTATTCGTCCGGAAGCCGTTGAGCGAGCCGGTGTGCGACACCAGCAGCTCGCCGCGGTAATCCTGCACGTACCAGCCCATCGCGTAGGCGTACAAGTTCGACTCCGGATGCGCGTCGCGCGTCGCGCCCTCGAGCCGGATCACCGTCTGCGGCATCTTCGTCTCCGCGAGCGCTTCCGCCGAGACCAGGCGCTGTCCGTTGAACTCACCCTGCCCGAGCTGGAAGCGCAGCCAGTTGGCGAGATCGCGCGCGGACGACTTGATCGCGCCGCCGGAGCCGATGGTGGTCGTGTCGATCGGAGGCTGCGGCGTGATGCGATCTTTGGCCGCGTCGTAACGGTAGCCGGTGGCGTGATCGGAGGCGTTCCACTGCGCGTCGGTCGTCACCGTGTGCGTCATCTGCAGCGGCGCGAAGAGCCGCGCGTGGACGAACTCGTCCCACGGCATGCCCGCCGCGCGCGCGATCACTTCGCCCGCGGCGATGAACATGATGTTGTTGTAGTGATAGCCGGAGCGGAACGGCTGCGAGAGCTCCACTTTGCCGATCTTCCGCACCACCTCTTCGCGCGACCACGGCGAGTTGTCCCACAACTCATCGTGCTCGGCGACGCCGGTGCGGTGCGAGACGATGTCGCGGATCGTCACGTTCGCATCGGCGCAGGCGTCGGCCAGGCGGAAGTACTCGAGGTGATCGCGCACGCGGTCGTCCCACTGCAGCTTCTTCTCGTCGACGAGCATCGCCAGCGCGGTGGTGGTGAAGGCCTTCGAGGTCGAGGCGATCTGGAACAGCGTGTCGGGCGTGACGCGCTCGCCCGTGGAGAGGTCCTTCACGCCGTAGCCGCTCAGAAAGACCACGCGGTCGTTCTGCACGATGGCGACGGCGAGTCCCGGCAACTGCCACGCTTTGAGCGTCGCGTTGACGGCGCGTTCGGCGGCGCGCGTGTCGAGCGCCTGCGCGCACACCGGCAGCGACAGGACGAGGGAGAGAAGAACCGCAAGCGGACGCATCTAAGGCATTGTACGGGCGGCGGCGCGGCGCACGAGGAACTCGCGCAGGAAGAAGAAGAGCGCGCCCGCGCCGAGGATGTAGAGCGCGGCGATGCGGAGATGCTTTTCGGGCGAGACCACGACGTAGGCCCAGAGGCCGAGGGCGATGATCGCCGGCAGCGGGTAGAGCCACATCTTGAATGGGCGCGGGCGCTCCGGCTCGCGCACGCGCAGCACCACCGCGCCGATGATCTGGGCGATGAACGGGATGATCGCGCGCACCGACACGATCCCGCCGATCAGCTTCGGCAGCGAGAGCCAGACGAACACCGCCGTCGCGCCGCCCAGGTAAAGAATCGCGAAGAACGGATACGCCTCGGTCACGTGCAGCTTCGCGAACACACCGAAGAAGTTCCGGTCGCGCGCCGCGGCGAAGAGGATGCGCGAGTAGCCGAGCATCACCGAGAAGATCGAGGCGAAGGCGGTCCAGAGGATCATCACCGAAACCCACTTCGCCGCGTTCGGACCGATCAGCACGCGGATGTAATCGGCCACGACCGACTTCGAGGTCGAGGCGACGGAGTAGGGAAGGACGGAGATGATGCAGGCCTGCATCACGATGTAGAGAACGGCGATGGCGAGGATCGAGATGACGATCACGCGCGGGATGGTCTTCTCCGGATCTTTCACTTCGTCGCCGAGATAGGCGATGTTGTAGTAGCCGAGATAGTCGTAGACCGCGAAGATCAGCGCGGCGCCGAGGCCGGTGAAGCCTGCTTTGCCGTCGAAGCGCGGCGCGGCCCAGAAGGCGAAGGCGGACGGACGGAGGTGCGCGACGCCGGCCAGGATGACGATGGCCATGGTGGCGAGCACGCCCGCCCAGAGCACGACCGAGAAGCGGCCGATGGCGTCGATGCGCCGCAGCAGCAGCGCCACGACGAGGATGCAGACGATGGTGGCGGTGAGCTGCACGCTTTTGCCCGCGGCCGGGATGATCGGCTCGAGGTATTGCGCGAATCCGACGCAGCCGGATGCGAGCGAGAGCGGCGCGGTGAAGAGGATCTGGAAGAGAAAGAGAAAGGAGACGAAGCGGCCGGCGCGGCCGAAGGACTCGCGCAGGAAGACGTAGGAGCCGCCGGCGCGCGGCATCTCCGCCGCCAGCTCGGCGGTGACGATGCCGTCGGAGATGGCCAGGAGGCCCGCCACCAGCCAGGCCAGCATGCAGCGCGCACCGCCCATGGTCGAGAGGATGAACGGGATGGTGATGAACGGCCCGATCCCGACCATGTCGATCATGTTCAGGGCCACCCCGCGCCAGAGGCCGATCTCGCGGCGTAACGACGTCATGCCGCGCAGCATAAACCGAGTGGGTGGGTGGGCGCGGTGTTCTCACGCGGCGTCGGCGTTACGTCGTCATCTCTGTCGCGAGCTCTCACTCGTCGCTCATGCCGTCGCTCGACTGATGGGCGACTACGTCTCGTCGCGCACGTTCACTCTCGTTGTGCGGACTTGCGTCCGCTTGTCGTCGCGGCACGCACGTCGATTCGCGTCGTGCGTTTTCGCTCGCGTCGTGCGTCTCCGCATGGGTCTTGTTAGCTCACGCGCGCGCGTGTTCGGATTTACGCGCGTGCTGATCGCGCCACGTAATCGTGCGTGGCCGCCGGCACGCGCACGTACCGCGCGCGCCGGCGCCACAAGTTCGCAGACACGGCTGCCGGCGCGCCCGATCACTCGCGAAGGCTCGCGCCTGCCGCCCGGCCGCGGCAGGCACTTCGCACGCGGAGCTCGGCATCGCCGTGGC
>DASVQE010000092.1:0-11130 GCA_036389275.1 Thermoanaerobaculia bacterium
CCGCTCCGCCCCCGGGGCAAAGGGGAACGACCAGAGGCCTCCGGCGGCCCGGGCCCCCGGCCCCCGCCCCCGTTGGTTGGCCAAGCCTCCGCGACACTGCCTTCCAAGCTCACGACCCAGTGTCGCGGAGGCGAGGCCAACCAAGATGGGGTCTGGGGCCCTCGGCCCCAGCCGCCGGAGGCCCCTCGTCGTCCCCATGCGCCTAGCGGCGCATGATCGAGTCGAGGATCATCAGGAAGGCTTCCTGCTGCTTTGCCTCGGTCTTGTTGATCACGGCGATGGTCTCGCCGATGCGGAAACGCTGGTGCAGCTCGTCGGCTGAATGCGACGACGTCACCACGATGCGGCGCGGCGACAGCCCTTTCGCCCGCGCGTAGTCGACGAACTTCTTCCCGTCCATCCCCGGCATTTCCAGATCGACGATGAGCAAATCGATGGACGCGTCGATCTTCGGCAGCGCGTCGTACGGATGGCTGTACGTCTCGACCTGCGCCACTTCGGGGTAACGCTCGAGCATGAAGTTCGACCAGAGATCGCAGTACGACGGAGAGTCGTCGACGATCACCACGCGCTTCGTGCGAAGGCCGCTCATCGCCGCCCGCGCTTCGGTTTCTTCGCGTCGCGCGTGTCGTGCTTGACCACGCCGCCGACGATGGTGGTGACCACGCGGCCCTGCAGCGACTCGCCGATGAACGGCGAGTTCGCCGCTTTCGAATGGAAGTCGCGGGCGATCGTGTACTCCGACTCGAGATCGAGCAGCGTCACGTCGCCGAGACTCCCGGCGCGCAGCGTGCCGCCGGGCAGGCCGAAGACGCGCGCCGGACCGCACGAGAGCAGCTCGACGAGGCGCGGCAGCTCGATCACGCCGGCGCGCACGAGCCGGTCGTAGCAGATGCCGAACGCTGTCTCGAGACCGATCACGCCGAACGGCGCGAGATCGAACTCGACGTTCTTCTCGTCGAAGTGATGCGGCGCGTGATCGGTGGCGATGGCGTCGACCGTTCCGTCGGCGATCCCTTCGAGGAGCGCGCGGCGATGCGGCTCGCTGCGCAGCGGCGGATTCATCTTCAGATTCGTCGAGAACGACTGCACCGCCTCGTCGCCGAGGGCGATGTGATGCGGCGTCACCTCGCAGGTCACGCGGATGCCGGCGGCGCGCGCGCGGCGGACGATCTCGACCGCGCCGGCGGTCGACAGATGAGCGATGTGCACGTGCGCGCCGGTGAGCCGCGCCAGGATCGCGTCGCGCGCGACGAGCGTTTCTTCCGACGCGGCCGGAATGCCTTTCATGCCGAGGAGCGTCGAGTAGAAGCCCTCGTGCATCACGCCGCCCTCGGTGAGGTGCGCGTCTTCCTCGTGCGCGACCACCGGCATGCCGAGCATCGAGCAGTACTCGAGCGCGCGGCGCATGAGCTGCGCGTTGTAGACCGGCTTGCCGTCGTCGCTCGCGGCGACGCAGCCTGCGGCGCGCAGCTCCGCGAGCTCGGCCAGCTCCTCACCTTTCAATCCGCGGCTGACCGCGCCGATCGGATAGACGCGGCACCAGCCGTTGCGCGCGGCCTCGGCCAGCACCATCTCCGTCACCGCACGCTCGTCGTTCGGCGGCACGGTGTTGGCCATCGCGCAGACGGCCGTGTAGCCGCCGGCCACCGCGGCGCGCGTGCCGGTGGCGATGGTCTCCTTCTGCTCCTGCCCCGGCTCGCGCAGGTGCGTGTGCAGATCGATGAAGCCGGGCGTGAGCACGAGACCCGATGCATCGATGGTTTCGACGTTCGCCTTGATGCGCTTGTCGACGCGCGCGATGGCGCCGTCTTCGATCAGCACGTCGAGCGTCGCGTCGAGCTCCTGCGACGGATCGACCACGCGCGCGCCGGCGATCAGCAGATTCACTCGCCACCTCCGGCGTGCGCGCCGCCGAGGAGATAGAGCACCGCCATGCGCACGGCCACGCCGTTGGTGACCTGGTCGAGGATCACCGAGTAGCGCGGATCGTCGGCGACGTCGGAGGCGATCTCGACGCCGCGATTCATCGGGCCGGGATGCATCACCAGCACGCCCTGTTTGGCGCGGCGCAGACGTTCGCGGGTGAGGCCGAAGGTGTTGTAGTACTCGCGCAGCGACGGGAAGCTGAGCTTTCCCTGCCGCTCGAGCTGGATGCGCAGCATCATGATCACGTCGGCGCCTTCGATCGCTTCGTCGAGGCGGTGCACGACACGTACGCCCATCTTCTCGATCTCCGGCGGGATGAGCGTCGGCGGCGCGGCCAGCGTGACGTTCGCCTTCATCTTCGTCAGCAGATGAATGTTCGAGCGGACCACGCGCGAGTACTTGATGTCGCCGACGATGGTGACGTTCACGCCGTCGAGGCGGCCGAGGCGCTCGCGGATGGTGAACGCGTCGAGCAGCGCCTGCGTCGGATGCTCGTGCGCGCCGTCGCCGCCATTGATGATGGCGATGTGCGGATAGCGCTCGGCCAGCATCTTCGGCGAGCCGGGATGCTTATGGCGCATCACGATCATGTTCGGATGCATGGCCACGAGGTTGTCGGCCGTGTCGATGAGAGTCTCCCCTTTTTCGACCGACGAGCCGGAGGCGGAGAAATTCAGCGTGTCGGCGGAGAGGCGTTTCTCGGCGATCTCGAAGGAGACGCGCGTGCGCGTCGACGCCTCCATGAAGAGATTGATCACCAGCTGGCCGCGCAGCGCCGGCACTTTCTTCACCGGCCGCTCGCTCACTTCCTTGAAGCCCTCGGCGGTGTCGAGGATCAGCTCGATCTCGTCGGGAGTGAGAGGCTCGATGCCGAGGAGATCCTTGGAGCGGAGCGCGGAACTGGCGGTTCTCATTTCTCCATGATCAGCACTTCGTCTTCGCCGTCGGTCTCGACGAGCTTCACCTTGATCACCTCGTCCGCATCGGTCGGCACGGTCTTGCCGATGACGTCCGCGTGAATGGGAAGCTCGCGATGTCCGCGGTCCACCAGCACGGCCAGCATGACGCGCTTCGGGCGGCCGAAGTCGATCAGCGCGTCGAGCGCGGCGCGCACGGTGCGGCCGGTGTAGAGCACGTCGTCGACGAGGACGATGTTCTTGTCGTCGATCTGCTCGGGAAGCTTGGTCGGCTTGACCACCGGCTGCGGCGCGATGGTGGTGAGATCGTCGCGGTAGAGCGTGATGTCGAGGATGCCGAACGGGACCGGCAATCCTTCCATCCCTTCGATCTCTTTCGCGATCCGCTCGCCGATGGGAACGCCCCGGCTGCGGATTCCGACGATCATCAGGTTCTCGAGACCGCGATTGCGCTCCACGATTTCGATGGCCATCCGGCGAATGGCGCGGCTCATCCGCGCGCCGTCCAACAAACGCTTTTTCACATTCATAACTGGAAGGAGCCCCGGGGTTGCGAGGCGGCGCGAGCATAGCACGACGCCACTGGCCTGCAACCTGCACTTTTGGCCCATTCGGTATGGCTGGCAAGAGCAAGAAGATCCTGCTCGTGGAGGACAACGCCGATGTGCGGCGGCTCTACGCCATCGGTCTCAACCAGCGCGGCTTCGAGGTGAAGCTGGCCGCGAACGGCGCCGAGGCGGTGGAGCGGGTCTCGAGCGAACGGCCCGACTACATCTTGCTCGACTGGATGATGCCGCTCATGGACGGGCGCGAGGTGGTCGAGCGGCTCGATGCCGAGGATGGCGCCTCGCAGATCGAGATCATCGTCATCAGCGGCCAGCCCGCGCCTCCGGCGCTGCCGCCGCGCATCCGCTCGTGGCTGACCAAGCCGCTGACGGTGGACGAATTGGTGTCGGAGATTACTCGCGCGCCGGCCAGCGCCGCGAAGTAACGCGCCCGACTACGTTAGAATCCGCAAACGAATGGCAAAGATCTTCTTCGTCGGCCTCGACGGCGCGGAGAAAAGCTACCGCCTTCAGACACATCGTCCGTTCACCCTCGGACGCGATCCCGGCAACGACATCATCCTGCGCGACCCGAAAGTGTCGCGGCATCACGCCGAGATCGTCTTCGAGCGCGGCTTCTTCGTCCTGCACGATCTGGCCAGCGCGAACGGCACGTACGTGAACGGAAAGCGAGTGCGCGTGGCGCCGCTGACGCATGGCGCGCGGCTGCGCATGGGCAACACCTACGGACGCTTCTCCGAGGAGCTGCCGACCGAGAACGACTCCGCGCCGTTGACGGCCGAGCCGTTCGATCAGCCGGTGCCGCCGCCGACCGAGGACCTGAGCAATCTTGAGATGATGCCGACCTCGCAGCACGAGCGGCTCAAGACCATCCCGCACGAGAAGCTCGAAGGCGCCGACCTAAAAAAAAAAGCGGAGTAGAGGAAGCGGAGGAACCGCCGCGATCTCCTGACGAGCCGCCGACGGAGCCGTTCGAGCCGGCGATGGTTGGTGATTCAGTTCCTCGGAGTTCCTCGGTTCCTCGGAGTTCCTCGGAGTGGCAAGGCGCCTCTCCTGCCGAGGAACTCCGAGGAACTCCGAGGAACTCCGAGGAACTGAAGCCGGACACCAACCCCGTCTTCTTTCCTCCCAAACTGCAAACGATGCCCGGCGGGCCGTTCGCGGGCACGAGCTATCGCTTCACCACCGGACTGCGCGCGGGCACGGTCGCGTACATTCGCGGCGCGATGGATGAAGTGCTCCTCTCCTATCGCGCGTTCGCCAGCGCCATCGGGATCATCGCCGCGCTCGTGTCGGCGATCGTGGTCGTCACCGGCATCGCGGCGGTGCTGTTTCTCATCGCCGAGGACTCGCCCGGACGCGCGATCGCCGCGCTGCTGCTGACGCTCGTCTTCGCCGGCGGAATCGCGCTGCTCGTGCCGCGCACGAACGTCACGCTCTACGACGACGGTCAGCCGGCGTTGACGATCGCGCAGACTGCCACCGTGCCGCAGGCGCGCTTCGTCGTCTCCGCGCCGAACGGCGCGCGGCTCGCGGAGCTGCGCCGCTCGCTGTTCTCGCGCATCGGCCGCAACCGCTGGCTGATCTTCCACGACGGCCGCTACCTCGGCCAGGCGTACGAGGACTCGCTGCCCGGCGCGCTGCGCCGCAAGCTCCTCGGCAATTTCAGCCGCCGCTGGCAGACCGACGTCGTGATCGAGCAGGGCGGCGTCGAGGCGGGACGCATCGTCCGCCGCGCCGGCGCCGACGGCCGCTTCGACGAGCTCCTGCTCGCCAGCAACGCCCTCGACCGCCGCGTGGCTGTGGCGCTGGCGACGCTGGTGCTCGGACGCGAGCCTTAGCGCTTCTCGATGGCCACTCCGGTGTAGTAGTTCTTCAGGATGCGGTCGAACGTCCAGCCGCGGAAGGCCATGCCGTACGCGCCGACCTGACACATGCCGATGCCGTGTCCCCAACCTTTTCCGTAGAACGTGTAGCGATCGACGCCGTCGGGATCCTTCGTCTTGTCGTACACGAAGAGGTTGTCGGGCACGTTCAGCGACCAGCGCACCGGCAGGCCCTTGAGCACGAACGTGCGTCCGCCTTCGGCCGTGACCTCGAGCTCGGCCACGCGTTGCGAGGCATCGACGACGAGCGGACGGATGTCGACGAGCTGGCGGATCGGATTGCGGCGATTGATCGCCGTCACCAGCTCGTCGGCGCGATAGCTGCGCGTCCAGTTCGAGAAGCTCGAGGTGTGATCGAACGCGGCGCCGTCGAAGTTCGCCTGAACGATCATCGCCACCGGCGTCTTCGACGGCGAGAGCATGATCGTGGCGCGGTCGCCGATCATCACCGGCACGCTCGCGTACTCCTGCAGCCGGTCGCCGAGCCTGCGGAAGATCGGGATGTTCGCCGGCAGCGTGTGCGCGCTGGTCTCCCCTTTCTGTTTGAGCGTGATGCGGCGGGCGTCGATGCGGAGGATCTTCCCTTCGGCGTCGGTGAGGACGCCGTGCTCGCGGACCCATGCGCCGAGGAGCGCGTAGAGCTCTTCGCGCGGCATCGGCTGCGCGAGCGAGACGCGGTCGAGATACTGCGCCGGGTTGATGCCGTACTTGATGAGCCACGACGCGGCCTGATAGGGCCTGGTCTCGGTGTTCTGCGTTTGCGGAAAGAAGTACTTCCGGTCTTCCGGAAGGAGCAGCGTGCGGCCGTTGCGATCGAGCGCCATCATCGTGGAGAGATACTCGAGCACGTCGCCGCGGCGCGATGATGCCGGCAGCGGCTGCGGCATCTCCGTCCAGCCGGCGAGGTGCATGGCCGCGACGGTGGCGTTCGAGACTTCGCGCGCGCTCCATGACGACGACGTCTCCGGCAGCGACGCGAGCGCGGCGAAGAGACGCGCGTTCACCTGCAGGTCATTGAGCAGCCCCGAGTCGGCGCGGCCGGCGATGGTCAGCATGTCCAGCTCGATGCAGCGGGCGCGCTTCAGATACGGCTCGTTGCGGCCGGGAAACATCGTCCCGACGTCGCTCGTCTCGCCGCCGCAGGTGGCGGTGTAGAGCGCGTCGATCGGCTCGCCGTTGTACGTCAGGATCAGTCCCGCGGTCTCGCGCACCGCGCGCGTCGACAGCTCGTGCTCGCCGCCGAATCCTTTGTACGCCTGACACGCGGGACCGGGACAGATGTCGTAGCCCTCGGCCGCGAACTGCCCCATGTTGCGGATCGCGTAGGTGCGCGCGGCGACGGCCTGCGCTTTCAGCGCTTCCACCTCGTCGTAGATGGTCGGCCCCATCTCCGCCGGCACGACGCCGAGGAGATAGTCCTCGAGGTTCAGCTCATTGATCACGTTCAGCAGACCGCGCGTGTTGACGAAGAGGCGCGCGGACGTGCGGTACGGCTGCTTGTCGATGGAGATCGTGTCGCCGCTTGCGGGAAAGATGAGCAGCGTGGCGGCGTCGATGGTGGTGCGGTCGCCTTCGTCGTCGACGATGGCGATCTGCTTCTGGAACGGCTGGTCGGACGGACGCCGCACGACGGTGAGGTCCTTGCCGTAGCCGCGGTCGGAGAGCTGTGAGCGCACCGGCGTCGCTTCATCGGACGTGGCGAAGTCGCCCGCGAGAATCTTGAACGTGCCGCTGGCCGGATCGAAGTTCGCGTCGACGCGCAGGCCGGTCTCGCCGCGCAGCTTCTCGGCGAGCGCGGTGGCGGACGACTGGTCGGAGATCGCGCTCATCTGCACGGCGTAGCGCACCGGCGCGTCGGCGAGCGGCGCGCTGGCGGTGAAGCCGCGGCGCAGCACGGACGGACCTTTGTCGGTGACGAGGTAGTAGCCGCCGGCGGTGCGCGGGAACGTCACCGTCGACTGATCGGTGAGCAGGCCGACGCGGATCTTCGGCTCTACGATCGTGTTCGGGATCGACGCGAGCGGCGTGAGCGCGTTCGCGGAGCGCTGCGGCGGCTGCTGTTGCGACGGGCGATGCTCGGAGCCGTCGCCGGGGCTGCCGTCGGGCAGATGCGAGGGCGCCGACGCGCAGGCGGACACGAGGGACAGAGCGAGAGCGAGTGCAAAACGGCGCATGAACGCTTTCGCAGAGCAAAAAAAAAGCCCTCGCGGATTTGCATCCGCGAGGGCGAGGGAAACTTCGTGCTTCGTTACGGCAGGATCAGACGGATCACCACGCGGCGGTTGCGCAGACGGCCTTCCGCGGTGGTGTTGTCGCCGACCGGATCGGACGTGCCGCGGCCTTCCACGGTGATGCGCGACGGATCGATTCCGTGGCGGCTCACCAGGTAGTCGCGCACGGCCTCGGCGCGGCGGCGGTCGAGATCGCGGTTCGGACCGGTCTGCTCACGGTCATCCGTGTAGCCGATCACGAGCGCGGTCGCCGACGGCTCCTGCTTCATGCGCAGCGCCACTTCGTCGAGGATCGCCTTGGCGATGTTGGTCAGACGCGCGGAGCCCGGCTCGAAGTGAATCTCGTCGGTTCGGATCTCCTGCGGCTGACGCGGCGGAACGACCGGGGTCTCAGGCGGCGGAACCGGAGCAGGAGTCGGTGCGGGCGGCGGCGTCGGGACCGGAGTCGGCGCCGGAGGCGGAGGCGCGACGGTGGCCAGACGGAGCGGCGCGAACGTCAGGCCGACCAGGCCGGACAGACCGCAGTCATCGAGCTCGGTGAAACGGCATTCGTCATGATCGTCCGCGAACTTGGCGACGTTCCAGCGCGCGCCGGCGTTGAGCGCCCAGCCGCTGTCGCCGAACCAGTGACGCAGACCGCTGACGAGGAAGATCGGTGAATCGGGCGTGCGATCGCCGCCCGTGTACATGATCGCGTTGACTTCGTTGATCCAGTTCGTGCGGCCGAACAGTCCCACCGGCATGTTCAGACCGGCGTCGATGCGGATCTCGTTCGGCAGCTCCAGCCCCGTGCCGCAGGCCGGGCAGATGATCGGATCCTCGGGACCTTCACCGCCGCGGGCGACGTACGTCAGCGCGGCGGAGGCCATGCCGTGCGTGAGGTGACCGCCGATGCCGAAGTCGGTGCCGTCGCCGCTGATCTCGTCGTCACCCGTGGGGAGATCGACGAACGCGCTGATGCCGAAGCGGGTCGCCGCGTCGTTCGGCGTGAGGCCGAACTTCGTGGCGATGCGCGCCTTGCCGAGGCCGCTCTCGCTGAACTCGCCGCGGAACAGACGACCGTTGATGAAGCCGACGCGGTCGCCGCCGTTGCCGACCAGGCGATCCCACGGCAGCATCGCGCTCACTTCCCACCGGTCGGTCAGGCCGACGCCGATGGAGGCGCTCAGCCGATACTGATCGTAGGCGAGGTCGCGATACTCGCGCGCCGAAGCCGGCGCGAGATCTTCCGCTTCGCCGGCGGTCAGATCGTAGTCGTTGAAATAGACGCCGAACGACCACTCGCCGCGACGCAGCGTGTCCGCGGTGACGGTCTCGAACAGGCCGGTCTGGCCGCTCGCCGTCGGCGCGAACAGGTGCAGTTGGTCGTCACGGGTCATCGTCGACATCGTGACGTCGCCCGTCTGCGCAAACGCGCTGCCGACCATCAGAAAACACAACAGAGAAAAGAGCAGTCGATGCCTCAGAAGCAACAAGTCACACCTCCTAAACTGCTTCGCACGGTAGTCCTTCCACGGCTACAATGCCCGCGCTCACTACAAAACATATGCCACCACACACGCCTCACTTTTCCGTAAAGACTTCAAGTGCTTGACTTTACCATAGGTTGAGTCAGGTCAGCCGGTCGCTGCCTGGGAAAAGGAACCGTTTGCACATGACGAAAATGTTCTACGCCGCCGCCGTCTGCACGGCAATTCTTGCATCGGCGGGCGCGCTCTCCGCGCAGCAAACCGACACGCAGACCCCGGCCCAGCAGCCGCCGCCCGCGGTCACGCCCAACGTCCTCTCCGACGCGGCCAGCGGCAGTTACGACCGCCGCCCCGACTCGCTGCCGGCCGTCAACATCTATCTCCCCGAAGGACAGGCGTCGGTGCGGCTGCGCAAGCTCATTCGCAACGTGCTCTTCGAGAGCCAGATCGACTACGAGTTCGTCAACGGCGACATCTCCACGTTCCTCCGCTACAAGTACTACGCGCGCAACTACACCTATCGCATCGGCGTGTTCGACTCGATCGAGTTTCCCGACATCGGCTCGTCGTCGAACAAGGAGTTCGAGCGCGTGCGCGGCGGGCTGCTGCTGATCGGCATTCCGAAGGACTACAACAACCGCTACTTCGTCCTGCTGCAGGACGACCGGCTCACCTTCGGCACCACCCGTCCCGATAATCGTAAGAACAATATCTACACGAAAATCGGTTATCAATTTGGTACACAATTCGACGAGCGCATGAACTCGATCGTCGGCGAGCAGCGCGGCCGCATCACGCCGGTGCTCACCGCCTTCCGCGACATCGGGCCGCAGCGCACGGGCCTGGCCGCGGCCATCACGCAGTCGGCGCGCCTCGCCACCGGCGACTACAGCTACACGAAGTTCGAGGCGGAAGGGCTGCACCGCTTCGACATCACCGGCACGTCGTTCGTCTTCTCGCGCCTGCACGTCGGCTCGTTCTTCAAGCGCGACGTGGCCGATCCGGTGCCGGCGCCGATCGACCGCGACGGCGACGGCGACATCGATCCGACGCCGCAGTGGGAGCTCTACGACGTGCCGCAGTACGAGCTGTTCCGCCTCGGCGGACGCGAGGCGCTCAAGTCGATCCGCAGCAACGACTCCTCGATCGGGACCCAGGAAGCGCATCTGACCAACGAGCTGTTCGTGCCGATCTTCCGCAACAAGGATTACCGCCTCGGCCGCCTCTACTGGAACACGCTCTACGGCATCGGCTACGTCGGCGCCGGCGCGGTCGGCTTCACCACCAGCCAGCTCACCAAGTCCGACCGCATCGTGGTCGACGCCGGCATCGGCACCGAGTCCGCCATCACCTTCGGCGACTACAACGTCTTCCTCAGCGTGATCTACGCGAAATCGATCCGCAAGCCGGACGAGATTTCGGAAGGAAACGGGTTCCGCTTCTCGATCCGCACGGTGAGGTAGATCTCCAAAAACGAAAAGGCAGGCCTCGCGGCCTGCCTTCCTTCGTTCGTTCGTAGGAGCGTTTAGAATTTGCGGAGATCGAGTTGTACGGAGCGCACTCCGTCGATGTTGCGCAGCACCTGAACCGCGACGTCTTTCTGCAGCTCGTGTCGCACCTTGCCGGCCACGTGGAGCACTCCGTGCGTCGACTGCACCTGGAACTGGCAGCCGTCGAGCGAGCGGTGAATCGTGAGCTCGCGCTCGGCCAGCCGTTCGATCTGCTGGTCGTTGTCCGCGGGCGTGATCTGGATCAGGTTGGCGACGCGGGCGTAGCCGAGGCTCTGCGCGTAGTCGGCGAGAGCAGCGGCTTCGGACACGTCGGCCACACGGCCGCGGAGGATGACGATGCCGGCAATCTCGTAGACCTGAAGCTGGTCTACCGCGGCACCGGCGCCGCGAAAGGTGTTGGTGAGGTCGGTCGCTTGAGGAGTGGCGGCAAACGCGGTCGGCAGCGTGAGGACGAAGGCTGCGATGACGGCGGCTCTGCTGATGGTGCGCTTCATGTTATTTGCGTCTCCTGCCATCGGGAATAGCATCGCGCGTGCCACATTCCTCATTACGGCAGAACAATGATTTAGCGCTAGCCCTTCGCAAATTTTACAGAGACGATGGCCCCGCGGTCGCGCTCGT